>MESE01000113.1 GCA_001770855.1 Burkholderiales bacterium RIFCSPLOWO2_02_FULL_57_36
CATTTGCCAAGCAGCAAGACAAAATTGCCCACTTGCAAAAGTTTATTGACCGCTTCAAAGCCAAGGCCAGCAAGGCCAAGCAGGCACAAAGCCGGGTCAAGGCGCTGGACCGCATGCAAAAAATTGCGCCTTTGTTGGCGGATGCCGACTTCAGTTTCGAATTCAAAGAGCCCGCCAATCTGCCCAACCCGATGCTGTCCATGCAAGGGGCCAGCTTTGGCTACCCGGCCCCCGAAGACGCGCCGGAAGGCACGCCACCCACGGTCATTGTCCAAAACGTCAACCGCTCGGTGCTGGCAGGCCAACGCATCGGCATTTTGGGTGCCAATGGCCAGGGCAAATCCACCCTGGTCAAGACTGTGGCCCGTGCCCTCAAAGCCACTGGCGGAGAGATCACGGAAGGCCGGGGTCTGAACATTGGTTATTTTGCCCAGCAAGAACTGGATGTTCTGCGGCCCACGGATACACCGTTGGAGCACATGATCGCTCTGGTCAAAGAGCTGACCGCTGCGGGAAAGATTGCCGGACAAGCCACCCGCGAACAGGACTTGCGCAGTTTTTTAGGCACGTTCAATTTCGGTGGCGACATGGTCAAGCAGGCCGTGGGAAGCATGAGCGGCGGCGAAAAAGCCCGACTGGTGCTGTGCATGATTGTGTGGCAGCGCCCCAACCTGCTGCTGCTGGACGAGCCCACCAACCACCTGGACCTGGCCACCCGCGAAGCGCTGAGCATGGCGCTGAATGAGTTTGAAGGCACCGTGATGCTGGTCAGCCATGACCGTGCACTGTTGCGTGCCGTCTGTGACGAGTTCTGGATGGTATCCCGTGGTGGCGTTGCCCCATTCGATGGTGATTTGGACGACTACCAGCGCTATTTGCTAGACGAGGCCAAACGCCAAAGGGAGTTGATCAAGGAAGCCCAGGCGCAAGCATCCAAAGCCAAAGCTGTACAAAAAACAACTTTGCCCGTGCCCACCGTAAAACAATCTCCAACGCAGGAAGCCGCACGCCAATGGAAGAAAGATCTGCAGGCCGTGGAGGCGCGTATGGAGATTTTGAATGGAGAAGGTGCAGCGCTGGAGGCCCGCCTCGCTGCCAACCCGCACGCATCGGAAATCGCTGACTTGGCAAAACGCCTGAACAATGTCAACGATGAAACCAAAGACTTGGAAGACCGCTGGTTGAAACTGTCATCGCAGTTGGAAGGCGCGCTGCAGGCATAAAAAAAAGGATCTGACCGAAAGGGCAGATCCTTTATAAGTGGTGGGTCCTGCGTGGCTCGAACACGCGACCTACTGATTAAGAGTCAGCTGCTCTACCAACTGAGCTAAGAACCCACTTTATCCATCAAAATTTTCAAAGAAAAAGCCTGATGATTTTAACTATCAGGCTTTCAAATGATGGTGGGACGTGCGGGGGTCGAACCCACGACAAACGGATTAAAAGTCCGCTGCTCTACCAACTGAGCTAACGTCCCAACAGGATAAAACAAATATTTATTTAACCCTGCGAAGCCTCAAATTATAGCGTCTATTAACCATGAATTTAGCTATTGTTCGAAATTTTATCTATTACCCATCCTGCGGCGCACAGACCAAAAGTTGCGGTCACTGTCACCAATGATCCGTAACCATGGCAATTGAGCGTGCTGTCCATCGGTGCAGCGCATGAGGACTGAGGCGCACTGACAGGTTCGCGGCTGAACACACATGCAACCCCCATCCTTTTACCATCGCGCGGCGCGTGGTGCTCCTTGCGCAAACGGTAACGCAATTGCGCAAGGAGTGGATCATGGGTCACTGCACTCAAATCTGCAATGTCAACCTGGTGTGCGTGACGTTTTCCGCCCGCTGCGCCAACCGAAATAAACAAGTGCTTGTTACTGCGTGCCCAAGCCGCCATTGCGGTTTTTGATTTCACCTGGTCACAGGCATCAATCGTCGCATCAACCCCCTCGGGGAGAATTGAGGGCCAATTGTCCGGCTCCACAAATGCGTCCACACAGGTCACATCACAGGCGGGGTTGATCAGTGCAATACGCTCCTGCATCGCAACGACCTTGGACTTTCCAGTAGTGGTGCTCAGCGCATGCACTTGGCGGTTGATATTGGACTCCGCCACATGGTCCATATCGATCAATGTTAGACGCCCAACGCCACTACGCGCCAGTGCTTCTGCTGCCCAGGACCCCACACCGCCAATACCCACCACGGTGACGTGAGCACGACGCACACGCTGAGCCGGATCGGCGCCCAGCAGGCGATCAAGTCCCGAAAAACGCCGAGCTAAATCAGCATCGTCGGTGCCGGACATATTTCCCAAAGACGGTGGTGACACGTGGCGCGAAATCCCTATTTGAACCGCGCAAGTCGATCTTTGGCTGCAAGGGCCGCTTCGGTACCCGGATGCGTCGCAACGAGTTCTTCCAGAGTTTTACGCGCGCCTTTGTTGTCCTTTATTTCCAGCTGGCAGTTGGCAATCGCCAGCATGGCTTCCGGCACCCGAAGATGGTCCGACGCTTGAGTCACCAAAAACCGGAAGTTCGCCATGGCCTCTTTATAGTCTTTGGTCGCATATTGCGCATTACCCAACCAGAACAGTGCCGACGGCCGGTAGCCGCTTTGCGGATAGCGATTCAGGAAATCCACGAAGACGAGCTGCGCGTTAGCAAACTCACCTTTGCGAAAAATTGCCAATGCTGCTTCATAGTCCTTCTTTTCTGCAGGCTCCGCGAGAAACTCCCGCCCATCCACAGCCACCCGTGCGGGTTCCAGTTTGCGCAACCGGTCTTCCGTTGCCTGCAGAACGTCTTTTTGACGCCGCTGCAGCTCCGCCACATCCCGTGCCACCTGCTCATCTTGGCCACGCAACTTTGCCAGATCAGAACGAGAGATTTCCAACTGATTTTGCAAATCTACAAGTCCTCTTCGAACTTGCTCACCCTCTTCTGTGGCTCGGCGTGTTTCTTCGGAAATTCTTTGTTCCAAATCACGCTTGAGCACTTCAATTTGCTGCCGAAGCTCTTGGTTGGTCTGGCGCAATTCCAAAATAGCCCTTCGTGCCTCTTCATCATCGAAAAGTCCGGCCGACGCACTGCCAATACACGCCATCAACAAGACCGCAACACCGAGACGGACCTGCTGCACCGCGGAAAAGAAAGATATGGATCTCATCGGTAGCTAATTTCAGCTCGACGATTTTTTTCCATCGCTGCCTCGGTTGCGCCCAATACTGCGGGCTTTTCCTTACCAAAACTCACTGCTTCCAGCTGGCTTTCAGCCACCCCCAGTAGACCCAGTGCGCGTCTCACTGCTTCGGCACGTTTTTGACCCAAGGCCAAGTTGTACTCACGTCCACCGCGCTCGTCGGTATGCCCTTCGATAGCGACCTTACGGGCCTTGTCAGATTTAATAGAGCGGGCATGCGCTTCGATCACCGACTGGAACTCTGGACGGATGGCAAAGCTGTCGTAATCAAAATAGACGATTCGGGTTGTGGCTTGCAACGCTGTGTCTTTGCCACTCTGTCCCAGATCTAGGCCTGTGACGGTGCCCTTTCCGACGGCGGAGCCATCAGCTTTACCACTATCTGCAGCGGATGAGGTTGAAACGGCCGCGCCCGCCTTATCCTCCACCGGGACATTGTCCAACTTGACCGCTGACCCACAGGCTGACAACAAAGCGGCTACTGCAACCGCCAATATCAATCGATTCATCCCATACTCCTTGTTACATGAAACTATTTTTGCATTGGGCCCCAATCGGGCTCGCGAATGTCACCATTTTGACCAGCCAATCGGGCTTTTATCTTTCCGTCCAGCGTTGTTGTCATCAATGCCTCGCGGCCTTGTTGCTGCGTCGCGTAAATAACAAGGCGGCTATTGGGTGAAAAGCTCGGATTTTCATCCCCTGTCGTATCGGTGATCGCACTGGTAACGCCAGAAGCCAGATCCATCACATGCAATTTGAATGCGCCACTGACACGTGAAATATAGGCAAGCCATCGCCCATCCGCACTCACAGCAGGTGATATGTTATAGGTTCCACTGAACGTCACGCGCTCAGGACTACCACCAGCGGAAGGCATCCGATAAATCTGGGGGGACCCACCTCGATCACTGACGAAATAAATGGTCTTGCCATCGGCTGCGAATGTTGGCTCGGTATCAATGGCATTGGACTGTGCCAAGCGTCTTGGCTCACCGCCAGTTGCGTCCATGAGGTACAGCTGCGATCCACCATCACGACTCAACGTGACCGCAAGCGTCTTCCCATCTGGTGACCAAGCCGGAGCACTGTTGGAGCCTTTAAAATTTGCAACCAGGCGACGCTTGGTATTAGAAAGGTCATGCACAAAAATAACAGGCTTGCGCGATTCAAAGGAAACGTAGGCCAATTGGTTGCCATTGGGTGACCACGACGGAGAAATGATAGGTTCACCGCTGTTCAACGCACTTTGCGGATTTTCGCCGTCAGCATCTGCGACCCACAAATGAAAAGCCTGCCCAGCTTTGGTGACGTATGCAATCCGTGTTGAAAACACACCTTTGTCACCTGTCAGTTTTTCGTACACGAAGTCCGCTATTTGATGGGCCACGAAACGCAACTCCCCGGCAGTCGCTGAATAACTTTGTCCCCCAAGATCACCAAGATCTTGCCCGCGAACAACATCCCAAAGGCGAAAGCGCACATCAAATCGTCCATCTGCCAAGCGAGTCACACTGCCGGTAATCAGTGCATCAGCCCCCTTTTGACGCCACACAGAAACAGCCGGACGGGCGATTTCATCCAAAGACACGCCACCAGTTTCAACGCCCCTAAATTGACCGCTACGTTCCAAATCAGCTAGAACAATGGCAGATATTTTTTGCGGAGCAGCATCTTCGCCACGAAATGTGGCAGCTGCAATGGGAAGCTGCGTCAATCCCACACCAGACACTTCCACGCGAAATTGGGCACTTGCACCCAGACTCAGCATCGCAATCCAAAGACCCAGCAGAAACTTATTCATTGTTTACAAATCATCCCAATCTGTTGACTACCATATCAGAACCACCCAAACTCTCACGGTAACCGACCGTAGAAAGCACTTGGTGGTTTCGCTGACGTTCCCTCACCCGATCCGCGTTCTTTGACTCCTGCGCCCGACTCGACTCAGGGTGCCATAAATGGTAAACCTCAGTCGCACAAAAACCGTTCTTTCGCTTCAACCCCAAGTTGTGCAAGCGGAGAACAAAATCGGCGTCTTCATGCCCCCAACCTACAAATGACTCATCAAACCCATTGATTGCTTCATAGTCTGATCTCCAGACCCCCATGTTGCAACTGCGAATGCCCCGCCACACAAAGTCGGCCTGCGTCCTGAACGGAAAGTCTGGAAAGCGCAGTAACCCGGTCAGTTTACTCGCATCACCTGCCCACCTCTTCTTGATCCAATAGCTCGGGGAACGACAGCAAACCGAAGCGGTATCGGACACAATTTCCCTCGTGAATGTTTCAGACAGCAAAACCCTGCTGCCGTTAACAAAGCACCCTGGCTCCATCAATCGCCTGTGCTGACGCACAAAGTCAATTTCAGGAATGCAATCCCCATCTAGAAAGACAATGTAATCACCTTGCGCCACCGAAACGCCTCGATTGCGAACGCGGGACGCAGTAAATCCGATATCGGGGTGCCACACATGGGTAAGTTGCAAACCGAAAGTTGAAGCAGTCGATTGAATGACATCCCTGTGCCTTTGAGAGGACCCATCATCAGCAATAATGACCTCAAAGCTCTTGTCATCCTGTAGTGCAAGGCCTCGCAGCACCTGCATCAAAGCATCGCTGCGGTTGTAGGTGGTCACGACCACTGAAATCAGATTGGGTGGAGGCATTTTGGAATAGACTACGCGGCTTGAACGCAAGTGCCGTCTATTCTGTGGCACTCACAACACCCGCTTCGTGCCCACGGCACTGCATAGACTTTGTATCGTATCACTATCGATGACCCAGATTTCCGTCTACATCATTGCTTTTAACGAAGCAGAAAAGGTACGTGCGACGATAGAAAGCGTTCGCTGGGCGGACGAAATCATTGTTGTCGACTCCTGGAGCACCGATGGCACCGCCGATATCGCCACCCAACTGGGTGCACGGGTGGTGCAGGTCAAGTTCAATGGTTTTGGCGACTTACGCAACCATGCCATTTCGGCCTGTTCGCACGAGTGGATATTCAGCTTGGACGCCGATGAGCGATGCACTTCAGAAGCTGCCGCAGAAATTAAGGCAATCACTGCAGACGAGAACGCGCTGGACGCCTACTGGACACCCCGCCGCAATTATTTCATGGGCCGTTGGATCAAGCATTCAGGTTGGTACCCCAATTACCGGCAACCTCAATTGTTTCGTAAAGGCGCCATGCAATACGACCTGAAACCAGTGCATGAGGGCTACATACTCCCGTCCTCCAGACCCATCGGCCATATGCAAAATGCGATTTGGCAGTTTCCCTTCAAAAACATGAGCGAAGTAATGCACAAGGCGAATCGCTATTCTTCGCTCGGCGCTGAAAAAATTAAACACAAGAAAATCTCCATGGGCACTGCTCTGGGCCATGGCCTGTGGTCATTTGCCAAACACTATATTTTCAAACTGGGTTTTTTGGATGGTTGGGCAGGGTTTGTGATTGCGCTGGGAAATTTTGAAGGTACGTTTTATCGGTATGTGAAGGCGATTGAACTTCAAAAGAGCTCCCAGTGGAAAGATCCGCTGAAACCATCCGGTATGTCCAATGACTAATTCAGACCGGGCACTTTATCGGCGCCTCTTGACTTATGTTATTCCCTATTGGAAGGCCTTTGCACTTGCAGTCTTGGGAATGATGGGAACCGCAGCCACTGAACCTGTGTTTCCCGCCATTATGAAATTCTTGCTGGACCATGGATTCAAAACCGAAGACCAACGCTTGGTTTGGCTGATTCCATTGGCAATCGTCGTGCTCTTCATGACGCGAGGCGTATTGTCATTTGTTACCAACTACCTAATGACTTGGGTCTCCACACGTCTGGTATGCGACTTACGTAGAGAACTTTTTGCAAAAATCCTATCCCTACCTACACAGACATTCCATGAGTTGTCATCTGGTCAATTGATCTCCAAGCTGCTGTATGACGTGGACAATGTCAACCAAGCAGCAACCAATGTCTTTGTCACCGCCGTTCGAGAGTCGCTCACAGCGGTCGCGCTGCTATCCTACTTGCTCTATCTGGATTGGAAGCTCACGCTCATCACGCTGGCCATTGGGCCCGCGATCGCTTTCATAATTCAAGGCTTTGGCAAACGGATACGCACAGCCAGTCGTGCAAGCTTTGACTCGATGCGAACCATTGCGCATACCGTAGAGGAAACTGCGGTGGCCAACAAGGTCATCAAGATCTACGGCGCGCAGGCACAGCAAACAGAACGGTTTCACGCAAACACCGAGCGATTTCGACGCTCCATGATGCGTGAAGCCATACCGGCTTCAGCACTGACCCCAATTACCCATCTGACCGCGTCTCTGGCGATTGCAGCCATAACTTTCATGGCTCTGAGCCGGTCCATGGGGCAAGCAGGAGACTCCGCCGGTGGTTTTGTTTCCTTTATCACAACACTACTGCTATTGATTTCGCCGATCAAGCAACTCACCACCATCAGTCCAATAATGCAAAGGGGCTTGTCGGCATGCGAAAGCGTATTTACGTTTTTAGACAGTCCTAGCGAAAATGATCCCGGTAAAATTGAATTGGAACACGTGCAAGGCAGCATTGAGTTTGATAAGGTCAACTTCCGTTACATGGGGGCGGAAAAAGCGGCCTTGTCGGACATCAGTTTTCGTGTGTCGGCTGGTCAGACGGTGGCATTGGTTGGCGCTTCGGGAGGTGGAAAATCCACTGTTGGCGCACTGGTCCCCCGCTTCTACCCCAATGGTGCAGGCCATATACGCATTGATGGGCAGGATATCAACGATGTAACTTTGTCAAGCCTGCGGCGTAACATCGCGCTGGTCAGTCAGGAGATCGTTCTGCTCAACGACACGGTCGAAGCAAATATCGCCTTTGGTATGGAGCGCAATCGATCAAGGCAAGAGGTTGTTCAGGCAGCACAAGCAGCCAATGCATGGGAATTTATCAAACAGCTTCCCCAAGGGCTGGACAGTTTGATTGGTGAAAATGGGGCTAAATTGTCCGGCGGACAGCGCCAACGGATCGCCATCGCGCGAGCCCTGCTCAAAAATGCGCCCATACTAATTTTGGATGAGGCAACTTCGGCCCTGGACACTGAATCCGAGCGGCAAGTGCAAAACGCTTTGAACATACTGATGAAGAATAGAACTACGCTGGTCATTGCCCATCGGCTCAGCACCATCGAACGAGCTGACCAGATTTTGGTGTTGGAAGAAGGGCGTATCGTTGAATCTGGTACCCATACTGAACTGGTACAAGCCGGAGGCTACTATGCCAATCTGGCTCGAATGCAGGCATGAAAATTCCCATCCTGATGTACCACCAGATCGACGCCCCCCCCCCGCGTGGTGCCTCTCTGCGCGGATTGGTGGTGTCACCCACATCGTTTGGGCGCCAAATGGCTTTACTCAAACTCTTGGGCTACCGCTGCCTATCCATGCACGATCTGGAGCCTTACCTCCAGGGGAAAAAGCAAGGTAAGGTGGTCGGGCTCACGTTTGACGACGGCTATCAAAACAATCTGCAATATGCCTTGCCGGTACTCGTTAAAAATGGTTTTACTGCGACCTGTTACGCCGTTAGCAATGCAATGGGAGGTAGCAATAGCTGGGATAAACACCTGGGCATTGCCCAAAAGCCACTCATGACAGTAGAAAACTGGCTTGTCTGGTTGAGCAACGGCATGGAAGTGGGGTCCCATACACGCCACCATGTGGACCTTACCAAAAGTACAGCGGAGCAAGCTCTTGACGAGATCAAAGGCTCCAAGCAAGAGCTGCAAACCACTCTGGGCTGCGAGATACGTCACTTTTGTTACCCTTATGGCTGGTATTCTGCTGAGCACCGCCAATTGATTCAGTTAGCGGGTTATATCTCGGCGACGACCACCCAACGGGGCCGGGTCCAGGAGGGCGACGATATGTACACGCTGAAACGGATCATGGTGGCCCGCGCCACACATTTGGGCCTGTTTGCCGCCAAGATATTGAGTAACTATGAAGACCGTCGCACATGAAGCCCTTTGTGCTCTACTGCAAGAGCTATAGCACCGACCTAAAGCGCGTGGTCCGCCTCGCTCAATCTGTGCAAGAGTTCAACCAGGAATCCATTCCCTTTCACGTGTCCGTCCCTCGCGAGGAACTGCCTCTTTTCGCAGCGCATTTGGCAGATTTTGGCGCGGTACTACATGCCGATGAAGACATTCTTCAAACCATAGGAGAGGTAAACCTATCCCAGATGCCTGGTAGTGTGGTGCAGCAGATAGTTAAGTCAAGCTTTTGGCGTCTGGGGATTTCTACGAGTTATGCCTGCATTGACTCGGACTCATTTTTTGTCCGCACCTTCGGCGAGGCGGACTTTATTGCGCCTGATGGCTCGCCCTACACAATGCTGGATGAGGGACACGATTTGCTGGAAGACGCCTTGCGCCACAAAAAGCCGCGCATCGCCCAGACCTTCTACCAAGAGGCAACTTTAGTGCAGAAATTGTTTGGTCGTATAGGCCGGACTTATAGCTTCGGCCCGTTTCCCCTTGTATGGCATCGTGCAGTGTGGGAGAGCTTGGACACTCAGTATCTTCAACCCCGGGGCATGAATTTCGCTGACGCCATCGCACTGGCACCGATCGAGTCACGCTGGTATGGAGAAGCCTTGTTATGTTTTAAGGCCGTCCCCTTGCTACCCTGCCAAGCCCTGTTCAAGGTATACCACTACGCTTGGCAGCACGATCAGGACCGCAAAGCAGGTTTTGGAGTCCAAGATATAGCCAAACTCTACTGCGGCATCATTTACCAGTCCGCATGGGAGCGAGAAATGGACTGGCCAGAAGAAGGTGGAGGTTTTCTCTCCAGAACAGGCCGACGCATGCGACGCAAACTCGGGCGCATCTGATCTGAGGAACCAGATACCAATGCATGTAACGTTATGACAAGCCCTCCTATCTTGCTAACCTCCAGCGTTATCGCGTATGACACCGGAGTGGCATTGAGCGATACAGAAGAACGAACGCGTCTGGCGCTAGAGTCGGTGGCGCAATGGCTGCAGATCAATCCCAATCTTTCACTGGTGCTTTGTGATGGCTCCAGTTTTGACTTCGGCAACCTCGTCGCCGAACATTTCCCCTTGGCCAATATTGAATGCCTTTGCTTTGAAAACAATCAGGAATTGGTCAAAAAATATGGCCGTGGATATGGAGAAGGTGAAATTGTCCGCTACGCCCTTCACCATTCAAAATTGATAGCCATGGCCGGGTGTTTCACCAAGTGCACATCCAAGCTATGGGTGAAAAATTATAAGCAATGCCTATCAAACTGGAACAACACGCTATTGTGCAAAGGTGTGTTCTTAAATGTTTTTTCCCCGTTCAAAAAAACTCAATTTTCTTACATCGACACACGGTTCTACATCACCAGTATTGCTACCTATACCGAGTATTTCGAAGATGCCCACTTGGGCATTGATGTTCACTTGGGACGAAGTCTGGAAGACCGTTTTTTTGATATTTTTGCAATAAACCACATTCAGAAAGCTCTGTTCAGCGTGGCTCCCATTATTGAGGGAGTCGGTGGTGGTATTGGCTTCTATTATAAAAACCCACTCAAACGCAGAATCAAGGAAAGCCTGCGCCTTCAACTGGTCCGTAGGAACAAGTTGTTCAGCGAACTGTTTGTTGATCTAACGTAGTTGACAGGTTTTCTACCGTACTGGACGCCAACACCAAACGCCCGTAGAGGTAGGTGAGCAGCAGCATTTGCATTTGTAAATAATGCTCCCGGTAGACCGAATCTGCAAATCCACGCAATATCCAGAACCCGCTAATAAGAAATAACGCCATGGCCCAGGAACTGAGCACTTGATCTTCCATCTGACGCCATCCGATACAAAGAAAACACGCCATCATCAGACCAAATATAAGTAAGCCAGTCCAACCCAAAGCCAAGGATAGATCGATCCAGCCCTGATGGGAATGCGCGAACTGCAGTGCGGGCACATGGCCACACTTTTGCTCAATTAACTTACGATACGAGTGGCGCGATCCGTCGAATCCCCGGGGATTCTCTAGTGCCAAATCGAATCCAGCACGCATTAACAAAATACGTCCACCGTCCTGCAGCTTCAGCCCATCCAGCAGCACTTGTGCGTAGGCTGGATCACCATGGGAAAATTTTTCACGAATACGCGCTTCGCTTTCACTGGAAATGCCTTCGCACAGAAGCCTGAGAGGTTCATCGCTCAGTAAACCAAGCTCCACTTTGTCAACCATTGAGAACCAGCGTTCATCATGACGCACCGATTGCAAGCCAATGAATACAAATACGGACAATGCAACCCCTATGAAGGAACGGCTCAGCAAGCTACGCAGTGTTCTTGACCTTGCAGACGTGATTGCCAACGGCACACGCATCTTCCAAGCGTACGCCAGAGCGCTCGCTGCGAGGATCAACAATCCATACAAAATTGCACCTCGGGAATGCGCAATCAAAATGCTTAAAAAACACAGACCAGCAATCGCACCTGACGCGAACATTATTTTTTTGTTTTGTCCACGCCAAGCCATTAAAAAGCAAACACTCAATAAGACGATTGCTTGGCAAGCCGCGTAACCAAGATTTCCGTGCATGGGTTCAATGCCTCGAAATCCCGTAAGAAAATTCTGCCAATGCCATACCGGGCCCACCCCAGCGGACTTCAGTTGAAGGAAAGAACCCCATACCGTCGCAAAATTGGGATCTGCATAAAAATCGGCACTCAGCAATCCGCCCAATGCCGCCAGACTCAATAGCAACTGCAGCCCTAGCGAAAAGGAACTAGCCAAGGCCAACAGCCACAAGCTCGGGCCATGCTGACCTAGTAGCAACACGGCCCCAGCACCCACGAAGCCAGCAAGAAGGGATTCCACCCATTGTCCAGCCAGATTCTCCCAGGCTACGCTACCTTGCACTGCCCACAACGGGAACAAGAACAGAAAGACCACCCAAACCAGAACAACCGATGGCACTTTTTTCCATGCCTTACCCAGGGGCAATGCCAACTGCCCACGGCGAAAACACAGAAAAAAGAGGACTAGACAAACAAGCACCAACAACAACAGATTACGCAAGGCAATGGTGTTGGACATGGGTAATATCGCCAGCAGGCCCAAAAAGCATGCGTTAAATATTCTCTGCATAGAAGAAGCATCCGTAATATTCATGGCGCGCGGGGATTTGTTCGATCATGCTCAGACCAAGGCATCGTCGTGCCCAAGAACAGCGAGCCGCTATAGGACAAATGATTTTCGTCTTTGAACATGGGATGTGTGTTCCGAATCACGGGGCAGATGTCACCATCGCACAGGTAGTTGTTGGGATCCATCAGTTCAACGTTAGGGTATTTTTTCACCACCATCATCACAATACTGCGCAAGAGCACAGTCTTTTCTGCGTCACGTGAACGGGAAATATCGCAGGGCATGGGAGATTGCCGTCCAAAAGGCAGATTACCAAGACACAGACGTGGATCAAAACCCGGTTCGACCACCGGAAGCAAATAGTAGACGTTTTTCCCAGCAGCCAGCAAGCGACTGAGAGTGCGTTCCAGGCTGGACCGAAACCGAGACTGCGTCTGGGGATCTGCCTCGTTAGGCAAATATCGCCCGCGGAATACCAGAATGATTTTCTTGATATTCGGTTCATTTGCTGCGTAGGAAAGCATCGCATTCATATGGGGCTGGCAGAGGTCTTCGTCACGCCCTCGTGAGTAATCGATCAAGGGCACACATGCGCCGCGCCCAACCAAAATGAGATTTTCCCCAATTTGATCCAGCGCTTCAGCAATACCCCAATAGGCGTGAAAGGCATGACTATCCCCAATCAGCGCAGCGGTGGGCGGGCGCTCCACATGCTTGGTCAGACAGTACTCTCTGCCCGGAAACTGAAATGGTATTCTACAGTTCGATTGTGTGATCAATCCGCTATGTTCCCATTCCACAAAGTCCCTTTGCGATGCTGCATCCAGTCCAATCAGGGTCTTGTACCGAATGCGCTCCAGTCCATCGCGGTCATATACATTTTTCCCCATCAAACCCAACAACACCATCATTGTCACGAGCAGAGTCAACACCAATTTTCCCTCCCCTTTTCGCACCATTTTTTGAATTGGTTTTTCAACCAACTGGTAGGTGGTAGTAGCAAGCAGGAAACTGGCCGCCAACAAGGCTAGGCAAACGTCCCAGTCAGGCTGACCGCTGTGGATGATGCTGGCAAAACTGATGAGCGGCCAATGCCACAGATAGAGGGGGTAGCTGATCAGTCCGATGTTCACCATCACAGGATGGGCTAGTAATCGAGAATTCAACCATGAGGACGGCGTTCCTGCTAAGAGAAAAACTGCACCGATCACCGGTAGCAGCGCCCATAAGCCTGGAAACATATCACTGGAACGTAAAAAAAACACGCTCATCATCAACAGCAGCAGGCCCACCCATGCAGTTGCCGGACCGTTGAGTCGAAGCAAAACTGTGTGTTTGTTGCTATGTTGCATATACCCCAGCACGGCACCCGCAAGTAGTTCCCAAGCCCGCGGCAACGGCGAGTAAAAAGCTTGCGTTCGATCTTGCCAGACCAGCAAGCCCGAGTAACACAGCGAGCAGAGCAACGTTGCACCAACCCATGGGAGAGGCGAGCACCGATACCGCGTAAACGCCACCAACGCCAATGGCCAAAAAATATAGAACTGCTCTTCAATTCCTAGCGACCAGAGATGCAGCAGCGGTTTGCTCTCAGACACAGCGTCAAAGTATCCCGCCTCGAACCAGAGTGCGAGATTGGAAACGAAACCTGCACCAGCGAACACATGCTTCCCAAGTTGTTTGTATTCAGCAGCCAGCAAGGTATGCCATCCGGCGAACAAGCATGCAGCCAACACCACGATCAAGGCCGGAAATATTCGAACAATACGCCGCGCATAAAAACTACGGATACGAATACCCTCACCTTGCGGCGCTTGTAATAGGATGCGGGTAATCAGATACCCAGAAATCACAAAGAACACATCCACACCGACAAAGCCACCAGGAAATAGCGTGGGGAAGGCGTGAAAGCCCAGCACCGCCAATACGGCAATCGCACGCAAACCGTCCACATCCGGTCGATAGTTCAGCTTATTCATGGATTGCGGGGACAGCACTCATTGGTCCATTCAAGCATCGCGGTCACAGCGGCTTGCGTAGAGTAAGGGCTATCCCTGCCATTGTCCGGCAAGCCATGCTCTCGCCACCGGTCAAACAACTCCTCCAATGTCCAGGCTAAACCTGCGCCTAGCGCCCCTACCTCCTCATCTGGCTTAGAAAGAACGACACTGTGGCCTTGTTCAAGTAGGATGCGTTCCATCTGGAGGTTGCGATGCACAATAGCCAGTATGGGCCGCTGCATCCAAAGATACTCATACAGCTTGGACGGTATGTATTCGGCGCAGATAGGCTCCTCGCCGTGCAGCAGTAGTAAGACATCCACCGAACGCATGCGTCGCAAAATCTGCATCCGCCCACTCAATCCGGTGAGGGGATCGGCCTCAATACGTCCGAAATGACGTACGTTAAAGTGAAGGGGCGATGCCGTAAGCCTCGCGCTTGTCACTTCGTCAAGAGGGCCACCATACACATGGATTTCGATGCTTTCTACGAGGTCAGGGCGTCGCCCACGGAGTTGGTCTACCGCTTCAAGAACGGGCCCCAGGTTTCTGGTGGATGACAATGAGCCAAAGTGGCCAATGACAAATCGCGCCCCCGGATGATAATGCGGCCTGATTTGAAAGGGCGGATCAATACCTGGCAACATCACTCGGCCTCTACCATTCAGCAATGGGTTGCGTTGGGCTGCACTAGCCAGTGCCTGATCCGTAAACCAGATAGCTAGGTCAGCGTGTTCGCAAATCACATGCTCTACACGCGCTTGCATTTTTTCCTGTGCAGTCTGATCGAGCGCGTCCTCACGCCCTGGAGTGACCAACGGGTCGTGCACTTCAGCCAACCACCGTGTCGCGGTGGCGCGCTGCAACGCACGCCCTGCAATATGAGCCGCAAAAGCGCCTCCGGTAGAGTAAATCAGGTCAAAGGGTTTGCGCCATGCTAGCAACCGCCCCTTGAGGTAGGCGGTCAACCACCAGGACCAGGAGCTTTCCACGGGTCGCAGCAGCTTTTCCAACAGCATGAAAGGCAGCAACGGCAAAGACAGCAGCACCATGGCCAGGCGGTAGGCCACGGGCGACTTCAGGTGTTTGCGCAGCACGTGCCGCAGCTCAAAACGAATGCCCGCGGGTCCTGCAGGCCACAGCTGGTAATGCTCATAGTGCGTGTCTCTGCGGCCCGACACACCGCTCAGCACCACCAGCTCTATGCCCGCAGCTTCCATATGCGGCAGCTTGTCGGTGATGGTCTGGCTGGCCGCGCGGCCATCCATATTGAACGCATGCGACAGCACCAGCCAGCGCTGTTTGAACGGCCTGGCAATTCCACCGTACAGGCTCTCATAGTCAGCCGCGGCCTGTTGCCATGCATGGGCCTGGGCAAAGCGCATGGCCTCTGCGCCCAGGCTGTGCGCCAAAGCGGCTTCGCCTTGGACACGCTGAATCGCGGCACGCAGTTGCGCAGCATCGGCGGGGTCTTTCAACAGCAAGGCGTTGTGGCCCTCCGCCAGGTCCAGCGCGATGCCGCTGTATGGCGCATCGCTCACGATGACCGGCAGGCCATGCGCCATCGCCTCCAGCACCACCATGCCGTACGAGTCTTCCAGCGTGGGATGCACCAGCATGTCGGCCGCGCCGTAGGCCTGCGCCATGTCGCGCAGACTGCCCAGAAAGTGCACACGTGGAGCCAATCCAAGGCGCTGCGCCACACGTTGCATCTGCAACTGGCTTTCGCCTTTGCCCACCACGGCCAGGAGCGTGTGCGGGGCCAGCTGCGCCAGCGCCTCCAGCAAGGTGGGCAGGCCCTTGCGGACAAAATCATTGCCAACAAACAGCAGCAGCGGCCCTTCCTCAGGCAGTCCCAACGCATGGCGTGCCGTGCGCCGGACCTCTGCGGACGCAGGGCCCGGCACCGCCTGCACGCCAGGCGTTACCACCTCCAGCATGGTGGCCGCCTCTGGGTAGACCCTCTGCAGCACCGCTTTCAGGGAGGAAGAAGCGCACACCACCCGTTTTTTAAGCGCCCAGGCATAACGACGTTTTTCCAGCCACAGATACGCCAGCAAGCGCGGGCTAGTCAGCACCTTGAGCCAACGCAACACCAATGCAGCACCTTGCCGCCCATCAAACAAGGTGTGCATGACGGGCAACACATGCACGGTCTGCACATTGCCGTGCCAGGTGTTTTCATGCGAATGCACGATGTCAAACCCATGGCGGGTGGCGCGCCACGTAGCAAATGCAAAGTACAACTGGTTGATCCAGCGTGGCCGACGCATGGGCATTGGCACCTTGTGGTAGGTCACACCGAGAAACACATGCTCTATGTTTTGAGCAAACACATGAATGTCATGGCGTGGAGCCAATTGCTCCACCACAGCAATGGAATAGCGCTCTGCCCCGCCGCCTGTAGTGGCAAAGTTGCGACTCAGGACCGCAATGCGCAAGCGTTTAGTCATGCCAACCCTACATCAACACAATGTCGTACTGCTCTTGCCCCATCGCCGCTTCGCTTTGCAGCGACACCGGTTTGCCGATGAACTCACTTAAACCTGCCAAATGCTGGCTCTCTTCATCGAGGAACAATTCAATCACTTTGGGGGACGCCACCACACGGAACTCGCGGGGGCTG
>MESE01000114.1 GCA_001770855.1 Burkholderiales bacterium RIFCSPLOWO2_02_FULL_57_36
GGAGTCGGTGACGATCGTGACCGGGTTTATCTTCATCGTGTGCGTGCTGGCGTTCCGGCGCGGCATTGTCGGCGAGGTGCTGGCATGGGTCAAGCGGCCGGCGGCACATTAGCCAAGCGATCGCAAGCCGATGTCAAAAAGGGAGCGTTATAAACGCTCCCTTTTTTATTGGTCTGCTTACTTGCTTACAACCAAACGGAATATTCCTTCCTAAAGCGCTGCGGCGTAAATAGCTCTCGCGTCGTCGCGCGACAGTTCGCGCGGGTTGTTGGTCAGCAGCCGTGTCTGCAACATCGCGTCGTCGGCCAGCCGGTCAAGATCGGACGATGCAATACCGACTTGCGTTAACCGGGTTTCAATACCGACCCGGGCGGCAATATTTTCTAGCATTGTGATCAGTGCATGGCTGCGTGCTTCGCTGCTGCCTTGCGCGTCGGGCGCGACGATCTGAGCCAGTTCCGCGTATAGCGGCGCCGCGTTGGGGGTATTGAATCGCAGCACATGCGGCAGCACCAGCGCATTGGATAGTCCGTGCGGCACATGAAAAATGCCGCCGATCGGATAGGCGAGGGCATGCACTGCGGCAACCGGCGCATTGGAAAAAGCTTGTCCGGCAAGCATCGCGCCGAGCAGCATCGACTGGCGTGCATCCAGATTTTTGCCTTGCTCGCACGCAGGAATCAGGTTGTTGACGAGCAAGGCAAGTGCGCGACGCGCCAACATATCCGACAGAGGATTTTTTTTAACGCGGGAGGTGTAGGCTTCAATTGCGTGCACCATTGCGTCGATGCCGGTAGCTGCGGTGACTTTTGCCGGTAATCCGATGGTCAATTCCGCATCTAGAATGGCCAGGTCGGCGTAAAGCTGCGGCGACACGACACCCATTTTAGTGGTTTCACCAGTCGTCACAATGGAGATTGGTGTAACCTCGGAGCCGGTTCCAGCGGTAGTGGGCACTTGCACTAATGGCAATCTGCCGCCTTTGACATTACCGATGCCGTACATGGTATTGAGTGGCTGGTCGCTGGCAGACAAGACAGCGATCAGTTTGGCGACATCCATCGAACTGCCGCCGCCCAAGCCGATGACCAAGTCAATTTTGTTTTCTCTGGCATCCTGTGCCGCTTGCAGCACGATGGCTTCCGGCGGATCGGCCAATACGTCGGAATAGATTCTTACCGATAAATTTTCCGCTTTCAAACTGGCGACGGGCGTATCCACCAGTCCCGTCTTCAAGAAGCCGGCATCAGTCACGACCAATGCATTGCGGACATTCGGAAAGTGCTGTTTGACCAAAGCGCCCAAGCGTTTGGCCGCCCCCAATTCGCACACGATATTCGGTACGGTGCTGAAAGTAAAAGCATTGAATGTATCCATCAGTTGTCAGTCTCCTTTGACCGGTATTGTAGCAACTCGCAATCGATGGCGCGGATTGAAAATGATGAAATAGTTTGGATGCGGGCAGGGGTTGCCACAGGTAAAATGACAGGCGCCCAACACCAGTTTTGATTTCCGATCCATGCAACTCAACCGCATTCCGCGCCCTCCGATGACAGTCATTTTTCAGCGCCCGATAATTATTGCGAGTCGAACCGTGTATCGCTGTCCATCCGGGCTTTCTTGACATGCCCGATTTTTTCTTCATTCTTGGTGCGGCTGCATTTTTGGCGGGATTGATTGATGCAGTGGTCGGCGGCGGCGGATTGATCCAGATCCCGGCTTTGTTCGCGGCTTTGCCGAACACGGCTCCGGCCACCTTGCTTGGCACCAGTAAGCTCGCCGGTGTTTGGGGCACAGGCGCTGCCGCGATCAGCTTTGCGCGGCGGGTCCGGATCGAGTGGGGTACCGCGGCACCGGCATCGGCCGCCGCGTTTGCCCTGGCTTTCCTGGGCGCTTATACCGTCACCCATATTCCTCCGGACTTTATTCGAAAGCTGCTGCCTTTCATTTTGGTGGCGGTTGCCGGCTATACCTTCATGCGCAAGGATTTTGGAAGCATCCACAAGCCTTTGCATAACGGAATGAAAGAGAAAGTCATTGCTGTCGCAATAGGGGGAAGTATCGGGTTTTATGACGGATTCTTTGGACCAGGAACGGGGAGTTTCTTGGTGTTTTTATTTATCCGCTTTTTCGGCTTCGACTTTTTGGGGGCTTCGGCAGTGGCCAAGATCGTCAATGTCGCATGCAATTTTGCAGCCTTGTTGTGGTTCGGTTATAGCGGTCATTTGTTGTGGCAGCTGGGGTTGCTCATGGCGATGTGCAATGTGGCAGGTTCTGTTGTCGGCAGCAATTTGGCGATTCGGCGCGGAAGCGAATTCGTGAGAGTCGTTTTTCTATATGTAGTGTCGGCATTAATCCTGAAAACCGGATATGACGCGTTTTTCAAGTAGCGTTGTGGATGTTTCACGTGGAACATTTTCCCGGTGTGATCTGTCCAAATTTCCGGCTATTGATACTCATGGATTTATGTTCCACGTGAAACAAATGTCAGACTAATTGCTCGGACATGAGTAAGGGCGTTGAAAAAGCCTTTATAATCTCGCCTCTGCTCCTGCCTCATTGCGCTACACCTATGTTATTTCCTATAGAATTTGACGTTATTGTTGTTGGCGGCGGTCATGCCGGTACCGAGGCCGCGCTCGCTTCGGCGCGCATGGGGCAAAAAACCCTCTTGCTTACCCACAATATTGAAACGCTGGGCCAGATGTCTTGCAATCCGTCAATCGGCGGCATCGGGAAGGGGCATTTGGTCAGGGAGGTGGATGCCATGGGTGGTGCAATGGCAATTGCCACCGATGAGGCGGGCATTCAATTCCGTATCCTGAATTCTTCCAAAGGTCCTGCTGTTCGCGCTACGCGTGCCCAAGCGGATCGGATTCTCTATAAACAGGCGATCCGTTCACGACTGGAGAATCAGCCGAATCTATGGTTGTTTCAGCAGGCCGTTGATGACTTGATGGTGGAGGGTGATCGCGTAGTCGGCGCCGTTACTCAGGTCGGTATTCGGTTTCGCAGTCGGGCGGTGGTGTTAACTGCCGGCACTTTCCTTGACGGGAAAATTCATGTCGGCTTGAATAATTATTCGGCGGGCAGGGCTGGCGATCCGCCAGCGGTCTCATTGTCGGCGCGGCTGAAAGAATTGAAATTGCCGCAGGGACGTTTGAAAACCGGGACCCCGCCGCGCATCGACGGACGCACCATTGATTTTTCAGTGATGCAGGAGCAGCCCGGCGATCTAGATCCGATTCCGGTATTTTCCGTCATGGGATCGGTCGCCATGCATCCGCGGCAGTTGCCATGCTGGATCACGCATACCAACGACCGCACCCACGATATCATCCGGGCCGGCCTCGATCGCAGCCCGATGTACACCGGCGTGATCGAAGGTGTCGGCCCGAGATACTGCCCATCGATCGAAGACAAAATACACCGATTCGCCGGCAAGGCATCACACCAGATTTTCCTGGAGCCGGAAGGCTTGACCACCAACGAATATTACCCGAACGGTATTTCGACGAGTTTGCCGTTCGACGTGCAATTGGAATTGGTGCGCTCGATGCGTGGCCTGGAACAGGCGCATATTTTGCGGCCCGGCTATGCGATCGAATACGACTACTTCGATCCGCGCGGCTTGAAAGCATCGCTGGAAACCAAAATTATCCAAGGCTTGTTTTTCGCCGGACAGATCAATGGCACCACCGGCTATGAAGAGGCGGCGGCACAGGGCATGCTGGCCGGTTTGAACGCCGCGTTGCAAACCGGGGAGCGTGATGCATGGACGCCGCGCCGCGACGAAGCGTATCTGGGGGTGCTGGTCGATGACTTGATTACGCAAGGCGTATTGGAGCCATACCGGATGTTTACCAGCCGAGCCGAATATCGTTTGAGCCTGCGTGAAGACAATGCCGACATGCGGCTGACGGAAATCGGCCGCGGACTCGGCTGTGTCGGTGATGTGCAATGGGCGCTATTCGAGAAAAAGCGCGAAGCGGTTGCGCGCGAACTCGAACGTCTCAAATCGACTTGGATCAGTCCGCGTATCGTTGCCGATGCCGAAGCACAACGTGTTTTGGGCAAGGCGATAGAGCGAGAGTATGCGCTCGCTGACCTGCTGCGCCGGCCGAATATTGGTTACGATAATCTGATGACGCTGCAAGGCATCGACGGCCAGAGTTTTGCCGGTTCCGAGCCGCTTGATGATGCCGTCAAGGAGCAAATCGAAATCCAGCTTAAATATGCCGGCTATATCGATCGCCAGGCGAAAGAGGTCGAGCGGCATGAGTATTTTGAAAATTTGAAGCTCCCGGCCGATTTCGACTATCTTGCCGTTGCTGCGTTGTCGATGGAGGTGCGGCAAAAGCTCGACAAGCATCGGCCCGAAACGCTAGGCCAGGCGTCGCGCATTTCCGGCGTCACGCCCGCAGCAATTTCATTGTTGCTGGTGCATCTGAAAAAAGGCGGCTTCAAGGAATTCGCGGCAGTGCCGATAGATACCCAGGCTTTGGCCTGAGAACGGGCACGCAATGAAAGAATTCGATCGTGTCGGATTGACGCAAGCACTGGTGAAGGGCGCGACTGCGCTGCATCTGGAATTGAGCGGCACGCAGACCGCGCGCTTGATTGACTACCTTGCGCTTTTGTCAAAATGGAACGCCGTCTATAACTTGACCGCAGTGCGCGACCCGGCCCACATGGTCACTCAGCATTTGCTCGACTCGCTGGCGGTGGTAACCGCGTTTTCAGGCGCGAGAAATGTACTGGATGTGGGTGCCGGAGGCGGACTGCCGGGAATGGTCCTGGCGATCTGGGCCGCCGAAGCGTATCCCGCCATGCGGATATCGATGATCGACACGGTGCACAAGAAAACCGCATTTCTGACGCAAGCAAAAGTCGAACTCGGCCTGACCAATGTCAGTGTCCATACCGCACGAGTAGAGCAATTGCAGACTCCGCAAAAGTTCGATGTGATTACGTCGCGCGCATTCGCCGATCTATCCGATTTCGTCAAATGGTCGGCGCATTTGCTGGCTGACGGCGGACAATTCATTGCGATGAAGGGGGTCGCGCCGCAAGATGAAATAATGCGCCTGCCGTCGGAGTGGAGGGTCGCCGAACTGAGATCGTTGACTGTGCCCGGCCTTGGCGCCGAACGCCATCTGGTTTTCATCGAACCGAGCGCATTGCTTCAGCAAGGATGATTGGAAAATGAACCAGGCGCTTCATCTATTGGGCATCACCGATGCATGGCAACTGATTGCCGCGACCATGGTATTTCTGATGCTGCCAGGGCCAGGTACGTTCTGTGTGCTGACTTGCACTGCGCAGCGAGGCGTGCGCGGCGGCTTTGCCTCACTGGCAGGACTTATGCTCGCCGACGCGGCGTTGATGCTGCTTGCCGCACTCGGGCTTGCCGCGCTGTTGCAAGCCAATCCAATGCTGTTCAAGGGCTTGCAGTACCTGGGCGCCGCCTATCTGGTTTATCTCGGTTTAAGACTGCTCTTTGCGCGAGGCGAAAGCGTTGCGGCGGCAGTGCCGTTTTCCAATGCGGTCGATTTTCAGCGTGGATTTTTGGTTACCATCATCAATCCGAAAGCGATTGTGTTCTATATGGCATTTTTCCCGCTCTTTATTGATCCCATCATGCACCAGGGCAGCGCCACATTCATCGCGATGGCGGCAATCATTTCCAGTTGTACCTTGTTATATGGAAGTTTGTTGGTATTGGCGGGAAACGCTACCGCGGTCCGGCTCAAAAACAATCGACGCATCGCAACCCTCGCATCAAAAGCGGCCGGCATATTTCTTGTTGGTTTCGGCATTAAATTGACTACAAACTAAAGCAATCCATGGCAAAAATTTTCTGTGTCGCCAACCAAAAAGGTGGAGTAGGGAAGACCACCACGGCCGTCAATCTTGCTGCCGGCCTTGCCCAGCACAATCAACGCGTATTGCTGGTCGATCTCGACCCGCAAGGCAATGCGACCATGGGCGCCGGGGTCAACAAGGCGGAACTCAAGACATCGATCTACGAAGTGCTGCTCGGCATGTCCGATGTCAACGAAGCGCGCAAGCGGTCCGAGACCGGGCGGTTCGATGTGCTACCGGCAAATCGCGAACTGGCTGGCGCCGAAGTTGAAATGGTCGAACTGGATAATCGCGAAAAACGTTTGAAGAATGCGCTGGCAGCGGTTGAGGCGGAATACGATTTCATGCTGATCGATTGTCCGCCCGCTTTGTCGATGCTGACCTTGAACGGCTTGTGCGCCGCGCACGGCGTGATCATTCCGATGCAGTGCGAGTACTATGCGCTGGAAGGCCTGTCGGACCTGGTCAACACCATCAAGAAAGTGCATGCGAATCTCAATCCCGATCTCAAGATCATCGGCTTGCTGCGCGTGATGTTCGATCCGCGCATGACCTTGTCGCAACAGGTTTCCGCCCAACTGGAAGAGCATTTCGGCGACAAGGTATTCAAAACCATCATTCCGCGCAACGTGCGCTTGGCCGAAGCGCCATCGTATGGCATGCCAGGTGTCACCTTCGATCCTATATCGAAAGGGGCGCAAGCCTACATCGCGTTCGGCGCTGAAATGGTCGAGCGAATCAAATCAATTTAAGACAATACAGGTTCTGAACAATGGTCACCAAAAAACCCAAGGGCCTCGGCCGCGGTCTCGACGCACTGCTCGGCGGCTCCAGCAACTTCAGCGAGGCGGCGCCCGCCATTGCCGGCGCGCCGCTGACCCTGCCGGTCAGCGAACTGCAGGCCGGCAAATACCAGCCTCGCACCAGGATGGATGAGGGCGCGTTGAATGAGCTCGCCGCATCGATCAAGGCGCAAGGCGTGCTGCAGGCAATCCTGGTACGCCCGGTGGCGTCAGGCAACGGCGCCACCGGCTATGAGATCATCGCCGGCGAACGCCGCTTTCGCGCAGCGCAGCTGGCCGGATTGACTGAAGTGCCTGTACTGGTCAAGGACGTTGACGATCAGGCTGCGGCGGCGATGGCGCTGATCGAAAACATCCAGCGCGAAGATCTCAATCCATTGGAAGAAGCGCAAGGCATTCACCGCCTGATCGCCGATTTCAATTTCACGCACGAGCAGGCGGCCAGCGCGGTCGGGCGGTCGCGCAGCGCGGTATCGAATTTGCTTCGGCTGCTAAACCTGGCCAAGCCGGTACAAACCATGCTGATGGCAAGCGATATCGATATGGGGCATGCGCGCGCATTGCTGGCCGTCGACGCGGCAATGCAAATTACACTGGCGAATCAAATCGTCGCCAAGCGCATGTCGGTGCGTGACGCGGAAAAGCTCGTGGTAAAAACCACCATCGAGCAATCGACAGGCGCCAAACCGCGTACGGCAAGCAAGGAAAAGTCGCGGGATATCGCACGCCTGGAGGAAGAACTTTCCGATTTGTTGGCAAGTTCTGTTGCCATCAAGCTGAGTGCCAGGAACAAAGGGCAACTGATCATCGATTTCGCCGATCTCGATGCGCTGGACGGCATCATTGCAAAAATGCGCGGATAGGCGGACATGAACCGGCCCGCCAGAGACAATATGCATACTAAAAGGCGATAGCCGGATTGGTCGGTCGGCAACCGAGCATTGTATGTACCTCATTCGCAAGCCGGCTAATTGCGCCCACGCAAAGGTTTGACGGGCACTGTGGAAAACCCTTATAATCCCGTGGCTTCACAGAACACTCTCAACCCAAAGCTCCGCCAGAAATTCCCGCAAGCCCGGACCGGGCACTCGAAAGAGTCGCCACGGGTTGCATAATTTTGGACAAGTATGCTGCGTCTAGTCCTGTTGCAACTCGCGACTACCGTTGTCGCCGGCGCCATCGCCGGAATGCTCGGCGGGATGCACGCGATGTTTTCCGCGGTCTTGGGTGGCTTGTGTTGTGTGGTCCCAAATGCGCTGTTTGCGTTGCGCTTGTTTGCGAATGTGCAAAAAGGCGCGGGCGCCAATCCAATGACATTTTTCATTGGCGAATTTATCAAGATTGCATTGACGGTTGCGCTGTTGGCTGCAATCGCCTGGCTGTACCGCGATTTGAACTGGCTGGCGCTGATCGCCGGGTTCATCGTGGCACTGAAAAGTTACATTATTTTATTGTTTAGGCACTGACATGGCATCTTCAACGGCTGTAGACGGCGTTGCGCACGCGCCAACGCCCTCGGAATATATCATCCATCACTTGGGGCATTTGTCTACCAAGCACCAGGATAAGGTCGTCGATTTTTCCATCATTAACCTCGATACCGTGTTCTGGTCTGTCGCGATGGGCATCGTTGCCTGTACCCTGATGTGGCTGGCCGCGCGTCGCGCAACATCCGGCGTACCGGGCCGTTTTCAGGCATTTGTCGAGATCATAGTGGAAATGGTCGAAGACCAATCCAAGGCGATCGTTCACGGCAATCGCACCTTCATCGCGCCGCTGGCATTGACGGTATTCATCTGGGTGTTCTTGATGAACTCGCTGGATTTCCTGCCGGTCGATTTGTTCGCGACGATTTTCAGCTTCCTTGGTTTCCCGAATGCGTATCATCGCGTGGTGCCGACTGCCGACTTGAACGGCACGATGGGCATGGCGCTCGGCGTGTTCACTCTGATGATCTATTACAACATCAAGATCAAGGGTGTCGGCGGATTTGTTCATGAATTGTTCTGTGCGCCATTCGGTTCGCATCCGGCACTGTGGATTCCGAATCTCGGCTTGAACATCATTGAGTTCGTCGCACGAACAGTATCGCTGGGCATGCGACTGTTTGGAAACATGTATGCGGGCGAACTGGTGTTCCTGTTGATCGCGTTGCTCGGCTCCACCGCGACCTGGTGGGGTTTCGGCATGCATGTATTCGCCGGCACGCTGTGGGCGATCTTCCATATTCTTATCGTGACCTTGCAAGCCTTTATTTTCATGATGCTGACGCTGGTGTATCTCGGCCAGGCGCATGAAGGGCATTGATCCGGTCTTGAAGCAAGTGCAGTTTTCGCAGTATTTTGGTTTTAATTTTTTGACTTTGACTATCTAAGGAGTTCTCATGACTAACGTCGCTTTCGTCGCATTGGCTGCAGGTTTGATCATCGGTTTCGGCGCTATCGGCGCATGTATCGGTATCGGTATCATGGGCGGCAAATTCATTGAAGCATCGGCTCGTCAACCCGAGTTGATGAATACCCTGCAAACCAAGATGTTCCTGTTGGCAGGTCTGATCGATGCGGCGTTCCTGATCGGTGTCGGTATCGCAATGATGTTCGCGTTCGCCAATCCGTTTACCGGCTAACTCAAAGCTTATCCGTCGGCTCCGATTTTTCAGAGCCAAAAGATTCGCCACACGTTAATCTGAGAAGGAAATCACCGTGAACTTAAATGCAACATTGTTTGCGCAGTTCGTGGTCTTCTTCATCCTTGCGTGGTTCACGATGAAATTCGTGTGGCCGCCGCTGATGAAAGCGCTCGACGAGCGCGCGCAGAAGATCACGGACGGCTTGGCTGCCGCTGACCGCGGCAAGGCGGAAATGGCTGCCGCCGCAAAACGCGTTCAGGCAGAACTCGCGGTTGCCCGCGACGAAGGCCAGAAGCGCATTGGCGACGCTGAAAAGCGCGCCCAGGGAATCATTGACGACGCCAAAAGAACCGCTTCCGAAGAAGCTGCGCGCATTATCGCCGCAGCCAAAGCCGATGCGGAGCAGCAGGTAACCCGGGCACGCGAAGAATTGCGCGGCCAGGTAGCCGGTCTTGCAGTCAAAGGCGCCGAGCAGATTCTGAAACGCGAAGTCAATGCAGCGGCACATGCCGAATTGTTGAATCAACTCAAGGTAGAGCTGTAATCATGGCTGAAATCGCAACGATTGCTCGCCCTTATGCAGAAGCGCTGTTTCGCGTGGCCAAGTCCGGCAATCTGTCGGCATGGTCCGATCTCGTTTCCGAGATGGCGCACGTTGCAGCTCATCCTGATGTCAAGGCAATGGCGCACAACCCGAACGTGTCCGATCAACAGATCGCCGACGTATTCTTGTCTGCGCTCAAGTCCCCGGTCGGCGCCGAAGCCAAAAACTTCATCGGCATGCTGGTGCAGAACGGCCGACTGACCTTGTTGCCGGAAATCGCAGGTCAATTTCAACTGCTGAAGAACGCACAAGAGGGTGCAGCCGACGCTGAAATCGCCAGCGCGTTCGAATTTTCGGACGGTCAACTGAACGACTTGGTTACAACGCTGGAAAAGAAATTCGGCCGCAAACTAAATCCGACGGTCGTTGTCGATAAGTCGTTGATCGGCGGAGTGCGCGTGGTGGTCGGTGATGAAGTGTTTGACACTTCGGTACGCGCCAAGCTGCAACAGATGCATGTTGCTTTAGCTGCCTGAGTTTTCAACACTCGGCGGTCAGAGCCCTAGGTAAGCACAGAGATTATTTTTAGGAGTTAGTATGCAACTCAACCCGTCTGAAATCAGCGAACTGATCAAGAGCCGGATCCAGGGGCTCGGCGACACCGCTGAGATTCGCAATCAAGGCACGGTTATTTCCGTAACCGACGGCATCGTCCGCATTCACGGTCTGTCCGACGCGATGCAAGGCGAGATGCTGGAATTTCCAGGCAATACGTTCGGCCTCGCGCTGAACCTCGAGCGCGACTCGGTCGGCGCCGTTATCCTGGGCGAGTACGAGCACATCTCCGAAGGCGATACGGTCAAATGTACCGGTCGTATTCTGGAAGTGCCGATCGGCCCGGAGCTGCTCGGCCGCGTGGTCAACGCGCTCGGTCAGCCGATCGACGGCAAAGGCCCGATCAATGCAAAAATGACCGCGCCGATCGAAAAGATCGCGCCGGGCGTTATCGCACGTCAATCCGTTTCACAGCCGATGCAAACCGGCTTGAAGTCAATCGACGCGATGGTGCCTATCGGTCGTGGCCAGCGTGAGTTGATCATCGGCGATCGTCAAACCGGCAAGTCGGCGGTAGCGGTCGATGCGATCATCAACCAGAAGGGCCAGGGCATGGTGTGTATCTATGTCGCTATCGGCCAGAAAGCATCCACCGTCAAGAACATCGTGCGCTCGCTGGAACAGCATGGCGCGATGGAATACACGATCGTGGTCGCCGCAACCGCTTCCGAGTCGGCAGCGATGCAATATGTATCGGCTTACTCCGGCTGCGCGATGGGCGAATACTTCCGTGACCGCGGCGAAGATGCGCTGATCGTGTACGACGATCTGTCCAAGCAAGCGGTCGCGTATCGTCAAGTGTCGCTGCTGCTGCGCCGCCCACCAGGCCGCGAAGCGTATCCCGGCGACGTGTTCTATCTCCACTCCCGTCTGCTCGAGCGCGCAGCGCGCGTGAATCCCGACTACGTCGAGAAGTTCACCAACGGCGCAGTCAAAGGCAAGACCGGTTCATTGACCGCATTGCCGATCATTGAAACCCAGGCTGGCGACGTGTCCGCATTCGTTCCGACCAACGTGATTTCGATTACCGACGGCCAGATCTTTTTGGAAACGTCGCTGTTCAACGCCGGTATCCGTCCTGCGATCAACGCCGGTATTTCGGTGTCGCGCGTCGGTGGTGCTGCTCAGACCAAGGTCATCAAAAACCTGTCCGGCGGTATCCGTACCGACTTGGCGCAGTATCGTGAATTGGCTGCGTTTGCGCAGTTCGCTTCCGACCTCGACGAATCGACTCGCAAGCAGCTGGAGCGCGGCGCCCGTGTAACCGAGCTGCTCAAGCAAGCACAGTATTCACCGCTGCCGATTTCGCTGATGGCCGTGTCGCTGTTCGCAGTGAACAAGGGATTCCTCGACGACGTCGAAGTCAAGAAAGTACTGCCGTTTGAAGCAGGCCTGCATGGCTACATGAAAGCCAGCCAAGCTGCATTGCTGCAAAAGATTGAAGAAACCAAGCAACTCGACAAAGACGGCGAAGCTGCCATGTCCGCCGCGATTGCTGATTTCAAAAAATCCGCGGCGTACTGATCACAGCACAAGGAGTAAGCACTCATGGCTGTAGGCAAAGAGATACGCGGCAAGATCAAGAGCGTAGAAAATACGAAGAAGATCACCAAGGCGATGGAAATGGTCGCCGCATCCAAGATGCGCAAGGCGCAGGAGCGGATGCGGGCGGCTCGTCCCTACAGTGACAAGATTCGTAATATCGCTTCCAATCTCGCCGCGGCAAATCCGGAGTACACGCATCCGTTCCTGATCAAGAAAGACAAGTCGAAGACCGTCGGCATTATCGTGGTCACGACCGACAAGGGCTTGTGCGGCGGCTTGAACACCAACGCGCTGCGCCTCGTGACGAGCAAGTTGCGCGAAGTTGAAGGACAAGGCAACAAGATCGAAGCGGTCGCGATCGGCAACAAAGGGCTGGGTTTCCTGAACCGTATCGGCGCGCGCGTTGTATCGCACGCGGTACAGATCGGCGATACACCGCACCTGGACAAGCTGATCGGCCCGGTCAAGGTTTTGCTTGATGCGTACCAGGAAGGCAAGCTCGATGCAGTCTACCTGGTGTACACCAAGTTCATCAACACGATGAAGCAGGAGCCGGTGCTGGAGCAGTTGCTGCCGCTGGCGAGCGATCGGTTGCAGGCCGACAAGGGAAACCATTCGTGGGACTACCTGTATGAGCCTGATCCCGCGACTGTGATTGATGAGTTGCTGGTGCGCTACGTCGAAGCGCTGATTTATCAGGCGGTCGCTGAAAACCTCGCTTCCGAGCAGTCGGCACGGATGGTGGCGATGAAATCGGCGAGCGATAACGCGGGTAACGTGATCGGTGAATTGAAGCTGATCTACAACAAGACGCGTCAAGCAGCGATTACCAAGGAACTGTCCGAGATCGTCGCCGGTGCGGCTGCGGTTTAGTGACAAATGCGTTGAAAAGAATTTAAACTTTAATAATTGAAGGAACGAAAATGGCTGATGGCAAAATCGTTCAGTGTATCGGTGCTGTGGTGGACGTTGAGTTTCCCCGCAACGCGATGCCTAAAATTTACGATGCCCTGAAGATGGCTGGCTCCGAACTGACCCTGGAAGTACAGCAGCAGCTTGGCGACGGCATTGTCCGTACCATTGCGCTGGGTACATCCGACGGCCTGCGTCGCGGCATGACGATCCAGAATACCGGTAACCCGATCATGGTGCCGGTCGGTAAAGCGACGCTGGGACGCATCATGGACGTGCTGGGCAATCCGATCGATGAATGCGGTCCGGTGAGCAGCGCGCAAACCGCGTCGATCCATCGTAAAGCACCAGCCTACGACGACTTGTCGCCATCGCAGGATTTGCTTGAAACCGGCATCAAGGTGATCGATCTGGTTTGTCCGTTCGCCAAAGGCGGCAAAGTCGGTTTGTTCGGCGGCGCCGGTGTCGGCAAGACCGTCAACATGATGGAATTGATCAACAACATCGCCAAGGCGCACAGCGGCTTGTCCGTGTTTGCCGGTGTGGGCGAGCGTACTCGTGAGGGTAACGACTTTTACCACGAGATGGCGGAAGCCAAAGTAGTCGACCTCGAAAACCCGGAAAATTCCAAGGTCGCGATGGTCTACGGTCAGATGAACGAGCCGCCGGGCAACCGTCTGCGCGTGGCGTTGACCGGATTGACGATCGCCGAAGGCTTCCGCGACGAAGGTAAAGACGTGCTGTTCTTCGTCGATAACATCTACCGCTTCACGCTGGCCGGTACCGAAGTATCGGCGCTGCTGGGCCGTATGCCTTCCGCGGTGGGTTACCAACCGACGCTGGCCGAAGAAATGGGTCGTCTGCAAGAGCGTATTACATCGACCAAAACCGGTTCGATCACATCGATCCAGGCCGTCTACGTTCCAGCGGATGACTTGACCGATCCATCGCCCGCTACCACCTTTGCTCACCTCGACTCCACCGTGGTTCTGTCGCGTGACATCGCATCGCTCGGTATCTACCCTGCGGTTGATCCGCTTGACTCGACTTCGCGTCAGCTCGATCCGCTGGTCGTCGGTCAAGACCACTACGACACCGCGCGTGCGGTGCAGGGTACGCTGCAGCGCTACAAGGAATTGCGCGACATTATCGCGATTCTGGGCATGGACGAATTGGCGCCGGAAGACAAGCTGCTGGTCGCACGTGCACGCAAGATGCAGCGCTTCCTGTCGCAGCCGTTCCACGTCGCTGAAGTGTTTACCGGTTCGCCGGGCAAATACGTTTCGCTGAAGGACACGATCAAGGGCTTCAAGATGATCGCATCCGGTGAACTGGATCACTTGCCGGAGCAAGCGTTCTACATGGTCGGCACGATCGAAGAAGCGATTGAAAAAGCGACCAAGATTCAATAATCGCTCGACATGCGGCGCGGGCAAAACAATGCCAGCGCTGCTGTCCGTATCGGTCCATCGATGAATGAAATAAGGTCTTAACATGGCAAACACTATTCACGTTGACGTTGTCTCCGCAGAAGCGCTGATCTTCTCGGGCGAAGCGGAATTCGTCGCGTTGCCGGGTGAAGCGGGCGAGCTGGGCATTTATCCGCGGCACACCCCCTTGATTACCCGCATCCGTCCGGGTGCGGTACGCATCAAGGTGGTCGGCCAGGCAGAGGATGAATTCGTTTTTGTCGCGGGCGGCATTCTCGAAGTCCAGCCTCATACCGTCACCGTACTGGCCGACACCGCAATTCGCGGTGGCGACCTCGACGAAGCAAAAGCCGCGGAAGCGAAAAAATTGGCCGAAGAAGCATTGGTCAATCGGGAATCGAAAATTGATTACGCAACGGCGCAGGCGGAACTGGCGGTTGCGGTTGCTCAATTGGCGGCGATTGCGAAGCTGCGCCAGAAACGCTGATCGCAGTGAAAGCAGTACAATAAAAAGCAGCTTCGGCTGCTTTTTATTTTGCGGAGTACGCAAATGACCAAGACCAACAATTCCATTCCAGACATCCTGCAACGCAGCCGAACCATCGCGGTCGTCGGCCTTTCGGCAAAGACCTCCCGCCCGAGTCATGAGGTTGCAGACTACCTGCAGCAAAACGGCTATCGGATCATTCCGGTAAACCCTGCATATGCGGGCACTTACATCCTCGATGAATATTGCTACGCTTCGCTTCAGGAAGCAGCTTCCGCACTATCCAAAGAAAAGATCAAGATCGATATCGTCGATTGCTTCCGCAAGTCCGATGCAATTTTGCCGATCGCGGAAGAGGCGATCGCGATAGGCGCCCCCTGCCTGTGGATGCAGCTAGGCGTCGTCAACGAAGAAGCAGCCGCCAGGGCGCGTGAGAACGGGCTTGAAGTCGTCATGGATCGCTGTCTCAAGATCGAGCATATGCATGCGTTTAAATCCGGATGAACACGACATCGCAGCAAACATGCGAAACCTGTTCGGCGTCTGTTGAAGGTTAAAGCGAAAAAAGGGCGCAACTCGCGTTGCGCCAATCAAGGAAAGAAAAACACGGATTCCTTATTCAGTCATTGCACGCCTGTGACCGACCACCGGACTGGATGGTCGGCCACAGCGTTCCCGCCGTTTACTTCACGCGGCCTTCCTTCCATGCCTGCAACAGCTTGTCGTAGGCAA
>MESE01000115.1 GCA_001770855.1 Burkholderiales bacterium RIFCSPLOWO2_02_FULL_57_36
ATGCCGACCTCAACCGTTTCAACCGCCCGGTGCGGACCCGCATGCCGGGTGGTGTGGGAGGGGACCGACCAATTACTGGCCGCCCCTATCCCGATTCGGCGCCAGGCGAGCACTGCTCGCGCAGGGGGATTCGAAAGGCTTCGGCTTGCAAGCCGAACCGGGGTCGCGGGACGTTACCGAATCCCCTTGGGGACGCCAAGATAAAAAAAGCCTCGCATTTGCGTGGCTTTTTTGCATCTGGAACTGGGATTCCATTCAGGCCGGCGTTATTCGGGAACAGGTTATTTTTTATAGACGCCGCAGGTAATCACCAGATCGCCGCATTTCTCAAAGTAGGCATTCTTTATCGTATCTTCATTGGTAATCGGATGCGCCCACTTGTATTCTATCCATCCGCCGCCTTTGTTCTTTGCGATACCAATCATTTCGTTAATAAAATGCCGGCCATCGGTATCCTTGACCTGTTCGGCGTTTTGACCGATGACCCTCGGGTTGCTGCCATGCGCGATCACCTTGAACGTGTTGGCATCATAGGCACTCAGGTAAAGATCTCGATTCAGGAACTTCCCTTTACTCAATTTGTTTATTTCGGTAACGAACGCTTCCCTGCCTTGCTCCTGCATCATGGCGACGCCCCCCTTTACCAGCGCAATCGCCTCTTCGTCGTTGCCATATTCCCTGGCGCCGAGATTGAAAGCGGACACGGCATGAAGCAGTGACACTGCTTGCTGGTTCAGTCCGGTTGCGGTCTTGGTCGCATCTTCCACCAGCATGGCGTTTTTCTGCGTCATTCGGTCAATATGCGTAATGGCGCTGTTAACCAGTTCGATGCCGGCACTTTGCTCGAGACTTGCGCTGCTGATGTTTTTGATGATCCCGGCAATATATTTTACGGACTCCACAATTTCATTCATGGTGCGCCCCGCATCATCGACCAGGCGGCCACCGGCATCGACCTTTTCCACCGAGTCGCCGATCAATTCCTTGATTTCCTTTGCTGCACTGGCTGAGCGTTGTGCCAGGGTACGCACTTCGCTTGCGACGACTGCAAAACCGCGGCCCTGTTCGCCGGCGCGGGCGGCTTCGACCGCGGCATTCAATGCCAGGATATTCGTTTGGAATGCAATGCCGTCGATGACGCTGATGATGTCGACAATCTTGCGCGAGCTCTCCTTGATCGATCCCATCGTATCGACCACCTGGCCGACCACATTGCCGCCCTTTACCGCAAGGTCGGATGCGGAAATGACCAATTGGTGTGCTTGCTGCGCATTGTCGGCATTCTGTTTGACGGTGGAAGTCAACTCTTCAATCGATGACGCGGTTTCTTCAAGAGAGCCGGCTTGCGATTCGGTTCGAGCGGATAGCGACGAGTTATCGCGATTGATTTGTGACGACGTGGTTGCGACGGTTGTGGTGCCGGTTCTCACCTGGCTCACCACTTCGAACAGGCGATCGCTGAGTTGCTGCAGTGCCTGCATCAATTCGCCTGTTTCGCCACCGCCTTTGGCTTGCACGGATACTGTCAAATCGCCGGAGGCGATTCGCTTCGCCGCCTTGAGTGCATCGAATATGGAGTCGGTGATGCTCGCGGTAACCCACCATCCTGCACAGGCGGCAATCGCAATGCCGATGATGCCGCAGGCCAGAATAATCGCCGATACGGAGCCTTCGGTATTTACTGCGGCAGCAATGGTCATGCCGCCGAGAAGAAGAATCACCAAGCCAAACACGGCAAGCAGGCGAGCGCGGAGACTAAAATTTGCAAGAATCATTTGCATTGCTTTCCTAATATTAAATCGGCCGCACTGACCTGACGTGAGGTCCTTTGGGAAAGATGCGGTGGGAGAGCCGAAATCACTGACAAATGGAATTTCCCGCTTCGTTAAGAATCGAGCGATCTTGTGAGCCGCGTATCGCCTTAATACTACGGCGGATCAATAGCACACGTTTAAAATTTATCCGCGGCAACGTATATTAATTCGATGAGTGCGTGGAAAATTCACAACATATTGCCTGTTGCGCATGACATGTTTACATGGTTTCAGTTTTGCTATCCGCCGATATCGGCAGCGCCGCCGTGCCGGGCGCCAACGAGGAACTTGAGAAATCATCAACATGTTTCATGCGATTCAAAGCGCAGCGTCGGCGAAAAAAGAACAACAACAGATTCTTGAGTTTTCCGTATTGATCGATAGTCGTTTCAATTTCCTTCGTGGCATCTGCCCGACATCTTTGCGTCGATGGCGACACGCCCATCTTCCACAATCAATGTCATGTCGTTGCATTTGTATACTCGCGACCTGCGTTGGTGCAGGTTTTGCTTGCATGCGTACCCACGTCACTGCGACGCTGCATTGATGATGCAATGCCGATCCTTGCCTTTACGCGACGATCCGCAGGGAGCAATTACATTGGCTGGTTTGTCCGGTTCTGTTTTCAGATTCGCCGGAGCGGGCAAGCTACTTTAAGGTGCGCAGTTTTTACAATCTTTTGAAGGAGAGAATGCGATGAATCAGATTTCAGAGATCATGACCAGGGACGTGCGCTGCGTTGCGCCGAGCGATTCGCTGCAGCGCGCGGCAAAGACCATGGATGAACTTAATGTGGGTGCGCTGCCGGTTTGGGATGGGCAAAACCTGATTGGCATGGTAACCGACCGCGATATCACCATTCGCGGCGTGGCGGACGGAAAGCAAGCCGATTCCACGCCGGTGAGTGAAGTGATGAGCAAGGATGTGCAATGCTGTTTCGAAGACGAGCAGATCGACGATGTAATGGGAAAAATGGCCAATTCACAAATTCGCAGAGTGCCGGTGATGGATCGGCAGAACCGCCTGGTCGGCATGGTCTCGCTTGGTGATCTGGCGACTAAAACTGCTTCGGACCAAGAAGTGCAACAGACTCTGGAAAACATCTCCGAGCCATCGGAGCCGAATCGTTCCTCATTGCATTGACAGTGCGCGCGGACGCAGGTTGATTTTTTCGGCACGCGTGTTGCAAGAGCCGCCGGACATGATCGGTGCTCTTGTTTGTTTTATGCGGCAATTCCGCATGCCTCGCTGACCGGCATTCCACGACAACGCCGGTTAGCCGGAAAACGCAAGGAATTGCAGGGCCGCGATGCGCATTGCGTTTTTATCGTTCGAATATTTTGATTGCCTCATGTCCGGTTCTTTCATCAATCAGCGGTGATGGCTGTCGAATCCGATTTCACCTTGCCTGTCGGTATGAATCCGATAGTGCGGTAATAAAATGTTTTTGAACTTTGCAAGTTGATGCAACAAAAGCAATCGCTTCTTGTCCATTTGCTATAGGGACGGCGTGATAAAGACGCTGTTTGCCATTCAGGGATCAAGTCAAACCGCATCCTCGGTGCGGCAAGGCTATCTAGGCTATCGGATATTGACATCGAGTGAATTGAGCAAAAGGAGATTATCGTGAGACAAGAATCAACAGGAAATCATGAACTGGCGAAATGGCTGACTGGCATTGCACTGGGAGCGATCGCAATGTACCTGGCCGATCCGACCCAAGGCAGGAGACGTCGTGCTCTGGCGCAAGACAAGATGCGCAGCATGACGCATAAAACAAGCGGCGCGCTCAATGCTGCGGTACATGATGCGAGTAACCGCTTGTCCGGTCTTCAGGCGCAGGCTAGCCGGATAATGGGGCAGGGCAACAAGAGCAAGCCGATCGACAATCACGTACTGGAAGCGAGAGTCCGTTCCAAGCTTGGCCGCGCGATGATGAACGCCCATTTCATCGATGTGGCGGCCGATGAGGGAGTGGTTACATTGAAGGGCTCCGTGCCGCCGGAGGATAGACAGCAAGTAGTCAAACTGGTGCAAGGGATTCCGGGCGTGCTTGATGTCAGGGACAAGCTCCATGAACACGAGCAAAGCGGCAGCCTGCGTAGCTCCCGGTCGGGGATTTATCGGATGATAAGCGAGCCTAGGGAAGCGTTTCCGCCAGCATGGATGCTGGCGCTTTTGGGCGGCGGGATATTGGGATACTACGGATTCACACGGCGTACCTCGTCGGGCCAATTGCTCGCTGTAGCCGGCCTGAGCTATCTTGCGCGGAACCTCGGATACAACGAATTGGACCGGCTGCTCGCCGGCGGAAACGCAGGCATGATCGAGGTGCAGAAAACCATCGAAATCAAGGCGTCGCCGGAAACCGTTTTCGATATCTGGACCAAGTATGAAAACTTTCCGCACTTCATGTCGCACGTGGTGGAAGTACGCGATCTCGGACAGGAGAGGTCCCACTGGATCGTCAGCGGCCCCGCCAACGCCAGGTTCGAATGGGATTCCGTATTGACCGAATCTTCGCGTCCGACCGCACTGGCCTGGAAAAGCGAGCCCGGTGCTGAAATCGAGAATTCCGGATCGGTGTATCTGGAGCCATACAACGGGGGTACCCGCGCCACGGTACAGATGTCGTATTGGCCTCCAGCCGGGGCTGTCGGGAAAGGCGTCGCCGCGCTGCTCGGCAATGACCCGGAGCAGGAACTGGAGGACGATCTGGTGCGGATGAAGAACTTCATCGAAAGCGGCGTGCCGCCCCGAGAGACGGCGCAATCGGCTGCCACGCAAGGGAAAATTCTGCATTGATCGACTGCGGCTCGCCGGTATCGAGCCGACGAACCGCAAATCGGGCGATGTCAATTCTGCCGTATGTCGAACCGGCGACGGATGAATTTCCGGCCGGGTTTTTCACCAATTGAAATTCGGCCGGCATAGGAATTTCAATCCGCATCCAAGGTCAAATAAAACCTGTCCTCGCATTCGCACTGAATCAATTCGTACGATTGATCCGTGCTTCAGCGGAACTGGCCAACACGATGCAACGCTTGCTCATTATTCTCGGAATCGCTTTGCTTGCCGCCGGAATTTTCTGGCCTTGGGTTTCACGATTTCCGTTCGGCCGGTTACCCGGCGACATCAGCATCGTGCGCGAGGGATTCAGTTTTCACTTTCCGCTGATGACCGGCCTGGTGATTTCGGTGGTGATCACTGTTCTGATCTGGATATTCAGGCGCTGAATTGCGCCGGGGCTTGAAAGGCGACCGGGCGGCAGGCGAAACGAGGAAGGTTGATATCCATCATTCGATGGCCGAAGCCTTTGCTTTTATATAAATCATTTACTGAAATGGAGATCCATCATGATGCAGATCAGCGAAATTCAACAGCGTTTCTCCCGCATAGAGCAGACCATTCATCAAGCGGCCGCAGCATGCGAATCCGCTACCGGTGTACCGATGGATCTGAAGGATTCGATCCAGCAACTGGAACAGAAATCAAATCAGGCAAAAAGCATGATGCAGCAGCCGGGTGATGAGGACAGCATCCGGCAGTGCGTGAACGATCTTGAGCAGCTTGGGGATAAGGCAAGGGATGCTTGCCAGCAAGCCGGCAGGGTGGATGACGAACTCAAGAACGTCGTGATGCAGGCGCATCAGGAGTTGTCCGAACTCAAGCACCAGTTGCACTGATTTTTTTCGTCAATCAGACAATCGGCTGCAGCGAGCGGATGACTTCTGCAGCCACCGCAATCCCGATGGACACCGCCGTCGGGTTTTTGCGTGCATGAATGCGCGCATCGCCCGCCCATTCTTCTTGCTGTCCTCTCATTTCACCTGGATGAATTTTCGGAAATCCTGCCGCCGTCGCAGGAAACGCGTAATTTTTGGCACAATAGGCGCTTAATCATAAAAACCGAACAGGAGCCATTTGATGTCAACCCCCAGCCAATTGCTATGGACGCCTTCTGTCGCACGTATCGAACAAAGCCGTCTTCATGACTATATGCGTTGGCTGGAACGCGAGAAGGGACTTGCGTTCCGGGACTACGATTCACTCTGGCAATGGTCGGTTGATCATCTGGAGGAGTTCTGGGCATCGATCTGGCAGTATTTCGATATCCGCAGTTCGGCACCGTACCGATCCGTGCTCGATGCGCACAAGATGCCTGGGGCAAAATGGTTTGATGGCGCGCGCCTGAACTTTGCGGAACAGATGTTCCGCTTTCACCAGGACGGCGCGGACGACGACAAGGCGGCAATTATTGCGCAATCAGAACTGCGGCCGATGGCCCGGCTATCCTGGCGCGAGTTGCGCAGCCAGGTCACCGCGGTCGCCAATACGCTGAGGGCACTGGGTGTCGGTCCCGGAGACCGGGTCGTCGCGTATCTGCCGAACATTCCCGAAACCGTGGTTGCGTTCTATGCGTGCGCCAGCATCGGCGCGATCTGGTCGAGCTGCTCGCCGGATATGGGAACGGCAAGCGTGCTGGACCGCTTCAGGCAGATCGATCCGAAAGTATTGATTGCGGTCGACGGCTACCGTTACGGCGGCAAGGATTTCGACAGGCTGCCTGTGGTTGAGGCGATGCGCCAATCGCTGCCGACTCTCGAGCAAGTCGTACTGCTGCCTTACTTGAATCCGAATGCGACGCTTGAACAGGCGGTGCCATGGGACAGCCTGTTCAGCCAACCCGAGGCGCAGGCGCATCCGATCCGGTTCGAGCAGTTGCCCTTCGATCATCCGTTATGGATCCTGTATTCATCGGGCACCACCGGCATGCCGAAACCAATCGTGCACGGACATGGCGGCGCCTTGATCGAGAGCGTGAAAGGGCATGCGCTGCAACTCGACCTGGGGCCGCAGGACCACTTTCTGTGGTTTTCGACCACCGGCTGGATCATGTGGAATTCGCAAATCACCGGCCTGCTGGTCGGTGCGACGATCTGCATTTACGATGGCAATCCCGGCTATCCCGATCTCGGGACCTTATGGAAGTTTACGGAGCAAGCCGAGCTGACATTCTTCGGCGCCGGCGCAGCATATTTCGGCAACTGCATGAAGGCCGGCATCGAGCCGGAAAAAATCGCCGACCTGCATCGCCTGCGCTCGGTCGGCGTGACCGGCTCGCCGCTCGCGGCGGATGGGTATGAATGGATTTACCGGCATGCGGGGCAAGACATCATGCTGGCTGCAATCAGCGGCGGGACCGATATCGCGGCATCGTTCGTCGGAGCCTGCCCGATCCTGCCGCTGTATTCCGGCGAAATGCAATGCCGTTGCCTGGGAATCGCGGTGTATGCCTTCGACGACGCAGGCAAACCGCTGGTTGATGAAGTGGGCGAGCTGGTCGTCACGGAGCCGATGCCGTCGATGCCGCTGTACTTCTGGAACGACCCGGGCAACAAGCGCTATCTCGAAAGTTATTTCGAAACCTATCCGGGACTTTGGCGGCACGGCGACTGGATTCGCATTACCGAGCGCGGCGGCGCGATCATCTACGGCAGATCCGATACCACGATCAACCGCTACGGCATCCGCATGGGCACCGCCGAAATCTACCGCGTGGTCGAAGAGTTGCCGGAAGTGGTCGACAGCCTGGTGGTGGATCTGGAATATCTCGGACGTGAATCGTACATGCCCTTATTCGTGGTTCTGCGGCCCGGCATGCAACTGGATAACGCGCTGCAGCAGCGCATCACGAACAAGATCCGCACCGAACTGTCGGCGCGTCATGTGCCGAATGAAATATTTGCAGTCGCGGAGATACCACGCACGCTGACTGGAAAGAAAATGGAATTGCCGATCAAGAATTTACTGCTCGGCATGCCGATTGAAAAGATCGCCAATCGCGACGCGATGAGCAATCCGGGTTCCCTGGATTATTATGTCGAGTTCGCAAAGCGGCGCGATGCGGCAAGCCAGGGAATACACTCCGGCACATGAATGTCGTGCGTCCGGCGCGGGAGGAGGGTGGTGTTTTTTCGGCGCCACCGCCATCAACTTGTCATCAAAACCAGAAGAACGAATGACCATCACAACACTCTTGATCGCCAATCGCGGCGAAATTGCAATTCGCATCGCGCGCGCGGCAGCCGAACTGAATATCCGGACGGTCGCGATTTATTCGAAAGACGATGCGGCGTCGCTGCACGTGCGCAAAACGGATGAGGCATACGCGCTGCCCGGATCGGGCGCCGCGGCGTATCTCGACATCGAACAGATTCTGACAGCGGCGCGCAAGGCAAAGTGCGGTGCGATCCACCCAGGATATGGCTTCTTGAGCGAGAACGCGCAATTCGCGCGGCGCTGCGCGGAAGAAGGGATCGTCTTCGTCGGACCATCGCCCGAGATTCTGTCCTTATTCGGCGACAAGGTGCAGGCACGCAAGCTTGCCGAACGCAACCACGTGCCGGTGGTGCCCGGCACGGCGGGATCAACCAGCCTGGATCAGGCGCATCAATTCTTCACGTCGCTCGGCCAGGGAGGCGCGATGATGATCAAGGCAATCGCCGGCGGCGGCGGCCGCGGCATGCGCGCGGTCCACCGGTCCGATGAAATCGACAGCGCGTTTGCGCGCTGCCGATCCGAAGCCCTCGCTGCATTCGGCAACGGCGACCTGTACGTTGAACAGCTGGTGCAGTTTGCACGGCATATCGAGGTACAGATCATCGGCGACGGTACTGGCCGTATCAGCCATCTGGGCGAGCGCGAGTGCACGCTGCAGCGGCGCCAGCAGAAGCTGGTCGAGATTGCACCCAGTCCGTCGTTGTCTGCTGCAATGCGCACCCGCCTGACCGCAGCCGCATTGCGTCTTGCGGAAGCGGCGCGGTACAGCAGCCTGGGCACATTCGAATTCCTGGTCGACGCCGTCGACACCGGCGACGATGCATCATTTGCATTCATCGAGGCCAATCCCCGCCTGCAGGTGGAACATACCGTGACCGAGCAGGTGACCGGCATCGATCTGGTCATGGCTCAGCTTCAGTTGGCCGGCGGAAGCACGCTTGCACAACTCGGATTGACACAGGAAGAAATCATGCCGCCGCGCGGCTTTGCGATCCAGTTGCGCATCAACATGGAGAGCATGCAGCAAGACGGCAGCGCCCGGCCGAGCGGTGGAATGTTGACCGCATTCGAGCCGCCGTCCGGCCCCGGCATTCGGGTCGACAGTTTTGGTTATGCCGGTTACACGACCAATCCGAATTTCGACTCGCTGCTGGCGAAGTTGATCGTCCATAATCCGTCGGCACGGTTCGACGATGCAATCGCGCGCGCCTACCGTGCTTTGTGCGAATTCAGAATCGACGGCGTTGCAACCAATATCGCCTTTTTGCAGAATCTGCTGCGGCATCCTGATGCCGTCGCCAATCGGGTGAATACGCGCTTTGTCGAAGAAAACGTCGAAGCTCTTCTTGCAACGGACGGCGATGCGCATCGGGCGCTGTACTTCGATTCTCCGACCAATGATCCCGCGCCTGGATCGAAGCGAGCGCAATCGGCGCCTCCGGGTACCATGCCGATTGCCGCGCCGATGCAAGGCACGGTGGTATCGATCGATGTGCGGGAATCGGAACCGGTTCGCGTGGGACAGCAGATTGCCGTGCTGGAGGCGATGAAGATGGAGCATGTCGTCACGGCGGACAAGAGCGGCATTGTGCGGCTGGTAGCCTCTGGCAAAGGCGACGTGTTGCTGGAAGGTCAGGCGCTGGTCTTCATGGAGGACATGGAAATCGAAGCGGTGCAGGCCGAGCACGCTCAAAGCATCGATCTCGACCATATCCGCGCCGATCTCGCGGAAGTGGGCGAACGCCACGCGGTCGGATTGGACGCGGCGCGTCCTGATGCCGTCGCGCGGCGCCGCAAGACCGGACAACGCACCGCACGTGAAAATGTCGACGAGCTGTGCGATGCGGGGAGCTTCATTGAATATGGCGCATTGGCAATCGCCGCGCAACGCCGCCGTCGGCCGCTCGACGAATTGATCAAGGCCACCCCGGCGGATGGACTGATTGCCGGCATCGGTGCAATCAACGGCAAGCTGTTCGACGACGACAAGTCGCGCTGCATGGTGCTGTGCTACGACTATACGGTCCTGGCCGGCACGCAAGGCATCATGAATCACAAGAAGACCGACCGCATGTTCCAGATTGCCGAGCGATCGCAATTGCCGGTGGTGATTTTCGCCGAAGGCGGCGGCGGACGGCCAGGCGATACCGATTGGCTGGGTGTGGCCGGACTGGACGTGATGTCCTTCATCCAGTTTGCGAAATTGAGTGGACTTGCGCCGCGTGTGGGTATCGTGTCCGGACGCTGTTTCGCCGGCAATGCCGCGCTGCTGGGCTGCTGCGACGTGATCATCGCCACCGAGAATGCGACCATCGGCATGGGCGGCCCCGCCATGATCGAAGGCGGCGGGCTGGGTGTGTATTCGCCGGAGGAGGTCGGTCCGGTCGGCATGCAGGCGCCGAACGGCGTAATCGATCTGGTAGTCGGCGACGAAACCGAAGCGGTGCGTGCGGCGAAACAGTATCTGTCGTATTTCCAAGGACCGCTTGCCGATTGGCAGTGTGCAGACCAGCGAATTTTGCGCCAGCTGATTCCGGAGAATCGCTTGCGCGTGTACGACATCCGCAAGGTGATTGAAAATCTGGCCGATTGCGATTCGGTAATGGAGCTGCGGCGCCAGTTCGGTGTGGGCATCGTGACCGCATTGATCAGAATCGAAGGCCGTCCGTTCGGCCTGATCGCGAATAACCCGATGTATCTTGGCGGCGCGATCGATTCGGATGCTGCCGACAAGGCGGCGCGCTTCATGCAACTGTGCGATGCATTCGACGTGCCGATCGTGTCCCTATGCGATACCCCCGGCTTCATGGTCGGTCCCGATGCGGAAAAAACCGCGATGGTGCGGCACGTCTCGCGCATGTTCGTCACCGCAGGCAGCATCAGCGTGCCGTTTTTCACGATCGTGCTGCGCAAGGGCTATGGCCTCGGTGCGCAGGCGATGGCCGGCGGCAGCCTGCATGCATCGTTCTTTGCGATCGCGTGGCCGAGCGGCGAGTTTGGCGGCATGGGTTTGGAAGGGTCGGTCCGGCTCGGGTTCCGCAAGGAACTGGAGGCAGTCGCCGATCTTGACGAGCGCAAAGTGTTGTTCGACAAGATGGTGGCTGCGGCTTATGAGCGCGGCAAGGCGATCAACATGGCATCGTTTCTGGAAATCGACGACGTGATCGATCCGGCGGAATCGCGGACCTGGATCATGCGCGGATTGCGCTCGGCTCCGAAGCCGCCTTCCCGGACCGGCAAGAAACGGCCGTTTATCGATACCTGGTAATGCGGGCCGGAGTTAACGCGGCGAATCTTTTTGCTCAGGCGGCTTTTTTGCGATCGAGACAATTGCACACGGGTCGCCTTTGGTGTTTGCGGCATCCCAGATTGTCGTTCCGAGAATACTGGTGCCGCCGGTTGCAATCGCCGCACCCAGTCTTGCCAGCACCTCGGGCGTGCCGGCCGGGTCCATGCCGAACTCGGGATGACTCAGTTTGCCTGAAATCCTGACATCGCCCGCGACGATCGACATGCCCAGGCTGACGCCCGAAGCAGCTCTGACACGGCCTCTTAAATCCAGGGTTTGTTCGCGCAAGTCGATCGATCCCGCAGTCAGCAAGTGACTGGTATCGCTGCGCGCGCCGACGAGCGGCTCCGCGGCGGCGCGTCCCGCCGTGAAGGGCAGTTGCGCGCCCACGCAATGCAAATTGATCCGGTCGGCTTCGGAACCGCCGAACATGCCGATCAACAAGGTCTCGGCCTCTCCCGCTTTTTGGGAAAGGATCACGCCCGGTCCCATGCTGATGCTGACCGGGCCGGTCAGCGATGCGGCCAGATCTTTCATCGATGACCCCGACGCAGAAACCGACGCCTTGATCTTCATCGGGCCGCCGGTAAACGCGACGTTCCGGCCGCGTTCCGAAAACCACTGGGCCAAGGACCAATCGGTGGCATCGAGGAGCAAATGTACGCTTTTCTTGTTGCCGTTCAACTGCATGTTGCCCGACATCGAGCCGCCCAGTAGATTGGCCGAGAATGCAGTCATGTTCAGCTGATCGCCTTTCAGTTTCATTTTTGCTTTGGCATTTTTCAGCTCAATGCCGGAGCGCAGCTTCAGGCTCGCAATCTGCACGTCTGCCGAACCCTCGACTGCCTGCAATGCGAGCAGAAATTTCCAAGCAAGCGGGTGAGCGTAAAACAATTCCCCGGGCGGTTTGGCGGGAGGCGGAGGCCGTCCGGCATCCAGCAGCATCTGGCTCCAATCCACGGAGTCTGCCGACAGACGCGCGTTGATCACCGGCTTCGATCCCGACAAGGTCAGTTGCGCATCGCCGGTAGCGGTCAACTCGCCCAAAAGAATCTCCAAATCGGTTACAGCGATCTTATCCTGCGATTCGCGCAAGGTCGCCTTGATTTTGAGCGGCCCGGTCTGCCCGCCTGCAATGCCGAAAAAGGCGAGAACGTCGGTAAACGACTCCGATGTAAAACTCGCCTGCAGATCATGCCCTTGCAGGGTCGTTTCCAGCGGGATCTTGCCTGCCACCGTTAATTGCGATGACTTCCAGCGCAGGTCGACGGACCCTTTCGATACCGCTGCTTTTTCACCGAGCCGGGACAGGTCGTCAAACTTTGCCTGGATCTGCATCGGATGCTTGTTGCGCGACAGGCGCGCGTCGATATGCACATCGCGCAGGCCGGCGCGTCCCCTGCCGCTGATATCCTCGATGTGCCATGCGGATGCTTCTTTCGCCTTGTCTTGATAGCTGATATCGGCATTGCGGATTCGTACCGCGTTCAGATGACGAAAATCAAGGCCGACCGTGCTGTTTGTATTTTTACCCTGCAACCCGGCGATGGGATTCAGATCCCAGCTTTTGATGCCGTCAGGCGAAACTTCCAGGTGAGCCTTGAGTCCATCGACAGATAATTTCTTTACCCTGACTGTCCTGCTGAGCAGCGGCAGCAGTTCCAGATCCGCGGTAACGCTGCTTGCTTGCAGTAGATGTTTGTTCCTGGCCCAGGAAGGATTTGCGAAGAAGACATTTTCTGCATGCAATTCCGGAAAGGGCCGAAAGCGCAGCGACAGGTCGCCGATTGATAATTCACGCGACCAGCTCGATTGCGCTTTTTCATGCGCCTGATTTTTGATCTGCTCGGCATCGAACATGGCGGGCAACGCGGCGATGCAGGCGAGCAGAATGAGGCTTGGAACGCCAGCCATCCAAATCGCTTTTTTCCGCCAATTCACCATGCTGTTCCCGGTATTACTCGATTGAGGAAAGGCGCGTGCAACAAGGATGACGCACAAGCGTGGGCATTTATTTTCTGCCCGCTCGGAAGCATTGTAAACAGTTACGGAGGCGGCTCGATAAAAACGTCAGGAAAATGTTATCGGATAATCGCCGTAAACCGGCCGCATGCCGTGGGCAATTGAATCCGCATAAAAAAGCGCCGGGAGCCGCAACGGGCTCCGGCGCTTTTTTGCAGGATGACGCAAGGTTTATTTCACCGATACGGCATCCGGCAACACCACATTTACGTCGAGCACCTCCAGGTTGCCCTGGCGGTCGAGCGAAATCTTGATATCGTCGGGATCGACCTTGGTGTATTTCGAAATCACCGCGATCAGTTCCTTGTGCAATGCCGGCAGAAAATCCGGCCCGGCGCGGCCGTTGCGCTCGCGTGCAATGATGATCTGAAGACGTTCTTTCGCGGCGTTCGCGGACTTGGGCTTGCTGTTGAACAAGAATGAAAGTAACGCCATCTCACTTCCCCCTGAAAATTCTCTGGAACAGGCCAGGTTTTTCATAGGCGCTAAATCGCAGCGGTACTTCCTCGCCGAGGAAGCGCGCCACCACGTCCTGATAGGCTCCCGCCACATCGCTGCCTTCCATGTGAATCGCCGGGTTGCCCTGATTGGAAGCGTGCAGCACCGATTCCGATTCGGGAATAATCCCGATCAGCGGTATGCGCAGAATTTCCTGGACATCGGCATAGGAGAGCATCTCGCCGGCCTCGACCCGCTTGGGCATATAGCGGGTAATCAGCAAATGTTCCTTGACCGGTTCGCCGCCGTTTTGCGCACGGCGCGACTTGGCCTGGATGATGCCAAGGATGCGATCGGAATCGCGCACCGACGATACTTCGGGATTGGTCACCACGATCGCCTCGTCGGCAAACGTGAGCGCCATCACCGCGCCGCGTTCGATACCTGCGGGAGAATCGCAGATGATGTATTCAAAGTTCATCGACGCCAGATCGGTCAGCACGCGCTCGACGCCGTCTTCGCTCAGTGCGTCCTTGTCGCGCGTTTGCGACGCCGGCAGCACGAACAGATTTTCACAATGCTTGTCCTTGATCAGCGCCTGGTTGAGCGTTGCTTCCTTGTTGATCACATTGATCAGGTCGTAGACGACGCGGCGCTCGCATCCCATGATCAGGTCGAGATTGCGCAAACCCACGTCGAAATCAATCACAGCCGTCTTGTGTCCGCGCAATGCAAGACCCGATGCGAAACTGGCGCTGGACGTGGTTTTGCCGACGCCGCCCTTGCCGGACGTTACAACAACTATTTTTGCCAAAACAAGCTCCTTTTCAAAACTAAAATTTCATCGTCAGCACGTCGATCCGGTCGCCGGTCAATCTGATCTGTACTGGAAGCCGCGCCAGATCCTTTGGCAGTCCGCTCTCGAACGTACGGTACATACCGGCTATGGATACCAACTCCGCTTCCATGCTCATGGTAAAAATTCTGGCATTGGCGTCGCCGCTGGCGCCTGCCAATGCGCGGCCGCGTAACGGCGCATATATATGGATGCTTCCGTCGGCAATGATCTCAGCGCCATTATTGACCACAGCCGTCACGATCAGATCGCGGCCTTGCGCGTAGATGCGCTGGCCGGCTCGCACCGGCATATCGACCAGCATGGCGCCGGGCTTGGCGGATGGCGCCGGCATGACCGGTGCAACAGGCTCTATTGCTACGGCCATGACCGGTTCGGGCGCATTCGCCTGACGCGGTTGGGCAACCGTATCCAGGCTCAAACCGTGAGCGAGAATCTCATGATGCATATCGGCCGCCGCATTGCGTACGGCAATCGGGTTGAGCCGGTATGACTTGAACAAGGCGATCAACGCCGGCCAGTCGATGCCGCGATTTGCAGGGTCGATGGGACTCACATCGAGAATCGCCAGTTCGTCATCAAAGTAATCGGATTCGCCGCAGGTAATCTCGCGAAGCGCGGCATCAATTACGGCAGGGTCGGTCTCATGCAGAATCGCGGACACGGCAACGACAGTGGCAATTTTGATTTCTATCGGTTTACGGGCTTTGGTTTTTGACATAGCACTATCTGTTGAATGCGCCTGAGGCGGAATTGACTGTCAATTTTCTAATCGAGCCATTTGTGGATTCTGGTGCAGGGCAGCGAAAGATGCCCACGCCGACCGGAAACTGCATATTCCCAAAATGACAACGGGCCGCAGTAAAGGCGGCCCGGGAATTTGGAGAAGCGTTTTGAATCCCATCGATGTGATGCATTAAATGCAATTGGTGCCAGTCGCTATTTTTCTCGTGGTCATTATAACCTTGCCCATCGTGATCAATTCAAGAATTGTTACAGTTCGCTATATCGATTGGTGACATTTCAGATAGTCGGTGCTACAAAAAACAAAGCGTTCTACCAGTGTTGAAATATTTAATGCCGTACGGTTGCTTGCAAACCAACATTTCTACTTAAATTTAGGCGGTTGCGTATTTGTCCTTTTAAATCTCTTCACAACTTTTTTAATCAAGCATTGTATTTTCACAAACTGCCCATTCGACGTCTCGCTATTGTTTATTTTGATAGGCCGACTTTACAAACAAGTTCGTCTCAAACAATTTCGAAAGCCGTTGGCAATATGTTTCCAATGAATCTGTCGTGGAGGCTGCTCTGCTGCGCTGGAGTATTGGCAGGGCTTTGTTCGACAAGTCACGCAATAGACTCGGCATCCCTGGAGTTTGGTACCGGCAATAGAACGGATGTGACAAGAGTCGGATTGCAATGGTCATGGGACCGTCAATGGCGGAAAAGGAATGGCACCCATATTGGCGCTTATTGGGACTTAAGCTTGGCGGAATGGCGCGGCAACCGATTTCAAAATCAGCCCGGCAATACCCAGCGCTTCATGGCAATCGGCATTACCCCTGTATTCCATCTCCAGAACGACGATTTAACCGGTCTTTACAGCGAAGCCGGTGTCGGCCTGCAACATCTCTTCGAAACTTATGACAATAATGGACGCCGGTTATCCACGAATTTTCAATTTGCAAGCCATCTCGGTATTGGATATGTTTTCCGGAATAAGCTTGATCTTGGCATGAGGATTCAGCACTTTTCGAACGGCGGCATCAAGAAGCCTAATGGCGGCGTGAATTTTATCGTTGTACGGGCCGGCTATCGATTTTAGAGCGTCTAACTGGCGGAATGCCGCAGGGCGTCGCTTCCGGTCGAATGACCTGAAGCGGCGCCCTGCAGGGGCATTACCAGCCGATGAAAATCAGCTTATTTGACCGGCGAAGATTTCCAGATGGTGATCCGTGCCGCCGAACTGCATTTCGATCGCCATCAGGCGTTTGAAATAGTGGCTGACATCGAGTTCGTCGGTGACACCCATGCCGCCGTGCAGTTGCACGGCTTGCTGGCCGACGAAACGGCAGGCCTGGCCGATCACTACTTTGGCCGCTGACATCGCACGGCGGCGCGCCACAGGATCCGGATCGGTACAGCGTACCGCAGCCAGATAGCTCATCGAGCGGGCTTGCTCGATATGCAGCACCATGTCTGCCATCCGATGCTGCAGCGCCTGGAATTTTCCGATCGGAACGCCGAACTGTTTCCGGGTACGCGCATACTCGACGGTTCTCGCCAGCAGGCGATCAAGCGCACCTACCGCTTCCGCGCAGATCGCCGCCAGCCCGACATCCAGAATGTCGCCGAGTTGCGCTTCGGTGTTGACGGTGCCGTCCAGGATCGCGTCTGCGCCGACGCTTACCTGGTCCAGCCAGATGTCGCTGGCGCGTATGCCGTCGACCGTTGTATACGAGACGTGACGCAATCCCGCCGCCTCGCGCGGTACGGCAAATACGCGCAACGAATCTTTTCCGTCGGATACATCCAGCCGCGCGGTGACCAGCAAAATGTCCGCTGAAGCACCATGCGCAATCACGCTCTTGTGGCCGGTCAATACATAGCCGCCGCTGTCGGCGATGGCAGTGGTCGTTACCGCTTGCCAGTCGAAGCGCGTCGAAGGCTCATCGTGCGCCAGTACCGCGATCGCTTCGCCGGAGGCCAAGGCCGGCAGCATGCTTGCGCGCTGATCCGCATTTCCCAGCACGGCGATGGTCCTGGTTGCAACGACGGCGCTGGCCAGGTAAGGCTCCAGCATCAAGCCTTCACCGATCGCGTTCATGACCAGCATGGTATCGATCGGCGTGCCGCCCATGCCGTCGTCTTCTTCCGGCACGTTCAGGGCGAGCAAGCCGAGATCGGCAAAGGTTTGCCACGCATCCGGGCTGAACCCCTGTTCCGACTTGTCCTTGATCTTGTGACGCGTTTCGAAGCTGTAGTCTTTTGCGATGAAGCGACGGGTCGTCTCCAGCAGCATTTGTTGTTCTTCGCTGAACTTAAAATCCATGGCGGTGCTCCTACAGTCCCAGAATCATCTGAGCGATGATATTTTTTTGAATTTCGTTGGAGCCGCCGTAGATCGACAGCTTGCGCATGTTCAGATATTGAGCGGCCAGCGATGTCGCGTACTCCGGCCCGACCATCTCGCCCTGATAACCGGCCGCCATTGCTTCACGGCGCAACGGAAGCGAGTAGGGGCCGACCGCCTGGGTCAGCAGTTCGGTGATTGCCTGCTGGATTTCCGTGCCCTTGATTTTCAGGATCGATGCTTCCGGCCCCGGTGCGCGATGCTCTGCTTCCGCGGAAAGCACGCGCAGGTTGGTGATTTCCAGCGCGGTCAGGTCGATTTCGATCTGGGCGATACGTGCCGCAAACATCGGATCCTTGATCAGCGGCTTGCCGTTCTTGACTTCTTGCGACGCGATGCGTTTCAGTCGCGCCAGTTCACGTTTTCCGATACCGATACCGGCGATATTGGTGCGTTCGTGGCCGAGCAGGAATTTTGCGTAGGTCCATCCGTGATTTTCCTCGCCGACCAGATTCTCGGCGGGTACGCGCACATCTTCAAACCAGACTTCGTTGACTTCATGCGCGCCATCCATCGTGATGATCGGGCGCACGGTGACGCCCGGCGTTTTCATGTCGATCAACAGGAACGAAATGCCGCGCTGGGCTTTCGCTTCAGGATCGGTGCGCACCAGGCAGAAAATCCAGTCTGCATATTGGCCGAGTGTGGTCCAGGTTTTTTGGCCATTCACCACAAAATGATCGCCTTCAAGCACTGCACGGGTTTTCACCGCAGCCAGGTCCGAGCCCGCGCCGGGTTCGGAATAACCTTGGCACCACCAGTCTTCGAAGGACAGAATGCGCGGCAGGAAACGCTGCTGCTGCGCATGCGAGCCGAATGCCATGATGACCGGAGCAACCATCTTGAGCCCGAACGGAATCATGCGCGGAGTGCCTGCGGCGGCGCACTCTTCTTCGAAGATATACTGTTGCACTGCGTTCCAGCCGGTCCCGCCGAATTGCGCAGGCCACGATGGCCCGCCCCAGCCTTTTGCATGCAGCGTGCGTTGCCAGCGCAGATAATCTCCCTGTTCCAGGATGAGGCCATTCAACACCTTGCTCCGAATATCCGGCGGCAAGGATTGCTCAAGAAACGCACGTACTTCCTGGCGGAATGCGGTTTCTTCAGCGTTAAAATTTAGATCCATTGTTTCCTCATTTTTGTAAGAGCTAAACTTGGTACCGTAATCCCGGAAACTATGCACAGGCGTTGAAACAAGCCGCAAGTTCGACTTTGGCGACAGACCGGATTTCGCTACGCGTTCAAAATAAAACTTCCTGATGGCGATAACGACGCATGCTTATCGCCATCGTCACATCTCAATTGCCAAACGCGGCAATGCCGGTCTGCTCTCGGCCGAGTATGAGTGCATGCACATCGTGCGTGCCCTCATAGGTGTTGACCACTTCCAGATTGACCATATGCCGGATCACGCCGAACTCATCCGAAATGCCATTGCCGCCCAGCATGTCGCGCGCCATCCGCGCCACATCCAGCGCCTTGCCGCACGAATTGCGCTTCATCATCGACGTCAGCGCCGTGGCCGCCGTGCCTTCATCCTTCATCCGCCCCAGCCTTAAACACCCCTGCAAGCCCATCGTGATTTCAGTTTGCATATCGGCCAACTTCTTCTGGATCAACTGGTTTGCCGCCAACGGCCGGCCAAACT
>MESE01000116.1:0-10350 GCA_001770855.1 Burkholderiales bacterium RIFCSPLOWO2_02_FULL_57_36
GTGGGCACCAATGCATTGCAGATCAAGACCGGTTCGATGTCGCGGTCCGATCGCGTGGCGAAGTACAATCAGTTGTTGCGCATCGAGGAAGATCTGGGCGACATCGCCAGCTATCCGGGGCGCCATGCGTTCTACAACCTGAAGTAAGCCTTGCCGTCCGCCTTCATGAATTTCATGAGGCGGACACATCATCCGGAACGGCCCAATGCGTTTGATCTTCCTCAGCCTCGCAGCCTTGCTGTTATTGATCCAGTACCCGTTATGGCTCGGCAAGGGCGGCTGGTTGCGGGTCTGGGACCTTGACCAGCAGGTCGACGCGGCGCGATACAAAAATGGTGAGCTGCAGGCGCGCAACGCCAAACTCAACTCGGAAGTCCAGGACCTGAAGGAAGGTACCGGCGCAGTCGAGGAGCGCGCGCGCTACGAGCTCGGCATGATCAAGGAAAACGAGATTTTCATCCAGATTCTGGATCCCAAAAGCAAGCCTGCAGTGGTACAGGTTTCTGTTCCGTCAAATCCCGCTATCAAGCCCGCGCCCTAGTGGGTCACTTGGCCACTAAATAAGCATTGAGAGGGAAAAAATAGGGGTGGATAAGCGTAGCGCCTCTCGCCGTATTCCCTTCGAAAACGCAAGACGGTATTCCCTTCGTGGTTACATGCCGGGGGTAGCCCGGCGGCTACTCACTTTCTTTGCTTCGCCAAAGAAAGTAAGCAAAGAAAGGCGACCGCAAGACGCTGCCCTACGGGTACCCATTGCTTTCACGGCAGCGTCTCAAGCGGGGGCACGTCAACAACAAACACCGGTTCTTCAGCGTTCATCCCATGAGGTCGATTGCGTGGTCTGCCGACCTGGTGTTGACGTTGAGGTTGGTGTTGACGTTCAACCCTTGGCAAAGCGCCACAAAGGGGATCGTCACAACGGATAAAGAAGCGAAACATGTTTGAGCGTAGCGAGTTCGTTTCGCTTCCCGTTGTGGCGATCCCCTTTGTGGGGACCCGCAGGGCGCTTTGCAGGGTCGCCTTTTCTTTGGGTACTTTCTTTTGGCGAGGCAAAAGAAAGTACCTCGCCCGCCGGGGCGACACCCGGCAAGCCACCACGAAGGACAAACCGCCTCGCGTTTTCGGAGGAAGGCACTGGGCTTTGGCCGTTCCTTGAAACTGCAGCCTTGTTTTCCACCTACACCCGCCTAAACGCAATGCTGCTCCTGTTGCCAAGTGACCCACTAGTAGTTCGTCACGCTTCGATTTGCGGGTAGCGAAGCGGTCTGCCGCGTTGATCGAGGGTGAGTGCAAGGCGGCGAGCACAGACAGGGCGTTCCCCTGTCGCGCATCGGTAACGCCGCAATCGCCTTCGAGCAATGTGGCAGAACCCGTAAATTGGAGTGCGACGGACTACTAATGCTTCGCCTGGCTCGGCGGCAGCACTGCCGCTGCATCCGATTCTTCGACAAACAACTGCACGCAATCGACTTTGTCGAATTCGTAATGTTGCCCGCAAAAATCGCAATCGATACTCAATTGACCTAGATCGTTGAGCGCTGCGTCAACCTCCGATCGGCCCAGCATCTTTAACATGTTGCCGACTTTTTCGCGGGTGCAGGAACAGTGAAAACTCGGATGCTTCGGCTCGAACACACGGATCGTTTCTTCCCAAAACAACCGGTGCATCAGCGTGCTGATGTCGGTGTCGAGCAATTCTTCGTTCTTCACCGTGGATGCCAGCATGACTGCCCGATTCCAGGTTTCAAGGTCGTCTTTGCCGGAAAATTCATTGCCGCCTTCGACCGGCAGCTTTTGCAGCAACAGGCCTCGCGATACCTTGTCATCGGCCGCCAGCCACAGCTTGGTGTCCAATTGTTCCGATCGAAGCATGTAGTGTTCGATCACGGTTGCAACCGAATCTCCATCGAGCGGTACGATCCCCTGATATGCCTGTTGTCCGGGAAGTTTGTCCTTCGGGTCCAGCGTGATCACGAAGCGGCCTTTGCCATGAAGATTAACCAATTGCGGCAAGGTCGCATCGTCATCCACAATCGCGTCTTCCGCCAGCTTCGCGGTTGCGCGCAAGCGCAGCTCGGAATCGCATTCGACCACCAGAAGCCGCACCGGACCATCGCCATGAATCTGCATCACGATCGATCCATTGAACTTCAGGTTTGCGGACAATAAGGCTGCCGCCGACAGCATTTCACCCAACAGGGTCTTGACTGCTTTCGGATAATCGCGCCGCGCCTGCACCTGACGCCAGGTATCTGAAATTTCGACCAATTCGCCGCGCACCACACTTTTTTCAAACATGAACTTCTGCAAGGTATCCATACGAGAGGCCTGATTCATCCGATCCGCTTGAGTTCTTTTTTGAAGAACTGGGCGCGCAAAACGTAGTGAGCGGTGTTGGTGTGCATGCTTGCAATCGCATCTTCGGATAAGATGCGCACCGCCTTTGCTGGAGATCCGACGATCAGCGAATTGTCCGGAAATTCCTTTCCTTCGGTAACCAATGCGCCGGCGCCGACCAGGCAATTCCTGCCGATTTTCGCACCGTTCAGAATCACGGCCTGGATGCCGATCAATGCGCCGTCGCCGACGGTGCAGCCATGCAGCATCGCCTGATGGCCGATCGTCACGTTCTTGCCTACCGTCAGCGGTACGCCAGGGTCGGTATGCATGACGCATCCTTCCTGTACATTGCTGTTTTCGCCAATCGAAATCAATTCATTGTCGCCGCGGATCGTCACATTGAACCAGACGCTGACATTCGCCTCGATGCTTACCTTGCCGATGACGCTGGCGGAATCCGCAATATACGCAGAGGGGTCGATCTCGGGTGCGTGTTCGCCTAATTGGTAGATAGCCATGAATTTCCGTAGAATTGGTTAATTGAAAATCAAACCGCCATTTTACCGCTGCCCGCATGAATTCACCTTCAACTCCGGATTTCCCTGAATGCCCTGACGAACTGCGCGCCGCCGCATTGCATTGGCTATCGGAAACACGCGTCAATGCGAAAGTTCAAGGCGTACTGGCGCTTTCCGCATCGTGGCAATCTCGGAAGACAAGGTTGAGCCCGAGCGATGCGCTTGCGGCCGCTCGGGCGCTTCCGGGCCGCCCGGAGCGGCCCGAATTGGTATCGCCGTTGCAGGTGGGGCATCGTTCCATGCGCACGGTGGAAGGCCGTGCGGCGTTGATCCATGCATTGGCGCATATCGAATTCAATGCGATCAATCTGGCGCTCGATGCGATCTGGCGTTTTCCCGGCATGCCGGATCAATACTATGCAGACTGGCTGCAGGTTGCAACGGAAGAGGCGATTCACTTTTCACTATTGTCCGCGCATTTGCTGACCCAGGGTTTTTGTTATGGTGATTTTCCGGCGCACAATAGCTTGTGGGATATGGCGGAGAAAACGCAGGGTGATATTCTTGCGCGGATTGCGCTGGTGCCCCGCACGCTGGAAGCGCGCGGCCTCGACGCTTCGCCGCCGGTGCGCGCCAAACTTGCGCAGGCTGGCGATCTTGCCGCTGCCGCGATCCTCGACATCATCCTGCGCGATGAAATCGGACATGTCGCGACCGGCAATCGCTGGTATCGGTGGTTATGCGATGCGCGCGGTCTCGATCCGGTCGTCACTTATGCGTCGCTTGCCGTAGAGTACAAGGCACCGGTAATGCGCGGGCCGTTTAATTTCGAAGCAAGGCGGGCGGCAGGATTCAGCGATTTGGAATTAACCGCTTTGAAGCAATGACAGTATCGGCTGGGTTGCAGTATTTTTTTCATAAGCTTAATCAACGTGGATTGATTTGTTGATGTTCCGGAAACTCGATTGTCGTATGCGAGTCTCAGGATACGAGCGCGGTACTTTATTTTCGCAGCGCTTTTCATTGATGCAACACACCGGCGAGAACCGATTGCAGGGTCTTCAGATTTTAATTAAAGGAATACGGCGATGGTTAAAATAACCCAGGTTTGTATCTCGGCACTCGCGGCGGGCTTGCTGCTACTGAACTTGTCCGGTTGCCAGAAAACCGAGAGCACTGCCGAGGAAGCGCCCGCACAAAAAGGAACTGCCGAAAAAGTGGGAGAGCAGATCGATCAAGCGGCAACCGAAGCAGCCAGGCATTTGAATAAACTGGCTGACGACGCGGGAAAGGGCATTGAAAAAGCCGGCGAAAGTTTGCAAAGGGAGACAAAGGACGCACCGAAAGAAGGAGCGCAGACAAAGGAATCTCAGGCACAAGAAGAACAAAAATAATTTGTCCATTCTTCGATCATGATGCGGGCACTCATTTCCCAGTTGGTCAGGAGTGTTTGCGGACATGAACGTTGTTCCGATATTTGATGCACGGATAAAGATGCTGTAGAGTCGCGCATCGTCAAACATGTAAAAGTCATCGCAGCCCGTTCGAATCGGCAGATTTGAAAACAAGCTGTTGATTTCAAGCGTCTTAAAGACTGCTTAACGCGAATCGAAAATTATGCCAACCCCGAAAACCGACGCCGAAGAAGATCGTTATTTCATCACTGCGCTGTCGCGCGGGCTCGACGTGCTTGCCTGCTTTCGGTCTGGCGACGCGGCGCTGAGCAACCAGCAGATTTCCCAGCGCTGCGGATTGCCGAAATCGACCGTGACGCGGATTGCATACACACTGACAAAACGCGGCTATCTGATTCAGGCCGAACCGGGCGGCAAGTATGCGCTCGGCAGCGCCACTCTGGCCTTGGGCAGTTCCATGCTCGCGCGCATGGATATTCGCCAGCTTGCGCGTCCGTTGATGCAGGAGCTGGCTGATTTTTCCGGTGCGACAGTCGCGCTTGGCGTGCGCGACAGGTTTTCGCTGATCTACATCGAGGTCTGCCGCAGCACCGCGACGCTGGCGTTGACGCTGCAGGTCGGCTCGCGCATTCCACTGGCCACGTCGGCAATCGGCCGCGCGTTTCTTGCGAGCGCCGCGGAAGAAGAGCGCGACGCGATCATGAATCTGGCCGGCGAGGTCGACCAGTCCGCCGCAATTGCGCTGCGCGAAGGGCTCATAAAAGGATTGCAGGATTATCGCGATTACGGATGCGCCACTTCGTTCGGAGAATGGCAGAGCGATGTCAGCGGCATTGCGCTCGGGTTGCGTTCCACGCCGACCATGCCGGCACTGGCGATCAATTGCGGCGGACCGTCTTCCAGCCTGTCGAAAGAGTATCTGCTGGCCGACGTAAAACCGCGCCTGGCCGCCTTGGTCGCAAAACTGGAATCGGCAAGTTTTCCTTAGCCGTGCGAGTGAGCCCTTAACACCGCAAATACACCGCTCGCGCGCAGAATCCGTTTCTTTTCGACCATCAAGTTACAGCTCGCAAATGCGAGTCTTGCACCGATGCGCTGAATATCGACATGCGCTTCCACCCAATCGCCCGCATGCGCAGCGTCCAGGAAATCAGTGGACAGATTTGCCGTTACCATCGGCCTCTTGCCGTCGGTTGCAAGCGATAGCGCCACGCCAAGCGCAGTATCGGCAATGGTGACCAGCATTCCGCCGTGCGCAATCCCCTTGATGTTCATGTGCTTGTGTTCAAGCCGAATACCGATCACATGGCGTCCATCGGACACTTTATGAAAGATGGGCCCAATCAGGCCGACAAAGGGACTGCCGCGATCGAGAGCTTCGAATCCGGCAGGAATCGGCTGGTCGGTAAATTGATGCCTGGAATTGGTTTGCGTCATATAAGCGATACGGAAGATTTGAGTTCGGCCGCGCTTTTCCTCCAAAGACACATGCTGCCAAACTTGGTGGAGGTCGGGGCGCCGGGAAAAGGGCACATGGTAACGTGAATTCTTTTTTACAGCATTCCGGAAATTTTCATACCCGGCACTCAGATATCGCAGTCCTTCCCGTACAAATTTCCAAAAGCATTTGCCGCGTGCGCTTGCTACTTTACAGCCAAGGCGCGCGCTGATACCATTCTCGTTGCAAATTATGGAACGATGTTTCGCTGTGCGAGCCAAAACAGCGAGACGGATTCAAGTCATCTCCATCCGGCCGCAAACGGACGCGGCCCGATTTGGAACTCCACTCTTTGCAGCGTGACCTCGCAAGGCTGCCCCAAAATTTATTTCAAGAACCATTCGGAAAGATCGACCTCATGGAATCCGCTCAATACCAAATCGACGGCGAAGTGGCCGTCATTACCCTGAACAATCCGCCGATCAACGGTCTCGGACTCGATCTGCGAAAAGCCATTGTTGCTTCGATCGACCGCGCTGCGGCGGAGAATGCGGTAAAGGCGATTGTCCTGATCGGATCGGATCGGGCATTTTCGGGCGGTGCGGATGTAAAGGAATTCGGTTCGCCGAAATCATCGCAAGAGCCGAATCTGCTGTCCGTCATTCGAGCGGTCGAATCGTCGGAAAAGCCGGTGATCGCGGCGATTGGCGGCGCTTGCATGGGCGGCGGATTGGAACTGGCGTTGGGATGCCATTTTCGCGTCGCGAAAGCCGATGCGCAAATCGCGCTGCCGGAAGTAAAGCTCGGCATCTTGCCGGGTGCCGGCGGAACCCAGCGCCTGCCGCGTCTGGTCGGGCTGGACACTGCGCTGAACATGATCGTATCCGGCAATATCGTGCCCGCCGCGCAATTGAAGGGCACCGCGCTGTTTGACGAAATCGTCGAAGGCGATCTGCTGTCAGGCGCTGTCGGTTTTGCCAAAAAAGTGGTCGCCGAAAAGCGTCCGCTCAAGCGGGTGCGCGACATCAAGATCAACGAGCCGGGCGGCGAGGCGTATTTGCAATTCGCGCGGAACAACGTGGCGGCGGCAGCAAAAAACTTCCCCGCTCCGTTGAAATGCGTTGACGCAGTTGCGGCTGCATTGTCGAAGCCGTTCGACGAAGGCATGAAAGTCGAGCGCGAGGCATTCCTCACGCTGATGAATACGCCGGAGTCGCGCGCCTTGCGCCACGCTTTCATCGGTGAACGCGCGGCGGCGAAGATTCCGGACGTGCCTGCGGACACGCCGATGCGCAAGATTGAAAAAATCGCGGTGATCGGCGCCGGGACCATGGGCGGCGGCATTGCGATGAACTTCCTGAATGCCGGCATTCCGGTGGTGATGCTGGAAATGAAAGCGGAAGCGCTTGAGCGTGGGGTCGCGACCATCCGCAAGAATTATGAAAACTCGCTCAAGAAAGGCAAGCTGACCGCGGACAAGCTGGAATCGCGGATGGCTTTACTCAAGCCCAGCCTGTCCTACGATGAAATCGGCGATACCGATCTGGTGATCGAAGCGGTGTTTGAAGACATGGGTGTCAAGGAACAGGTGTTCAACAAGCTCGACGAAGTGATGAAGCAGGGCGCAATTCTGGCCAGCAACACCTCGACGCTCGACATGAACCGGATTGCCGGCTTCACCAAGCGGCCGCAGGACGTGGTCGGGCTGCATTTCTTCAGTCCTGCCAACGTGATGCGTCTGCTCGAAGTGGTCCGCGCTGAGAAAACCGGCAAGGATGTGCTGGCAACCGTGATGCAGCTAGCCAAGAAAATCAAGAAGGTGGCGGTGGTGTCTGGCGTCTGCGACGGCTTCATCGGCAATCGCATGCTGAAATATTACCGAGGCCAGGCGTTTGAACTGGTGAAGGAAGGCGCTTCGCCGCAGCAGGTCGATCGCGCGCTGGAAAAATGGGGCATGGCGATGGGTCCGTTCCGCATGGGCGATCTGGCCGGGCTGGACATCGGTTGGTCGATTCGCAAACGGCTGTACGCGGAAAATCCGGACATGAAGCGCTCGTTCATTGCGGACAAGCTGTGCGAACTCGGACGCTTCGGACAAAAGACCGGTAAAGGATGGTATCGCTACGAAGCGGGCAAGCGCGATGCGTTGCCGGACCCGGAAGTGGACGCGATCATTGCCGAAGGCCGCAAGCTGGACGGCATCGCGCCGCGCAAAGTCAGCGATGACGAAATCATCGAACGCTGCATGTATGCGCTGGTCAACGAAGGCGCGCGCATCCTGGAAGAAGGCATTGCCGCGCGCGCCTCGGACGTCGACATGGTGTATCTGACCGGTTACGGCTTCCCGCAGCATCGCGGCGGCCCGATGCTGTATGCCGATATCGTCGGCCTGCCGAACGTGGCCAGGGCGATGCGCAAGTTCGCCGCGCTGCCGGGCGGCGATGCGAAGTTCTGGGAACCGGCTGCGATGCTGGTCAAGCTTGCCGAAGAAGGAAAGACATTCAGCTGATCCGACGCGCCGGCGATGATCCGGCGACCGTTCCAAACCATTGAGGGAGTTTACCGTGACAGATGCAGTAATCGTATCCACCGCGCGCACCGGCCTGGCCAAGTCCTGGAAGGGCGCATTCAACATGACTTACGGAGCAACCCTGGGCGGCCACGCGGTGCGTGCCGCGGTCGAACGCGCCGGTGTCGATCCGGCTGAAATCGAAGACGTGTTCATGGGCGGTTCGCTGTCGGAAGGCACCACCGGCGGCAACGTCGCGCGCCAGATCGCTCTGCGCGCAGGTCTCCCGGTCACCACGGCCGGCGCGACCATCAATCGCTTTTGTTCCTCGGGCTTGCAGGCGATCGCGATGGCCGCGCAGCGTGTCATCGTCGACCAGGTGCCGGTCATGGTTGCCGGCGGCGTCGAATCGATTTCCTGTGTGCAGAACGAATCGAATCGCCACATGCGCCTGGACCCGTGGCTGCAGCAGCACAAGCCAGAAATCTACTGGTCGATGCTGCAAACCGCCGAGACCGTGGCCAAGCGCTACAACATCAGCAAGGAACTGCAGGACGAATACGGGGTGCGCAGCCAGTTGCGTGCGGCAGCCGCGCAGGCGGCCGGCAAGTTCGACGACGAGATCGTGCCGATGACGACCGTCATGGGCGTGGTCGACAAGGCGACCGGCCGCATGACGACCAGGGAAGTAACCATCTCCGCGGATGAAGGCATTCGTGCCGACACGACGATCGAAGCCGTATCCAGAATCCGTTCGGCACTGCCGGGAGGTGTAATTACCGCCGGCAACGCCAGCCAATTTTCCGATGGCGCTTCGGCATGCGTGGTCATGAATGGAAAGCTGGCTGAACAGCGCGGCATCAAGGCGCTCGGTATTTTCCGCGGTTTTGCGGTGGCCGGTTGCGAGCCGGACGAAATGGGCATCGGCCCGGTGTTTGCGATTCCGCGCTTGCTGGAACGCGCGGGTTTGAAAGTGCAAGACATCGGCCTGTGGGAACTCAATGAAGCATTCGCGGTGCAGGTAGTGTATTGCCGCGACCGGCTCGGCATTCCGGACGACTTGCTCAACGTTAACGGCGGCGCGATCGCGGTCGGTCATCCTTACGGCGTATCCGGATCACGGCTTACCGGCCACGCATTGATCGAAGGCAAGCGGCGCGGCGCCAAGTATGTTGTAGTCACCATGTGCGTCGGCGGCGGCCAGGGTGCGGCTGGTTTGTTCGAAGTCTGTTAGGGAGGCATCTTAATGAGCGTCAAGGAATTATTCAAACTCGACGGCAGGGTCGCACTGATCACCGGCGGCTCGCGCGGGCTGGGCTTGCAGATGGCTGAGGCGCTCGGCGAGATGGGGTGCAAAGTCGCGATCACCGCACGCAAGGCCGATGAACTGGCCGAGGCGCAGGCGCATCTGGAAAAGCAGGGCGTCGAAGTGCTGACCATCGTCAACGACCTGTCCAAAGCCGACCAGATTCCCGGCATGGTCGATCAAGTCGTGCAGCGTTTCGGCACGATCGATATCCTGGTCAACAATGCCGGCGCAACCTGGGGTGCACCGGCCGAGGAATATCCGGATGAAGCATGGCGCAAGGTGATGGGCCTGAATGTGGATTCGATTTTCTTCCTGTCGCGCGAAGTAGCCAAACGCTGCATGATTCCGAATAATTTCGGCAAGATCATCAACATCGCTTCGGTTGCAGGATTGCGCGGCAGTGCGACCAATGTCAGCACGATCGCCTACCATACCTCCAAGGGCGCGGCAGTCAACTTCACGCGCGCGCTGGCCTCCGAATGGGGCAAGTACAATATTAACGTCAATGCAATTTGCCCAGGCTTTTTCCCATCCAAAATGTCTGCGGGATTGCTCGAAAAAGTCGCCGACGGAATCATCGCCAGAGCGCCGTTGCACCGCATCGGCGGCGATGAGGATTTGAAAGGCGCGGTGGTATTCCTCGCATCCGAAGCCTCGCGCCATATCACCGGGCAGGCCCTCGCAGTCGATGGCGGAATTACCGCGGTCTGACATTGGAATGAGCGCCGCCGCGATCGCCCCACAAACAGCGGAATCCGTAAACAGCAACCACCTGCGATAGTTATGAGCCAAGATCCCCAGGAACGTTTTTCCGGCACCCG
>MESE01000116.1:10360-12745 GCA_001770855.1 Burkholderiales bacterium RIFCSPLOWO2_02_FULL_57_36
TCCGGCACCCGTCCGGTCGCCGCGCAGCACGCGTTCGATATTGCTCGTCTGGCCGATTTCATGCGCCAGCATGTCGACGGTTTCAGCGGCGGTTTGACAGTCGAGCAATTCAAAGGCGGCCAATCCAATCCCACGTATCTACTCACGGCAGGCAACAAGCAGTATGTGTTGCGGCGCAAGCCGCCCGGTACATTGCTTCAGTCGGCGCATGCGGTCGACCGCGAGTACCGGGTGATTACCGCATTGGCAAACACCGACGTGCCGGTCGCCAAATCCTACGCACTCTGCGAAGACGACTCCGTGATCGGCAGCGCGTTTTACATCATGGATTATGTGCAGGGCCGCATTCTCTGGAATTCGGCATTGCCGGGGTTCGAACCGGCGGAGCGCGCTGCGCTGTTCGACGAAATGAACCGCGTGATCGCGGCACTGCATAAGGTGGATTACGAAGCGGTCGGCCTGGGCAGCTACGGCAAACCCGGCAACTACCTGGAACGCCAGGTGGCGCGCTGGACCAAGCAATATCGCGCGTCGGAAACGGAGCGTATCGAAGCGGTCGAAAACCTGATCGAGTGGTTGCCGAAAAACATTCCAGCCGCGGATGAAACCAGTATTGTCCATGGCGACTTCCGCATCGACAATGTGATCTTCCATCCGACCGAGCCACGCATTCTCGCGGTGCTGGATTGGGAATTGTCGACCCTTGGCCACCCCTTGGCCGATTTCGCTTATCACTGCATGACATGGCGCATGTCCGCCCGCGGTCTGGCCGGAGTACCGTTGAAGGAGCTCGGCATCCCGACCGAAGAAGAATACGTCGCGGCATATTGCCGCCGCACCGGGCGCAGCGAGATTTCAAAAACCGACTGGGAATACTATATGGTCTTCAATATGTTCCGCCTGGTCGGCATTTTGCAAGGCATCGTCAAGCGTGCGCTGCTTGGCAATGCAGCCAGCGCGGACGCGGCGGAGACCGGCAAGCGTACACGTCCGCTTGCCGAACAGGCATGGCGACTGGTAGAGCGCATCCAGGCAAATCATCATTGAACATTACGTAGTTCCCCTTCGCATTTTAAGTAAAACTTAATCAAGGACAGCAAATGGATTTCACTTACTCCGACAAGGTCAAGGACCTGCAAAAACGTGTTACCGCTTTCATGGATGAGCATGTCTATCCATCCGAACCGATTTTCGAAGCGGAAATGGATGCGGCGCGCAAGAATGGCAATCCGTGGGTGCCGACCAAGATTGTCGAAGAGCTGAAAGAGAAAGCGCGTGCGGCGGGCCTGTGGAATCTGTTTCTGCCCGAATCCAAACTTGGCGCCGGATTGACCAATCTCGAATACGCACCTTTGTGCGAAATCATGGGCCGCTCCCATCTTGGACCGGAAGCGATGAATTGCTCGGCGCCGGATACCGGCAATATGGAAACGATCGTGCGTTACGGCACGGAAGAACATAAGGAACAATGGCTGAAGCCTTTGCTCGAAGGGAAAATTCGTTCTGCATTTGCGATGACCGAACCGGATGTGGCGTCTTCGGACGCGACCAATATCGAAGCGCGTATCGAGCGCGACGGCGATGACTACGTGATCAACGGCCAGAAATGGTGGACCTCCGGCGCCAATGACCCGCGCTGCAAAATTCTGATTTTCATGGGCAAGAGCGATCCGCAAAACAGCAACCGCCATCGCCAGCAATCGATGATCCTGGTGCCGATGGATACACCGGGCGTGACCGTGCTGCGTCATCTGCCGGTGTTCGGCTACGACGATGCACCGCATGGCCATGCCGAAGTGCGTTTTGAAAATGTGCGTGTACCGGCAAGCAATATCTTGTTAGGCGAGGGACGCGGCTTTGAAATCGCGCAAGGCCGCCTCGGACCGGGCCGCATCCATCACTGCATGCGTTTGATCGGCAAGGCGGAGCGTGCATTGGAAAAAATGTGCAAGCGTTCGCTCAAGCGTATCGCGTTCGGCAGGCCGGTGGCCGATCAGGGTGTCACACGCGAACGCATCGCCAATGCCCGCATCATGATCGACCAGACGCGTTTCATGGTGCTCAATGCAGCGCACATGATGGATACCGTCGGCAACAAGGCGGCGGCAAAGGAAATCGCGATGATCAAGGTCGCCGCGCCGAACATGGCATGCCAGGTAATCGATTGGGCAATCCAGGCGCACGGCGGCGGCGGTGTTACTACCGATTTCGGCCTGGCGCAAGCCTATGCAAGTTCCCGCACCCTGCGCATTGCCGACGGTCCGGATGAAGTGCATCGCAATGCCATTGCCAAGCTGGAACTGGCGCGGTACCTGGAATTGAAAAAATAAGTATTGGGATTATCGATGTCCGATCGTCACTTGGCCTTTTGGCCGAGCAATCAGC
>MESE01000116.1:12754-58305 GCA_001770855.1 Burkholderiales bacterium RIFCSPLOWO2_02_FULL_57_36
TGCCGCAAACCAATCTGTACTTCAATGTCGAGGTATCCGCGGCGCGTTATCCGGACAAGCCGTACATTGTTTTCTTCGATACCGCGATCACCTTTGCCGAGTTCAAGGACGAGACCGAGCGGATCGCCGGGTATCTGGAACAGCAATGCGGCATCAGGAAAGGCGACCGGGTTCTGCTGTACATGCAGAACAGTCCGCAATTCGTGCTGGCGTACTACGGCATCTTGCGCGCCAACGCGGTCGTGGTTCCGATCAACCCGATGAACCTGACCACCGAGTTGCGTCATTATGTCGACGATACCGGTGCGACGACCGCATTCGTTCCGCAAGACCTGCTGGCGCAGATGCAACCGTTGCTCGGCGAAGGGCTTGAACATATTATCGTTGCCGCCTATTCGGATTACCTGAAGCGTCCGACCGATTTGAATGTGCCGGAATTCATCGCTGCGCCAAGGCAGCCGATTGCCGGACCCGGCATTGCGCTGTGGAGCGCCATGCTGGCGCGGAATCTGAAGCCGGGGCCGCTGACCGCCGGGCCGGACGACTTGTGCGTGATGCCTTACACATCAGGCACGACCGGTAATCCGAAAGGCTGCATGCATACGCACCGCAGCGTCATGTACAACACGGTGGCCGGTGTGTGCTGGGTAGGTTCGCAACCGGATACGGTGTTGCTGTCGGTATTGCCGTATTTTCATGTGACCGGCATGCAGGGCAGCATGAACTCGCCGATGTTTGTCGGCAGCACGATGATATTGCTGCCGCGCTGGGAGCGCGACACCGCCGCGCAATGCATCCAGCGCTACGGCGTCAACGGAGTGCAGTTGATTTCCACCATGGTGGTGGACTTTTTGTCGAATCCGAAAGTCGGCGAATATGATTTATCCAGCCTGACGCGCATCAGCGGCGGCGGCGCGGCGATGCCGGAAGCCGTTGCGCAAAAGCTCGACGATCTGATCGGCGTGCCCTACGTCGAAGGTTATGGCATGTCCGAAACCATGGCGGCTACCCACATCAATCCAACGTCGCGGCCGAAAAAGCAATGCCTGGGCATGCCGATATACGATGTCGATGCGCGGGTCGTCAATCCGGAGACTTTGCATGAACTGCCGCTGGGAGAAGTAGGCGAGATTATCGTCAGCGCGCCGCAAGTGATGCAGGGTTACTGGAACAATCCGGGAGCGACGCAAGACGCATTCGTCGAGCTCGACGGGAAGCGATTTTTGCGCACCGGCGACCTGGCGACCGTCGACGAGGATGGGTATTTTTTCATGGTCGACCGCTTGAAGCGCATGATCAATGCTTCGGGTTACAAGGTTTGGCCGGCAGAGGTGGAAGCGCTGATGTATCAGCACCCGGCGATCAAGGAAGCTTGTATCATCGCAGCTCGTGACGTAAAACGCGGCGAGACGGTAAAAGCGATGGTCGTGCTCAAGGATGATTTTCAGGGCAAGGTGACCGAGCAGGAAATCATCGACTGGGCACGTGAAAACATGGCCGCATACAAGAGTCCGCGGATCGTGCAGTTCCTGGCCATGCTGCCCAAATCCGGCACCGGAAAAGTACAGTGGCGCGAACTGCAGCAGCGCGAGCTTGACGCATAATTTCCCGTAAACGACATATGGAGAACCTCATGAGATTTCAGAACAAGGTAGCGATTATTACCGGTGCGGCAAGCGGAATCGGCCGGGCTGTGGCACAGCGCTTGTCGAGTGAAGGCGCAAGCGTTGCCTTGGTGGACAGAAATCAGCAAGGACTGGCCGAAGTGGCCGCCTCCCTGCCGGACCAGTCGAAGGTTTGGCATCGCGCGCTGGACATCGCCAACGAAGCTGAAGTAGCGCAGTGCGTGGTCGATGTATTCGAAAAATTCGGACGGGTCGACGTACTATGCAACAACGCCGGCATCGCGGGCGGAGATTATTCGGCGATCTCGGAAACCGACACCAGCGTATGGCAGCAGATCATGGCGGTCAACGTGATGGGGGCGGTCAATTTCACAAAGTACGCATCGCGCATCATGCGCGATCAAAAAAGCGGCGCAATCGTCAATACCGCATCGGTAGCCGGTGTCCGTTCCGGCGCCGGCGGCAATGCGTACAGCGCGTCCAAGGCGGCAGTGATCAACTTGACCCAGACCTGCGCCTGCGACCTCGGCGAATTCAACGTGCGCGTCAACGCGGTATGCCCGGGCCTGATCGAAACCGGCATGACCGCGCCGGTGTTCGACCGCGCACGGGAAGTGCAGAAGGAGCACAAGCTGGGATCGCGCTGCGAACTTCGCCGTTACGGACACCCGCATGAAATCGCCGCGGCGATCGCCTTCCTTGCCAGCGACGATGCAAGTTATATTACGGGGCAGGCGCTCCCTGTCGATGGCGGCAATACCGCTTCCCTGAACCTGCCGGGCATGAAGGTTTAGCATTGACGCATGCCGGCACGCCACAATCATCTTTGGACTCACGCATGAACATTGAAGAACTAATTGAGCAGCCGTTTGTGGTTTTAACCGACCTGGTTCGCGTCTACTCGCAGGATCAGCCAGAACATCCGGCTTTGATTCAGGACGAACGGACCTTGAATTATGCGCAGCTGAACGCATTGGTCGACCGGATTGCCGCCTCGCTACAGCGCGATGGCTTGAAGCCCGGCGATGCACTGGCGATTTGCGCATTCGCGTCGATTGAATACGCGGCCGTATTTCTGGGAGGATTGCGGGCCGGCGTTGCGGTTGCGCCGCTCGCACCATCATCAACCGCACAAAGTCTTGTGACCATGGCTGCGGATGCCGGCGCCACGCTGTTCTTTGTTGACGCGGGCGTGGCGGCAGAGCTCGAACCGGTAAAAGGGCAACTTTCGGCGAAGCTGATTTCACTGGACGGCTCGCCCGCCGGACAGGCTTTTCAGGACTGGCTGGCACCCGCGGGCGCCAAGCCGGTACCGGTCGCGATTGCGCCGGAAGCGCCATTCAACATTATCTATTCATCCGGTACTACCGGTGCGCCAAAAGGCATCGTCCAGTCGCACGGCATGCGCTGGGCGCACGTGCAGCGCGGCACGCTGAGCGGATACGGTCCGCAGGCAATTTCGCTGATTTCGACACCGCTATATTCGAATACGACCCTGGTTTGCTTTTTTCCGACCATCGGCCTCGGCGGAACGGTTGTCCTGATGGCCAAGTTCGATGCAAAGCGCTATCTCGAATTGGCGCAAAAGCACCGGGTCACGCATACGATGCTGGTGCCGGTTCAGTATCAGCGCATCATGTCGCACCCGGATTTCAATGGCTATGATTTGTCCTCGTTCCAGAAGAAATTCTGTACCAGCGCGCCGTTTTCGGCGGCATTGAAAGCGGATATTCTCAAGCGCTGGCCGGGTGGGCTGGTGGAATACTATGGCATGACCGAGGGCGGTGGAACCTGCATCCTGGTTGCCCACGAGCATCCCGACAAGCTGCATACGGTAGGGTGTCCGGCACCGGGTCACGATATCCGGCTGATCGACGACAACGGCAACGAGGTTGCGCAAGGAGAGATCGGCGAAGTGGTGGGACATTCTCCTGCAATGATGAATGAGTACCACAATCAGCCCGAGAAGACCGCTGAAGTCGAATGGTTTGATCCGACCGGCAAACGATTCATCCGCACCGGCGATGTCGGAAGATTCGATGAAGACGGATTTCTTACGCTGCTCGATCGCAAGAAGGACATGATCATTTCAGGCGGATTCAACGTTTATCCGAGCGATCTTGAAGTGGTGCTGCGCCAGCATCCCGAACTGGAAGACGTCGCGGTGGTGGGTGTGCCGTCCGAGCGCTGGGGTGAAACGCCGGTGGCCTTTGCGGTGCCTCGCCCGGGGTCGCGGCTCGGATCGGAAGAGCTGCTGGCCTGGGCCAACGAGCGCCTCGGAAAAACCCAGCGGCTGGCTGCGGTGCGGATCGTCGACAGCCTGCCTCGCAGTGCGATCGGCAAGGTGTTGAAACGCGAATTGCGCGACGGATTTCGCTCGGAACGGCAGTTGCCGTAAATTCAGTTTGCGATCGGTTCTCGACCGATCGCAAGCGATGCCGCCCGCGCGGATTCGTTTCGAATGATCAGACCGTGGCAATCGGCGTAACGGGCGAGCCGACCGCGCCGGGCAGCCGCAAAGGCGGCGCGGTCAGCATGAAGCGGCTGCGCTGGTGATCGTGCAGCCATTCAGCCAGGTCCTTCAAGTACCACAGTTCACCCAGCGGTATTCCCAGTTTGAACAGGCAGTGATGGTGCAACGGAAGCAAGGATTTCCTCCCGCTCTTCTCGACCGCCGGGTAGGCTTCAACCGCATAGTTGTCGGCACATAGCGCACTGATGCCGGAATCGGTGATCCATTGCAGCAAGCGTTCATCGCGTCCGTTCAGCACGCAGCAGGTGTGGTGCAAGATATCCGGGTCGGGATTGCCGTCCATGCCGGCCACCAGTTCAGCAAAACCGGTACGCAAGACCAGGAAATCGCCTTGCTCGATCGCGATGGAGTCGGCCGCCATGACCGAACTCAGCTCTTCGTAGCCGATCAATTTCCTCTCCTGGCCGAAATGGCGCTGCAGATCCACCAGCACGCCGCGCCCCTGCATGCCATGCACGGCCATGTTCTCGATGCCGAGTGCATTTGCAAAGGACAGGTTCGGGCCATCGCATCCGCAGTCATGCTCCGCGCCGCTTGCTTCATATTGAACCGGTCCCTGCATGTCGCTGTTGGCGCGATATCCGTTGTAGTACACCAATTCTTCCGCGCCGTCGCCTTCGACGTCGAAGCGCGCGCCGACATGCGCCAGCGAATCCCATTGCGTCGAATACTGCAAGGTGATGAGGACCTGATCGTCCGAGACGATGTCGATGCTGTCCGAATCGATGCGGTTCATCGGAAAATTCAACATCGGTTTTCCATCGCGATAGGTCGGTTGGAGACGCGGCGGGTTCCTGCGCGGATTGAGCAGGTTTCCGCCCGGCAGATCCAGGGGAAGCGATAAACAAAAGCTGCGTCCTTCCCGTATTTCCGCGGCACCTTTGAGTACTTGATCGCGGGTGATCAGGTTGACCCGGCCTAACTGGTCATCGGGTCCGAAGTCTCCCCAGTTGGATCCTGCAGGGCGATTTTTCCAACGCATGTTTGGCTCCTGTATCGCGAATAGTGTTGCGGAAATCGATGGTGTGGTTGCTATGCTATTTTTTTCGCCACGGCCCGATCTGTACTCTGCGCGGCGTAAAAGGAATGAACAGGGTAGCGTTCATTCATCGATCCTCGGCAAAAACGCAGCAACGAACGCGTGCGGCGGATTGGCCGGATTGAGTTTATTACGCCAAGCTTTCCGGCGGCGCTTCCGGGGCTGCGCCAAGGCATGACCAGGGCTTGCTATGGCAATCCCGCACCCGGAACCTCGACTTGCAGCGCCGTGATGCGGCTGTTGCGCTCAGCCAGTGATTTTTCGGGTTTCGACACCCTCCCGGTCACCATGTACAAGGTCCGGCGATCCTCGCCGCCCAATGCGCAGGCGATAGCCTGGTTTTCCACCGCGATGCGATCGGCGATCTCGCCGTGCTCGCGCACCCGGAGGAATTCCGAGGTGGGCGGAGAAGCGACCCAGATCGCGCCCTCCGCATCCAGGCAGATTCCATCCGGCGATGCATCGCCGAGATCCGCCCATACACGTCGACGGTTGAGGGATCCGTCATCCGAGATGTCGAATGCGGTCAGCCGTTTGCCGAAGGTCTCCGCAACGATCAGGGTTTTTCCATCCGGCGTAATCACGCATCCGTTGGGAAACAGCAGATCGTCGGCTACCGCGCGCGCCTGACCGTCCGGCGTCACCATCAGCAGCACGGTCGGCTTGACCGGTGCGCGGCCGACCAGATCGAAGCCGAAATTGCCGATGTAGGCGCGGCCTTGCCGATCGACCACCATGTCGTTGCAGTGGAAGGGGGCAAGGGCGCTGAGATCGGCTACTTCGGTCAATCCATCGGGATCTTGGCGCAGCAAACGCCGGTCGGTCATCGATACCACCAGAAGACGCCCATCCGGCAACCAGCCCAGGCCGGAAGGTTGTCCCGCTACTTCGGCCACCGTGGATTGCCGGCCGTTCCGATCGATACACATTACCTGGTGCGTGTAAAAATCGGAAAACCACAACATGCCGTCATGCCAGCGCGGCGCTTCCGCGAAAGCCAGGCCATCGGCTATAAGTGTTGCTTTGTCTGATTTATTCACCGCGTTTTTCCCTGTATTGATTAAGTGCTGCCGCCATCGCGGCTGCGGTTTCGGCCTGATAAGCAACGGCCCGGTTTATCGTTAGAAAGCCCGCGCTTGGCGGGCTTTTATTTGCGCTTGCAGCGAAGACTGTCAACTCTCTTTCGTACAAATTTCAACAGGTCGTCAACACAGCCGCATCGCAAAGCGAAAATGTTATTGATCGCAAATTCTCGTCAAGAACAAAGTGACGACCAAACTAACGTAACAAGCACAGCATGTCAACAAATCCGGAATGTGGTTCTGCAATGCAGAAATGCATTTGCCGAGAAATACTGGAAATTGATCAAAGTTTGGCGGCTTCTTGCGCGCGCTCCTGTTCCAGTAATCGCAGTATCCGCCGTTGCAACTTGCCGGTTGTCGTCATCGGCAATTGATCGACAATCTCGATTTCTTTTGGATATTCATACGGCGCGAGCTTCCCACGTACATGCGCTTGCAGCTCTGCGATCAGGCGCTGATCGAGTGCCGGATCTCGTTCGGTTCCCGGAGTCAATACAACGAACGCCTTGACGATATTGCCGCGTTCAACATCGGGTTTGGGAACCACTGCGGCGTTGGCAACCGCCGGATGCTTGACCAGGCAGTTTTCGATTTCCGAAGGACCGATGCGATATCCGGCGGCTTTGAACATGTCGTCCGCGCGGCCCTGGTACCACAGATACCCATCCTGATCGGCCGAGGCCAGGTCGCCGGTACGGCACCAGTCGCCGACGTATTTTTCTTTGGTTGCCTGCGGATTTTTCCAGTATTCGATAAAAAACACAGGATCCGGATGGCCGTGAATATCATAGCGGTTGACCGCGACTTCGCCGATTTCCCCGGCATTGACGACTTTGCCTTCGTCGTTGACCACCGCCACTTGATGGCCTGGATATGGACGCCCCATGCTGCCGGGTTTGGCCGGCCATTTTTGCGCACTGTTGCCGACGATATAGTTCATTTCGGTCTGGCCGAACATTTCATTGATCGTAATGCCCAGCGCCGATTGGCCCCAGTTGAAGACAGCGTCGCCCACCGCTTCGCCCGCACTCATGATTGCGCGGAGCTTGAGTTGGTATTTATCGCGCGGCTTGGGCACTGCCTTCATCATCATTTTCAAGGCGGTCGGGAAAAGAAAGGTATTGGTCACCGCATATTTTTCTAGTAAATGGAACGCGGTTTCCGCGGAGAAGCGCCCGCGATAGCCGACTATCGGTTTGCCGAAATACAGCGTCGGCAGCAATGCATCCATCAGGCCCCCGGTCCATGCCCAATCGGCGGGAGACCAGAACACATCGCCTGGCTGGGGAAACCAGTTTTGCGATGCGACGAAGCCGGTCAGATTGCCGATGATCGCGCTATGCGGAAGCAAGGCGCCTTTCGGCGCGCCGGTGGTGCCGCTGGTATAGATCAGGATCGCGGGATCGCTCGCGTGTGTCCGGACCCGCTGATGAACGGAGGATGCGTTTCCGATTTCGGCATGCCAATCCAGTGTTCCGGACGATTTGCAATCGACTGCGATGACATGCCGCAGCTCGGGGCAATTGGCGCGGATTTCCATAAGATTGGCAAGCGCCGCGTGATCGACGATCGCGACTGCGGCTTCACTGTTTTGAAGGCGATATTCGAGTGCGTCGGGGCCAAACAGGATTGACAGCGGCATCGCGACAGCGCCAAGCTGAAAGCAGGCGATATGGGCGACCGCGGTTTCCGCGCGTTGCGGCAAGATGATCGCGACCCGGTCGCCGCGCCCGATGCCGTGCGTGCGCAGCAGGTTCGAAAGACAGTTCGCCTTTTTCTGCAACTCCGCATAAGTCAGCGTGGCCATAACGCCGGCATCGTCTTCATAGTGAATTGCAATGCGGGATTTTTCCCTTGCCCAACGGGCGCAGCATACATCGGCTATATTGAATTCCGCCGGAACATTCCAGTGAAATTGTTCGTAAAGATCACGGTAGCTGTCCATCGAGGCATCGTGGCTGGTAGAACTCATAAGGTCTCCGGTATAATTAATAGAACGATCGTTCTATTTAATTTTTCATTCACATTGATGCACGGAACCATTGCTTCGATTTGCCGCCCATTCTTCCACAAGCTTACAAACTTTCATGAAATCATCTCGTTCGGAATTTATCACGGTCCGCGGTCTTCGGTACCATGTTCGCCATTGGGGTAATGCGGAAGCGCCAAAATTATTCATGGTTCATGGCTGGATGGACGTATCGGCGTCATTTCAGTTCATGGTTGACAGCTTGCAGCGCGACTGGCATGTAATCGCACCCGATTGGCGCGGCTTTGGCTTGACTCAAAATTCCGCAGCCGACACATATTGGTTCGCTGACTATATGGGGGATCTGGATGCATTGCTGCAGCATTACGCACCGAATGAAGCAATTGACCTGCTCGGCCACAGCATGGGCGGCAACGTGGTCATGCTTTATGCCGGCGTACGTCCGGAGCGGGTAAAAAAATTGATCAATCTGGAAGGATTCGGATTGCCCGCCACACGCCCCGAACAAGCTCCGAACCGCTATGCGAAATGGCTGGATGAGTTGCGCGCGCAGCCAAGCATGCGGTCCTACGCGACGCAAGCCGAAGTCGCGGCACGATTGCAAAAGACCAATCCGCGCCTGACCGACGAGCGCGCCGCATTTTTATCGGACCATTGGGCAGCACAAAATGCACAGGGCGCGTGGGAAATCCTGGGCGATCCGGTGCACAAGAACAGCAGTCCGCTGCTGTACCGCGTTGAAGAAATTCTGGCCTGCTGGAAATTAATCGCCGCGCCGGTGCTATGGGTGGAAGCCGACGATACCGATGCATGGCGCTGGATGGGGCCCAAGGAAAACGCCCGCATTGAAATCGACCGCCGCATTCAATTCATTCCTCAGGTCACGACGGCGTGCATCAATGATGCCGGGCACATGCTGCATCATGACCAGCCGCAGGCCTTGGCAAAGCTTATAGAAGAATTTCTGAGGTAGTCGCAAACTTTGCCGAAGAATACGCTGCTTGATAAGCGGCGTACAATCTTGCTTTATCCTGCTGTGCAGCTTTGCCTCTTTCGCATGCTCAATATCGATCTTCATTGCCATTCCAATATTTCCGACGGCATTCTGCCTCCTGCGGAGGTGGCCGCGCGCGCCAAGGCGAACGGGGTCGATGTCTGGGCGCTCACCGATCATGACGAAGTCGACGGCATTCGGGAAGCGCGTCAAGCCGCCGCCGATGTGAACCTGGAATATGTTCCCGGCGTTGAAATTTCGGTCACTTGGGCGGGGCAGACAGTGCATGTTGTCGGTTTGCATATCGACGAAACCAGTGAAAGCCTGGTTTGTGGATTGGCCGCTACCCGTGCCGGACGCGAACGTCGCGCAACAGACATTGCCGGACAGCTTGCAACGGCCGGCATTCCGGGCGCGCTCGAAGGAGCATTGAAGTTCGTGGGCAATCCGGACCTGATCTCGCGCATGCATTTCGCGCGCTACATACTTGAACTCGGTTTATGTACCGACGTGGGCGATGTTTTCCGCAATTACCTGATCGAAGGCAAGCCGGGCTATGTGCCGCACCGCTGGGCGACGCTGCAAGATGCGGTTGGCTGGATTCGCGGCGCGGGCGGCATCGCCGTGATGGCCCATCCCGGACGTTACAAGTACAGCGATCTTGCGTTTGGCGAGCTGTTCGACGAGTTCAAGCAGCTTGGCGGCACGGCGATCGAAGTTGTCACCGGCAGCCATACGGTGGATCAATATTCGCAATATGCGAAAGTCGCAAACCATTATGGTTTTCTGGGCTCGCGCGGGTCGGATTTTCATGGACCGGGCGAGTCGCGTGTGGAATTGGGCGCGTTGCCGCCATTGCCCGATAACGTAAAACCGGTCTGGCACGACTGGCCCAGGTAGTACGGCGGCCGGTCGATAAGAAATGCGCTACAGAGACTTTGCCTCGCACATTTCAATATCCACTTGATTTTCCCTAGCGGCATCCCTATATAATCCGCGTGCGGTTTTCTAACTTGGGAGTCTTCTGAATGAAACGAATTTTCTTGTTCGTCGCCACCAACATTGCCGTGATCGCAGTCATGACAATTGTTTTGTCGCTGCTTGGAGTGGATCGTTTTTTGACCAGCGCCGGCTTGAATCTGCCGATGTTGCTGGTGTTTTCGCTGGTGGTCGGTTTTACCGGTTCGATCATTTCACTGTTGATGAGCAAGCCGATGGCGAAATGGTCCACCGGTGCCCGCGTGATCGATGCGCCGTCCAGTTCGACCGAACTGTGGCTGGTCGATACCGTGAAAAAACTGGCTGACCGCTCGGGAATCGCCATGCCGGAAGTCGCGGTATACGACGGCGAGCCGAACGCATTTGCGACCGGTGCATTCAAGAACTCCGCACTGGTTGCGGTATCGACCGGGCTGCTGCAAAGCATGACCAAGGAAGAAGTCGAGGCAGTGCTTGCGCATGAAGTGGCGCACGTCGCCAATGGCGACATGGTGACCTTGACCCTGATCCAGGGCGTGGTGAACACCTTCGTCGTGTTTCTGTCGCGCGTTGTCGGTTACGCGGTGGATCGCGCGCTGTCACGCGGCGGCGACAGTAGTGGCCCGGGCCCCGGCTACATGATCACGGTGATCGTATCGCAAATTGTGTTTGGTATCGCGGCGTCCATGATCGTCGCCTGGTTTTCCCGCTATCGCGAATTCCGCGCCGATGCCGGCGCCGCGCAATTGATGGGTACCCCGCAGCCGATGGTAAAAGCGTTGGCGCGCCTTGGAGGCATGGAGCCAAGCAGCCTTTCCAAATCGATGGCGTCCTTGGGAATCAACAATAAACCGGGCTTCATGGCGTTGTTTTCATCGCATCCGCCGATTGAAGATCGCATTGCCGCGCTACGTGGCATGCGTTGACCCTCCGATTCATATTTTACCTATCGGCGGCAGCATGAAAGTTGCCGCCGTTTTTATTTAATGAGCCAATTTTTTCAGATTCATCCGGACAATCCGCAACTGCGCTTGATAAAACAGGCGGTGCAAATCATCCACGGCGGCGGTATTGTCGCTCTGCCGACCGATTCCTGTTACGCGCTGGTTTGTCATCTCGATGATAAAAATGCCGTCGAGCGCCTGCGACGCATCCGTGGCGTGGACGATAAACATCATCTGACATTGATGTGCCGCGATCTCAGCGAAATTTCCCTGTATGCGCGAATCGACAACCGTCAGTACCGGTTGCTGAAGGCGACAACGCCGGGGCCATACACGTTTATTCTCGAAGCCACCAAGGAAGTGCCGCGCCGCTTGAGCCATCCATCGCGCAAGACGATCGGCTTGCGCGTGCCTGAAAATCGCATTGCGCATGCATTGCTCGAAGAGCTTGGGCAACCGTTGCTCGGCACCACGCTGATTTTGCCGGGAGAAGAAGATGCACTGACCGACCCCAATGAAATTCGCGATCGTATCGAGCGGCAGATTGAATTGATTATTGATGGCGGCGCTTGCAGCCTCGAACCGACCACGGTGATCGATATCTCCGGTGAAGAGCCTGTCCTGTTACGTCAAGGAAGAGGGGATAAGGCGCCGTTCGGATTTTAAGTTCCCTGTATCCTGACCTATTGCAAACGGGATTGGAGCAGCACCCGCTTGCCGATACGAAGGTTTTTCGCTCAAGGCTGATTGCGCCGGTTGCAGTCGAATCGCAAGTTCCCTCTGATAAAATCCCACTGATGAACGAAATTATCCAAACTTTTGCCGTATATGCATTGCCGATACTGTTCGCAATCACGCTGCACGAAGCTTCTCACGCGTATGCGGCCAAGTATTTTGGCGATTCGACGGCGTATCTTCAGGGCCGGATGAGTTTAAATCCTGTCAAGCACATCGACCCGATAGGCACGCTGCTGATTCCGATCGCCTTGTATGTCGCCGGCAGCCCCTTTCTGTTCGGCTATGCCAAACCGGTTCCGGTCAATTGGGCAAATCTGCGTAAACCTAAACGTGATATGGCGTGGGTTGCGCTGGCAGGTCCTGCGGCTAACATCGTGATGGCATTGATGTGGATGGCGCTCGCGATATTCTTGCACGCATGGCAAGTCGAAGAGCCGTTTTTCATGCGCATGGCCCAGGCAGGCATTGTGGTCAATCTTGTGATATTTGCATTCAACCTGTTTCCGGTGCCGCCTCTTGACGGAGGACGCGTGATGGCAAGCATCTTGCCGAGCAAGTATGCGTACCAGTTTGAAAAAATCGAGCCCTATGGTTTCTTCATCATACTCGGGCTGTTGTTTCTCGGCGTGTTGCGTTACTGGATGGTTCCGGTGATGACGATTACTCATCAGGCTTTACTTATAATCATGTCTCCTCTGACCTTCCTTTTGAACTGAACGATTAATTATGTATCCCGATCGCGTTGTTTCCGGCATGCGTCCTACTGGCGCATTGCACTTGGGCCATTACCATGGTGCTCTCAAAAACTGGATCAAGTTGCAGTCCGAGCTTCCTTGCCTGTTTTTTGTCGCGGATTGGCATGCGCTGACGACACATTATGATGATCCCGGCAGTATCGAGGCCAATACCTGGGACATGGTGATCGACTGGCTGGCCGCCGGTGTGGACCCGTCGCAAGCAACGCTGTTCATTCAATCGAAGGTTCCTGAACATGCGGAGCTGCATTTGCTGCTGTCGATGTCGACACCGCTCGGTTGGCTCGAGCGCGTGCCGACTTACAAGGACCAGCAAGAGAAATTGGCTGACCGCGATTTGGCGACGTACGGATTTCTCGGCTATCCGTTGCTGCAGGCAGCCGATGTGCTGATCTACCGCGCCAGCATGGTGCCGGTGGGCGACGATCAGGTGCCGCACGTGGAAATGATGCGCGAAATTGCGCGCCGCTTCAATCATCTTTACGGGCGTGAAAAAGGGTTCGAAGAGAAGGCGCACGATGCCGTCAAGAAGCTCGGCGGCAAGAATGCGAAAATTTACAATGAGCTGCGAACCCAGTTTCAGGAGCAGGGCAAAGCCGAGGCGCTGGTACAGGCAAAGGCAATGCTCGATTCCGCGCAAAGCCTTTCGACGGCGGACCGAGAGCGCCTGTTCGGCTATCTCGAAGGTGGCCGAAAACGTATTCTGGTCGAGCCGCGGGCGTTGTTGACCGAGGCCTCCCGCTTGCCCGGACTCGATGGACAAAAAATGTCCAAGAGCTATGGCAACGCAATTGCGCTGCGTGAAGACAAGGAATCGGTTATCAAAAAGGTTAGAACCATGCCTACCGATCCGGCGCGCGTCCGGCGCACCGATCCGGGGGACCCCGAGAAATGCCCGGTATGGGAATTACATAAGATTTATTCGGACGAGAGCACCAAAAGTTGGGTTGTCAAAGGCTGCAAATCGGCAGGTATCGGCTGTCTCGAATGCAAGCAGCCGGTGATCGACGCGATCCTGAAGGAACAGGAGCCGATGAGGGAGCGTGCGCAGCAGTATCTCGACGATCCATCGCTGGTACGCGCGATTGTGGCTGACGGTTGCGACAAGGCGCGCAAGCTGGCGCAGGAAACGATGCGCGATGTCCGCAGCGAGATGGGATTAAGTTATTCCTGATGACGCAACGGAATGAAACGGCTCTGGGGGCGTGGTCCGGTTTTCAGCCATTGAAAGGCAGGCATGGACGCACATGGCGCGGTTGATCATCCGTCCGCCTGGGTGACTCGTTTTGCATCGCTGATTCCATCGGGAGAAGTGCTGGATCTGGCATGCGGCAGCGGACGGCATGCCCGCTTGCTGGCCGCGATGGGCCGGACTGTGCTGGCAGTGGATCGCGATACCGATGCGCTGGCAAAGATTGCCGGACCGAACATCACCGTATTGCAACACGATCTGGAGCAGGACACAGGCGCCGGGATTTCGTGGCCTTTCGCGGAAAATCGCTTTGCCGGCATCGTGGTCACGAATTATCTGCATCGCCCGCTGTTTCCCAGTATTTTGGCGAGCCTGGCGCCCAATGGCGTATTGCTTTACGAAACCTTTGCCCGCGGCAATGGCCGGTTAGGCAAACCGTCGAACCCGGCCTTCCTGCTTGAGCCGGGCGAATTGCTGGAAGCGGTATGCGCATATTCTGCAAGTCCTTTGCAAATAATTGCATTTGAAGACGGCTATATCGATCAACCCAAACCGGCGATGGTGCAACGGATATGCGCTGCCAAGATCGGCCGGGACGCCGCGCCGGAAATTCTTCGGTTGAATTAGGCCCCAATTCGAGCCAAGAATGCCCAAGGACTCGGGCGATCCGCTACAATCGAACCTTTATTATTTTCCCGCAGACATCATCATGATTCAGGGCAGCATAGTCGCAATCGTCACCCCCATGCACGCCGATGGCAGCCTCGATTTGCCTTGCTTGCGCAAACTGATCGACTGGCATATCGAGCAAGGCACCGACGGCATAGTCATCGTCGGCACGACCGGGGAGTCGCCCACCGTATCGGTTGAAGAACATTGCGCACTGATCGAAGTAGCGGTGGAACATACCGCAAAACGCATTCCGGTTATTGCCGGAACCGGCGGAAATTCGACTGCCGAGGCAATTGAACTGACACGGTTTGCCAAGAAAGTCGGCGCCGATGCCTCGCTGCAAGTGGTGCCTTACTATAATCGGCCCACCCAGGAAGGCATGTTCCAGCATTTCAAAAAGATCGCCGAATCGGTCGATCTGCCAGTGATTCTCTATAACGTCCCTGGCAGGACCGTGGCGGACATGAGCAACGACACGATTGTGCGCCTGGCGCATGTGCCAGGCATTGTCGGCGTCAAGGAAGCCACCGGCAATATCGGCCGGGGCACCGACCTGATCCGGCTGGCGCCGAAATCATTCGCAGTCTATTCCGGAGACGATCCGACCGCGATGGCGTTGATGTTTTGCGGGGCCAAAGGGAATATATCGGTCACAGCCAATGTGGCGCCGCGCGACATGCATGCGCTCTGCGCCGCGGCCACGAGCGGTAAGGTGGCCGAAGCGGTCGAGATCAATGACCGCCTTTTGCCGCTGCATAACAAGCTGTTCGTCGAGCCCAATCCGGTTCCAGTGAAATGGGCCATGTCGGAAATGGGACTGATGCCTCCCGGTATCCGCCTGCCGCTGGTACCTCTTGCCGCCGAATTCCACGATACCGTTCGCGCAGCATTGCGCGAGTCGGGTGTATTACAATAGGCGCCGATCGACTTGGCCAAGCATTTCCCCTGAACTTATCTCACCCAGTATCGATATGACTATTCGGAACAACTCTCAGATGGCAAGCCGTAGCATCGCTCGACATGGCTTCATTTATATGCTCGCCCTGGCCAGTCTTGCCGGATGCGGTTCGATCAAATCCTCATTCGGCACGCTGCTGGAGCCGGATCGGATCGATTACAAGAGCGCCGGCAAGGCGCCCTCGCTGGAAGTGCCGCCGGACCTGACGCAGTTGCAACGGGAAAATCGTTATGCAATACCGGATGCCAACCGCGGCACGGCGACTGCCTCCGGCTATAACCTGCAGCAAAACGCCGCGCCTGCTATGACGTCGAATGCGGTGCTGCCGAAAACGGGAGCGGACATCAAGGTCGAACGGAGCGGCAATCAGCGCTGGTTGGTCGTCAAACAGAATCCGGAAGTGTTATGGCCGCAAATCAAGGATTTTTGGCAGGATTCCGGGTTTTTGATCAGTGTCGAATCCCCGCAGACGGGAATTATGGAAACCGATTGGGCCGAGAATCGCGCAAAGATTCCGCAGGATTTCATTCGTAATACCTTGGGCAGGGCGCTCGACTCATTGTATTCCACCGGTGAGCGCGATAAATTCCGCACCCGTATCGAGCGTGCTGCGGACGGCTCGTCGGAAATATATATCAGCCATCGGGGCGTGCAGGAAGAGCTCTCGGGTGTGGATAAGGAACGCACCGTTTGGACGCCGCGTCCCAGTGACCCTGAATTGGAAGCGGACTTCCTGGCTCGCTTGATGTCCCGGCTCGGTGTCGAGGACAATCGCGCAAAGGCCGCGGTCATGAATACCTCGGCGCCGCAGGTGCGTGCGAAATTGGTCAAGGATGGCAACAGCGCATACGTGCAGGTTGACGAGAGTTTCGACCGGGCGTGGCGCAGGGTGGGATTGGCGCTGGACCGGGTCGGTTTTACGGTGGAAGACCGTGATCGTTCCCAAGGCGTGTATTTTGTTCGCTATGTCGATCAGGCTCAGGAAGGACAAAATAAATCAACTGAGGAGAAAGGGTTTATTTCCCGGCTATTCTCGTTTGGATCAAGCGAGGACAAGAACAAGTCCGCTCAACGCTATCGTGTTTCGGTAAAAGGAGCGGGCGATGCCAGCCGGGTTACCGTACTTAATAGTGAGGGTGCACGGGAGTCGTCGCGGGTAGCGGACCGGATCCTGGCCTTGTTGAGCGAACAGTTGAAATAGTCGTCTTTCCCTTTTTTCGATCAGCTTTATTGCCTCGTCTCTAATTGAAGTTCGCAAGCTTGGGCAGCGGCAGCGAAGGAAATGCACTGTTGATTTCCGCCGCGTCCGGCACGACTCGGACCACGATCATGCTGGATTGCGGATTCGGCATACGTGAAACCGAGAGACGATTGGCCAGATTGGAAATGACGCCGCAAGATTTGTCCGGAATCGTGGTGACGCATGAGCATCAGGACCACATCGGCGGCGTATTCAAGTTTGCGCGGCGGCACCACCTTCCGGTGTGGCTTAGCTTCGGGACTTATCAGGCTGTCCGGAATGATTGTACTAATGCAACGTTTCATCTTTGTCGAGATGGCGACAGGCTATCAATTGGCGATCTCGAATTAACTCCCTACACAGTGCCGCACGACGCTCGGGAGCCGGTCCAGTATCTGGCAACCGACGGACAAACCACGCTTGGTGTATTGACCGACGCCGGCCAGTCGACCCCGCATCTGGTACAGGTATTGGGCGGCTGCGACGCGCTGATGCTGGAGTGTAATCATGATCGGCAAATGCTGGCAGATTCCGCTTACCCTCCGTCGCTGAAGCAACGCATCGGTGGCGCCTATGGACATCTCTCCAATCAGACAGCCGCTGAAATCCTGGGCGCGATCGACCAGACCCGATTGAAAAAAGTTGTTGGAGCGCATCTGAGCCGCGCAAACAATACGCCGGACCTGGCTCATACGGCTTTATGTGGCGCGCTCATGGCAGGACAGGCGGAAATAATGATCGCTTGCCAAGAGGATGGATTTGGCTGGATCGAACTGGAAGCCTGAAGGACTCTCTCAGGCATGGACTTTTCGTCGATTCGGCCAATTAAAATCTGATTGAAAAAAAACCGACCCAAAGGTCGGTTTTTTTATGAAACCGCTGAATTACTTGGACGCGGCATCTGCAGCAGGAGCGGCAGCAGGAGCAGCGGCAGCGGCAGCGGTAGAAGCAGCCGAAGCAGCATCAGCAGCAGCGGTCGTGGCCGAAGCAGCGGCATCGGATGCGGCCGAAGCAGCAGATGCAGCTTCGGTGGCAGCGGCGGAAGCAGCATCTGCAGCGGAAGCAGCATCAGCAGCGGCAGCAGCAACAGGAGCGGCTGGAGCTGGGGCAGCAGCTTCTTCTTGTTTGGAACAGGCAGCCAAAGCGATGGCCAGCAAAGAGGCGATCAACAACGATTTTTTCATGGGTTTTCCTTCAGACATTATTTAGATTTTGCGATGAATAACTACCGGTAATTTTCACTCTTTAGGGTGTTTTCGTATGGTTTCCGGCCAATGGTGCGGCGTAGACAACGAAAGCTTCCTAGTCGGAAATTATATCCTGTTTTTTCAAAATTTACATAACACGCTTTTGCTTTGGTAACTTATTTACGTTTCAGATATATCTTCCATGCAATTTTGTCGCTCGGAACTTGAGGTATGAGGAATTCAACCCGATTTTCCAGCCTTATCGTGGATTTAAACCGAGGCATGGAGAAGCGATTGCCGATTTATCCCAAGACAAGCCAGCCGCTCTGGTACCAGGCATGGAACGCCCCCATCACGTCATCGGAAGCTGTTGCAGCCGCCGCTCCGTCGAGCTCGCGGGAATCGGCCAGGTCGATTAATAGCTTTTTATCTTCGCCATGCATATCGAACGACTCGCCATTGATAAAAACATGTTTTTGCCGATACAACATTTTCGATTTTCGAGACAGCCTTATACCGCGCTTGACTGCGGCTTTGGCGAAGCGTGCAATCGTCCAGGCAGGCATCGGGGGATCGAAGAAAACATTTGCTTTGGGTTCCGATAGAAATTCACCCAGGAAAACGGCGATATCCGTCTCTGTAAATTTCACCTTGTTCAATTGCGCCGCAACCCGTGACAACATGGCCCGGCTGATTTGCGCGGGATGGCTGGAAGGGATGAGATCCGGATCCGCATACATCCCGTCGAGGTCGATCGTGTCCGCCATGAACTGCAAAAAAACTTCTCCCAGCTCCTGATAGGACGGCGCGCGAAAACCGATCGAGTAGGTCATGCATTCGCCGACGGCGATGCCGTCATGGGCATAATGCGGCGGTAAATAAAGCATGTCGCCGGGTTCCAGAAGGAATTCTTGTTCATATCGAAAATCCCGCAGTATTTTCAGGGGCATGCCATCCACCAATGAAAGATCTTTTTGGGCGCTGATTCGCCATCGGCGCTGTCCATGTGCTTGCAACAGGAATACATCGTACGAATCGAAATGCGGCCCGACGCCGCCGCCATCGGTTGCAAAGCTGATCATCAAATCGTCGAGCCGCGCATCCGGAATGAAACGGAATTGTCTCAACAGCCGATCGGCGGCATCGTCATGGAGATTCACGCCTTGTACCAGCAGCGTCCACTCACGTTGTCCGACGGGCGGAAGGCTGTTGATCGGTCCGTTTTCCATGCGCCACTGCTGTTTAATGTGCGTGATCAGCCGCGATTCAATTTCATCTTGTGCCGCCATGCCGAACAATGCATTGCGCGACAGAACCGGTTTGAAGTCAGGGATTGCCTGACGAATCAGGAGAGGTTTCTTGTGCCAATAGTCGCGAAGAAACTGAGCGGGGGTGAGGCCGCCGAGAAGAGTCATTTTTTTCATCACAGCATTATATAGGCACGGGAATTGCTCGGGACTCACGGCGTTTCCGCGTGTGTGTGCGCGCCTTGACTGGATTCCGAAGGCGTATAATTCGCCGAAACATCAAATGAAAGGAAGCACCATGAACATTGGCAAAAACTCCGTCGTGACTGTGCATTACAAACTGTCGGACGCACAAGGCAATCTGATCGAAGAGAGCCGCGAGCCTATGGTATATCTGCATGGTGGGTATGAAAATACATTGCCGAAAATCGAGGAAGCGCTTGACGGCAAACCGGTGGGTTTTGAAACGATACTTCAAGTCGAGCCGGACGATGCATTCGGCGAGTATGATGCGAATCTGGTCAAGGTCGAGCCGCGCAACAGATTGCCTACGCCACTGGAAGTCGGCATGCAGTTCGAAGGCATGCCCGAAGGCGACGAAGACGAGCAGGCGCTGATTTTCACCGTCACCGATATTGCGGATGACAAAGTGGTCCTGGACGGCAATCATCCGCTCGCGGGCATTGCATTACGCTTCGCATTGAATGTCGCCGAAGTCCGCGAGGCGACTGAAGAAGAAATCGCGCACGGCCACGTACACGGCGCTCACGGACATCACCATGAGAGCCCGGATGACGACGAAGAGGGCGGTGAGTTCCGCAGTATTCCAATTCATTGAATCGCTTCAGTGCCCGATTGCCGCTCGGGGGCCTTACTTCAATGGATTTTTTTGCGTGGAGGAATGGTTGGTAATGGCAAACAAGGTCGGCAGGGACGGATCGACAGTGAGCTTGATCCAGCCCGAGCCTGCCTCAAGGTTTCCAACGTTATTTCTCCAGGCGATGTTCTTTGGCGCGGCCGTATCAAGTCTGGCTTGGCCATGAATTACCAATACCTTGCCGCGGAATTTTGATCCAAGGGCGCCGATCTGGCGGCGTATTTCGGCAAAGCCGTCACGATTCCCGGACTGGCCGAACAATGATGAAGCAATCGGTTTTGAAGACGGATTTCCATCGCAAAAAATCACGACGGCTTTCAGATTCTTGCGCGTTGCAGCGTTAAAGAGTTGTTGCAACCAGATGCGATTCGCAACCATGCGGTCTTCGAATTCACTATTGCGTCCGGCTGCTGAAAGAAAATGGTTATTGTTTGCGGGCAGGTTAATGGTCGCAAACATGACGTCGCGCATTGCCCATCGGGCGTTTTCGCCATAGCTGCGAAATTTTGGTGTCAGCGACTGGCGTACCAGTGGAATCCTGGTGCTTCCAAACGAGAATTCGCCTACGAAAAACAAATCCCGTATGCGATTCAAACGCTCTATCGCGGCTGATCGTCCGTCATTGCGTCTGCAGTCGACCCAGTCGCTTGCGGCCAATGACAGGACCAGTCCATGTTGCGCATCTTCGAATAAGGCCTTGCGACGGTTATACACTTGATCGGAACAGGGCTCCGTCTTCGACTTGATGCCGTTTGCCACCACAAAAGCGAGATTTTCCGCATCGGCTTCGGCAATCATATTGATCAATGCCGACTCATCCGAGGTACTTGCGAATGCATGCGCGATCACGCCGAAGCTGAATTTTTCCGAACCGGCGAGAACAGGGCCGGGTGAAAAAAATACAGTGCATGCCAGCAGTCCTGGCAAAAAAAATCTTTTCATGAACTTCCCGGCTCGTCGGCCAGGCGTTTCAGCTGGTACAGTTTTTCCAATGCCTCGCGCGGCGAAAGCGCATCCGGATCGATGTCAGCCAGTATGTCCAGCAGGTCCGCGCCGGTCCGATGCGCCGGTATTTCCGCGGGATCGGCTACTGCATCGTCTTCGCTCATCGATGCACCGGCAAACAAATCGAATTGGGGCGTTGCTTGAATCGAATGCGCTTCCAGCAGCGCCAGATGCATGCGCGCGGCACGAATCACCTGTTGCGGCACACCTGCGAGTTGCGCTACCTGCAGGCCATAACTTTGCGACGCAGGCCCCGCTTGCACCGAGTGCAGGAACACGATGCTGTCCTTGTGCTCTACCGCCGAAAGATGCACGTTGGCCGCCGCCGAATGCGTGTCAGGCAATTGCGTGAGCTCGAAATAATGCGTTGCGAACAAGGTAAAGCTTCGGGTGTTGTCTATCAAATGCCTTGCAATTGCCCAGGCCAGCGCGAGCCCGTCGAAGGTGGACGTGCCGCGCCCGACTTCATCCATCAGCACCAGCGAATGTTCAGTTGCGTTGTTGAGAATGGCAGCCGATTCCGTCATCTCGACCATGAAAGTCGAACGACCGCCGGCCAGGTCGTCGGCCGCGCCGATTCTGGTGAAAATCCGGTCGATCGGTCCGATCGTGGCGCTGCTTGCAGGCACAAAACTGCCGACATAGGCAAGCAGTGTGATCAATGCCACCTGCCGCATGTAGGTCGACTTGCCGCCCATGTTGGGACCGGTAATCAACAACAGTTTGCGTTCGTCGGTGAGGATGCAATCATTTGCAATGAAGCGCTCGATCGTGTTTTCAACAACAGGATGGCGGCCCTGTTCGATCGAAATGACGGGCTCCGTAACCAGGTGCGGGGCGCACCAGCCGTGACGCAATGCATGCGCGGCAAGCGCAACCAACGTATCGGTCTGCGCCAGCGCGAACGCGATGCTTTGCAGATTTCCGATGTGCGGCGCCAAGTCCTGCAACAGTTTTTCATACAGGTATTTTTCGCGGATCAGAGCCCGCTCCTGTGCCGACAGCGCCTTGTCCTCGAATGCCTTGAGTTCCGGGGTGATGTAGCGTTCGGCATTCTTCAATGTCTGGCGGCGGCGGTAATCATCCGGCACCTTGTTGGTCTGCCCGTGCGTGACTTCAATATAAAACCCGTGCACCTTGTTGTATTCGACGCGCAGATTGGCAATCCCGGTGCGGGCGCGTTCGCGGGTTTCCAGATCGAGCAGGAATTGCCCGGCGTTTTCAGATAGCGCACGAAGTTCGTCAAGCTCTGCATCGAAGCCGGTTGCGATCACGCCGCCGTCCCGAATCATGGCTGCGGGCTCCAGCGTGACTGCGCGTTCTATCAGGTCGAGGCATTCGGTCGGCGTAGCCAGCGCGTCCTCGATCAACTCCAACAGCGGTGCGTTTGCATCCTTGCCGCACATGGCAACATGGGTTCGCAGGGTCGGCAATTTCTGCAAGCCATCGCGTAAACCGGCCAGGTCGCGCGGCCGTGCCGACAGCAGCGCAATTCGGGTCGTGATTCGCTCAATATCGGGAATGGCTGCGAGGGTCGCGGAAAGGCCGGTACAGGCATCGGCGCCCATCAACGCGTTGATCGCAGCATGACGTGCCTGTGCAATGGACCGATCGCGCCGGGCGTGGTGCAGCCAATGCCGCAGCATGCGCGAGCCCATCGCGGTGCGGCAATGGTCCAGCAGCGAGAACAGGGTAGGGGATGCTGCCGATCCATCCTGTCCCCGGATCGTTTCGGTAAGTTCCAGATTGCGTCGGGTCGCCGCATCCAGTCCGATAAATTCATTTTCCGATTCGACGCTAAGGTTGCGCACATGCTGCAAGCCTTTGCCCTGGGTTGACTGTGCGTAACGCAGCAGCGCGCCCGCGGCGCCGACGGCCGCGCTCAATCCTTCCGCGCCGAAGCCGCTCAGCGTCGACACCGCCAGTTGCGCAAGCAAGGCCTTCTCGCCGCCGGCAATGTCGAAGTGCCAGGCGGGGACCGATGTGGCCTTGCCGTAGTCGTGATCCCGGAATTCCGCAGGTTCGACGTTTTCTGTATTCTCAGCCGCCAGAATTTCCGCCGGGGCGATCCGCTCGAGTTCATGTCTGAGCCGAATTTCGATCGACTTGAGTTCACCGGAGAACTCCATGAGTCTCAGCGCCCCGCTCGCCATCGACAGCCATGCGAGTCCGACGGTCACTGTCTTGCGCTGGGTGATTTTGCATATCGCCAGCAAGGGGCGTTCGGATTTTTCGGGCAATAAATCCGAATCAGTCAGTGTGCCCGGCGTAACGACGCGCAGAACCTTACGCTCGACAGGTCCCTTGCTGGTTGCCGGATCGCCGATTTGTTCGCAGATTGCGACCGATTCGCCTAGTTTGACCAATTTGGCCAAATACTGATCGACCGCATGAAACGGCACGCCCGCCATCTTGATCGGTGCGCCGTTTGAAGTCCCGCGCTGCGTCAGCGTAATGCCCAACAAGCGCGCAGCTTTCTCCGCATCCTCGAAAAACAATTCATAAAAGTCGCCCATCCGGTAAAACAGGAGCGTGGCCGGATGGTCGGCTTTGATGCGCCGATACTGCTGCATCATGGGAGTGTGTTTTTCGGGTGGCTCGCCGACGTCCCGCGAACGGTCGCCATTGCCTTGATTGGCGGAAGGTTTTAAAGCCATTCGAATTTTTCCATTGAGACCAAACATCGAGAGCCGATTACGCCGGCTCAAAATATGATGATAGCAAAGAGTAAGGAGGGAGTAATGCGTTGAAGCAGAATCTGTATTCGAGCCAGATGAAAAAGCTTTCACCTGGCTCGATCGGACTATCGTCCTCTACCGCCAGAGCGATGCGGAGCAGCCGGTTTGGCAGTGCTGTTGCCCGTGCGCGGCCTCGCATAGCCTTGTGGCTTTGCGGCAGGCGATGTCGCGGATTTGGCGGCGACTGACCTGCCTTGTGTTTGAGGCCGGCCACCACGGCCGCCATTTCCATTTCCACTACGCAGCTGAACCGGCTGCGCACGCGCATTCGGGTCAGGCTCGAAGCCGGCAATGACTTCTTGTGGAAGCGCGCGCTTGATCAGCCTTTCGATATCCTTGAGCATGCCATGCTCGTCCACGCAAACCAGTGAAACCGCTTCGCCGGTTGCACCGGCGCGTCCGGTGCGTCCGATCCGGTGCACATAGTCTTCGGGAATATTGGGCAGGTCGTAGTTTACGACGTGCGGCAGTTGATCGATATCGATGCCGCGGGCGGCGATATCGGTTGCCACCAGCACTTGCAGGCTGCCGCTTTTGAATTCGGCCAGCGCCTTGGTGCGTGCGGATTGGCTCTTGTTGCCGTGGATCGCCAGTCCGGTGATGTCATCTTTGGCCAATTGGTCGACCAATTTGTTGGCGCCGTGCTTGGTCCGGGTAAACACCAGCACCTGCGACCATTGGTTCGTTTTGATCAAATGCGCAAGCAGCGGATGTTTGCGGTCGCGATCGACCGGATGAATTTTCTGCGCAATGATTTCGACAGTCGAATTACGGCGCGCGACTTCAATCATTGCCGGCGAATTCAGCAAGCCGTCGGCAAGCGCCTTGATCTCGTCGGAGAAAGTTGCCGAGAACAGCAGGTTCTGCCGCTTTTTCGGCAAGACCGCGAGGATGCGTTTGATATCGCGGATGAAGCCCATGTCGAGCATGCGATCGGCTTCATCCAGCACCAGGATTTCAACGTGGTTCAAATTGACGGTCCCCTGCTGCATGTGGTCAAGCAGGCGGCCCGGCGTAGCGACCAGAATATCGACGCCATGCTTCAACAACTTGATTTGCGGATTGATGCCGACGCCGCCGAAGATGACGGTTGAAGTCAGCTTCACGTATTTTCCGTAAGTACGCACACTTTCTTCGACTTGCGCTGCCAATTCGCGCGTCGGCGTCAGGATCAGAGTGCGAATCGGTCTTTGCGCGGTCGTGCCGTTCGGCGCATTTACGCTTGTCGACAGGCGATGCAGGATCGGCAGCGTGAATCCGGCAGTCTTGCCGGTGCCGGTCTGCGCGCCCGCCAACAGGTCTCCGCCTGCTAGCACTGCAGGAATTGCCTGCATTTGAATCGGTGTGGGGGTGGTGTAACCGTGTTCGGTGACGGCACGTAGAATTGCTTCGGACAAGCCGAGTTCATTAAAGGTCATAACAGCCAAATAAGGGTATTTGCCTGTCGCCATTGAAGGGGCCAGTCGCAAGCAAATGAGTTGGAACCTGTCCTCGATGTACATCAATCGGGATATTCAGGTGGTCGGAATAGACAGCGGCAGAGTGACTGACAATGTGCCGCGTGCACGCAGTATATCAGTCGCCGCCGATTTTAAAGAAATGATCCGTTATGCACCCGCATTTGCCGCGGCGCAGGCCACAGCCTGGATCAATATGCCCGATCGCTATTTTGAAAATGGCGCCAGCAAGGCCACCATTTGCGCGAACACTTTGGGCGTTCCGGCGATGACATCGCCTTTGTACATATAGTCCGATTCACCGGCGAACGTGCCGACGATGCCGCCTGCTTCCGTGATCAAAAGCGAGCCTGCCGCGATGTCCCACGGTTTCAGGCCTTTTTCGAAAAATCCATCCAGACGGCCCGCTGCGACGTAGGCAAGGTCGAGTGCTGCCGCACCCGGACGCCGCAATCCTGCGGATTTTTCAGTCATGATACGGAACATCTTGAGGTATTCATCCAGTCGCGTCATATCGGTATAAGGGAATCCTGTGCCGATCAATGCATCGGCGATCTTGTCGCGCTTGGTCACGCGAAGGCGCTTGTCATTCAAGTATGCGCCTGCGCCTTTGGTCGCGGTAAACAAGTCGTTTCTGGTCGGGTCATAAATCACGGCCTGGGTAATCTGACCACGGTGCTGCAAAGCGATTGACACGCAATATTGCGGAAAGCCGTGAATGAAATTGGTGGTGCCGTCCAATGGATCGATAATCCAGACGTTTTCATTCTGGTCGTGCAGGTTTGCGGATGCGCCGGATTCTTCGGCAAGAATTGCATGATCGGGATAGGCGTTCTTGAGCACCTCGATAATTGCCTGCTCCGCAGCCTGATCAACTTCGGTGACGAAATCGTTATGTTTTTTCTCGGTAACCTGAAGCCGGTCTATATCGAAAGAGGCGCGATTGATGATTGCGGCGGCGCGGCGTGCGGCCTTGACAGCCGTATTGATCATGGGATGCATAAGGGTTCCGTTAAAATGACAGTCCAATGCCCGCCGGGCACGTTACCGCATGGAATTCGTTAATGAGCGATGCGGCGAATTCCGGTTGAAACTACCCCGATCTTTACCGCGCAATGTCGCTATTTTAAATGATGCCGCAAAAATCCAGTATTCCTCTTTTCAATCGTTTGCGCTTTGTTCTGGTGGAAACCAGCCGTCCCGGCAATATTGGCGCCGCGGCGCGAGCCATGAAAACCATGGGATTTTCAGAACTGGTGCTGGTGAATCCCAGGATCCCGGACGCCGCCAGGCACGAAGAAGCAATTGCATTCGCCAGCGGCGCGCAAGACGTATTGAGCGCGGCGGTTGTCGTCGGTTCCATTGATGAGGCATGTGCAAATTGCAACTTTTCTGCGGCTGTCAGTGCCAGGCTGCGTGAATTTTCACCCCCGGTGATTACGCCGCACGGGCTTGCCGCGCGGCTTGCCGGCGAAGATGGATTGACGGCCGCCCTGATATTCGGCAATGAGCGCTTTGGCTTGCCTAATGAAATAGTCGAGAAGTGCAATATGCTGATCAATATTCCCGCCAATCCGGAGTATTCATCGCTCAATCTGGCGCAAGCGGTGCAGGTACTTGCCTACGAATGTCGAATGGCGGTTTTCGGCGACATGCCGGTGGAGACCGATATCGGGTTTCAGGGAGAGTTGGCGGCCATGGCGCAAATCGACGGCATGTATACGCATCTGGAGCAAGCGCTGACGGCAATCGATTTCCTTGATCCGGACAATCCAAAAAAACTGATGCCGCGTCTTAAACGCCTGTTTTCACGCACACAGCTTGAAACAGAGGAAGTGAATATTCTGAGGGGTATCGCGAAACAGATTTTACAAAAGTGCAACCCACGACCCAAGGATGGAAATTGAAGTAGATACCAACGCTTTACCTGCGGCGATGGGTACGTTCAAAGGGGAGTTATTCAATGTAGCGGAGAACGCGCACGCAGCGCGATGCATTGTTGCCGCGTGTGATCGGGCGACCAGATCCTTACCGCAGGGATTTCGATGGGATCGGCCGTATCAGGTTACCCCCATGCTCGCAACAATCCCACAGCCAAGCCTTCCAGCGCAAAATCCTCGCGATCGCTTTCGACGCGGATCGTCGTGAAGTCGGGATTTTCGGGAAGCAGTTCGACCACGGAACCTGACTTCCTGTAGCGTTTAACCGTCACTTCATCGCCAAGGCGCGCCACGATAATCTGGCCGTTCTTGGCATGGTCCGATTTTTTCACCGCGATCAGGTCGCCATCCAGAATGCCGGCGTCCCGCATCGACATGCCGCGTACCTTCAACAGGTAATCGGGCTTGGCGGTAAACAGCGATGGATCGACGCTGTAAGTTGCTTCGATATGTTCCTGCGCCAGAATCGGCGAACCGGCCGCGACACGTCCGACCAATGGCAAGCTCAATTGCATCAGGGAAGGATGGGGTAGCGCCATTTGCTTGGCGCCGAATCGCGTCACGCCTTTTTCTAGATGCATGTCGCGCAAGCGAATGCCACGAGAGGTGCCCGGCGAAATTTCAATGGCGCCTTTGCGTGCCAATGCCTGCAAATGTTCTTCCGCGGCGTTGGCGGAACGGAACCCGAGTTCCGTCGCGATTTCGGCGCGTGTCGGCGGGAAGCCGGTATTCTGGATCGCATCCCTGATCAAATTCAGGATCTGTTCTTGACGGGCAGTAAGTTTAATCATCAGCGGGACCTTGCCAAATTGAGGTTGCAATAGCTGTTCATGCGAACAGCATGTATTTTTATACAGTATTTTTGTAAATGCAAGCGAATTTATGCAAATAATCCCACTTGTTGACCGGATATCCAGCGTTAAGCATTTGAAAGCGTTGGGGTTTTCCGCATTTTCGGGTATGATTTCGGGTTTTCCTCTTCCCACACTCGTCTTGACGCCGGGGTGGGCGATTTTTCAATCCGTCCAAAAGGAGATTGCATGCGTCATTATGAAATCGTATTTATTGTTCATCCGGATCAAAGCGAGCAAGTGCCCGCAATGATCGAGCGTTATAAAGGCATTGTTACCGCTCGCGGCGGTAAAATGCATCGCGTTGAAGACTGGGGCCGTCGCCAGATGGCTTACATGATCCAGAAACTCGCAAAGGCGCATTATGTCTGCCTGAATATCGAGTGCGATAACGAGACCCTCGTCGAAATCGAGACCGGCTTCAAATTCAACGATGCGGTTCTGCGTCACCTCACCGTCAAGATGAAGAAGGCCGAGACCACGCCATCGCCAATGATGAAGGCTGTGCAGAAGGAAGATGCTGCCAAGAGCCATCGTACCGAGGCGCCTGCTGCCTGATTGTACGTGACTGCGCACATTAGCGATAAGCCGGGAGCGTGAACCAGTTTCAATGCATTGCAACGGTTGCCGAGCGCGAAATTTTGCGCTACACACCAGCGGGAATTCCGATTGTGTCAGCGAAGCTGCTGCACAGTTCGCAACAGATTGAAGCAGGTGTCGAAAGGTTGGTCGAGTTTGAAATTTCCGCGATTGCCGCGGGCGAAATTTCAGGACGATTCAGCCAGGCCGAATTAGGCAAGACATTCAAGTTCACCGGGTTTTTGGCGCGCAGGAACCGCAACAGCAGAAGTCTGGTATTTCACATTACTGATTTCGAGATAAACAATTACTAGTACAGGAGCCAAAAATGGCATTCGGTAAAAAATTCGATAAGAACAAGTTAAAGCTTAAAGAGAAGCGCAAACAGCAAAACCCGTTGTTCAAGCGTAAGAAATTCTGCCGTTTCACCGCAGCGCATGTCGAGCAGGTAGATTACAAGGATGTTGATACGCTCAAGGATTTCGTTCAGGAAAACGGCAAGATCATGCCGGCTCGCCTGACCGGCACCAAGGCGCATTATCAGCGCCAAGTGGATACGGCAATCAAGCGCGCGCGCTTCCTCGCGTTGTTGCCGTACACCGATCTGCACACTGCATAATTGACGACTGAATAGGAGAAAAACATGCAAGTCATTCTGTTGGAAAAAGTCGTCAATCTGGGTAACCTCGGCGAAGTGGTCCGGGTCAAGGACGGTTATGCCCGTAATTTTTTGATTCCGCAGCGCCTGGCTCGTCGTGCGACGGCCAATGCGCTTGCGGAATTTGAAACCAAACGCGCTGAACTTGAGAACGCAGCTGCGGGGAAATTGTCCGTTGCTCGGACCCAAGGTGAAAAGCTGAATGGTCTGACCGTTCAGATTTCGCAAAAAGCGGGTGTCGATGGCCGTTTGTTCGGTTCCATCACCAACTTCGACATCGCTGAAGCGCTTACCAAGCAAGGCTTCCCTGTTGAAAAGGCGCAAGTCCGCATGCCGCAAGGCCCGCTGAAACTGGTTGGCGATCATGCCGTGTCCGTTGCCTTGCATACAGACGTGGTGGTAGACGTGACTGTCGCCGTATTGGGCGAGCACGCGTAACTAGCGCATAACACCCGCATCTGCAACATAAAAAAGCCGGATTCTTCCGGCTTTTTTTACGTCCCTTTTCCCTGACCCGCAGGGCATAGCAGGTATAATTTGCGCATGAATAACCGTGCCGATCCGCAACTTGATTCTCTTCGTGTTCCGCCGCATTCTATCGAAGCGGAACAGTCCGTACTGGGTGGTTTGTTACTCGACAATGCGGCCTGGGACCGGATCGCGGACTTTGTCCATCAAGATGATTTCTATCGCTACGATCACCGGATTATTTTTCAGCATATCGTCAAGCTGATCAACAATTCCCGGCCGGCCGACGTCATCACGGTCTTTGAAGCGCTGACCAGCACCGGCAAAGCTGAAGAAGTAGGCGGCTTGTCTTATCTGAATGCATTGGCGCAAAACACACCATCGGCCGCCAATATTCGACGTTACGCAGAGATCGTGCGCGACCGCGGCGTGTTGCGAAAACTGATTACCGTATCCGATGAAATCTCGGGTCAGGCATTCAATCCGCAAGGCAAGGAAGTCAAGCAGATGCTGGACGAAGCCGAGTCGAAAATCTTTGCGATCGCTGAAGAAGGCGCGCGCGGAGCACAAGGTTTCCAGGAAATTCAGCCGCTGCTCACCCAGGTGGTCGAACGCATCGACGAACTCTACAATCGCGACAATCAAAACGATATCACCGGCGTACCGACCGGCTTTGCCGATCTGGACCGCATGACGTCCGGCTTGCAGCCGGGCGACCTGGTCATCGTGGCTGGCCGGCCGTCGATGGGCAAGACCGCATTTTCAATCAATATCGGTGAACATGTTGCAATTGAAAGCGGTTTGCCGGTGGCGGTTTTTTCGATGGAGATGGGCGGTACCCAGCTTGCAATGCGTATGCTTGGCTCGGTCGGACGTCTCGACCAGCATCGCTTGCGCACCGGACGCCTTGCGGACGAGGACTGGCCGCGTTTGACGCACGCAATTCAGAAAATGAACGATGCGCAGCTCTATATCGATGAGACGCCCGCACTCAATTCAATCGAGTTGCGCGCGCGCTCGCGACGGCTGTCGCGCCAGTGCGGCAAGCTCGGCTTGATCATCATCGATTACCTGCAATTGATGTCGGCCAACTCGTCAGGCGAAAATCGAGCTACTGAAATTTCCGAAATTTCCCGAAGCCTGAAAGGCTTGGCGAAAGAACTCAATTGTCCGGTAATAGCGCTGTCGCAGTTGAATCGTTCGCTGGAACAGCGCCCCAACAAGCGCCCGGTCATGTCGGATCTTCGCGAATCGGGCGCTATCGAGCAGGATGCCGATGTGATTCTGTTTATTTACCGCGATGAAGTCTACAATCCCGATTCGCCGGACAAGGGAACCGCGGAAATCATCATCGGCAAGCAGCGAAACGGACCGATCGGAAGCGTGCGACTGACCTTCCTCGGGCAGTACACCAAGTTCGACAACTATACCGGTAGTGCGGCGCTATACGGCGGCGACTGATCGGATTTTTCAAAATGCTACGCTTTGCCGGCCTGCCACGCTGGATCTATATGGCCGATCGCTTAACTTGAAGAGAGTGCGACAATGTTTGGAAGACTGATGCCCACCGAGGGCAAATTTTTCGAGCTGTTTACGCAGCATGCCGACTTGTGCGTCAAAGGCGCGAAAGAGATGGTTGCGCTGATGACCAATTTCAATGACCTGGAGATTCGCGTACATGCGATCGAAAGCATTGAGAAGCAAGCGGACAAAGTCACCCATAACACGCTTGAGATGCTGCATAAAACGTTTATCACGCCGCTTGATCGTGACGACATTCATCAATTGATCACGCGCATGGACGATATTCTCGACTTGCTGGAAGATGCGGCACAGACGATCTCGCTCTACGATATCAAGGCGATTACACCGGAAGCCAAGCGTTTGGCGGAACTATGCCTGGCGAGCACCGAGAGGGTCAAGGCGGCAGTCGACCTGTTGCACAACATGGATAATTCGCGTGAAATTCTGATGATTTGCGAAGAGATCGATCGCCTTGAATCCGACGCCGATCATGTGATGCGCGCCGCAATGTCCAAGCTGTTTCGCGACGAACCGGATGTACGCAACCTGATCAAGCTCAAAGCGATTTACGAAATTCTCGAAACCGTGACAGATCGTTGCGAGGATGTTGCCAACATCATCGAAGGCATTATTGTTGAAAACGCTTGAGATTGAACCTGTACCAACTTAATTCGGGACATCCATGTAAATGTAAGGAAGCCGGTGCGGAGGAGCCGTGCGCGGCTCCAGGATATCCGCATGCTCTCCCTGAAACATGCATTGATCGACAACAAGAATAACCATGAATACACTTCAGATCAGTATCTATCTCCTCGTCTTTCTAGTCGCGCTGGCACTCGTATTTGATTTCATGAATGGTTTTCATGATGCAGCGAACGCGATTGCGACAGTGGTCTCGACCGGCGTATTGAAACCGCAAACGGCCGTCGCAATGGCGGCTACATTCAACTTCATTGCGATTTTTGTTTTTCAGCTCAAGGTCGCGACGACGGTCGGCAAGGGCACAATCGACCCGATGATCGTCGACCATTACGTCGTGTTCGGTGCGCTGGTCGGGGCTATTTTCTGGAACCTTTTGACCTGGTATTACGGTATTCCGTCTTCTTCATCCCATGCGCTGATCGGCGGCTTGATCGGCGCAGCCGTAGCGAAGGCGGGAACAGATTCGTTGATCGCATCCGGATTGATAAAAGCCATCAGCTTTATCCTGTTGTCGCCACTGCTGGGATTTATTTTCGGCTCGATCATGATGGTGCTCGTGTCATGGATATTTGTTCGTTCCACGCCGAGAAAAGTGGATAAGTGGTTTCGTCGAATGCAACTGGTATCTGCTTCCATGTACAGCCTCGGGCACGGCGGTAACGATGCGCAAAAGACGATGGGTATCATCTGGATGCTGTTGATTTTTTCTGGCGTATCCACTGTCAGCGATCCGCTGCCGATATGGGTAATTGTCAGCTGTTATGCGGCAATCAGCCTCGGAACCTTGTTTGGCGGCTGGCGGATCGTGAAAACGATGGGGCAGAAAATTACGAAACTGAAACCCGTGGGCGGCTTTTGCGCCGAGACCGGCGGTGCAATGACGCTCTTTATCGCGACAGCGCTCGGAATTCCCGTGTCGACGACGCATACCATTACCGGCGCCATCGTCGGAGTCGGCGCCTCGAAAAAAATGTCGGCGGTGCGTTGGGGCGTTGCGGGGAATATTGTATGGGCATGGGTGTTCACGATTCCCGCATCGGCATTTGTTGCGGCGATATTCTGGTGGATCGGCACCCAACTCTTCTAAAGAAAAAGCCTGCTATATCAGCAGGCTTTTCGGTAAAACGCGGATTGCGCCGCTATAACACTTCGCTTGCCTGATCCGCCAGGCGGGAACGTTCTCCTCGTGCCAGCGTCACATGTCCGCTGTGCGCCCAACCTTTGAAACGATCCACCACGTAGGTGAGCCCGCTGGAACCCTCGGTCAGATATGGCGTATCGATCTGCGCGATATTTCCCAGGCAGATGATTTTTGTTCCGGGGCCGGCGCGTGTTACCAAGGTCTTGATTTGTTTCGGCGTAAGATTCTGCGCCTCGTCGACGATCAGGAATTTATTGACGAACGTGCGTCCGCGCATGAAGTTCATCGACTTGATCTTGATGCGGGATCGGATCAAATCCTGTGTTGCCGCGCGGCCCCATTCGCCGGCATCGGAGTCGGACTTGTTCAACACTTCCAGGTTGTCGTCGAACGCGCCCATCCATGGCGACATTTTCTCCTCTTCGGTGCCGGGCAAAAAGCCGATATCCTCTCCGACAGGTACCGTCACGCGCGTGACGATGATTTCATTGTAGGTTTTGGTCTCCAGCACCTGCGCCAGGCCCGCGGCAAGCGCCAATAATGTTTTGCCGGTACCGGCCTGGCCCAGCAATGTGACAAAATCGCATTCCGGATTCATCAACAGATTCAGCGCGAAGTTCTGTTCACGATTGCGCGCGGTGATGCCCCATACGCCGTTCTTTGCGTGGCTATAGTCGCGCAAGGTTTGTATCACCGCGGTCTTGCCGTTGATTTGCGTCACTTGTCCATAGAATGCCGGCTCGCCGTTACTGGGCTCCATGAACACGAACTGATTGACCAGTAACGACGGCACCAGCGGTCCGCTCACGCGATAATAGGTATAGCCGGTGCCGTGCTTGTTTTCCTGCCAGGATTCCATTCCCTTGCCATGCTTGTTCCAGAAATCATCCGGCAGTTGCATGATTCCCGAATACAGCAGGTCGGTATCTTCCAGTACATGGTCGTTGAAATACTCTTCGGCGGGCAGGCCCATCGCCCGCGCCTTGATGCGCATGTTGATGTCTTTCGACACCAGCACCACCGGGCGATCGGGATATTGTTCTTCCAGCGCACGAACAACGCCGAGAATCTGATTGTCCGCTTTGCCCGCGGGCAGTCCTTCCGGTAGCACGCTTTGCTGCAACCTGGTTTGGAAGAAGAGACGTCCTTTGGCATCCTTGTTGCCCAACTTGGACAATAGTATGCCGTGATCGATCGACTGATCTCCAACATCGGCGATCAATGCGTCAAGAGAACGGGAAACCTGGCGTGCGTTGCGCGCCACCTCGGACATTCCTTTCTTGTGATCATCCAGTTCTTCCAGCGTCATCATCGGCAGATAGACGTCGTGCTCTTCGAATCGGAACAGCGAAGAAGGGTCATGCATCAACACATTCGTATCGAGGACGAATAGTTTCGTCATTCCCAATTTATCGGCAGTACGGCTGATCGCGGATTTGATGCGAGTTTCGGTAGCCTTGATCGGCTTGGCGCCGCGGGCTTTTTCAGCTTGTATCTTTTCTGTCGTCTTGGCGCGTGCTTCCGGCACAGCTTCGGTTCTCCTCGGTGCGGTTTCAACCAGTACGATGGAGGGTTTGACAGGTTTGCCTTTTTCCGCCTTCGGATAGTCGGTTGGAGAGAGTAATGTAGCGGGTTTGGCAGGCAATTTTGGCAGGGGCATCAGAACCTCAATCTAAAAATGTTTGTGATGATCTATTCTTGCAAAATGCTAAAGAGCGGGCTGCAACTGCGGAACCGAATTCAACACCGTATAACAAGCAATTACCGATCCTTGAATGCAAAAAGCCGTTTGTGGAAAAGGAAGATTTCCTTTTCCGCAAACGGCCAATTGCAAAGATTTCTTTTGGATTCAATGTGTTGAGCGAATTTAAACAATAGCCTTCATAAATTCAAGCACTTCATGAACATGCCCGGGCACTTTCACTCCACGCCATTCTTTCACCAATCTGCCTGAGCCGTCAATGACAAAAGTGCAGCGTTCGACGCCGCGTGTCTGTTTGCCGTACATATTTTTCATTTTCATCACATCGAACAAATTACACATTGTTTCATCCGGGTCGGAAATCAGTTCGAACGGCATTTCCAGTTTTTTCTTGAATCCCTCATGTGACGCAATGCTGTCGCGGCTGATCCCGAATATCTCGGCATTGGCTGCCTCGAACTGTGGGTACAGATCGCGAAATTGCTGGCCTTCGGTGGTGCAGCCGGGCGTGTTATCTTTTGGATAAAAATACAGCACCAGATTTTTTCCTTTGTAATCAGACAATCTGAATGTCTTGTTACTCGTCATTACGGCGGAAAAATCAGTCACAATATTATTGAGTGCAAATGGGCTGTCTACCACCGTGAGCTCCTGGTCCATTGGTTATAATCCTGAAGCCGATAAGGGCATCGTTTTCGAAACATCTCATTGTGCTGCAAAGGCCATGCGTTGGAAAACCGCAATCGCCCTGAAGCCGGCAATCGGCGTGAGTGCTGGCTGCACCGCCGACATTGATTTGAACATGGGGGCAAATTTTCGTCCTTCAAGCGCGGCACGCAGTTTTGCAGGGCCGGCGGAAGAATAAAGCTGCCGATACAGTTGCCTGTGCAGGCCAAGACTTAGATAATCAGCGCCAGTACAACCTTGCGGCCCTCAGCCATCAAGATATTATAGGTGCGGCATGCCGCCTGATTGTCCATGCACTCGACTCCGATACGCCGCGCGGTCAGAGAAGATATCAACTTTGGATGAACAAAGCGCTGCTTCATGCCGGTACCGAGAATAACCACATCCGGCATGGTGGCATCGATCTGGTCGAAATGGGCGACAGAAAGGGCGTCGAACGACTCGACCAGCCATTCAACCGGCGCAACTTCCGGCAGCACTATCAGACTATGGGAAAAGTGTCTGGCATTGATGTCAACGCCGGTATCATCGTAAGCGGTGACGGTTTGGTATTGCTGGGTCGACGTGGCATGTAACTTCATGACAGGGCAGTCACGCTGGAACGTGAATTTTCAGCAGGATGAAGGAAAAGAGCGTCTATTGTAGCGTTTTCCGCGTTAAAGCGGCGGTTATGGAGGGTTATGGATTGATAAAACCGGACGCTTTCGGCAGAATGGCTTCTTTATCGCGGCGCAACATCGCGCCAGTTATACTGCAGTAAATCTACAAGGGATCAACCCGGTGCGACTGATTCAAAAATCGAAAAAACTGGCGGATGTTTGTTATGACATCCGCGGCCCGGTCCTGGAAAAAGCCAGGCAAATGGAAGAAGAAGGCCACAAGATCATTAAATTGAACATCGGCAATCTGGCGGTGTTCGGCTTCGATGCGCCTGACGAGATCGTGCAGGATATGATTCGCAACATGTCCAATGCATCGGGCTATACCGATTCCAAGGGCTTGTTTGCGCCGCGTAAAGCGGTCATGCATTACACGCAGGAAAAGAAAATTTCCGCAGTGACGATCGACGATGTCTATCTGGGCAATGGCGCGTCGGAATTGATTGTCATGAGCATGAATGCGCTGCTCAACACCGGCGATGAGGTGCTGGTGCCGGCACCGGACTATCCGCTGTGGACTGCGGCGGTAAGCCTGTCCGGCGGCAGACCGGTACATTATGTTTGTGATGAGCAAGCAGGCTGGTTTCCGGATATTAACGATATCAAGAAAAAAATCAGGTCGAACACCAGGGCAATCGTCGTCATCAATCCGAATAACCCGACCGGCGCGCTGTATCCGGTTGAATTGCTGGAGCAGATTGTCGAGGTCGCGCGCCAGCATCAACTGATCGTGTTTGCCGACGAAATCTATGACAAGGTCTTGTACGACGGCGAGACGCACACCTCGCTTGCGTCATTGGCCGACGATGTATTGTTCATCACGTTCAATGGTTTGTCGAAAAATTACCGATCCTGCGGTTACCGTGCCGGATGGATGGTGGTGTCGGGCGAAAAGAAACACGCCAAGGATTACATCGAAGGCTTGAACATGCTGACCTCGATGCGTCTTTGTGCGAATGCGCCGGGTCAATATGCGATCCAGACTGCGCTTGGCGGATACCAGAGCATCAACGATCTGGTGGCTCCCGGCGGCCGCCTGCTGCGCCAGCGCGATCTAGCGTACAGACTGCTGACCGACATTCCTGGAGTGACGTGCGTAAAACCGAAATCGGCGTTATACCTGTTTCCAAAGCTCGATCCGGCCATGTATCCGATTGCCGACGATCAGCAGTTCGCATATGAACTGTTGGCGGCGGAACGAGTACTGATTGTGCAGGGAACCGGATTCAACTGTCCGACAACCGATCATTTCCGAGTCGTATTCCTGCCGAATTCGGATGATCTAACCGACGCGATGGGGCGAATTGCGCGCTTCCTCGATGGCTATCGCAAGCGGCACGGTACTGCATAGTCCAAATTCCAGCGACAACAAGAATTGCAATCGGCATTTTTAAATAGAAACCACGCGTTATGAAACCAATCAAAGTAGGCTTGCTAGGCATCGGCACCGTTGGCGCCGGCACATTCAATGTTTTGAAGCGCAATCAGGAAGAGATCAAGCGTCGCGCAGGACGCGGAATTGAAATCGCCATGGTTGCCGATTTGAACATCGCGCGTGCCAGGGAACTGACGAATAACGAATGCGAGGTCGTGAGCGATGCAAATCTGATCGTCAACCATCCCGACATCGATATCGTGATCGAATTGATCGGCGGTTACGGGATTGCCAAGGACCTGGTGATGAAGGCGATCGCCAATGGCAAGCACGTGGTAACGGCCAACAAGGCATTGCTGGCGATGCACGGCACTGAAATTTTCAAGGCTGCGCAGGAAAAAGGCGTGATTGTTGCATTCGAGGCGGCGGTCGCCGGGGGTATTCCGATCATCAAGGCATTGCGTGAAGGACTGACCGCAAATCGTATCGAATGGATTGCCGGCATCATCAACGGCACTACCAACTTCATCCTGTCCGAAATGCGCGACAAGGGGCTGGATTTCGATACCGTACTGAAGGAAGCGCAACGTCTCGGGTATGCCGAAGCCGATCCGACCTTTGACATCGAAGGAATCGACGCTGCACATAAGGTCACTCTGATGGCGGCGATCGCATTCGGCATACCGGTGCAGTTCGACAAGGCGTATGTGGAAGGTATCACCAAGCTGGAGGCGACCGATATCCGTTATGCGGACCAGCTTGGGTATCGCATCAAGCTGCTCGGCATTGCGAGACGCACGTCGCACGGGATCGAACTGCGCGCGCATCCGACATTGATTCCCGCGAAGCGCCTGATCGCCAATGTCGAAGGTGCGATGAATGCCGTGCTGGTCCAGGGTGATGCCGTCGGCGCCACGCTTTATTACGGCAAAGGCGCCGGCGCCGAACCGACCGCATCCGCCGTGATTGCCGACCTGGTCGACATCACTCGCCTGGCAACCGCGGATCCGGAACACCGCGTGCCGCATCTTGCGTTTCAGCCGAATGCAATGGCCGATACGCCGATTTTGCCGATGTCGGAAATCACCACCAGCTACTACCTTCGGATTCGTGTCGCCGACAAGCTGGGCGTTTTAGCCGGCGTGACGCGTATTTTGGCGGATGCGACGATTTCGATCGATGCGATGCTGCAAAAAGAGCCGGCAGAAGGCGAGACGCAAACCGACATCATCATACTGACGCACCAGACGCAGGAAAAAAATGTCGATGCGGCGATCGTGAAGATCGAGGCATTGCCCACCGTGGTGGGCAATGTCGCCCGGATTCGATTGGAAGCGTTGAGCTGACCCATACCTGACTTATCGATTCATGGCCGGGATGAAGATCCCGGCTGTGCGGCAGTTATAATGGCAGCTGATTAGTTGCCATCCATTCCATTCAATTTATGCAATACGTTTCCACGCGCGGCCAGGCCGCGCCACAGTCCTTTTCCCAGATTCTGCTCGGCGGCCTTGCGCCCGACGGCGGCTTGTATCTTCCGGCGGAATATCCTCAGGTTACCGGTGCCGAACTCGATGCGTGGCGCACATTATCTTATGCCGATCTGGCATTTGAAGTGCTGAAGAAATTCGCAACCGATATTCCGCAAGCGGATCTCAAGGCGCTGACGCACAAGACTTATACCGCCGACGTGTATTGCAATACCCGCTCAGGCGAAGATGCGGCGCGCATCACGCCTTTATGCGTGCTGGAAGAAAAAGACGGCACCAGGCTGATATTGCAGGCGCTATCGAATGGGCCGACACTTGCATTCAAGGATATGGCGATGCAGTTGCTCGGCAATTTGTTCGAGTACACGCTGGCCAAGCAGGATGCCGAACTGAACATCCTCGGCGCGACTTCCGGCGATACCGGCAGCGCCGCCGAATATGCAATGCGCGGCAAGAAGGGCATCCGGGTGTTCATGCTGTCGCCGCACGGGAAGATGAGCGCATTTCAAACTGCGCAAATGTTCAGCCTGCAAGACCCCAATATTTTCAATATCGCGGTCGAAGGTGTATTCGATGATTGTCAGGACATCGTGAAAGCCGTGTCGAATGATCTTGAATTCAAGACCAGGCAGAAAATCGGCACGGTAAACTCAATCAACTGGGCGCGTATTGTTGCGCAAGTGGTTTATTACATTCGCGGTTACCTCAGTGCGACGACCGGTAACGATCAAAAAGTATCGTTTACCGTTCCATCAGGGAATTTCGGCAATATCTGCGCCGGACATATCGTGCGCATGATGGGGGTGCCGATCGACAAGCTGGTGGCCGCCACCAACGAGAATGACGTACTGGACGAATTTTTCCGTACCGGCATCTATCGCGTACGCAAAGCGTCGGAGACTTACCATACCACCAGTCCCAGCATGGATATCAGCAAGGCATCGAACTTTGAGCGCTTCATATTCGATCTGCTGGATCGCGACGGCGACCGTGTGCGCGCACTGTTCAAGAAAGTCGAGACGCAGGGCGGCTTCGATCTGTCAGGCAAACCGGGTAGCGACGGCGACGAATTCAGAAAAGTGGCGCAATATGGTTTTCTGTCAGGGAAATCGATTCATCAGGATCGTGTGCAAACGATCCGTGACGTACAGGCAAAACACGGAGTAACCATCGATACGCATACCGCCGATGGGGTCAAGATGGCACGCGAATTTTTAACGCCGGGCATACCGATGATCGTGCTGGAAACCGCGCTCCCGGCCAAGTTCAATGAAACGATTCAGGAAGCCTTGGGCCGCGACGCAGAGCGTCCTGCGGGATTCGAGAATATCGAGGCCTTGCCGCAGCGCTTCGAGGTGATGCCGGCCGCGGTCGAGAAGATCAAGGCATATATTGCACGGCATACCGGGCTGTAACAGAGGGAGAGCCGGCAATGACTGCCAGGAATTCCATGTTGACCGTTGCACAGGCGCTGGATTTTCTGCTGGCCGCCGTTCGGCCGATCACGGATAGCGAAACTGTTTCAACGCTTGCGGCAAACGGATGCGTGCTCGTGGCGGCGCAGACTTCGCAACTCGATGTTCCGCCAATGGACAACTCGCAAATGGATGGCTATGCGGTTCGTACGGGCGATTGCACAAGCGGCGGAACCAGATTAAGAGTCTCGCAACGCATCGCTGCCGGTCATGTCGGTGCGCCTCTGCAGCCCGGAACCGCAGCGCGTATTTTTACCGGTGCAATGATTCCTGGCGGCGCCGATGCGGTGGTGATGCAGGAACTGTGCGAGCAAGAGACCACCGACGATGGCGATTTTGTCACGATCAGGCAGGTACCGAGATCCGGTGAATGGATTCGACGAGCCGGCGAGGATATTCAAACCGATAGCGTGATTTTGAAAGCCGGTACGCGTCTTCGTGCTCAGGAACTGGGGCTCGCGGCCTCGGTGGGTCTTGCGACCTTGCCGGTCATGCGAAAATTGCGCGTCGCCATATTTTTTACCGGCGATGAATTGGCGATGCCCGGAGAGCCGTTGAAACCCGGCGCGATATATAACTCCAATCGTTTTACGCTACGCGGCTTGCTGGAAAATCTGGGTTGCCAGATAGCCGACTACGGCATCGTGCCGGATACGCTGGCAGCCACCAGGGAGACGTTGCGCGAAGCGGCGCAGCACAACGATCTGGTCATCACCTGCGGCGGCGTGTCGGTCGGCGAAGAAGATCACATCAAGCCGGCAGTCGAAGCGGAGGGACGCCTTGACATGTGGCAAATCGCGATCAAACCAGGCAAGCCGCTGGCATTCGGCGAGGTCGATCGAACCGGCAGCCAAGGTAGCGCATTCTTTTTCGGCTTGCCTGGCAATCCGGTGTCCAGCTTTATTACCTTTCTGATTTTCGTACGGCCGTTTGTTTTACGCTTGCAGGGCGTACACAATATCGCACCGAAAGCCTTCAATTTAAGGGCCGATTTCGACTGGCCGAAAGCGGATCGGCGCAATGAGTTTTTGCGCGCCGCAATCAATGCCGATGGCGGCCTCGATTTATTCGCGAACCAGAGTTCAGGAGTGTTGACGTCCACGGTATGGGGTGACGGATTAGTGGACAATCCGCCGGGACAAACGATTGCTCGGGGTAGTTCGGTTCGATTCATTCCTTTCAGCGAGCTGCTTTACTAGGCTTGAAAAAGTAACGGATATTCCCGCCGTTTATGTGCGGGTAACAACAAGGAAGACGCACATGCCGATTCGCATCCAGACCGAGGACTTTGACTTGACCAGCGAAGTTGCGGGACTACGCGCCGGTGATCCGAAAATCGGCGCGATAGTCACTTTCGTCGGCACGGTTCGTGACATGAATGAAGGTTCCGGCGTCAGTGAAATGGAGCTGGAGCATTATCCGGGCATGACCGAGAAGGCACTGGAAGAAATTCTCGGGCGAGCCAGGATACGGTGGCAGATTCTCGATGTATTGGTGATTCATCGCATCGGTCCGTTGAAACCTTTGGATCAGATTGTCTTGGTAGCGGTGACCTCCGCGCATCGTGGCGAGGCGTTTGCGGCATGCGAATTCGTGATGGATTACCTGAAGACGCAAGCACCTTTCTGGAAAAAAGAACACACCGCGCAGGGGGCACGCTGGGTCGATGCGCGAACAGCGGATGATCAAGCATTGGCGAAATGGGATGCCGCGCCGGAACAGAACGGACGTCTGAAATGAGCTGGCTGGCTGTCGGCATTGGCGCCATGCTCGGAGCATGGTTGCGCTGGGGATTGCAGGCATGGCTGAATGCCTTTCACCAGTATCTTTCGGTGGGTACGCTGGTGGCGAATCTCAGTGGCGGCTTTCTGATTGGCATGGCCGTCGCCGCGGTCGAAAATAATCCTGGACTTCCGCTGGAATGGCGCTTGTTTGCGATTACCGGGTTTCTTGGTGGCTTGACTACCTTTTCCGCATTTTCAGCTGAAGCAATGATTCTTTTGCAGCGGGGCGATTATATGTGGGCGCTGGGCCACTCGGCCTTGCATCTGTTTGGATCGGTGGTTTTTTGCATTGCCGGATTTGCCGCATATCGGGCCATCGTCAATTAAAAATCTGCACGGACACGAAACAGCTCCGCCACGGAGCAAAATTTAATTTCTATAGAATCCCTTCTTGAAAAAGGGTTGCTAACCCCAATTTTTGATTCAGATCGAATTTTTTCGGAGCAACCCATGCGTCTCGACAAACTCACCACAAAATTACAGGAAGCGCTTTCCGACGCCCAAAGCCAGGCGGTCGGCAACGATAACCAGTACATCGACCCGGTACACGTCCTGATTGCGATGTTGAACCAGGATGACGGCAGTACGCGCTCCCTTTTGCAACGCGCCGGCGTCAACATCGGCGGGCTGACCGCTGCGTTAAAGAATGCGCAGGAACGCTTGCCCAAAGTAACCGGCACCGGCGGCGAAGTGCAGATCGGCCGCGAATTGCTGGCGTTGCTGAATCTGGCCGACAAAGAGGCGCAAAAGCGTGGCGACCAGTTCATCGCCAGCGAAATGGTGCTGCTTGGGTTGACCGAAGATAAATCGGACGCGGGCCGCGCGGCGCGCGAAAACGGTTTGACGCGCAAGGCGATGGAAGCGGCAATTACCGCAGTGCGGGGCGGCGCCAACGTTTCTTCTCAGGAAGCCGAAGGCCAGCGCGAGGCACTCAAGAAATACACGCTGGACCTGACCGAACGCGCGCGGCTGGGCAAGCTCGATCCGGTCATCGGCCGCGACGACGAAATCCGACGCGCGATTCAGGTATTGCAGCGTCGCACCAAGAACAATCCGGTATTGATCGGTGAACCGGGCGTCGGCAAGACCGCGATTGTCGAAGGATTGGCGCAGCGCATCATCAATGGCGAAGTGCCCGACAGCCTCAAGGGAAAACGGGTCTTGTCTCTCGACATGGCTTCGTTATTGGCGGGCGCCAAGTACCGTGGTGAATTCGAGGAACGGCTCAAGGCAGTGCTGAAGGAACTGTCCCAGGATGAAGGACAGACCATCGTTTTCATCGACGAATTGCATACGATGGTAGGCGCAGGCAAGGCCGAGGGCGCGATGGATGCCGGCAACATGCTCAAACCGGCGCTGGCGCGCGGCGAGTTGCATTGCGTCGGCGCCACCACGCTGGATGAATACCGCAAGTATGTGGAAAAGGATGCGGCGCTGGAGCGGCGTTTCCAAAAAATCATGGTGGACGAACCGAGCGTCGAAGCGACGATTGCAATCCTGCGCGGCCTGCAGGAAAAATACGAAGTGCATCATGGAGTCGAAATTACCGACCCGGCCATCGTTGCCGCTGCCGAATTGTCGCATCGCTATATCACCGATCGGTTCCTGCCGGACAAGGCAATCGACCTGATCGACGAAGCCGCGTCCAAGATCAAGATCGAAATCGATTCCAAGCCGGAAGTGATGGACCGGCTCGATCGGCGGCTGATCCAGCTGAAAATCGAGCGAGAAGCAGTCAAGAAGGAAAAAGACGAAGCGTCGCAAAAGCGCCTCGGTTTGATCGAGGAAGAAATCTTCCGTCTGGAACGCGAGTACGCCGATCTGGAAGAAATCTGGAAATCTGAAAAAGCCGCAGTGCAGGGCAGCAAGCACATCAAGGAAGAAATCGAAAAGATTCGTTTGCAGATGGAAGATGCCAAGCGCAAGGGCGATTGGCAAAAAATGTCCGAGCTGCAGTACGGCAAGTTGCCTGAGCTCGAAGCACAATTGAAGCAGGCCGATACCGGTGAACAGCAAGCCGGCAAGCCGCAACTGGTGCGCACCCAGGTTGGCGCTGAAGAAATCGCCGAAGTGGTGTCGCGCGCGACCGGCATACCGGTTTCCAAGATGATGCAGGGCGAACGCGACAAGCTGGTGCATATGGAAGATGAATTGCACAAGCGCGTCATTGGACAGCACGAAGCCATAGTCGCGGTCTCCGATGCGATCCGCAGATCGCGTGCCGGACTGGGCGATCCGAATCGCCCATACGGTTCATTCATGTTCCTGGGCCCGACCGGCGTCGGCAAGACCGAGTTGTGCAAGGCGCTGGCGTCGTTCCTGTTTGATACCGAAGAGTCGATGATCCGTATCGACATGAGCGAGTTCATGGAGAAGCATTCGGTGGCACGCTTGATCGGCGCACCACCGGGCTACGTCGGTTACGAAGAAGGCGGTTACCTGACCGAAGCGGTACGGCGCAAGCCCTACAGCGTGATCCTGCTCGACGAAATCGAGAAGGCGCATCACGACGTGTTCAACGTGCTGCTGCAGGTGCTGGATGATGGCCGGATGACCGATGGACAAGGGCGTACCGTGGATTTCAAGAATACGGTGATCGTCATGACCTCGAACCTGGGTTCGCATCGGATTCAGGCGATGGAGGGCACAGATCCGGCATTGGTCAAGCTTGAGGTTATGGGGGAGGTGAAAAGCCATTTCAGGCCGGAATTCATCAACCGGATCGATGAGATCGTGGTGTTCCACGCGCTGGATGAGAAAAACATCGGCGCCATCGCCAAGATCCAACTGCATGTGCTGGAGCAGCGTCTGGCGAAAATGGAAATGGGCCTTGAGATTTCTGACGCCGCATTGCAAAAAATTGCGGAAGCCGGATTCGACCCGGTGTATGGCGCGCGGCCGTTAAAGCGTGCGATTCAGCAACAGATCGAAAATCCGCTATCGAAAGAAATACTGCAAGGGCGGTTTGGACCGAAGGACAGGATTGTCGTCACCGTCGCAAACGGCAATCTGGTATTCGAGAAAGGAAGCTGAGCCGGGTTTCCGGTCCGGCGAAAGAGAACCGCATCAGGCGACTCCCGAGGCATTGCAAGCGTTTCAGGACGTCTGCAATGCCTTTTTATGACTTGACGATCGCAACTGTGCGGGATTCGCTGGCGGTGCCCACGCTTTCAGCGAGTTGCTGATTTTCCGCCTGCGAGAGCTTGAACACCGACACCGCCGCCACCAGCCCCTGCGCCTGCTCGGCCATGCTCTCGGCCGCCGC
>MESE01000117.1 GCA_001770855.1 Burkholderiales bacterium RIFCSPLOWO2_02_FULL_57_36
TGCGCGCTGAAACGGCGGCGCTGACAGCCTTGGCAGCGCTGCTGGTGTAGAGCGACCACTCCATAGTCCGAATGGACTAATAGGTCCATTCGGACTATTGGAAAATCTGCGGGCCTCAATACACTGTGCCCCACAGCGGCAGGCGCCTGCCGCCGCCCACCAGTTTGTCGCCACATCACGCCATGCGCCAGGGTGACAAGACCGCAACGATCCCACAGGAACATCGCCATGTATTCCATCAAGCGCAAAGCGCTGCTTGCGGCCATTGTGGCCCTGGGCACAGTACAAGCCCAGGCAGTGCAAGCCCAGGCATTCCCGACCCCAGGCAGCTACACCCAAGACTACGCCACCGTCTGGTTCACGGAGGAGGTATCGGCCACGACCAAGCTGTTTCAGTACGCCGTGATCAATCTTGGCACCGAGGCCTACCAGGAGCGGACCTTCAATTTGGGCGGCAATCCGCAAATCTTGCACACCGACTGGCGCAGCGACACCCCCTATATCAAGACCTACGAAGTGCCCATCATCAGCGCCTTCGCCTACGGCGCGATCAAGCAAGACACCATCCAGTCACCCGATGGCTGGTCTTACCGGTTCATTGACACCAACGCCAACCCGGGCAGTTGGACCAACGGCACCGGAGACCACCGCTTCGACAATCCGTACCGCGTGATGCAGTGGTATGTGGACGACAGCAAGGCCCAGGACGGTGACCTCGTCACGCACATGGAAAACAGTGGCATTCGCCCCGATGGGGGCAGCCTCACCCGCGAAAATTTGACGGAGTACGTAGCGGACGCGGCCAACAACCATCTGGCCTATGGCGGCGGTGGATGCGGGCTGACCATTTGGCACGAGGCCTGTTACGGCAAGGGTTTCAGCTTTGAAGCCGTCGCCGGTAAATCGCTTGGACCCGACCAGACCTCCTGGTCTCTGGTCACCCGTATGGGCGGTTTTGACACCGTGGTGCAACCCTTGCCTCCACGCCTTGGCGACCCCGACCTGCCGGTGGGCAACCATGGTTTGAGCTTTGACGGCGGCATTGCCACCGTATCGGCGGCGCCGGTGCCAGAACCGGAAACCTTTGCCATGTTGCTGGCGGGCTTGGGGGTTCTGGGCGCGGTGGCACGCCGCAAAAACCGCAAAACTGCAGCCGCCGTTTAAGGGCTGCTACCGAGTGCGCAGCGGGGCCAATAGCTACTCCATGGACGACACGTAGGCCACTACGGCGTCGATGTCGGCGTCCGTCATCAGCTTGGTGCTGGAGGCCATGAGCGGGTCGGTGCGTGCGCCTACGCCGGCGCGGTAGCGCTTGAGTGTCGTGTTCAGGTAGGCCGGCTGCTGCCCTGCGATGCGGGCAAATTTTTCATTGCCGCGCCCATCCTCGGCATGGCAGCGCCAGCAGATTTTGTTGAAGTAGTCCTTGCCCTTGGCCAACAGGGCGGGGCTGGACGCCGATTTGTGCACCACCACGTTCTGGCGCGCATAAAACAACACCATGCCAACTTTTTCATCACTCTTCAGTACCTTGATCATGCCTTCCATGAAGTCATTGCGGCGCTGGCCGTCCGCAAACTTGCGCAGTTGCTCCAACAGGTAGGCCGGGTTCTGGCCCGCCAGGTTCGGAATGTCGGGCTTGGTGCTGTTGCCCCCCTCACCGTGGCAGTTGGCACAAATCGCCGCAACCTGCTCGCCACTCTTGTACAGCGTCTCCGCCAGTTTGGGGTTGGCTTCGACTTCCTTGAGCCGGGCGGCCAGATCGACATCTGCCGTTGCTTTCCCTCGAAGGGACTGCGCCAGCGTGGGTACCGCCAGAGTACCCCACAGCAATCCCACCAGAACCCCCACCACCATCCGATTTGAAATCACACATACCCCTATTTGATTTGTGGGTATTTTAGGCGTCAGACCGTGTATGAAATGACGAAGGTCAACAAATTAGTGCCCAAAGAGGCGGTGGGCAGACATAAGCTTGATCTACAGCAACTTCGGCCGAGCCCCCAAGGGTTCTGCTAGCGAATCCGCGGCTCCGCCAAGAGTTGCTCCGGCAGCGTGAAATAGGCGGCCGTGGCACCCCGGCAGGCCCGTACCCGGTCCAGTTCGTGGCGGGCCACCGTGCGCAGGTGCACCTCGTCCGGGCCATCCATCAGGTGCATGGCGCGGCCCCAGGTCCAGAAGTAGGCCAGGGGGGTGTCAGGCGACAGGCCCATGGCGCCAAACACCTGCATGGCGCGGTCGACCACCCGGGTCTGCAGCCGCGCCGCCACCACCTTGATGGCCGACACATCCACCCGGGCCTGGGCGCGCTGCCCCTCGCCCTGGTCCAGCCGCCAGGCGGCGCGCAGCACCAGCAGGCGGGCCTGGTCGATTTCCAGGCGCGACTCGGCAATCCACTCCTGCACATTGGCAAAGTCGGCCAGGTACTTGCCAAACACATGGCGTTCCAGCGTGCGGTCGCACAAAAGCGCCAGCGCCAGTTCGCATTGGCCGATGGTGCGCATGCAGTGGTGGATGCGCCCCGGCCCCAGGCGGGCCTGCGCCATGGCAAAACCTGCGCCTTCCTCGCCCAACAGGTTGCCCACCGGCACCCGCACGTCGGAGAACACGATTTCGCAATGCCCCTCGGGCGAGTGGTGCTGCATGATCGGAATATTGCGCACCCGCGTGACGCCGGGCGTGTCCAGGGGCACCAGCACCATGCTGTGGCGGGCATGCTTGGGGCTGTCATCGTCACCGCTGCGGCACATCACGATCAGCAGCTGGCACTGGGGATGTGCGGCACCGGTGATAAACCACTTGCGGCCGTTGAGCACCAGTTGGTCGCCGTCGTGGCGCACGCGGGTTTGCAAGTTGGTGGGGTCGGAGGAAGCCACATCAGGCTCGGACATGGCAAACGCGGAGCGGATCTCGCCCGACAGCAAAGGGCGCAACCAGCGCAGGTTTTGCTCGGGCGTGGCGAACAGGTGCAGCAGCTCCATGTTGCCGGTGTCGGGCGCGCTGCAGTTGAACACCTCCGAGGCCCAGGGCAGGCGCCCCATCAGCTCAGCCAAGGGGGCGTATTCCAAGTTGCTCAGGCGCTCGCCGGGCTCGTTGGCGTGCAGGCCCGGCAAAAACAGGTTCCACAGCCCCTCGGCCTTGGCCAGTGCCTTGAGGTCTTCCATGAAGGGCGGCGGAAAAACGCCTTGCGCCACCGCGTGGTGCCATGCGCCGTTGTAGGGCAACACATAGCGGTCCATGAAGTCCTCCAGCCGCTGCCGCAGCGCCTGTACCTTGGGGGAATAGTCGAAATCCATACGCTGCCTTTCACGGTGGCGCGGGAATCGCTGCCACTTGCTACACAAGTCTGCCAAAACGCAAGCACTTTGGCTGTCACGTGGGTGCGGACTTGCCACTAATCTGGCCATCCTTTGCGCTAACTGGGGGTGTTGCACCCTGCGCCGGGGAAATAATATTTTTGGCTCTTTACTCACACAAGGGAATCCCATGAAAACCGTTGTCGGCATCAGCCTGGGTGCCAGTGACCAGAATTTCGAATTCACCACCCCGTTTCTGGGGGAGAAAATGCAGGTGCGCCGCATCGGCACCGACGGCAGCGCCCCCAAGGCGGCCAAGCTGCTGAAAGAATGGCAGCAGAAAGCCGACACCATCGGCCTGGGCGTGCTCAAAGACAGCTACAAGGCCGGCGCCCACCGCTTCATCGAGAAAGACAGCGCGCGCCTGAAGGCCGTGGTCACGCGGGTGCCCGTCACCACCGGCGGACGGCTGGGCGACATTTTTCAGGAATGGGCGGTGCGCCATGCCCAGACCCAACTGGGCAATTACTTCAACAACGCCCGCGTGTTGTTTTTCTCTGGCATGAGCAACTACAAGCTGGCGATGTCCCTCTCGGAGTACACCAGCAACCTGCAGTTTGCCGACCCGCTCGCACAACTGGGCGTGCCCAAGCTGCTCTCTTCGCTGGAGGCGCTGCAGCTCTACACCACCGGCGCGCACTACGTGAAAGACTGGACCCTGCCGGCCAAACTGGCCCAGGGCCCGATCCAGGAGTGGACGCGTTTTGTCTTGCGCCGGGCCATGCACAAAGCCACGGTCATCGTGGCCGCCGCGCACGAGCTGGATGAATTTGGCATCGAAGAACTGGCGGGCAAGACCATCATCACCTCCACCGCCAGCGACGAACGCATTGCCCAGTGGAAAGACAAGGGCGTGCACCTGGTGATCGACGGCTCGCCCTTCTTGTTCAACCATGTGCTCAGCCCCAGCCTGCTGGACGCCATGATCGTGGCCGCCACCGGCAAGAACCCCGACGACATTCTGGAAGACGACTACCTGGAGATCATCACCAGCCTGCAGATGGCGCCGCGCATCATTTACCCCAACGGCTTCAAACGCGTGAACCGCTTTGCCTTTGTCATCCACCCGCTGTCGCAGGAGTATTTCAAGAAGGTCAAACCCATTGAGCTGCTGTCGCAGGTGTCGCCGCCGGTGTTCATGAACTCGCTGGAAAAAATCATGGCCTACGCGCCACCCTTTGTGTATTCCAAGGTGAGCGGCATCCGCTCGCCCACGGGCGTGGAGGCCGAAGGCTGGCTGATCTCGGTGGGCGGCACGCCCAAGGAGATCATGGCGCACAGCCCTGAGTTCACCTACCGCCGTCTGCTGGACGCCGCCGCCATGGCCAAGCGCCTGGGCGCGCAGATCATGGGCCTGGGCGCCTTCACCAAGGTGGTGGGCGACGCGGGCCTGACGGTGGCCAAACGCGCCCCGCTGCCCATCACCACCGGCAACAGCTACAGCGCCTCGGGCGCGCTGTGGGCGGCGCACGACGCGCTCTTGCGCATGCGCCTGCTGCCCGCCCCCCAGGGCAAGGGCCGCGTGCAGTTCAAGGCCATGATCGTGGGCGCCACCGGGGCCATTGGCTCGGTCTGTGCCCGGCTGATGGCCAAGGCCGCCGAAGAGGTGTATTTGGTGTCGCCCGAAACGGCCAAGCTGCTCTCGCTCAAGGAATCCATCCTGCGGGAAACCCCCGACGCCAAGCTCTTCCTCTCGGCCCAGGCCGACAAGGACATTGCCGCCATGGACATGGTCGTGACTGCCACCTCGGGTGCGGGAAAAAAGGTGCTCGACATCCGACTAGTGAAACCCGGCTGCGTCATCACCGACGTGGCCCGCCCGCTGGACCTGCCCCCCGAAGAAGTGGCTAAACGCCCGGATGTGCTGGTGATCGAGTCCGGCGAAATCTTGCTGCCCGGCGAGGTGCGGATGAAGAACATCGGCCTGCCCAAAAACGTGGCCTACGCCTGCCTGGCCGAAACCATCGTGCTGGCGCTGGAAGGGCGCTTCGAGAACTTCACCGTAGGCCGTGGCATCGAGTGGGAAAAGGTGCGCGAGATCTACCAGCTTGGCCTTAAACACGGCATGCAACTGGCCGCCATCTCGGGCGTGAACGGGCCGTTCAGCGACGACGACATTGCCAAGGTGCGGGAGCTGGCACTGGCGGCGCGGGCCAGGCAGGCCTTGCAGCCGGTGAAGGCAGCCACTGTTAAAAAGAAGGCCCGCAGGGCTTGAGCAGATGCGGGGGGATCAGTGCTGCAAGCCGCGGCAAGTTATACGGCTGGCCAGGCCACGGCCTTGGGTTTTCCATCGACTCCCAGGTAAAGCTGATGGATCACCTGCCCTGCGAATACCTCCGCTTGCAAACCCTTCATGACCTCCTGCGCGCCGCCAAAAGGTGCACACAAATCCACAATCCATATTTGCTCACCCGACTGCCAATCCGCAGTGGCCAACTGGTGGGGCGCTTCGGCATAGCGCTTGGCCACCGCATCAGACAACTTCGCCCAGGAGACGTAAGCCACGGGTGACTCTTCCCGCATGTAAAGCTTGGCCTGATCCAGCACCAAGGGCGGCATCACGCGCCACTCCAGTTCACTCAGCAAAGTATGGCGCGTTGCAGGTTGTTGCATCATGAGCCAGCTTACTGCACCCAATAATGGTAATTTGCCCACCACGCGTTGGGCCTGTTTTTTAAGCATGGCTACCAACTCAGCGGCTTGCGCTTGATTGGCGCTGGGGTCTGCCACGGGTTCCACGGCCATGTCGTTTGCCGCTTGACTATTTTTATTGTTCATCTTTGTACTCATGTGTTGGTAATGTTGGTAAGGGGATGCGTTGGACCGCTACGGCCTTGTTGGCTCAAGCAAGCGGTCTAGCGTGGCCAGATCTTCTTGGGTTAAGGCGCCAGCCGCAGCTTTGAGCTTCAGGCCTTGCATCGTTGTCTCCATGCGGGCTTTGCTCAAATCCCTCAGAGTTGCATACAACTGCTGCTCCGCATTCAATACATCCGGGTTGATACGGGTGCCTATGCGAAATCCAATCTTGTTGGACTCCACCGCATTGCGGCCCGCTTCAGCAGCCATCTGAAGTGCCGCCACCTGTGCCTGTCCATTGACCACACCTGCATAAGCTTGGCGCACTTGACTTGCGACATTGCGTTGCGTCAGTGTCAACTCGTCTTGGGCCTTCTCTTCCAATACCAGCGACTCGCGTACCTTGGATTGGGTAGCGCCACCGGAAAACAGCGGAACGTTGAGTTGCAGCCCCGCCTGGTTGGAATACACCTGGGTTGAAAGATCCGCTGGCGAGCTCAAAGAGCCGGAACTGTAGTTGCCATTGCGGCTCAACACCAGGTCAAGCGTAGGTAGATGGGCTGCCTGACTTTTTCTAACCTCCATACGGGCCACTTCAAGCGCCGCCTGCTGAACCTTCACTTGCGGGTTTTGCATGGCCGCTGCCAGCCATGCGTCCAGTTGAACTGTTGCCGGTCCTGGCAAGTCATTGTGCAAAGTTTTGTTCAAGTCTATGGAGACAAGCGGCAAAGACTCACCGAGAATTTTCTCCAACTCGGCATGCTTGCTTGCGAGTTCATTGGTAGCGGAAACACTTTGCGCCTGGCTCAATGCCCATTTGGATTTGGCTTCGTACACATCCGTGATGGTTCCGCTGCCCACCGCATAAGTGCGCTCCGCCAGCGCCAGTTGCTCCGCCATCGCCTGTACCTGTGCCTGCATCACCTTGGTATTTTGGTCTGACACCAGTACATCCAAATAGACCTGTGCCACGCGAACAATCAAATCCTGTTCAGCCAATGCAAGCTGCTCTGCCGCTTGGCGTGTCGCCGCATCTGCTTGCTCGTACCCCACCCAATTGGCCCAGCGAACCAAGGGCTGGGTGACCTGGACACTCCAGGTCATTCCCTGCACGTCGCGGTCTGTGTACGCAGCCTCTGAAAATGAAGCCACACCAAACTGACGGCTCTTATTGCCCGTCAAGTTGGCCGTAGGTAAAAGTGCAGCCCGCGCCTGCGGCACTTTTTCCAGGGCAGCGTTAAACGACTTGCGTGCAATTTGGTACTGGGCGTCCTGGGACTTGGCTTTTTGGTAGATGTCCAACAGCCCTTGGGCTTGACCAAGCTGGGGGCAAGCACCTATCGCCGCGCCGAGCCAAAGCACGAGCCCCCGCTTTATGGGTTGAAATTCAACGCTCACGCAGTGCCTCCTGTTTGTAGCGCAGCATGGGGGCCAACAAGTATTCAATCAAGCGACGTCGATCGGTCCCAATGTCTGCCGTGACGTTCATGCCTGCTTTGACTTGCCCGTGCCGACCATTCACGGCGGTTGGCGTTTCGGTCTGTGCCAGCTTGATACGCACAGGAAACACGGGGCCAAGCTTCTGGTCTTGCACTGCATCCGTCCCCACCCACAACACTTCGCCGTCAATATAGCCGTAACGGGTGAAATCAAACGTCTCCACTTTGTTGATCACGCGCTGCCCCACCTGAATATGCCCAATGTCGCGGTTAAGCACCTGTGCCTCCAATTCAAGCGGCGTGTTTTCCGGCACGATCGTCATCAAAGGCTGTGCAGCGGTGACAACACCTCCTACTGTGGTGACGGCCAATTGCTGAACCACTCCGTCGATGGGGGCGTGCAAGGTCTGTAATTCCCAGCGTTGGCTGGCTTTGACGAATTCTTGTTGGGCACCTTCACGCTTCTTGAGCGCTTCCAGCAACTCACCGTTGGTGCGTGCCTTGAATTCAGCTACCGCTTGCATGCGCTGTTCCTGCGCAGCCTGGAACCCCGCTTGTGACTCCTTAAGGCGGTTGCCCTGCACGGCGATGTCTTTTTCAATATTGATCAACTCCATTTGGGTCTCAATCACGCCGGTTTGCGCCACATGGCCGGTCTTTGCCAAATCTACCCGCATACGGTGCTTCTGCTGGACCAAGGGCAAACTGGCCCGTTGCTGCGACAACCCGCTGCCAATCGCATCGGCATCGGCACGGCGTTTCACCAAATCAGAATCCAATGCCGCAACTTTTGCACGCTGCTCTTCCATGCGGCTTTGCAAAATCGCATTCTGGTTGGCCACAATTTCTTGGGGAACGTCAGCGGGCGCGGCAATTCGCATTTGGCCCGCGAGCTGTGCATAGGCACGCGCCACTTCCGCTTGCGCCTCCCATACCTCGCGCTGGACACGGGTGCGGTCAGCACCGGAACTGGTCAGATCCAGTTCAATCAGCACATCTCCTGCCTTCACCGTTTGGCCATCACGCACTGCAATAGCGCGCACAACACCGGGCTCCAGAGGCTGTACCACTTTGCTTTTCCCGGCTGGAATCACCTTGCCTTGTGCGGACACGACGATGTCCATCTCCGCAAAAAAAGAGAACAGCAGCGCCGCACCCACCATCGCACAAATCGCCAATGAGGCCATGCGCACCACATGGTGCGGGGGTTGTGCTGCTATGGCCAAAGCAGCGGTGCTGAACTGATTGAATTCCAATTTTCCCTTGCTTTCACTCACGCGCGAGCTCCTTCTGATTGAACGCTGTCTGCCGCAGCGTCTTCTATTTGCAACACCTGGTGGGCTTGGTACAAGGATGCATAACGCCCCCCTTCCAACAACAGCTGTTGATGGTGACCCGTCTCAATCAAACGACCGTCATCCAACACCAGAATCCGATCGGCCAGTCGCAACGTAGACAAGCGGTGCGCAACGATGAATACCGTGCGCCCCTGGGCGATACTGGCCATGTTGTCCTGGATTAATCGCTCGCTTTCATAATCCAGCGAGGCGGTGGCCTCATCCAGCAGCAACATGCACGGGTTGGTTGCCAAAGCCCGGGCGATAGCGATACGCGCACGCTGACCACCGCTGAGTCTGCTGCCGCGCTCACCAATCACCGTGTCATAACCATCGGGAAGTTGCAGGATAAAGTCATTGGCACCAGCCAACCGCGCAGCATCCATCACGGCCTCCATGCTGAGCCCAGGAGCACCCAAAGCGATGTTTTCGCGAACACTGCGGTTAAAGAGCAGCGTATCCTGGCCGACTACCCCGATCTGCCGCCGCAGCCAAGAGGTATCCACCAGGTTCAAATCCACGCCATCCACAAGAATGCGTCCACTCTCCGGTATGTAGAGGCGCTGCAACAAGCGCATGAGCGTTGTCTTGCCAGCGCCGGACACCCCCACCACGCCAATCACCTCGCCGGGCTGCACGGTGAAGCTCACGTCGCTCAGAACCACCGGCAACTTGGGGTCATAGCGAAAAGTCACATGGTCAAATTTCACCTCGCCTTTGATATCCGGCGGCACAGACCGGTTTGGCCTGAACGCGGGCTCGGGTGGCGCATCCAAAATATCGGCCAATCGCTTGATGCTCACCTTCATTTGTGTGAAGTCTTGCCACAGGGACGAGAGCTTCAGAATGGGCGCATTCACCCGCCCACTCAGCATATTGAAGGCAATCAAGCCACCGACGGTCAATGCGCCATCAATCACCTGACGTGCGCCCAGCCACAGCAGGGCCACGGTGAGCACCTTGCTGGCCATGCCAATGAATTGGTTGATGGCGTTGCCAAGATGGCCGCCTTCAAAGGATGCATTCACGTAGGCAGCCAGGCGTTGTTCCCAATCGCGCTGCCATTGCGGCTCCACCGCCAGACTTTTCAGCGTTTCCATGGAGGTCACCGTTTCCACCAAATAGGCTTGGTTTTCCGCGCCCAGCGCAAACTTGTCCTCCAGACGTTTGCGCAATAGCGGAGTGATGATGGCAGAGGCCCCAAAGAACACCGGCAGCGCAGCCAACACCACCAACGTCAGGGTAACGCTGTAGTAAAACATCACCGCGATGTAGACAGCGGCAAACAGCAAGTCCAGCCAACTCGTCAAGGCCTGGCCGGTCAGAAAATTGCGCGCATTGTCCAGCTCACGCACCCGCGCCACGGTATCTCCACTGCGGCGACTCTCAAAATAGGACAAGGGCAAGTGCAGCAGGTGCTTGAAGAGCTTGGAGCCCAACTCCACGTCCACGCGGTTGGTGGTGTGGCTCAGCAAATAGTGGCGCATGGCACCCAACACCACCTCAAAAATGCTCACCCCCAGCAAGGCCATCACCATCACATCCAAGGTGGACAGTGAACGGTTGGTGAGCACCTTGTCAATCACCACCTGAAAAATCAGCGGCGTGATCAGCGCAATGATCTGCACAAACAAAGACGCCAGCAGTACCTCACCCATCAGCGTTTTGTATTTTTTGAGTGAATGCCAGAACCAGCCCACACCAAAACGGCCACCGTCATTGGCGCTCTCGCCGGGGTGATTTCCTGGCACCTTCACCAGCGGTTTGGCTTCAATCCATTGCCCGGCAAACAGTTCATCAAACGCTGAGAGTGACAGCTGTCGCGGCTCCTGTTCTGTTTCACACTGCAAGACCACATGGCCGGTTGCGCCAGGGGACGATTTGCCATCGTCCATCTTGCCCACCAGCATCATGCCCCCCTGCGACGTGGGCATCAACGCGGGCAACACCGCTTGAGGAACGGCCTTGCGTGCACCGCGTTTCAATTGCGCATCAAAACCCATAGCGCGCAGTGCCAACACCGCCTCACCCACGCCCAAAGGCACAGGCTTGCCTTCTTTGTCAGCGTGCGCAAACTGGTGCAGGAGCTGCCCGGTGTCGATTTGAATGTTGTGCAGTGTTGCGTAAAGTTGTAATAGTGAAAGTCTTGGGTTCAACATCAAATTCCCTGGGTTTTTAGTATGGTTGTGTAAGCTATTTCAATGGCCGCCGTTATGCAGCCTGTAGTAGTGAATGGCTGTGGGGGTTTGTGCCTGCATTTCCCGGCGTTTGCACAAGATCATTCGCCGCATGCAGTAGGCCGTGGTTCTCGGCAAAGAAACTGGCATCCGGCGCAATGGGCACAAATCCCAGCGGCTCGGTAGCGGAGTCGTAGGCCGTATTGCATACCTGGTTAAACAGCATCGCTTGGCGGTTGAGTTCTGCGGTATGGGCGTCACCGTCCTGATAGGCAAACATGGCATCTGCAACCACTGCGGTGCTGCCGTCTGTACGGGTGTAGGACGAAGTGCCCATCACGACCACCTCTGCACTGGCGACACTGGTTGCCACATCAGGAGCACCGGCATTGTGTGTTTGCCCATCTGACTGCAAGTTGATGCTGGCAATGCCTAACTGGTCCAGCGACAAATACTCGCCATCCTGCGTTTGACCATCGGCGTTTTTGTCTTCCCACACACCGAACTTGGCCCACTGGGCGTCCCCTGCGTCCAGGGCACCGTTGTAGTTGGTATCAAACGCCTTCAGGCCTTCCAAGTCGGTCTGCGCACCCTCCACATACTGCTTGAATGCAAACTCGCTGGCGTCGGTAATGCGGTGATCCCCATTCAGGTCTATGCCCAAAACGCCACTCCCTGCAGCAGCCCAGGCCAGCGTGTCACTCACGCCGTCCAGATTGATGTCGAATTGCACCTTTGAATACGCAGCACAGAGATAGGTGGGTGACTGGGCACCCAAAGCCAGCACCACCGGGGACGCGTAGCCGGTGAGTTCCATGTAGCTTTGTGACCCCGTACTCGCGCTGTGGTCGAAATGCCAAACATTGGACAGGCCCCGGTCATCGGTAATCCGCCAGGTGCTGTGGAAATCGTCGAATCCGTAGAAACGTTGAACATCCAGATGCAGGCCGCTTCTTGACGCCGTGAACTCATTGACCCCAGCCAAAGGCTGCCAAGCGTAGTCAGGGTATTCGACGTATTCGCCATGGTCCACGGGCCGCGAAAGGTCTCGCCGATGCACGCTGATACTCAGCAGATCAACCTTGGCCAGTGCGACCTCTCCATCGTCCACGGGAGTAAAACTGGCGTTGGCAACGTCAATGAGAGTATTCCCCCCAGTTCCAAAGAAGCTAACACCCAACAGCCGCATGGAGGGATAGAGGTTAGGCGGCACCGTCACATTCACCGCCGCCGTCGCCCAAACCTGTCCACCGTGCCCGTCACTGGTGAGGTAGTCAAACGAAGCCGCGCCTGCAAAACCGGGCGTCGCTATAAATTGCACCTGTCCATTGACAATAGATGCGTGACCATTCGTGTTGTCGCGCACTGCGCTCACGGTGAGCGCATCGCCATCCACATCGCTGTCGTTGCCGACCAGTTGGTTGAACGCAATTGCCATGGTGCTGTTGCGGTAAGTCGCGAACTGGTCATCGACTGCCACCGGTGCATCGTTCACCGAAGCCACCGGAATCACCGCCTGCACCGTGGGAGACTCCAGCCCCGCCGCATCACGCACCCGGTACTGAAAAGTGGCATTGCCATGGAAATTGGCGTTGGGCGTAAACACCACATCCCCGTTGGCCTCCAGGCTCACCGCCCCGCCGGTGGCACCACCGACCCACACCAAGCTGAGCGCGCTGTTGGCATCATCCACATCACCATCATTGCCCAACAAGCTTGCCTTGCCAATGCGAAACACCGCGTCTTCGCTGGCCCCGGTCACCACCTCGCCTTGCGCATAAGGCGCATCGTTCACCGCATCCACCACCACCGTGGCCGTCACCGGGGCAGATTCTATACCTGCCGGGTCACGCACCCAGTAGCTAAAGTTGGCAACACCGTTGAAGTTGGCCGTCGGTGTAAAGAGCACATTGCCATGGGCGTCCAGTGTGGCGGAGCCTCCCGTGCCGGATTGCACCCGCCCAATGCGCAAATCGCTGTGGACATGGTCCACGTCACTGTCGTTTTGCAGCAGCGCTGCCGCCAGGATGGTCAGGGCCTGGTCCTCCTGGCTGCTGACCGTCTCGCCCTGGCCCACCGGGGCATCATTCACGCTGGCCAGCTCCACGGTGGCAGTGGCCGTGGCACTGCCACCATTGCCATCACTCACCGTGTACTCAAAACTGGCTGTGCCAAAGTAGTCGGCCTCGGGCATGAATACCACCTTGCCATCCTGTCGCAGCACCACCGCACCGTGCTGTGCATTTCCCACCGATGTGATGGCCAATACTTGTCGATCGGTCGCCACATCGGCATCGCTGTCGTTTTGCAACAAAGCGGCCGAATCAATGACCAGTTGGGCGTCTTCAAGAACGCGGAGCGTTTCGCCCACAGCCACCGGCGCATCGTTGACTGCATCAATGGTGAAGTAGGCTGCGGACATGGCCGACGCACCATTGGCATCTTGCACCGTGTAGGCAAAGCTGGCTTCGCCATGGAAGTTGGCCTCTGGTGTGAACAACACCTCCCCATTGACCAATGCCACGGTGCCATGGGTGGCATAGCCCACATCTGAGATAGTCATCACATCGTTGACACCACCCCATTGCGCGTTATTTGCATCGCCATCAAAATCGTTGGCCAGCAAGGAAGCGAAGCTCATGTGCAGGGGCGTGTCTTCGGCAATGTCCTCCAGCGCGTCGTAGTTCGGCTCGGGCGCATCGTTCACTTGCGCCAAATTCAGCACCACCGTGGCAGTCGTTTCGCCCCCGTTGCCGTCACTAACCGTGTAATCAAACTGCGCCGGTCCGAAATAGTGGGCCTCTGGTAAAAACATAATGTATGGGTTGTCCGGCATTTCCATGTCCCACCACACCGTACAGTGTTGCGCGTTGCCCAAGTCACTGATGGCAAGCCCCTGCCCATCGGTGTTTGTGTCCACATCGCTGTCATTGGTCAGCAGCGTCGCCACGCTGAAAGACAGCCAAGTGTCTTCGTCGGCGCTCACGGTTTCGCCCTCAGCCACGGGTGCGTCATTGGCGGCTGCCACTAACAGGTTCACGGTGGCTACGGTCTCGCCACCTGCGCCATCGCTCACCCAATAGCTGAACTGGGCTGCACCGTGGTAGTTGGCCTCAGGTACAAAGCAGACTTGACCTTGGTCATCCAAACTCACGGTGCCGTGGGTGGCTGCGCCTACGCGGCTGATCTCCAGCACCTGTCCATCCGTCAAGGTATCTACATCACTGTCGTTGGCCAAGAGATGGGCTTGGGTAAAGACCAAGACCATGTCTTCGGTGGTTTGAGCGCTTGCATCTGCCACCATCGGCTCTTCTCTCACAGCAGCAATCGGCAGGGAAGCAATCATGGTAGACAACTGTCCCCTATCGTCACTGACCGTGTATTGAAAACTTGCGACTCCGTGGAAATTGGCGTCAGGCGTAAATTCCACCCGTTGTGCAGCGTCGTCCTGGGTGATCAGGCGTACGGTGCCGTGCTGGGCGCTGCCCACCGCTTGGAGGCTTAGCACCCGTCCATCAGCAGCACCATTTGCATTGCTATCGGTGGCCAGTAGCGTTGCGGGGTCAAACGTCAGCACTGGCGCATCATGCGTAGGCAGTACTGTCAGACAAACCGCTACCTGTATGAGCGCATCGCTGCCATTATTTACGGTGTACGTAAATTGGGCTGGCCCACAGTAGTCGGTGTTGGGGATAAACCGGATATCGCCATTGTCCAGCAAGCTGACGCTCCCATGCTGCGCCCCCGACACCGCAATGATGTTCAGCACCGGGCCGTTTGCCAAGGTATCCGCATCGAATCTGTTCTCCAAAAGTTGGAGCTGGGTAAAGTCCATTGTGGTGTCTGTGCCAATCGGCGCACTCTCGCCCACCGTCACCGGCGCATCGTTCACCGCTGCAATTTGCAAGGTGGCAGTGGCGGTGGTGAGTCCCCCCGCGCCATCGCTGACCGTGTACTGGAAGCTGGCCACACCGTGGTAGTTGGCCTCGGGCACAAACTCCACCGTCTGTGTTCCATTCTCCATGCTCAACAGGCGCACCGTGCCGTGTTGGGCGCTGCCTACCGCGCTTAAGCTGAGCACCTGTCCGTCGGTCGCGCCATCCACATCACTGTCATTGGCCAGCAGCGTCGCTGCGGTGAACTGTAGGGCCACGTCTTCATCACTGCTGACGGTTTCACCGGTCGCCACCGGTGCATCGTTCACCGCCAGCACCGTCACGTTCACCACGGCATCCGTAGCGCCGCCGTTGCCGTCGTCCACGGTGTAGGTGAACTGGGCTGGCCCGTGGTAGTTGGCATCGGGAATAAACTGGATGTCGCCATTGCCCAGCAAGCTCACCTGCCCATGCTGCGCGCCCGCCACCGCACTGATGCGCAGCACCTGCCCATCGGTCAAAGTATCCACAT
>MESE01000118.1 GCA_001770855.1 Burkholderiales bacterium RIFCSPLOWO2_02_FULL_57_36
CATCGTGATTTCAGTTTGCATATCGGCCAACTTCTTCTGGATCAACTGGTTTGCCGCCAACGGCCGGCCAAACTGTTTGCGATCCAGCACGTATTGCCGCGCGATATGCCAGCACGATTCGGCCGCCCCCAATGCGCCCCAGGCAATGCCGTAGCGTGCCGAATTCAAGCAAGTGAACGGCCCCTTCAAGCCGCGCACCTCGGGAAACGCATTCTCTTCCGGACAAAACACACTGTCCATCACGATTTCCCCCGTGATCGAGGCGCGCAAGCCGAACTTGCCGTGAATCGCCGGCGCCGACAAGCCCTTCGCCCCTTTGTCGAGCACGAAGCCGCGGATGGCGCCTTCCTCATCCTTGGCCCACACCACGAACACATCGGCAATCGGCGAATTGGAAATCCACATCTTGGCGCCGCTCAGCTCATAGCCGCCCGGTACTTTCTTGGCGCGGGTGATCATCGAACCCGGGTCCGAGCCGTGATTGGGTTCGGTCAAGCCGAAGCAGCCGATCCATTCTCCGGTGGCCAGCTTGGGCAGGTATTTCTGTTTTTGCGCGTCGGTGCCGAATTCATAAATGGGCACCATGACGAGCGAGGATTGCACGCTCATCATCGAGCGGTAGCCGGAATCGACGCGCTCGACTTCGCGTGCGATCAAGCCGTAGCTGACGTAATTGAGGCCGGGGCCGCCGTATTGTTCCGGAATGGTGGGGCCCAAGAGGCCGAGCGCACCCATTTCGCGGAAGATGGCGGGATCGGTTTTTTCATGGCGGAACGCTTCCAGGATGCGCGGCTGGAGCCTGCTCTGGCAATAGGCATGGGTGGCATCGCGGATCATGCGCTCGTCGGCCGTCAGTTGCTGATCCAGCAGCAACGGATCATCCCAATGGAATTGGGCTTTGGATGTAGCGGAAGCGGAAGTCATGATGAATCCTCGGAATTGATGGAATATTGGGACGCTTTGAATGCCTGCTCAAACCGGTGTAGTGGCGGCGAATTGTCCGCCGTGAAATACCAGTGCGGGTCGCGGCGAGACATCGCAACGCTCTACTTCGCCTACGAAAATAACATGATCACCTTCCGGATAGCGGCTGCGGTTATGGCATTCAAACCAGGCAGCGACCCCTCTCAGTATCGGCAGTCCGGTATGCGATAAGTCGAATTCGATACCTTCAAAACGGTTTTCGATGCGCCGTGCAAAGCGCGATGCCAGTTCGGATTGGTCGCCTGCCAACACATTGATCACATAATGAGAATTGCCGGTAAATAATGGCAGACTGCTCGCCCCTTGATCCAAGCTCCATAGCACCAGCGGCGGATTGAGAGAGACGGAATTGAACGAGCTGGCGGTCAGGCCGAAAAAAGTTCCGTCGGCAAGCCGCGTGGTAATGACAGTAACGCCCGTTGCAAACTGGGATAACGCATTGCGAAAATGGCGAGTGTCTAATTCGGATGAAACTTTGCGCGACGAGCGAGTGGACATCTAAAGCCCGAAATTCATGAGAGATTTGTAATTATGCCGAAGATTCTGCCTGACTGTTGATCTGTCAGGTTTTTGTTGGCGGCGCACTCATGAAAATTCCGGACCGGGCTGAGGCCCAACGATACGGCGCGTCATGCCGCGCACGGTCGTGAAATTGACTTTTCGTTAACTGCGTAGGAAGGAGACAATTGTTTACTCAAGTCACATGAATCAGGTAGGCATCCACATAAGTTTGCGTTAAAGTTAGTGAAATAGGAAAATCTGCGAGGTGATTTCATGGCAACGGAAACGGCTACACTGGGCGGCGGGTGCTTCTGGTGTCTGGAGGCGGTTTATCAGGAAATGAAGGGCGTACAGCATGTGGAGTCCGGGTATACCGGCGGCCATGTGCCCAATCCAACCTATGGGCAGGTATGCGAAGGCACGACCGGCCATGTCGAGGTGGTCCGCATTGTCTTCGATCCCGCCATCGTCAGTTATCGTGAAATCCTCGAGATTTTTTTCACGATACATGACCCTACGACACTCAACCGGCAAGGCAACGATGTCGGTACTCAATACCGTTCCGCTATTTATTTCCATTCTGCCGAACAGCAGGAAACGGCCAAGCACGTCATTGCAGAAATGGCGAACGTCTGGGATGCGCCGATCGTCACCGAGTTGAAGCCGGAAGAAACGTATTACAAAGCCGAGGAATACCATCAGAATTATTTCCGGCAAAATCCTCTGCAAGGCTACTGCGCATTCGTCGTCGCCCCCAAGGTCGCGAAATTCAGGACGACGTTCACCGATAAAATCAAGCCGGAATGATCAGGTGAAAAATTGTTGACATGACGACTATTTTTTCAAAAATCATCCATGGTGAAATTCCCCATGTCAAAGTCTGGGAAGATGAACACGTCTACGCATTCATGGATGCCGGGCAGGTCAATCCGGGCCACGTGCTGGTGGCAACCAGAAAGCCGTATGAAACGCTGATGGATGCGGATGAAGAATCCGCCGCCGCGATGATGCGTGCCGCCGCCAGGATTGCCAAAGCCGTTCAGGCGGCGTTCCAGCCAGACGGGATCACGATTTTACAGGCCAACAAACCGGCCGGTTGGCAGACCGTGCCGCATTTGCATCTGCATGTATTGCCCCGTTATAAGGGCGATGGCGTTGACCTGGCTTGGCCGCGCAAGGAGCCCGCACTGGAAAAATTACGCGAGTATGCGGAAAAAATAAAAGTGTCTTAAGACCGCGATGTATTAGTAATACATGTAGCGGCGTGACCATGGCAAAGATGTCGCTTCGCGTCCCGCTTTGCTGCAAACGACCTGGTTCAGCGACACCCAGTCTTGCGCAAACGCATACGAACAACCTGACAAATACACACGCCAGATACGATAGCGTTTATCGTCCACCAGACGCTTGATTTGATCGGCATGCGTTTCGAAGTTGTCTGCCCAGATGCCGCATGTCCTGGCGTAGTGGCTGCGCAAATTCTCGACATCCAGCGCTTCCAGTCCGCCTTCCTGCATCGTCTTCAATACGTGGCCGATATGGGGCAGTTCACCGTGCGGGAAAACATACTTGCCTATGAATTCACCGCCTCCATACACCGTTTCTCCATTGTCAGGATCGGTGGACGTTATGCCATGATTCATCGCCAGGCCGTCGTTGGCCAGCAATGAGTGAATTTTGGCAAAGTACATTGGAAGATTTTTCAGGCCGACATGTTCAAACATGCCCACGCTGGTGATGCGATTGAAGGTTCCGTCGACATCGCGGTAATCCTGCAGGCGGATCTCGATACGGTCGGACAGGCCAGCTTGCGCAACGCGTTCTTTGGCCAGGTCAAATTGGTTTTTGGAGAGCGTGATGCCCACGCATCTTGCGCCGTATTTCTGCGCAGCGCGTATGACCAGCGCCCCCCAGCCGCAGCCGATGTCCAGCAGAGTGTCGCCAGGCCGCACCTGAATTTTAGTCAGGATATGGTCGATTTTTTTCAATTGGGCAGTAGCCAGGTCTTCGTTGCCGTTTTCAAAATAGGCGCACGAATACACCATGTTTTCATCCAGCCACACTTTGTAAAAATCGTTGGAAACATCGTAATGATATTGAATCGCCTGCGCATCTTTTTCCCGGGTGTGGTGGAAAGCCCGGGCGATGCGGCCAAATTTCCCCTTGGGCTTGATGGTCGCGGAGGCAAGCGCATTGGCGACACCGATGATTTCGCTTACCCGGCCCTCTACTTCCAGTTTGCCTTCAACATAGGCTTTGCCGAGATTGGCGAGCGAGGGTTTCAACAGGTAAGAAAGGGCCGAGACGTGTGGAACGCGGATCGTCACTTGCGGTGTCGAACTGCCGAAATCGAACTGTTTGCCGTTCCATAGCTGCAGGCGTAGCGGCAAGATCGATTGATGGCGCACGCCATCGATCCAATGTTCCAATTTTTTTTCCCAAAACACGACGTCCTCCGTGCATGCGAATCAATCGATATTCGTGATTACAGCTGTTGATTATTGGCCGGCGTTGCAGTAGACGGCTTTGGAAAGAGGCATCATTTTCGGATGCGGGCCGGCGTTCCGTCCAAGCCGCGCTAGTCATCAAACCAATTTGCACACATCATTACCGGGCCAGCAAGTGCATCGGATTCCAGCAAGCTGGCGTTACCGATTCCCCGAGAGGATCCGCAGCCGAGATTTTATCCTTCAGCCGTGGCGGCAATGCCGCGACGCGTGCGCATTGCATTGCCTAACATGGGCAACAAGTCCTGCTCTTCGTCGGCGTGATGGTAAGAAGCTGCAATATTAAAGTAACGTAAAACAGCCTGTGCCGCTTGTTGCATATCAATTGCCCGCGCACTTTTCGGCACCTGTGCGACAAGATTCCGCATGGTACGAATTTGCTTGCGGATACGGTTGTGACAATGCTTGAGCACCGAGATAGGTTGAGCAAAATCCGGTGCCGGTTCAAATTGCGAATTATTCATTGCATCCCACTTTATTTTGCAAAAGCCTTGCGCCAGGCAACAGGAATGCCGGTTCCGATCATTGCTCCGATGCCCCAGAACACGGCGAACAGCCCCAGCGTCGCGCCTGCCGCTCCGAATGCCAGCGGCAATACCACCTGGCACGTATTGCCGATTGTGGCGCGAATGCCGATCGCTTCGCCCGCGCGTCCCACGGGCGCGGCATGATGCAAAAGAGTCAGAACGTTGGACTGGCTTGAGCCGAGGGCCAAGCCGAGTGCTGCAGCGACGGCCATCATTGACGCAGGCTGTTGCATGAAGGGCAGCATTGCATAACTAATCACAGCCAGTACCAGTGCGGCCGTCAATACCTGCCATTCCGTGTAGTAGCGTGCAATCCAGGGCATTGCCAGGCGCACCGTGAAGGTGGCTGCCGAAAAGCAGCCAAGCACCAACCCGATCGTGGAAGCGGAAAACCCCATTTTCGTACCGTATATCGGGGTAACGAAATTGAATAGATCCCATGCGGAAGCAAGCAGGATGCCGACCAGGTAAATGCGCCGCATTTCCGGATCGCGCAACAGGTCCAGCGTACTGCCGGACGCTTTCCTTTGATCATGCCCGATCAGCTTGATCCGCTCCAGATTGCCGTACATGACGAATGCCAATGCCAGCACGGCAAAACCGCAACAAATCGCATAGGCCATCGCAAAGCTGACATGATCAATGACAAGTCCTGCGATGACCGGGCCGAGAAAGCTGGACACGGAGAATGCCAATGCCAGCCAGCCAAAGTTGATCGGCCTGGTTTCTATGCTGCTCATGGCGCCCACCGCGTGCTGCGAGCCGATATGGATTGCCATGAAGCCCGTGCCGATCAACACGACCGCAGGATACAGTACCGGCAAGCCGCTTGCGATGCTCGGAATCGCACATCCGATCGATACGGAAATGCAACCCCACGTCATAGGCTTCCTGATACCGATACGGTCAATCAGGCGTCCCATCGGGACCGCGAAAATCATTGGCAACAAGGCAAACAATGCGATCAATACGCCAACGGTGAATTCCGATGCGTTTAACGACAATGCATGCAGCGACGTTGCTATACGCGCACCGGTCAAGGCAACGTGTCCGGCCATCGAGACTGCTATCAGTTGAGTCAGAGGAGAAAAGCGCGGCACGAAAGGGGATAGGAAGATTTGCCGAAAGCGACAGATGTTATTTTAGAGCAATTACAGCAGCACAAAGTTCCACTTGGGATAAAGATTGCCGTCCGTTAAAATACACGGATGACTTCATCAATTTTGCGCACGCAGTTTACGGGTCCTCCGGAAATCGATTTCGATCGGCGGTTCGGCGGTATTGCGCGCCTTTATGGCGCGGCTGCGCTTCGGGATTTCCAGTTGGCGCATATATGCGTGATCGGCGTGGGTGGCGTCGGTTCCTGGGTTGCGGAAGCATTGGCGCGCAGCGCGATCGGCGGCATTACGCTGATCGACCTGGACAATGTGGCGGAATCGAATATCAATCGCCAGATTCATGCGCTGACCGACACCCTGGGTAAAGCAAAAGTGACTGCGCTGGCCGAGCGCATCGCGCAGATCAATCCTTTTTGCCGCGTCACGGAAATCGAGGATTTCATTACGGTGGACAATCTCGATCAAATGATCGGCGCCGGCAATTTCGATTACGTGATCGACGCGATCGATGATGTGCGCGCCAAGACTGCGTTGATCGCCTATTGCCGGGAAAAAGGCATCAGGTTGATAACGATCGGCGGCGCAGGCGGACAAACCGATCCGACCAGGATAGAGATTCGCGACTTGTGCCGAACCGAGCAGGAACCGTTGCTGGCAAAAGTGCGCAAGCGTTTGCGTGCCGAATACGGATTTCCGCGCGGGACGAAAAACAAATTCGGTATCGATGCGGTGTTTTCCACTGAACCGCTGCGCTTTCCGCCAACCGATGATGCATGTGAACTGGATATGGACAATCAGCCTGGCGTGACAGGCTTGAACTGCGCGGGGTTCGGATCGTCAATGGCAGTGACCGCCAGTTTCGGATTGATCGCCGCGGCACGGGTGCTGCGAAAGCTGGCGGATGGCGCATCGTCCGAAGAAGTCGAATAAGCGCATGTTGCATTAAACGCTTTCCGCTTCAATTTTTTGCCGTTTCAACAAAAATTTTCTTTTCCCGTAATGCCGTTTCCAACGCCTGCACTGTCTCTTCAAGAAGAGAGCGGAATAAAATCAGTTGCTGCGAACTCGCTCGACGGTCCTTGAGCGATTGCTCCAATTCTCCGGCCGCCTTGGCCAGCGCCATTGCCCCCACGTTGGCGCCCATACCCAGGACGCCATGGGCAATGATCATCAAGGCCGACCGATTGTCTTCGCGCTGTGCGATGTCGAATTCTTCCAGCGTTTTGGTCAAGGCAGGCAACAACATGGCAAGAATGCGGTGATATAACGCGACATCTCCTCCAAGCCTGTCCATCGTCTCGTTGGTATCGAATCCGGGAATCTCTACCGGAATGGCGTCTGGGTCATTCAATACCTGATCGGCCGGCTCCACAGATGCCGGCAACTGCGTCGATGCCTCTACATCCGGGGTTTGCTCGGACTCATCTTGATCGACACCGGGTCGTTTCAACCATTTGCTCAACGTCTGATAAAACTCGTCAGGATCGATCGGTTTGACAATCAGGTCCTGCATGCCGCTTTGCAGGCATTGCGTGCGCTCTTCGCTGGTGGCGTGCGCCGTCATGGCCAGTATCGGTATCTCGGCATAGCGCCAATCCGCACGTATGCGCTTGGCCGCTGAATGCCCGCCGAGCACCGGCATTTGAATGTCCATCAACAGCAGGTCATAAGCCTGCGGCTCGGCCGCGAACAGTTTATCCAAAGCCGCCTGGCCGTTTTCGGCAATATCGACTTGCAGTCCGGTGGCAGCCAGCATTTCCAGCGCGATCTGCTGATTGATTTCATTGTCTTCCACCACCAGCACTTTACCGGTGCCGAACTGCGGTAAAACCCTTTGCCGGCCTGTCGATGCGTGGCTGGAAGAAGATTCTTTCAGGGAGCCCGCTTTCATTTTCGTCCGCGGCGAAGCAGCTTGATGCGCCGACTGTCCGGTTGAGCCGAAGCGTGTGGTAAAGCTGAACACCGAACCCACGCCAGGATCGCTGCGCACCATCAACTTGCCGTCCATCATTTCAACCAGCCGTTTGCTGATGGCCAATCCGAGCCCCGTCCCGCCATACTTGCGCGTAATGGAACTATCCGCCTGGGAGAACGCCTGGAAAAGTCCTGCCTGTTGTTCCTGCGTCATTCCGATGCCGGTGTCGCGAATTTCGAAATACAGTTCGACCCAATCGGAGCCCAAGCGGAACACCCGGCAGCACAGATATACTTCACCTGCCGATGTGAACTTGATCGCATTGCTGACGAGGTTGATCAGCACCTGTCCCAGCCGCAATGGATCTCCCACCAAAGTCCCCGGTACTTCGGGCGAGATGTCGAGCCGGTATTCAAGTCCTTTTTCATGCGCAGGCTGGCTGGTAACGTTGGTCACGTTGGCGAGCACTTCATCGAAAGTAAAGTTGACGCTCTCGACATCGATTTTGCCTGCTTCGATTTTTGAAAAATCAAGAATGTCGTTGATGATTCCGAGCAGGGAAATGGCAGAGCGATGAATCTTGTCGACGTAATCGCGGTGCTTGCGTTTCAGGTCGGACTGCAATGCCAGATAGGCCATGCCGATGATGGCATTCATCGGTGTGCGTATTTCATGGCTCATGTTAGTGAGGAACTCCGACTTCATGCGCGACGCATCCTCGGCCCCCTGCTTGGCGGCCTCCAGTTCAAGTTTGTTTGCATTGAGTTCGGAATTGCTGCGCACAAGTTGCGCGGTGCGTTCCGCCACCCGTTGTTCCAGCATTCGTTCCGAGCTCTTCAGACTGGTCACCAGTTGTTGCTGAGCGACTTCTTTTTCGTGACGGATCTGGTTGAATCGGTCTGCCAGCGTCAATGACAGAAGCAGCATTTCCAGTGAAGAACCGATCTGCATCCCGTAGATACTTACGAAATTTGGTATTGGCAATCCGAAGCTGCGCAGCGCAAGCAACACCGCCACCAGCAGCAGGCTGCTGAACGCCACCAGGAATAGGCGTGCGCTGCGTTGTCCGCGCAATGCACACACAATGCCGACGATCAGCGCAAGCACCATGTTCAACATGTCGATGCTGATGCCGATCCGAATCATGGCCCTGTAGTCGAACAGTGCAAAGCCGACCATTTGCAACAGGTTGAGTACGATGAAACCCGTCATGATTTTGTCGAGCAGCGGCGCGGTTTGCCGGGTCGACAACAGCCGTTGCTGGAACAGCAGCAAAGTAAGACCGGTGCTTGCGAATCCGATCATCGAAGAGATCATTGACCAGGAAACGGACGCAGGCCACAGGAACTGGAATCCCACGCCGCTGAATGCACTTATGGATAGCGCATTGGCCGCCACGAACAGCACATAGTAGAGATAATTGCGGTCGCGCAGCGACAGGAAGAGCAGAAAGTTATACAGCCCCAGCGCCGCGAGCATGCCAAAGTACAGTGCCTGCGCCATGTATTCATACAGGCTTTTTTGTATAAAGGCACGCTGCTCCCATAATGTGGATGGGACGTCGATTGTGGTTTTCGAGGCAACCCGCAGATAGTAGGTCGTCTCCGATTCAGGCGCCAGGCGCAGAGGGAACACGAAATTTCGATGAGCTATCGGTCGTTCCGCAAACGGCCTGGAAAATCCCGTGGCGGTTTTCTGAAACCCATGATCCGTCGGTGCATACAGCTCGACTTGATGAAGATGGGGAAATCCGATCTCCAATAACCTTTTCAATTCCGCCGCTGTCGAATTATCCACGGTCAGGCGCAGCCAGATCGCCGATGTTCGAAGCCCGAAGCTCAGCGACTCGTGTTGCCGCGCATCTTTCTGAAAACGTGAGGCGAATTCCGGCTTGCTCACATCTTCTATGGTCCACTTCTGTTCCAGGTCTTCCAGGACCGACCAGTAAGGGGTGAGATTGATGAAATCTGCGCCTGGCACATCGCTCAGGCGTAAGACTTCGGCGTGCGCAAAGGCGCTCGACAGCAGCCAAAAACCGGCCAAGACACAACACTTACGAAAGGATAGAAAAAGCTTGAGCATTTGGGAAGCGGTCGAATCGGAAGTCGTGAAGTTTCAAAATGACAACGCACTGGATCGTGATCGTAGCAGAATACGGATGTCGATAACGAATTATTGTTTTTATGAAAAGAACGTAACGGATCAGCGCAAAAGCATTCATTTCTCGTAAGAAATCAAATATGATCGTATCCAATATAAAAATATCGGACTGGGGGATGAGCCGGCTATCCGGAACACGGATCTGCGCAGTGCGGCGATAGATTGAGCAAATTCGCCCCAGGCTCGAAATTGCCGCGCATACACAATGCATACCTGTTTTTCGCAATGCAGTTGCTCGCAATCTTGGACGCCGGCCGTTGCCGGACAGCTTTCAGATTTTGATCGGGGAGATATCCTTGGACGCCATGCTGGACCACGAAGCAGTCGTTATCGGTAGCGGGTTTGGAGGGGCGGTGATGTGTGCCCGCCTTGCCAGGCGATGGCCGGGAAAAGTATTGTTGCTGGAGCGCGGTAAAGCATATCCGATGGGAGGCTTTCCGCGCAGCCCGCACGGTCTTGCCGATAACGTCTGGTGTCCCGACGATAGTGCGAAACGCCCGGAAACGGTCCGGCAACGCAGAGGAAGACGCGGTTCGCTGACCGGGATGTTCGATATCCGGCATTTCGATCAAATCGACACCGTCACCGCTGCCGGACTCGGAGGTGGATCGCTGATCTATGCCAACGTTTTCTTGCGTGCGCCCGAGGCGGTGTTCGAGCAGGGCTGGCCTGGCACGCTCCGGCGTGACACGTTGGCACCGTATTACGACGTCGCGCAGGAAGTGTTGGGCGCGCGGCCCGTGCCGAAGGCAAACGGCCCGTCGGACCGGCGTTACATCAAGCGTACCGCGCAATTTCAGGCATTCGCCAAAGCCGCAAGTCTGCCGACACATCTCGCCGACATCACCGTTTTCTTCGGCGATGGCTATAGTTATCGCGGGACCGGTGCGGCTACTGCATTGGGCGAGCAGGAAATCAATCGCTACGGCGTGCGGCAGACTTCCTGCACCTATTGCGGCGAATGCGATATCGGCTGCAACGTTCAGGCGAAAAACTCGGTGGACCATAATTATCTGCATGTCGCCAGCACACGCTATCAGGCAAGCATCAGGACGCAGACCCTGGTCGACCGCATCGTGGCGCTCGATATCGCGCACGCCGACGATGCGGCCGGCGACGGCGAACATGGATACCGTATCTATTTCCGCGACTTGCATGACGGATCGGAGTCCAGCATCACCAGTCGACGCGTGATCCTGTCGGCCGGAACGCTGGGCAGCAGCGAGTTGTTGCTGCGCTGCCGGGATGTACATCGGAGCCTGCCGCGCCTGTCGGCGTGTCTTGGGCGCCGTTTTTCCGGCAACGGCGATTTCCTTTCGTTCGCATTGGACGCCGAGCAAGAAATTGATTCCACCTATGGACCGGTCATCACGCAATACACAGACCACCATCTTTTTGAAAATCTGGATCGCGAGCAGGCTTTTCTACTGCAGGATGCCAGCTTTCCTTCTCATGCCGGCTGGGCGATCGCCGCGCTCGGACCGGTGATCAGCCCCTTGCAGCGAATTTTGAGCGTCTGTCGCCAGATCTGGCGATATGCAGTCAATCGCGAGTATCTGGGCCGCAAAAGCAACCGCGTCGGTTTTCTGCTGCACCGCTTGTTCGCGCGCGATGTATCTCAATACAGTGCCGTCATGCTGTGCATGGGTTTGGACAAGGCGAACGGCGTGTTGCGATTGAATCGCGACGGCTATCTGGATCTGGATTGGCCACAAGCGAGTAACCGTTCGCACTACGATGCTATTTTGCGACTGTGCAAGCGCTTCAGCCGCTTTATCGGCGCCAGGCATTTCATGCCCATGCCGACCTGGCTCTGGCCGATGCGAAATAATGTGAGCGTACATCCGTTGGGGGGATGTGCATTGGCGGATTCGCCTGAGCAGGGAGTCGTCAGCGCCGCCGACGGCAGTCGCGGGCAGGTGTTCGGTTACCGCGGATTGTATGTGGCGGACGGTTCATTGATGCCCACGGCATTGGGCGCCAACCCGAGCGCGACCATCGCGGCGCTGGCGGAATGGATTGCGCACGAAATGACTGGAGAGGCGCCGACCGCCGATCTATAAATAAAAACAATAAATACAACAAGCCGGCATGGTACTCAGGGAGGAAATTCAGTGTCGAACAATTCGCAGGACATACGCGTCGACTTTGCCGAAGTCATGCATGGCTACGTCAGTGCACAGGCCACGACCTTCGCTGACGGGTATGCGCAAGGCGACGTGAACGGTGACGCGTTGGCGCTGCATGTGAGCGTTGCGATTTCCGATCTGGACGCGTTTCTGACCCAGTCGCAGCATGCCGGCAGTTTGTCGGGACATATCGTGTGTCCGCTGCTAGGCGGCCTATGTCCGGTGCAGTCAGGTGCTTTCCGCTTGTTGCCGGATACAGCCGATCGCGATCGAAAGGTGATGTATTACCAGGTAGTCGCATGCACGCCGCAGGGCGAATTTTTTACCTTCGTAGGAGAAAAACAGGTCCAGCACGATGCCGTGCTGGACTTATGGCATGACACCACGACCTTGTACGTCAACGTCTTTCGCGGGCAGGTCGATCCGGATAAAACGGCGCAGGCGGAATTGTGGGTGACTGGAATCATCGGTCTGGATTTGAGCGATTTCATCCGGGTGCTGCGTACCTTGCGCGTGACCAATTCCAACGGTGACGCCAGCATCGAAGGATTGGCGAGATTCGGCGGATTTTTCGCGGGGAAACTGTGGGACGTGTACGGGCCGCAGGTGCCTCCCGCACCCAATCAGCCGAATCGGCGCTATGCAAAGAATACGACCGAAGGCGTGACCGGGGCCGACATCAGCGTGCACCCGTTCAGCACGGCCGACGGCCTGGGTTTGCAACTGACACGGTTTTCCCGCGCGACCTGCGACGATGTGGTGTTGATAGTGCATGGACTGACCAGTTCATCCGACATGTTCATCATGCCCGAGCATCAGAATCTGGTGCAGACATTGCTGGATCATGAATTCGGCGATGTCTGGACGCTCGACTTTCGTGGCAGCTGCCGCTTTCCCTACAATCTCGAACGCACCCGGTATACGCTGGATGACATCGCCTTGTTCGACCATCCGGCGGCGCTCGCCGAGTTGCGGCGGCATATCGGCCCGCAACGGCGCATCCATGTGATCGCGCATTGTGTCGGTGCATTGAGCATGGCGATGAGCCTGTTCGGACGCAGCGTTCAGGGCGTGACCAGCATGATCCTCAACAGTGTGGCACTGACGCCGTATGTGCCGCGCTGGTCGGAAATCAAACTGGCGCTGGGGCCGTGGGTTTCCGACTATTTGATCGGCGTCGAGTATTACAGCCCGAGCTGGCGGCGCCAGCCGGGATGGTCGGTCGGCAAACTGATCGCGACCGCGGCGGACATGGTGCACCAGGAGTGCGATTCGCCGGAATGCCACATGTTGAGTTTCATGTGGGGCAGCGGTCGGCCCGCGCTGTTCAATCATGCCAATCTGGCACCGGAAACGCATGATCGCCTCGGCGATCTGTTCGGCGGCGCACCGGTGCATTATTACCGGCATATCAGCAAAATGGTCAGGGCAGGCCATCGTGCGATCAAGTTCGATCCGTCCAACCCGCGCTATGCCGCACTGCCTGATGACTATCTGACGCATGCGGCGCAGACCGATACGCCGATCCTGTTGATACAGGGTCAGGATAATCGCGTGTTTGCCGATTCCAACATTCAATGTCATGCGCTGCTTGAAAAAATTGTGCCGGGCCGGCACCAATTGCGCGTGATTCCCGGCTACGGTCACCAGGATATTTTCATGGGAAAAAATGTACATCTCGATGTCTTTCCGCATCTGATCAAATTTCTGCGCGAACATTGTCATGACTGATTCTAAACTGACACCGGGCCTGGTGATGTGGCCCGAATGCGATCCGATGCGCAATCGCCTGTGCGTACTGATCAGCGATGTTCACTGTACCGACTGCACGGTAGGCAACCAGACTGCCGAAGAAACCGACTGGCAACTGTTTTTCGATCAGTTGCGCGTGTCGTGCGGCCACACTGTAAGTCAGGACGCTGATGCCGCGGTGGGAGACACGCTGGATGAACTGTTGCTGATACTGAATGGCGATATCGTCGATTTGATTCGTAGCAGCAAATGGGCACAGGCGGGAGTGTATCCGTGGCAGCGGGATGACGTTCGCTTTGCCGACATCGCGGTCGCGATCATGCGCGATATCGTGCAGATCCACGCTGCCCCCCCGGCGCGTATCGAAGGAAAGCCGTACTCGGGATTTTTCTATTGGCTTCGGCATACGATAAGCATATTGCGAGCGAATGGCATCACGGTTAGCGTCATTCCGATTGTCGGGAATCACGACAAGGAGCTACAGGTTGTGCCTGCCGCACGCAAGATATTTTATGAAGAATGCCTCGGTATGATGGCGCAACAAATTCCGGACAGCTATCGCGCCTGGGTTGCGCAGCAGCTCGGCACCGCACCGGATGAGGATTATCCATGCCTGCCGGTTTATTTCGCCGATCGCAGCCTGCGTCTGCTGGCCACCCATGGACAGTGGCGCGATCCGGACAATGTGCGTGCGACGGAAAAATGGAAGCCGTCGCAAGGCTGGCAACCGCAACGCTGGCAAAGTGAGCAATATCGCGCATTCAGTGAACCCTGCTTCGGCGATACAGTTGCCGCAGGCCTGTTGTCGCACTTTATCTGGTGTACCGCCAAGGATCTTCCGCAGGATTCTCCGGGTGCGTGGCGCATCGCGCGCTTGCTCGATGAGATGGACTTGTACCGCCCGACAGTATCGGCGGTTGCCCGTCTGCTCTCGGAAGCACGCCGCCTGAGCCGCCGCGACAAGATGGAAAAGGATTTGCGCGACCATATCTTGCAGTGTTTTCGTGGCAGTCTGGCGGCGTGGCTCGGGCATCGCGCGACTTGGTGTAGCGCATCCCTGCCGATGAGATGGCGCCTAGGAGTCATCTCGTGTCTGCGTCATCTGCGCTGGACCTGGGTGGATTTATTGCTGATGAAAATGATGGCGCAAGCGCAGGAACCGGAAGCCAGCATCGCGACTGCCGATTTGTTGCGCCTGCCGGCGTTCCATGCCGCTTATCGTTCGCTGGGGCTGCGTTTGCACGTGGAAGGACACACCCATATTGCCCTCGAAGAAGAGTTGCGCTTTCGCGTACCGCGCGAGCGCCGCAGCTATATCTATGTGAATCTTGGCGCGTGGCGCGACCTGATCATGGAAAAGCGCAATGGCGGATACCGCCGGCGCGGCATGGGGCGCGCGCTGTATATATTCGATCTGGCAGCACTTTCGCACAGCATGCCTGAAGACGCTTTCCGTTATTACGCACGCGATTTGGCGAGTTGGAGCGATCGGCGTGATTGCTGGTGAGCGGCTGGTGGTTGCAACGCACAGGCGCCTGGCGTATCGATGACGATGAATGGGACGATATGTTGTGTTGTTGCACGGAAAGGTCTTCTCATGTACTGTATGCATGTACAGTTAAACACGGAGGGGATAAAACATGAAACAAATCGAGCAACATGCCGACCGGCATTTCCACACATCAGCATTACGATTGACCCCGAGCATAGGCGAACAGCGAACTCCGTTGATAACGCGCTTCGGCAACAGTGTCGACGTACGCAATCGCGGAGCGCTACGGATGAGTCGCTTTGCGGGCAGTCAAACGCAATCCCAGCCTGCACCGGCAGTGGTTCGGTTATGGACCGCGGAACAATGCCATGAATTTTCGGCGCATCAGGCTCGAGGAATTGCAGCCCAATTGTTGGCGGCTGCGGATTTGGCCGATAGTCAAAACAAATAACCAACGAAGTTTTTCTTAGCAGGAAACGCGGGCATTTTCTTGTCCGCATCGATATTGATTTGGCGCGATCAAACCCTGATATCAGTCAGCCGTTTTTTCTGTCGATCGGAAAAGGCCAAGACGTTGAGGAAGTTGTTGCCTGGGCACAGCGCATTTTTAATAACACCTTGAAATCCACGTCCTAAGGACGTGGTCATCGCCTAACTGGCTTTGCCTGTTAGAGCGAGAGGCCTGCTCAAGGCCGTAT
>MESE01000119.1 GCA_001770855.1 Burkholderiales bacterium RIFCSPLOWO2_02_FULL_57_36
CGCGTTCAACAATGCCGGTACGTTGAACTTAACGGCGGCGGGTACACATGGAATCAACAGTAACATCGCTTTCAATAATACTGGCACAGTCAACGTCAACACCGGCACGCTCACACTTAGCAGTAATGGTACCGATACTGGTACCTACAACGCCGACGTGGGAGCGACGCTCGACTTCATCGGCGGTACCCGCAACCTCAACGTCGGATCGCGAATCGCCGGCGCGGGCACACTTTCTGTGTCAGGTGGCACATTGAACGTTAACGGCGTGTTGGACCTTGCTGCAGGTGGTACTGCTCTCAAGGTCAAGAGCGGCACGTTGAGTTTCAACGACACCGTTACTGTCGGTGACCTAACTCTTTCCGGCGGCACGCTGGGCGGTACCGGTGCGGTGACAGTCACGGGAGCATTCAACGTCACCGGTAGCAGCTTCCTCAGCGGCACCGGAGCGTTCACCACACAGGGCGTGAGTACGGTGAGCATGGATGTGACCAACGGCTATCTTGCTCTCCATGGCGGCAAGGCCTGGATCAACCAGGGCACGCTCACGGTAGGCAGCGACGACTACCTCTTTTTCAATTACAACGGCAACTATTACGTCAATGCCGGCCACAATACGCTGACCAACGCCGCCGGCGGCACACTCAATCTGAGCAGCAGCAATGCCACACCGCTCAATTTCTATGCCGGTTACTACGGCGGCTCGACCGCGTTCAACAATGCCGGTACGCTGAATTTGACGGCAACGGGTGCGCACGCGATCAACAGCAGCATCGCGTTCAACAATACTGGCACAGTCAACGTCAATGCCGGCACGCTCACCTACAACAACAATCTGACCAACCACGGTACCTTAAGCGTCGCGCCCGCTGCGCGCATGCATATCGCCGGCAGTTTCACCAACGGAGCGCAATCGACGGTCCGCGTGGGTCTCGGCAATGCGACGACCATAGGCGTGCTGGCGGTCACCGGCACGGCCAACTTGAACGGGACGCTGGCGGTCTATCTGGACGGCGGCTATGTGCCTGCGGAAAGCGATATTTTTGGCGTGATCACTTACGCTAACCGGGCCGGGTCGTTTGGCATCTTGCGCGGAGAGAGTCCGGAAGCGCAGATGAATTTCAGCATCGATACCGCTTCCGATCCGAAGACGCTCAAGGTTAAAAGTATCAACGTCACTGCGGCGGCGCCGGGCACTGATCTTGTTGTGACAGGCCTGGGTTTGTCCGCAGGCACGGTGCTGCAATCCGGCAAACCCATCACAGTGGTTTGGCAAGACAAGAACAGCGGCAGCCTGGCGACAGCATCTTCGTGGTCCGATCGGCTGGTGGTGCGCAATGTCACGACCAACGAAGTTCTCGCGGATATCCAAGTGCCTTATGACATGGCGGCCAACGGCCACATCTCCAGTGGCGCCAGCATTGTGCGCCAGGCGAGCTTCGTGCTGCCTGATGGCAATCGCGGTGTAGGCCACCTGAGCTTCACGGTTACGGCCGACCTGGCCAATACCGTAGCGGAAACCAATTACCAGGGCCTGGGCGAACTGAACAATAGCGCCATCCTCAATCTGACCGCGACCTTGGCCCCATATCCCGATCTGATCGTGACGGACGTGACGCCAAATCCTGCCCTCGGCTGGTTGTCGGGCGACACGATGACCGTGACTTGGAAGACGCGCAATCAGGGCGATGGCCCCACCAGCGGGTCGTGGACCGAGACCCTGCGTGTTCGCAATCTCACTACCGGAGAGACCCTGTTAACGCAGGACGTGTCTTATGACGCGGCCATACTTGGTGACATTGCCGCCGCCGGCTTGCGCGAGCGCAGTGCAACACTGGTCTGGCCGGCAGGCGCAAATGCCAACGGCCAGATCGAATTCACGGTGACCACCGATGTTGCGGCCCAGCTCTTTGAAAATAACTTGGCCGACACGGCTGAAAGCAACAACGCCGCTCAGTCGAGCGTCCTGTCGGCGCCCGACCTGTTGGTCAGCAACCTGGCCAGTGACACGTCGTCGCCGCAGAGCGGCGACCTGGTCACCCTGACCTGGCATGACGTCAATAGCAGCAACATTGCGGCGAACGCCGGTTGGTACGATCGCATTCGGGTGGTTAATCAGACGACTGGTGCCGTACTTGTCAATGAGCAGCTGCACTACGATCCGCCGGCAGGCGGCCTGCAAGCTGGGGCGTCGACCGCCCGCACTTATAGTTTCCGCCTAGCCGACGGCAACGCCAGCGTCGGCAATCTGCTGATCCAGGTTTTCGCCGACCAGAACATGGTCGGCGCAGGCAGTCTGGTCGAAGCCAATGCTGTCGGGACCGGCGAGACCAACAACAGCGCGAGCCTCAGCCTGACTGCCACTCTGGCGCCTTATGCCGATCTGGTCGCTGAAAACCTGACCATTATCCCGACCGAAAATTACCAGCCCGGCCAGCAAGTGGCGGTGTCGTGGAACACGGTCAATCGTGGCACCAAGGCGGCGGAGCAAGCATGGAGCGAGCGTCTGGAAGTGCGCAACCTGACGACCAACGAAGTAGTGGCCACCGTCGTGCTGACTGACGACCTAAGTGCCGGCGTGTTGGACGTGAATGGAACTCGTGCCCGTGCAACGCAATTTTCCTGGCCTGTAGGCGCATCTGCTTCAGGACGTTTCTCTATCCGAGTCGTGGTCGATAACGCAGCGGGAATACTGGAGGCGAACGCGGGCGGGACAGGCGAGAGCAATAACGTTCTCGAACTGATTAATGAGGCCGGTTCGGACATGCAGATTCGCAATCTGCAGGTTAACTCGCCTGACATTCAGGCAGGCGGGTTAGTCAGCATCACATGGGAGGACTGGAATCTGGGCAGCAGTCCAGCCGGCATCCGTTTCGACGATCGCATCGTGGTCAGGAATCTGGACAGCAACCTGGTGTTGGTCGACACGATGTTGACCTACGACCCCATGGCGGTCACGGATGGTCAGCTCAACGGCATCATCCAGCCGGACGAATTGCGCACGCGCAGCATGAGCTTCCGCTTGCCGGATGGCGCAAAAGGGACGGGCAACATCAGCATCACTGTCACCGCCGATCAAAACAGCGCCGGCAAGGGCGTTTTGTTTGAAACCAATGCCGGCAACAATGCCGAAACTAACAATGCTGCTTCGGTCAGCATCGTGTCGGCGGCAAAGCTTTATCCGGACTTGCAGGTTTCTGCTATCAATGTAGAGCCTGCCGGCGGTTGGGCTCCGAATAGTCAGGCGACCCTGCACTGGCGCGTAAGCAACACCGGCAATGCGGCTGTGACGAATGCTTGGCATGATCGTGTATTGGTGCGCAACTTGACCACCAACCAATCGTTCTATGCCAACGTCGTGATGTACGATACTGCCGCCAATGGCCCTGTTGCTGCGGGCGGCTTTGTCGATCGTAGCGTCGCCATTACTTGGCCACAGGGAATGACCAGCGTCGGCCGCTTTGAATTCAGCGTTCTCACCGACAGCACTGGACAGGTGCTTGAAATCAATGCGACTGATACTAATGCTATAGATACTGCAGAAACGAATAATGCCGCTTCGCTGATTGTTATTTCAGCGCCGGATCTGCAAGTCGCTAACTTGCGCACAACGCCCGCCACCACGCAGGCGGGCACTGACCTGACTATTCAATGGGATGATCTCAATACAGGTAAGGCGCCTACTCCTGGCGGATGGTTTGACCGTGTCGTGGTGACGAATGTGACCACCGGCGAACAATTGGTGAATGCATTTGTTGCTTACGATCCTGCATCGGCGGGTCCGATCGCATCGGATGAAGCGCGCGCTCGCTCGTATACCTTCCGCGTGCCGGAAGGCTTGCGCGGGACCGGGCAATTGCAGATTACCGTCACGGCCGACCCATCGAATGGCGCAGTTGGAAGCATCTTTGAGAACAACCAGAACAATGATGCCGAGAACAACAATGCTGCTTTGGCCAACGTCCTGTCCGAGGCCAAACCATACGCCGATCTGATCGTCAGCGACATCACGATACCGGCGACAGCCAGCTCGGGCAGCAACATCGAGGTGACTTGGCAAGTGACGAACCAGGGATTGGTCAACACTTCGTCCGCATGGGTCGACCGCATTATCCTGTCGCAAGACAATGTAGTAGGCAATGCGGACGATATTGTGTTGGGCAATGTTGCGCGCAGCGGGGCACTTGCCGCTGGCGCCAGCTATCTGACGACGGCTTCTGTGAAGATACCCACACGCCTGGAAGGCCCTTACCGCATCGCGGTAGTGGCCGATGCACTGCGGGCGGTGTTGGAGCCGGATACTCGTGCCAATAATGCAGGATTGTCGAGCCCGATCACGATCGGCGCTACCAACGCGGATTTGCTGCCCGAAATCACACTGGTCCCGGTGCAAGCCAACGTCGGACGCAACGCGCGCGTAGAGTGGAGCGTGCGTAACCAGGGCACGATTGCAACCGACGTCAACCTATGGGTGGACCAAGTGTATCTCTCCACCTCGACCACACTGGACGCTACCGCGGTTCTGATCGGGTCGCTGACCCATGTTGGCGCCGTGGAATCGGGCGGCAGCTATAGCGCCGGCCTTGACCTCGTATTGCCGCGCACGGTCGGCGGACAAATGTACTTCATCGTCAAGACCGACGCCTTCGGCAATGCCTACGAACGCGGCAGTACCAGCAATAACACGGCCGTGGCCGCCACGCCGACGCAGATCCTGGCCGAACCGAAAGCTAACCTGCAAGTATCCGATCTGCAGGCTCCGGCTATCTGGAAAGCGGGCGATACGCTCAATATCAGCTACACGGTGCAGAACACCGGTAATGAAGTTGCGAGTACTTGGCTTGCAGAAAAAATCCGACTGGTAGACATCCTAAATCCGTCCAATGTTCTGGAGCTGAAGACCGCATCGCAAAGCCGTACCGTCAATCCCGGCGCCGCTTACACCCAAACCATCAGTGTCGATGTGCCGGTTGTGGGCACCGGCAGCTGGCGACTCGAAGTCATTTCGGACGCCTTGAGATTTGTCGACGAGCAAAATGAACTGGACAATACCACTAGTCAAATCGTCAACATCATCCACCCGGATGTCATGGTTGACAGCGTCAGTATCCAAGGTATGCGTCAAGGTGGTGAAACGCTGGACGTTAGCTGGGTCTCCAAAAATATCGGCTCGGCCGACGCCGCCAATGTACGCGAAGTGGCTTATCTGTCGCGCAATGGCGTGCTCGATGCTTCCGATATCAAACTTGGTGAAGTCACTCATGCAATGATTGGCGCAAATGGCAGCGCCACAGTGAATATCTCCGCCTTGATGCCGGTTGATTCCCAAGGTACCTATCAACTGTTGATCGTCAGCGATGTCAACGCGTTGTTGAAGGAGACAGTTGCCGGAGAGGCAAACAATCTCAATGCCACCGCACTTGAAATCGCGCAGGATCTCTACGCTGACCTGGTTGTCACCGACGTGCAGGCTCCTACGAGTCTGATTGATGACCCTGCAACGGTCAACGTGGAATGGACTGTTACCAATCAGGGTGCCGGACCGGGACGCACGACTGCATGGACCGATGTGGTGGTGTTTTCATCCGACGCGGTGGTCGGTAATAGCGATGATGTGGTGTTGGCGCAGATACGACACGACGGCGGGCTGCAATCCGGTGAATCCTATACCGGTTCGGCGTCTTATACTTTCGGTGCGGCGTTTTCGCGACGCGGGCATGTCTTTGTGCGCAGTGACGCGTCAAGTGAAGTTTGGGAAAACGGCAGTGAAAGCAATAACACGGCAAGATCGGTGTCGACACTCGACGTCATGCCGACGCCGTATGCTGACTTGCAGATTGAAGCGGTCACCACCCAAGGTGTCGCCGCCAGCGGCAAGCCGCTGCGCGTGACATGGAGTGTCGTCAATAATGGTATCGGCGTTACCAACGTCGGCTCTTGGTCGGACAGCGTCTGGCTCAGCACGAACCCTGATGGCACCGGCGTGGTGGCCAATTTTGCATCAGCCAATCATCTCGGTCAGTTGGCCATTGGCGACCGTTATACGCGTTCGCTTGATGTCACCTTGCCGGAGGGGATTTTCGGAACCTATTATCTCAACGTCAAAACCGGTGGCCCGTTCGAGTTCATCTACACCGACAACAATCATGGCACGTCATTGGCCGTGCCGGTCGAGCTATCACTGTCGCCGGATTTGGTGGTCGAGGAAATCAGCGTTCCTCAAAGCGCGCAAGAGGGGGCGCTCATCGACGTCTCCTGGACTGTCATTAATCAAGGCGAGGCAAAGGCCGGCGGCGTCTGGACCGATACCGTCACCCTGATTCCTGCCAGCGGCATCGGTCCTTCATTCAATGTCGGCAGCTTTACCTATGACCGCGGCCTGGAGGCAGGCATTCGCTACACGCGTACCGAACAAGTGCGGCTGCCCGCCAAGATCGAAGGGCTGTATCGCATCCGGGTCGTGACCAATGCCAATACCGGTGTGTATGAGCATGCTGCGGCACGTACCAACAACAGTAACATCTCGGGCGACACCACTGAAGTCAGTTTGAACGACCGCCCTGATTTGCGCGTGACCGGCATGATCGTGCCGGACAGCGTCACCGCTGGCACGACCGCAGCCATCAAATTTACGGTAAGCAATCAGGGACCGACCGCAACCAGCGGTCGCTGGACTGATCGCGTGTATTTATCGCTGGACGGTACGCTCAGCGGCGACGATTTACTGGTTGGCAGCTTCGCGAACGGATCGGCACTGGCGCCGACCGAGAGCTATTCCACTGAAAGTGCAGCGGTCAACATTCCGATCCGATATCGCGGCGACGCATTTCTGATCGTGGTCGCCGACGCCAACAATAATATCGATGAATATCCAAACGAAGCCAACAACATTAGAGCGACAAAGTTCTATGTGGATCCGATTCCGTTTGCCGATCTGGTGACCAGCGATGTGGTGGCACCGGACCAGACTAGCCATGGCGCCAGTATCGAAGTACGTTACAAGGTAAGCAACAAGGGCAGCGCCACAACCTTGGGAGATACCGCCAGCGTTGATCGTTGGACCGATACGGTATGGCTGTCGCGCGACAAAACCCGGCCCGCCAGTTGGAAAGGCGACATCCTGCTTAGCAGCGTCACACATCAAGGACATTTGACGGTTGGCCAGGACTATTTAGGGACCGCGCAGGTGACGATTCCGGATGGTGTGCTGACCGGCCAATACTACGTGACTGTCTGGAGCGACACGTACGACACGATACTGGAAGACTCGCTGGCGTCGAACAACAATCCGGACGACCCGAGTCAGTTCGATAGCAGCAACTACAAGGCGCGCCCAATCGGCGTGCTCGGCATTACGCCGCCGGATTTGACGGTCACCGAATTGTCTGCGCTGAGCGAGGCGGAAGCAGGCGGGAACTACAGCTTTACTTATACGGTACAAAACCGCGGCGATCTGTTCTCGGGAAAATGGAGAGACAAGGTTTGGGTTACCAACAATCCCAACCTCAGTTTGGCTACCGAGAAGTGGGAGCTCGGGTTGTTTGAGCAGCAACGCTCGCTGGCGAACGGCGAAAAATATACGGTCAGCCAGACGGTGGCATTGGCGCCCTCGATCAAGGGCAGCTATGTCGTGGTGCAGACAGATATATGGGGTAATGTCGGCGAAACCGACGAGACGAACAATGTCCGTTCGCAGAACTCCGTTGTGACCGTCAAGCCCGCTGATTTGCAAGTCACAAGCATCGTTACGCAGCAGGAAAATTTCTCGGGTGAAGAAACCACAATCAGCTGGACCGTTACCAACAATGGTGCAGACGTTTGGGCAGGTACGCAGGGTTGGGTCGACTCGATCTATTTCAGCCCCGATCCAACCTTCATCCCTCAGCGCGCCACCGCGTTGGGCGCCGTGGTGCATTCCAATACGGCTGGCTTGGCTGCGGGTGGCAGTTACACCGCCACCGCCAAGGTAAAGCTGCCGCCAGGGACCGATGGCAATTACTACATCTATGTGATTACCGACTCGGGCCACACTCCAGGCCAGCTGACGGATTCGGCCAGTGGCGGTGCGCACGACGAGCTGCGCAGCCGGGACAACCGGAACGATTACGCCCGCGACGCCTACTACGTCGCCAGCGTCTATGAAAACCTGCGTAACGACAACAACATGAGCCGCAGTACGTTGAATGTCACCTATCGCGAACCGGATCTGCAAATCGACACCATCTCGGTTTCCAATCTCAATCCAGCGTCGGGTCAACCGCTCACCGTGACGTGGACCGTGACGAACCGTGGTACGCGTGACACGCGCACCAATGCCTGGCTCGACGGCATTTATCTGTCACGCGATGCGTCGCTAGATAGTGCCGACTACCCAGTGGTGGACCGAGGCAGCCAGTCGGAAATTTTTTATCGCGTTCGTCAGACTGCGCTCACGGAAAATTCAAAACCAAAATATCTGAAGCCAGGCGAGTCGTACACCAACTCGGCGACGTTCAACATCCCGGAATCGATCAGCGGCAATTTCCATATCATCGTCAAGGCAGATACCTCTACTGTACGCGCTCAATATAGCGGCACATCTAGCACGGTACGCGACGGCCTGTCGGTAATCGCGGATGGAATAATCCCCGACGCCGTCGGTGAATTCAAGGATGAGGGCAACAATGTCTCGTCCATCGCGGTACCGATTACGCTGTCAACGCCGCCCGATTTGCAGGTTGCCGCCGTCACTGCGCCCGCTTCGGTGATAGCCGGCCAGGCGCTGCAGGTCAGCTATCGCGTCACGAACACCGGTGGCGTTACGCCGTCCGATCAACAGAGCTGGTACGACCTGGTGTATCTGTCTAAAGATCGTTTCCTCGACGTTAATCAGGATCGCTATATTGGCTATGTATCTCATTCCGGCGGGCTCGCGGCCAATGGCACTTATGACGCCACTCTCAGCCTGACAGCGCCGCGTGACTTGGCGGGCGCCTATTACGTATTCGTGATTACCGATCCGGCCAATGCATGGGGCGGCGGCGAACAGGGAAAAGTGCGTGAATTCGGCAAGGAACAAAATAACGCCACTGCCGCCTTGCAACCAATTATCGTTGAGACTCCTCCGCCTTCAGATTTGAAGGTCACCAATGTGTTATTGCCAAGCCGCGCTTCGACTGGTGACGATATCAATATCCAGTACACGATTACCAATGACTCCAACAATCCGGCATATGGACGCTGGACCGATGCGATATATCTGTCTTCCGACAATAGCTGGGACCTTGGCGATAAATTGCTCGGTAAGGTGGATCACGATGGCGGCTTGAATGGCGGGGGCAGTTATACCGGTGCGCTTACCGCCAAGCTGCCGCCATTGAAGGATGGAAGCTGGCGCGTCATCGTGCGCCCGGACTTGTTCAATGAAGTGTACGAGGGCGCGATCACGTACACCGATACCGGTCTTAACATGGCGCCGGGCGAAGCGAACAACCGGCAGGCGTCCGGTGCGACGCTACAAACGGAAGTGCCAGTACTGGCCGTTGCCAACCCGTTGCAAACTACATTGTCGGCAGACCAGTCGCGCCTGTACAAGGTGAGCGTGGCGGCAGGCGAGACGCTACGCGTAACACTCGACTCCAGCGCTGCCAACGGCGCCAACGAGCTGTATATTCGCTACGGCGATATTCCGACCGGCTTTGCCTACGATGCTTCCTACAGCAATCCGTTATCGCCTGATCAGGAAGTCTGGATACCGAGCACCAAGGCTGGTGATTACTACATCCTGGTCAAGTCGCGTCAAGGCGCTGCCGGCACACCGGTAACCCTGCGCGCGGACCTGTTGCCGCTTGCCATCACCAAGGTCACACCGGATCAGGGCGGCACCGGCGACGAGAATCACCGCTGGGTCACGCTCGATATTTACGGCGCCCGGTTCCAGCCGGGCGCATTGGTCAAACTGTCGCGTCCGGGAGTATTCGAAGTCGAACCGGAACGCTGGCAAATGCTGGATGCAACGCATATCCGGGCCGTGTTTGACTTGCGTAATGTGCCGCATGGCTTGTATGACATATCGGTCACCAATCCTGACGGACAACGCGTCACCGAAGCCTATCGCTACCTGGTCGAACGCGGCATCGAAGCCGACGTCACCATCGGTCTGGGCGGCCCGCGCACCATGAACCCTGGCGAACGCGGCACGTATAGCGTCTCGCTGCAAAGCCTGACCAATGTTGATACACCGTATGTGCGGTTCGACATCGGCACACCCGAAATGGGTTATAGCGCGGATGTACTCGGCGGTCTTTCGCTGCCTTACGTCGTGTTCGGCACTAACGTTGCCGGGCGTCCAGACGGCCAGACCATCGAAGGCGACGGCAATACACAAAGCTATGGCATCACACCGACCACCGGCACACCGCGTAGCGACATTCCATGGGCCAGCCTGGATGGCGTGGCCAATACCAGCGGCATCAACCTCGCGCCGGGTTATGCAATGGACGTGGCAGCCGGCGGTTTCGCCGGCATGACGTTCAATATTCAGACTTACCCGGGATTGTCCGAGTGGATGGCGTACGACTTCGAAGGCTTGCGCGACAAGCTATATGCGATTCGGCCAGACTGGAAGGCACAGGGATTGCTGGACGGCGGCGTCGCCGACCTGGACAAGATTGCCGGCGGATTGGCTGCGAAATTCCTGTCGCGCGATCCGAAAGAGCACATGACCAAGGAAGAGAGCTTGTCATTGCCATTCCGGTTCAGCGTGCTCGGTGCTGCCACGCCGTTGACGCGCGACGAATTCATGGCGGAACAAATCGTTTACGCCAAGCAGCTGCGCGCTGCAATCATGGCTGACATCACCGCGCCGAGCAGCTTGGGCGTATTGGCTGCGGATGAAGCACAGTGGGTGCAGGGCTGGCTCGGCGCACTGGAAGCGGCCGGCCTGCTGCGTGCGGCGGAGGAGGCGCCGCCGATCCGCGAGCATGCGCAAGTGATAAGTTTGAATGCCACGCTGGCATCGGGCATTTTGTTGAGCAAGGCGGGCGATACCTATCGCACCCAGGCCGACATCCTTGGCTTCTTTTCCAAAGTGCAGACCTGGTATGGCGACACGGCCAAGTGGGCAGGCGATCCGGATGCCGCGCACCATTCACTCGACTATTACGAAACCCGCACGGACAAGGAAGGGACGTCGGTCGCAGTGCCCGTATTCAAGCTGGTCGACCCGCAGACGCTGGACCGCAACGCAGCGCAAGAGACCCACTTCATCAACTTCAACGTGTTTGCCGGTGAATTGTCGGAAATGGAATACTTGCGTCATCAAGGGCTGCTCGACGAGGAATTCAATCCGGTCGGACCACAAGCGCTGAATCTGACGCAATACTTGCAGGCGGCAGCGCAACAATTGGCGGCTGACCAAGCGACGGCTGCAATCCGCGGCCCGCAAGGGGCGCTGGATGCCGCGGGCAACAGTTATCTGCCGGCCGATACGCCGCTGCCGTACAGCATCAGCTTCAACAATCCAGCCAATCGTGCCGTCGGACAGCTGCGCATTGTCACCGAGTTCGACGCTGATCTCGATCCGCGCAGCCTGCGGCTGGGCGATTTAAAGCTGGGCGATATCAACGTCCATATTCCGGACGACAAGGCGAATTTCCAAGGGGATTTCGATTTCACCGGCAGCAAGGGATTCATCCTGCGTGTCAGCGCCGGGATCGATGCATCCACGCGTATCGCCACCTGGTTGATTCAGGCAATCGACCCGGATACCGGCGAAGTACTGCATGATGCAACACGCGGCTTGCTGGCCCCACCGAGCGACCCGTCACAAGCCGGTTCCAGCAAGCAGAAATTCGGTTACGTCAATTACACAGTGCGTAGCCTGGACCTGGCGGAATCCGGTGCGACGATCCATGCCAGCGCACGCGTATTCTTCGACGATGCGCCGCCGGTCGATACCGCACGTATCAGCCATACCCTGGATGCCAGGGCGCCGGTCACGACGATCGCCGTCACGGATTTGGGCGCCAATGCCCAAGGTGCGCCCAGTTTCGACGTTCAGTGGCTGGCAACCGACGACACCAGCGGCGTCAAGCACGTCACGGTCTATGTCGCCGAAAACGGCGGCGATTTCAAGATCTGGCTGCGCCAACTCAGTGCCGATCAAAGCCAAGCGATCTTCACCGGCGAGGCCGGCAAGTCGTATGAATTCCTGGCGGTCGGCACCGACTATGCCGGCAATCGTGAAGCTGCCTCCATAGCCAATGCGGTGTTGCCGGATGACGGCAGCCGTCAAGCCGTACTCGATGCGTTGGGCACCAATGAATCATTGACTCAAACACCGGAGCTGCCGCTTGCCACCACGCGCAGCTATCCATCCAACCAGTTGTTCCAGCAATCGACGCAGTATTTGCCGGGACAGGTTGCGACTGCATTGCCGGGTGATTTGCAAACCGTCGTCGCGCCATTCGCGTTGCACGGCTATGCCGCAGGATTTGCCGCCAGCGATGCCGATATCGGCGCACTGGCCATGGTGGAGTTGGCCAACGGTTCGATGCTGGTCAGCGCCGGCAGCCTGCGCAATGAAGTCTTCCGTTTCAGCAAGGAAGGCGGCCGCAGCACCACGCCACTGTTTACGCTCGATATGCCGGTACTCGACATGGCCATCGATGCGGTGGGGCAGTTATGGGTGATGACCGGCAGGGAATTGCTGCTGGTCGATGCTGAAAGCGGCGCGATCCTGCGCACCGTGCTGGGACAAGGCGGGGAGCCGCTGACCCACGCGTTGACGATTCAAGCCGGCAGCGGCGACATCTATGTCACGTCGGGCAACGGCATCGAAATCTTCCGTCCCAACGAAATTGATCCATCCAAAATGTGGCGCCATTTCAGTAACGAGCGCGTCGGCGACTTGGCATTTGGTCCGGATGGACGGTTGTGGGGCGTGCGCTGGAGCGGCAAGGACATTACGTCAGCAATACTGGGTGCCACCACCGACATCGTCAGCTTCCCGATGTCGGGCCGTACCGTGGGCCGCGCCGAACTGGAATTCCGCATCAACGGCGTGATCGACAGTATCGCCTTCGGTGCCACTGGCACAGAACTCGAAGGACTGCTGTTTGCGTCGAGCAATTTGAAACAGCGCGCGGTCGACAATGCCACGCCAGGGGCGACGCCGCATGGTGCGTCGGTCTGGATGGTGGAACTGGATTCGAAGCGCGTGTTGCAACTGGCCACAGGCGGTACCCGCGGTGAAAGTATCGTCGTCACCAATGACGGCCGCATCCTGGTGGCGCAGACCACGCGTGTCGACCAGATATCGCCGATCAAGGCGCCGAACGTGACGGCGATCAGCGTGCCGGATGGCGCGCTGTTGCCGCTGCCGGCGGGGCAGATTTCAGTGACGTTCGACCAGGCAATGTGGACCGGTGGTGTCAATACCTTCTCCACAACGGATCTCTCCAGCGTATTGAATACGGAGAACTTCCGTTTCGTGGCACTCGGTGCCAATGCTGGCAGAACCATCCTGCCGCAGAGTGTCGTGTGGAATGCTGCAGCAAGAACTGCGATGTTAAATATCGAAGGCCTTCCTGCAGGTCAGTATGAGTTGCAGATCTCGGGTGACCTGCGCAGCAGCACGCAGACGCGTCTATCGAACGGCTATATCAGCACCTTCACCGTGGTGCTGGACATGACCAGTCAGCTGCAGCTCGATTTCACCAATACACGCGCTGACCGCGCGACCGGCGCCGTCAGTTACGACGTGGCCATCACCAACATCGGCACCGACGATGTGCGCGGTCCGATGATGTTGCTGCTCGATCCGGGCCGCTACTTCCAGGACAGTATCGACGGCAGCACGCAAGGCAGCGGCGATCAATCCGATTTGTGGATCATGAATCTCACGGATGCGTTGCAAGCGCAAGGCGGCAAGCTGGCGGTGGGCGCAACGCTTACCAATCTGACCGTCACCGTGATCCCGGCCGACCTGTTCGCGACCAGCCCCGGATCTGCACACCTGGTCAAGTTCAACCTCGGTCATGGCGTGTATGCAGTGCCGATGGAAAATACGCCGCCAAGTTTAAGTGCTGTTATTCCAGCAGGTGCAGTGGTGGCGCCTGCAAATGTGTTGCCTGCCGCTACCGCAGGCCAGGCATGGACAGCAGAACTGGAAGCCACCGATGTCGACGGCACGCAATTCTTCTGGCAACTGGTGCAGGCACCGGCCGGTGTGACACTCACCCCTTCCGGTGTCATCGATCCGACCGACTCCGGTTACCGCACACGCGCAACGCTGAACTGGACACCGACCACCCGTGACCGTGCCGATACCGAAATCGTGGTGCGGGTGCAGGACAGCCGTGGCGGTGTCGCGGCCAAGCGCTTCCAGCTCGAAGTGGTCAATGGAAATCATGTACCGGTAATTGACCCGGTCAGCAATTTTGTGCTGGCCGAGGGCGAAACGTTGATGTTGCCGCTGTCTTCATCGGACGCCGATGGCGATACCTTGACGCTAACCATCAACAACCTGCCGGCCGGCGCGTCGTTTGATGCCGCCACCGGCGTACTGCGCTGGACACCAAGCTACGACCAGGCCGGTCTTTATGAAGAGATCACCGTCATTGCCAGCGACGGCAAAGTCACCGTGCGCGAATCGTTCAGCATCATAGTGGAACAGGGCTATGCCAAGCCGCAACTGGCTGCAGTGCCGCAACAAACGCTGCGCGAAGGCGACCGCTACGCGTTGCAGCTGGTTGGTAGCGTGCCGGGTGGCTTGATACAAGCCGACGGTACCGCCATTACGCTCTCGTACTCGACCCCCTGGCTGCCGGGCGGCGCTATTCTGAACAGCGAAACCGGCTGGTTCGAATGGGCGCCCGGTTATGCGCAAGCCGGTACCTATCGCGTACCGGTCACTGTTACCGCCAGCTACGCCCCGAAGGAAGTCCCCTTGGGGGACACGCCAGCCAATGGCGACAATCCGGTTACAACCAGTGTGACACGTGAAGTCGTATTCGAAGTCTTGAACGCCAACGGCACCCCTGAATTCGACGCAGTCGAAACCTGGAACATCTTGGAAGGCCAGCCGCTGCGCATCAGCGTGTTTGCCTTCGACCCCGACAACCCGGAGTTCGAGCCCAGAATCCGTCTCACTCAAGGAGCTGCAGCTAGTGGCCCGGAAACCACCGCCGCCACCGTCAGCTATGAGGTAACCGGCCTGCCCGAGGGGGCCAGCTTCGATAGCGAAACGCTTGAAATCGTCTGGACCCCCGGCTACATGCAAGCCGGTACCTACTATGTCACCGTGGTCGCAACAGACACCGGCGACGGCACCGGCACGCCCAAATCGAGCCAGATCACATTACCGATTGTCGTTGCCAACGCCAACCGCGCACCGCAGGTTGGCGATGTGGTCAACGCCTTCGTCGACAAGGGATCGGTCCTGGAAATCCCGGTCACTGCTGTCGACGCCGACGGCAATCCGGTCCAGCTCACCATCACCGGCCTGCCGCGCTTTGCCACGTACGCCCAAAGTCCGTCCGGCACGCCTGGTGCGGCCTCCGGCGTCATTCGCTTTGCTCCAGGAGACAACGACCGCGGCGACTACGCTATTACCGTGACTGCACAAGACAACGGCGACGGCGACATCAACCAAGTCTTGCTGCAATCGAAGAGCTTCGTACTGACGGTGCGCAGCGCCACCGAAGCCCCGGTCATGACCGTACCGCGCCAAGTCGTGGTACTGGCCGGCCAGGCATTGAACTTGCCGGTATCGATACGTGACGCAGACCAGGATGCGCTGACCTTCAGCGCCCAGGGCTTGCCGGTCGGTGCA
>MESE01000120.1 GCA_001770855.1 Burkholderiales bacterium RIFCSPLOWO2_02_FULL_57_36
AGCGCGCCGAACACATAGACTGCCCCGATGATTGCCGTCATCGCCAGCGCCAGTAAACTGGAGCCGATAAACGCCGCGCCCACCCAAACGATCGCGAGTGCGCCCACCAGAAAGGCGGCTGTGATTGCATGTCTGTTCATTGCATATCCTGTTTAAGTGCTTCCATGAGTCCGATCGTCGGCTGCAGGCGAAGCTCGACTTCGGCCAGCAGCAGCATTTGCATGTCATTGCAAAAACGTGCCAGCCACCCTCCTGCCTGCGTCCAGCCGGCCGGGTTGTCTGCCTGCTGCAGCTCGATCAGCTTTTGCTGGTGCTCTTTGTATAACTGTTCCAAACGCTTTTTTAGCAGCACCGCCACCTTCGACAGCAATTGACGCTCGCGTTCGTACAGAATCTTTTCAAGTACCGCATCCAGCTCGGCAAGTTTGGCGAGCCTCGGTGACGCCTTTGCAACCGTTTCCCGAACATTGAATCGCAGCGGCCGGATACTCAGTTCCATGTCGCGTTGTTGCGCTTCATAGAACCGTCGATACGGCGTGTAAGCCGCTGCAAGGTTCATCGGCAGCTCAAGTATCGGTGCAGGCAGGCTGATGTGCGTCCTGGCCGCGCGCGGCGAGCAGCTGTTCTTGATGGAAGTTATCAAGAACGCCTGGATGCGGCTGAATTCGGCGTTGACTGCATCATGCACGGTGGTTCGCGCTTCGGGCCGTAATTTTGGCGAAGTGGCAATGCGATCGTTGTGTACGGCAGACAGCGTGATGGCATCGGAAAATGGAACCCACGAGGCCAGTTTTTCGGCGAATCCATTTGCGGGGTTGACGGTATCTACCATTCCCAGATCAGCCAGACAACGAACCAGTTTCGAACTATGGAAATTTGTACGCGGTAAGGTGCGCGTCATAAGCGGGTGCAATCAAAATCGAAAAAAGCAGAAGGCTGCAGGAGGACTTGTCATTCACGCCACACTCCGTATGCGCACGTGTTTGCTCCTGCTTGAGAGAGGCTTTGCCATGCTTGTCGACCAACGCATGGCGTAAACGAAGCGGCGATTGTATCGCGGAGGAGGTTGGAACTCAATTGCGTAAAAGGCACAACTCCGCGCTAGCGACCTGGCGATTTCAAGACCTCGCCCTGAATCTCTGAAAGTCGGGTAAAAGCTGCGCCTGCACCGCATGACGATTCGTAAGACATTCGGGGACAGATAATTCCGGCAAACTGACAGCCGACAAATCAGATTTCAGCCTTCAGGTTTTTGAACGTCTTCCAGAAACGTCACTATTAAGCAGGTGGACAAAAGTCTTTTGACAATCAATGGCTGGACATCGAGCTTCCTTCGCCCGCTGGCGGGAGAGGGAAGCAAGACAATTGAAATACTGGACATAGCGCCTCCCGGCGACGCCCGCATATCCGTATCTTGGTTTTGCCCTATACTTTTCGGCATCCTTTCCATCGCGCACCGCGCCGCTTCTTTTGAATCTCCTTGCATTGATCACCATGATGGTGCTGGCGCACATTACCTTCACCGGCAGCCGCGTGGCACTGACGTTGTTTGCGATTGATCTTGGCGCAAGCCCGCTCAAAGTCGGGATCCTGATGAGTTTGCTTGCGGTGATTCCGATGTTTCTTTCGGTGCACGCCGGTCGCTGGACCGATCGTGTCGGGGTGTTCAGGCCTACCCTCATTTCTTTATCCCTGCTGACAGCCGGGTCGCTGCTGCCTGCATTCCGTCCCGGATTGGAAAGCTTGTATGGCGCGAGCATTCTGCTTGGTTCTGGATTCATGATCACGCATGTGGCAATCAACAATGCGGTCGGCCGTGCAAGCACGCCAGAAACCCGGACCAGCGCTTTCTCCTTTCTTGCAGTGGGCTTTTCCACATCTACCGTGCTTGGCCCCGTGATCGCCGGATTCATGATCGACTTTGCCGGACATCCGGATACCTTCCTGTCACTGGCGGCATTTTCACTGATCGCACTGATTCTCCTGGGATTGACGCAACGATCCAATCCGGCTCAAAAACCATCTTCCGCGCCGTCCGGCAAGATACGCGTGATCGACCTATTGCGCCATGGGCCGTTGCGCGCGGTGTTTATTGCGAGCGGCTTGCTGTCGATGGGCTGGGACCTGTTTACGTTCATGGTGCCGATCCAGGGCGCACGCATCGGCCTGTCGGCATCGACCATCGGCGTCATCATGGGGACGTTCGGTGTCGGCACTTTCGTGATCCGCCTCGCGATGGGAAGGATATCGCGCAATTTTTCCGAATGGCAGGTACTCACCGGCGCACTGGCAATCACTGCGTTTGTGTACTTCCTGTTCCCGTTGTTTACATCGGTTCCGGTATTGCTCGCGCTTGCGTTTTTGCTGGGCCTGGGACTCGGATCCGCACTGCCGATGATCATGAGCCTGATCCACCGCACGGCGCCGCAGGGCCGGACCGGCGAAGCAGTCGGTGTGCGCTCCACGCTCATCAATACGAGTCAGACGGTGTTGCCGCTGCTGTTCGGTGCAATCGGCACGGCCACCGGAACGGTGCCTGTATTCTGGGCACTGGCTGTGCTGCTCGGATCAGGCGGCCTGTTTGCCAGCCGCCGCAAGGATAGTAATGGCTAAGCAGATAGCCGAAATATTTTGACAAAATTTGATGTGGCCGAAGCCGCCTGAGAAGGTTGTCAACAATCTTTTGACAATCAGCGCGCTGCCGCCAAGGTCAGGTATCGATTTTTGCCGCACCAGGAGCACAGTGCAATACCCGATTTCGTCTCTTGGCTTCCTTGTGCCTGTATGCGGGCAAAGCCTACACTGCGCCGCCCAGGCGTTCGCTTATGTAATCGATGAACAAGCGCACCTTAGGTGTCAGCCGCCTGTTCTCCGGAAACAGGATGAATGGCTTCGGTCCACTCACCTCGAATTCTTCAAGGACGCTCACCAAACGACCATCGGCGAGTTCTTCCCGAATATTGAATTCAAGCGCTTGCATGATGCCGACCCCGGCCGTGGCCGCTGTGGCCAATGCACTGGAACTCGTGGTCAGGAAGTTGCCGTGCGGGCGCATCCTTTGTTCCGTACGGCCCTTGTTGAATAACCAGTCGATCGGCATGCCGGTATTTGCATTCAGCAGAACCAGGCAGTTGTAGGTAGGCAAATCGTCCGGCCGTCGCGGTGTTCCATGTTGCGACAAGTAGCCTGGCGCCGCCGCGGTGATGAGGCGTCGGATACCGAGTTCTTTTGCGACAAGGCGGGCATCCGGCATTTCGCCAATTCGGATTGCGACGTCAAAGCCTTCCTTGACCAGATCGGTCACGTGGGCCGACATGTTCAATTCGATCTTGACTGCCGAGTGCTGCTTCAGGAAGCCCGGGATAAGCGGCATGATTTCCGCCATCCCGAATGAGGGGGAGACGGTAACGCGAAGTAATCCGCGCGGTTCGGCCTGCGCTTGCACCAGGGCCTGACGCGCATCTTCCATGTCGCTGATAATCCGGCGGCAACGCTCAGAGAAAGCCTGCCCTTCCTGGGTCAGCGTCACGCTGCGAGACGACCTCGTAAACAAGCGTGTGCCCAAATCTCCTTCGAGCTTGCTAATCACTTTGCTGACGGCGGACGGAGAAATCCCCAGTCGATGTGCGGCAACGGTGAAACTCCGCGTCTCCGCCACATGCACAAAGGGAAGAATGCCACTGAACTCATCCATCTTCTGCGACCTTCGTTGAATTTTTTTCACAGATACATTTCCATCTGCATGGATTATATGTTTTTCGGAAAACTTGTATAGTGTTTTGACTGACTGGTAGATGGCACTCCCTACAAACAAGCGAAGGAATTTTCGATGAGCGACAAGAAAGCTGTTTTGGTCATTGGTGCGGGTGACGGCACAGGCGGCGCGATTGCACGCCGATTCGCCCGCGAGGGTTATATTGCCTGCGTCGTGCGCCGCAGTGCAGATAAACTGGCGCCGCTTGTAAAGCAGATTGAAGATGCCGGCGGCGTGGCCCATGCTTTCGGCTGCGATGCTCGAAAAGAGGAAGAAGTGATCAAGCTCGTTGACGACATCGAGCGTGATATCGCGCCGATTGAAGTCATGGTATTTAACATTGGCGCAAACGTCCCATGCAGCATTCTCGAAGAGACCGCGAGAAAGTATTTCAAAATTTGGGAGATGGCTTGCTTTAGCGGCTTCCTTGTAGGACGCGAAGTCGCCAAGCGCATGGTAAAGCGAGGCCGCGGGACCATCCTGTTCACCGGGGCGACGGCAAGCATGCGCGGCTCAGCGAATTTCGCCGCGTTCTCTGGAGCAAAGCATGGCATTCGTGCGTTAGCGCAGAGCATGGCGCGCGAGCTGGGTCCGATGAATCTGCATGTCGCCCATGTTGTGGTCGACGGTTCGATTGATACCGAATTTATCCGGGAAAATTTCCCGGCCAAGTATGCGATGAAAGATCAGGACGGTATTCTCAATCCGGATCATATTGCTGAAAACTACTGGTATCTACATACGCAGCCACGAGATGCCTGGACGCATGAACTGGACTTACGCCCGTGGACCGAAAAATTTTGAAGTCTGATACCTGTATTTTAAAGGAGCGACCGTGAAGAATATCAATGCAGAGTTTTTGTTTGACTTCGGCAGTCCGAATGCCTACTTGAGCCATAAGGTTCTCCCCGGCATGGAGCAGCGGACCGGAGTGAAGTTCGAATATGTTCCCGTTCTGCTTGGAGGCCTCTTCAAATTAACGGGTAACCGGTCTCCGGCCGAGTCGCAGACCGGAATCAAGAACAAGCCCGAGTACGAAAAACTCGAAACGTCGCGATTCATAACCCGTCATGGCTTGACGGCTTTCAAATGGAATCCACACTTCCCCGTCAACACGCTTCAGATCATGCGGGGAGCCGTCGCGGCAAAACACGAAGATATTTTTTCAGAATACGTAAACGCCGTTTTCGCCGGTATGTGGGAGCAAGAACTGAAAATGGACGATCCCGAAGTCATCAGGGCAGCGCTGATCAATGCAGGGTTCGACGCCGACAAACTCATTGCACGGTCTCAAACCACCGAGATCAAGGAAGAACTGCTGTCGAATACGAAATCCGCTTTCGAGCGGGGCGCATTTGGTTCGCCTATATTTTTTGTGGAAGGTGAAATCTACTTCGGAAAGGATCGCTTGCGTGACGTCGAAGAAGAAATAATCCTGCGTTTGAATGATGGAAAGTAAGTACGCGGCAGAGTTGTTTCGAGCTTGTCCTGAGTGAAGCATGCGCGGTATGTCGGGGCGAGTGCAGCATGCAATCCGTGGCGCTCCAACAGCGGACATTTTCGGGGACAGACCACGATTAGGCATTGCGCATAATCGTGGTCTGTCCCCGGAGATAATTCAGATAATTCGGCAAACTGACAGCCAACAAATCAGATTTCAGCCTTCAGGTTCTTAAACGTCTCTTCCAAAAACGTTGCTGCAGGCCGATTGCCCGTTTGGCTACTCCAGGCATCGAGCGCCAAGCGCATGGCGCCGATCGAGACCATTGCCACAAGACGTAGTGCCGAACGCCGTTCCGGTTGTCGCCAGACTTCGCATAGAGTCGCAAACAGGGCTTGCTCTTGCGCCCCATATCCGGCCTGCTTCAGGGTGCGCAGTGCCTCGCTCGAGCGCATTAGCCGGTCGATTGCAATCAATTGCTCCGATTCAAAGCGTGAGACATGTATCACCATTAAATTGCAAACCGCATCGAGCGGTGCCCGATCCGGTGATTCCTTGCGCAAGTCGGCGCGCAATGCATCCCAGGTACCGCTTTGCCAAGCCAGCAGGATGTCTTCCTTCGACTTGAAATAGGAGAAGAACGTCCGCCGCGAAATTCCAGCCTCCGCGGCGATTGCGTCCAGCGTGGTTCTCTCGTATCCGTTCGCGAGAAAGAGCATCAGACCAGTTTCGGCTATGCGCTGCAGCGTCTCACGCCGCTTTCGTTCACGCAAACCTTCCTTTTGTCCCGGAACATTCCCTATATTTTTTTGGGCCAAAATATCTTTCTTGTAAAATTGCACTAAGTGCAGTAAATTGTGCACTTAGTGTATAAAATTAACCCCGAAAGGTCAATATCATGGCAGGCTGGAACACATCCGACATTTCATCACAAAGCGGCCGTTCGGCGGTCATTACCGGCACGGGCGGCCTAGGATTTCAGAGCGCACTGGCGCTCGCGCGTGCCGGAGCACACGTAATCATCGCAGGCCGCAAGCCTTCAAAAGGCAATCATGCCGTCGCGCAGATTCGCCAAAGCGTTCCGGATGCGTCGGTTCGCTTTGAATTGCTTGACCTGGCCAGCCTCGAATCCGTCGCGGCGTTCGGTGCCAGATTGCGCGCCGAACGCGACAGCATCGACCTCCTTATCAACAACGCGGCCGTGATGACGCCACCAAAGCGTCAAGTAACCTCAGACGGGTTCGAGCTGCAACTCGGCACGAATTATCTCGGTCATTTCGCGTTGACAGCACATCTTCTGCCCCTACTCCGCAAGGGAAAGAATCCGCGCGTCGTCACCGTCTCCAGCATCGCTGCCCGCAACGGGGCGATCAATTTTGAAGATTTGCAGGCCGAGCACCGTTACAGGGCCTTGGCAGTCTACAGCCAGTCGAAGCTTGCCTGCCTGATGTTTTCGTACGAGCTTCAACGCCAAAGCGATGCAGCGGCATGGGGCCTTGCCAGCATCGGCGCACACCCAGGCCTCTCGCGCACAGACCTGGTTGCTAACGGAGCAGGTTGGTTTAGCGCCTTTGGCGTGATCCGACTACTGTTCGCAAAAATTCTATTTCAATCCGCATCCCAAGGCGCTCTGCCGACTCTTTATGCAGCAACCTCTCCGAACGTCGGGCCGGGCACCTACCATGGGCCTGACACGTTCAACGAAATGAGAGGGGCGCCCACCATAGCGAAACCTCCATTGCAGGCGCTGGACACCAACGTTGCCAAGCGTCTGTGGGAGGTTTCCGGGAAGCTGACAGGTGCGCGCTTTGAATGAAATCGAGCGCGTTCGCTATCCTGATGCACGTCAGTAAAACGCACAAGATCAATTAAAGGGGTTAGGCTTGCATTAAAAATATGCGAACCTGCTACGCCGGCTGGGCAATGAAAAAGCGGCGAAGGAATTCGCTTATCTTGACGGCGCACTGGAAGGGCGGGATTGGCTTTCAGGCGGAATGCGGCAATCACCGGCGCATCAAGGATAAGCCCGACACAGCCAGGCCGCCTTATCGAACCAGCGCAACCCCATCCCGCCGCGCTGCCCCCGGCGACACGCCCATGAATCGCTTGAACGCACGGCTGAATGCCGCCTCCGACTGGTAGCCAAGCCGGTTGGCCAGTTCGCCGAGTCCGACATCCTGCTCCTTCAGCGACGTCAGCGCTACCTGCATTCGCCAGCGTGCAACGTAGTACATCGCCGACACGCCGACCAGTTCGGTAAAGCGCGCGGCGAAGGCGGAACGGGACATCGCCACTTCGGCAGCGAGCGATGCCAGCGTCCATGTGCGGGCCGGCTCGCGGTGGATCAGCGCGATGGCGCGGCCGATCTGCCTGTCTTGCAGCGCGCCGAGCCATCCGGTTTGCGCGGCGGGGTCTTTCTCGATCCATGCGCGTATCGCCTGGATCACCAGGATGTCGGCCAGGCGGGTAATGACCGCTTCTCCGCCGGGACGCAGGTCCCTTGCTTCGGCGGCCATGAAGCGCAGCGTGCTTTGCATCCAGTCCGTCTGCGGTACGTTGGCGGCATCAATGCAGATGGTTCTTGGCAGCATTGCGATGAGCTGGCGCGCTGCGGGATGGTCGAAGCGCACTGCGCCGCAGACCACGCCGACGGCAGCGCCGCCCATGCCGTGCCGCAGTATTTCGAAGCGGTCGCTCACTTGCTCGCGCGGCAAGTCGAACAATTGATCTGCGGGCACGTCCGGTTCGCTGGCGAGGATGTGGCCCTGGCCGTGCGGTACGAGTACGAAATCGCCAGCCTGCAGCAGGCGCGATTCGCCGTCGGCATCTTTCAGCCAGCATCGGCCTGAGGTGACGACATGGAACATCAGGCAGTGGTCGATCGGCGGCATCGCCACTGCCCACGGCGCCGTGAATTCCGAGCGGCAATAAAAGACGCCATTCATGCGCAAAAAATGCAGTGCTTCGCCGAGGGGGTCTACCGGGTTCCAGAGGTCTTTGTCGTTCATGTTGGCCACCGTGATGTTCCATTTGCACGATGCTTGAGTATGCGCGCGGCGCTTTCATGCCGTCCAGATGTTCTGGACGAACGGGCATAAAGTGCCGACTTTCGATCATTGCCCGTCCCGCTGCGCGGGACTACATTGGACTACACGCAATGGTGCGCAATGACTCGAAACGGAGGCAAAAGATGGAAACTGCAAAAATGAAAGTGTTGGTGGTCGGGGCGACCGGTGGCTCCGGCCGCGCCACGATAGAGGCGCTGCTGGCACGCGGCCATGATGTCACCGCGTTTGCGCGACGGACCGACCGGCTTCAGGCCCTGTCGTCGCGAATCAAGATCATCAACGGCGATGCGATGCATCCGGACGATCTGGACCGCGCGGTAAAAGGGCAGGATGCGGTGATTGTCGCGCTGGGCATCAGCGAGAATCCCTTCCGGGTACGGTTGCGCGGCAGCGCCGGTACGCCGATGGATATCCGCTCGGCCGGGACCCGGAACGTGATCGCGGCGATGCATCGGCATGGCGTGCGCAAGCTGGTGGTGCAAACCAGCTTCGGCGTCGGCGAGACGCGACAAAAGCTGCCGTTCCTGTACCGGCTGTTTTTCAAGTTGGTGCTGAAACCGCAGATCGCGGATACCGAACGGCAGGAACAGGTGGTGCGCGCCAGCGGGCTGGACTGGGTGATTGCACAGCCGGTGAATCTGACGGACCGGCCTGACTTGGAAGAGGCCTTTGTGTCGCCGGACGGCGAAGTGCGCGGCATGCAAATCTCGCGCAAACGCGTCGGACGCTTTCTGGCAGAGGCGCTGCAGAATGCCAGGTATGTCGGCCGGTCGGTGGCGTTGTCGGCGGCATGAGTGGACGGCGCCGAGGCCGATATTTAACGTGGCGCGACAGACTGCGATTATTCACGCTTGTGAGGCCGCCTGCGCACCATCAGCGAAATCGGTGCAATGAGGTTGAGCAGTGGGACCTCGGAGCCGGGTCTTGTCTTTTGCCTCCAACATAAACGCAAAAGGCAAGACCTCGTATATTGACAGAGTCGGCCAAACGGATTGCAATTTTACCGTTAAGCAGGCTGAACTCCCAGACATCGGCGAGACATTCGATTCTTAACCTGCATCACCGGCTCGATCTCCACTTTCGCCTCGAACGCCATCGTGGCGATTATCTTGCTTACCCGCGACACCGACAACCCAAGCGCTCTTGCAATGGCCGTCATCGGATGACTGCCTTCATGATAAGCCAACGCAATTGCCGCATTTCGATTGGCGCACTGCGGTATCCCATCGCTTCAATCCTTGCCCTGTGCATCTACGGGGGAGGCAAAAGTGGAGCCTGCCCCCGAGTTTCCTTATTGCAGTTTTCTTAGAATAAATTTCTCCATCGTTTCATTTCCGTATATTTGTAATACCGGAATATTGAAAACCCCCTGTAGGCCTACTTGGGCAGCCCGGTTCTTCAAGGCCCTTGCATGATAGGGATGATGGTAAAAAATACTTATATTGGTATTAGGAGATACTTCCGGAACGTTCTTGTTTTCAACCCAGATTTCCGGATCAGAACTATCCATTTGCGCGAGCATGTCTACTTCTTTACGATAACTCACAATTTCAGGATCATTTAATTGCGAAAGACTACTGATTCCATATAGACGCGTAACAGGAGTTGCGAATGGCGTCAAAGTCGTGTTGTAGACTGAAAAAATATCCAGCCAGCGAACGAGATCTAAAGTGGCCTGCGTTTGCATTGCCGCTACCGCCAAAACCCTCGTTGATTGCCTTTGCGTCACATCCGAGCTCGCAGGATTGGCCATGTCGTCATGAAAACCAAGCCATAAGGCCGTGCTCGCCCCCGCTGAACTACCCAGTAAAAGGGTTTTATTCGGGAGGATATTGAAGCTACTGGCATAACGACGAGTAAATTGTAAGGCTCGTTTAGATCCATTAAGCGACTTCATCACGCCAACGGTATCGTGGTTCTGAAGAAGAGGATAGTTAATGGTGACGAACGCAATTCCTTTTGAAAGCAAATTAGTGATTAATTTTCTGGTGCCGGATGATGAATAGATATCCGATTTGTCACCGCTCGTGAAACCGCCTCCATGGATAAAGATGACTAAGGGAGTTTTGGTCTTGCTGTCATATTGAGCCTTCGGGAGAAAGGCATCTAAAACTTCGTAACTCTCATGCGATCCGTAAGAAACATTTTTTGCAAAATAGGCCGAAGCGGAACCTAAGTCAAAAGGTGGCGATGTGAATGTCGCAGCTTGAACAAATTTGCTACTCAATCCAAAGAGAAGAGCAAAAGCAAAGATGCTAAAAATGAAGGTCCTTTTCATGATATTAAATCTCCTTTTTTATATTTAGAAACTGGCAATTGGTTTGAAAACCAATTTCTTGATTTAAAAACCAGATTTATTATTGGACGAATAAGTTTAATTAGTAATTGAATAGTTTTATTGCCTTTGGTCCGTTATGAAGTTAAATAACGGCAATATGGCAATGTAGGGTCAGAGGTTTTTTTTTGCGATTGCATCGGTGGCGCGCCTGCTTGCTCCAAACAGCGATTGATGATGTCTCATTGCATCTCCTGTAATAGTTATGTAAGAGGCCAGGTAATCGCCGAACAAGCTTCCTGTTTCTTGAAACCGTTGATCGGAAGTCGCGCGCCTCGTGGGTTGCTTCATCGAATTGGCAACCACGCCAGTGAAGCCGACCGGACTGGCGCAAGTGTTTTTTCGATGCAAGAACACTAAGCATTCCCGGGAGGATCGTCAGTGACTTTGCCAGCCAAGTTGATGACGCCGCAGGACAATGCGTTGTGCACATGCGCTGGATCAGATCTCCTCTCTTGCCTTCTCAAAAATCGCCAAGAGAAAAGAGCTGGCCGGCCCCTTTAACTTTCCGGTTACCAATTGAGCACTTTGAAGACCGGATCGTAACGTTGATGCACGCAAACATTCTGTCTGATCAAGTCTCATCTCACACGTTCAAGCATTGAAGGTATTTATCGGCATTTATCGATGCGAGGTGTTTTTGATGACGATTCTGGAATTATTCAAACCATCAGCGGATAATAAAACGGTGACAGAAGTACTCACATCTCCACCCACATCCCTCTCATGAACGCGCTCCGTTTATCCATATTGACAGCGTCGGTCCTGCTATCCGGATGTGGCGGTGGAGTATCGGTGAGTGTGGTGGTGGGCGACCATGATCATCGGGACGATGATCCGATTACGCTCGCTCGGCTCAGCGCATGCCCCGACTCCGGTAACGGATATTTGTCGCATGTGTATGGCTGCATGACTGGCGTGGCAACCGGCCAAGTCAGTTACAGCAACCAGATCTGCTCGCTCCTCATCAACGAGTCCGGGCGCATAACACTCGGTATCGCGGGCAGCAATTACGGCCAATCGTTTTACATTTATTCGGACGACGCTTATTACACCAAATTGCCAGGCGTGGTGCGAGGCAGCTTTACGCTTGATGCGACAAATCAATATCGCAACTTCTTCATGCATGTCGTCTGGCCGGGTGCTGTACTCCCTTCGGGAGCAAGCGTGGCGACGATGTCAGTCTCGATCGGCACGCTGTCCTGCGACTTCGTGCTCTAGCGCGTGCACCTCAGGTAGAGGCCTGTTGAAATGATCAGATTTTCTTGGATGAAATTAAAGAGCCCGGCTCGCATTAAAAAATCGGCGAACCTGGGCTCTTTTACTCCCGCATGCCTATTTCTCATGACGATGTGTACAGTCGGAAAGTCAGACGCCGCGCTCAGTCGCGGTAGCTTGGATCGATTCGATCGAGCTTGCGCAAGAGGCCCGGCCAGGCCAGCATGCCGCCCATATTCAGCAGGTTTTTCTCGGCCATCATCCGCGCGCCGTCGACAATCTTCTGCGGTACCTGGATCAATTTGCCGCCGGCCTGCGCCTGGATCTGCACCTCGCACGCCTTTTGCAGCGTGTACATCAACAGGAAGGCGTCCGGCACACTGCCCGCACAAACCAGCAAGCCGTGATTGCGCAGGATCATGAAGGCGGCGTTGCCGAGATCGCGTGCCAGCCGCGGCCGCTCTTCCTCGGTCAATGCCACGCCTTCATAGTCGTGATAGCTCATGGAGGCCAGCGGGAATATTGCTTGCTGGGAGATCGGCAGCAGCCCACCTTCCTGCGCGGAGACCGCGACGCCCTGTGTGGTATGGATATGCAGCACGCAGTTCACGTCCGGCCTTGCCTCGTGGACGGTCGAATGGATATTGAATCCGGCAGGATTGGCCTGGTGCGGAGAATCGCTGACCTTGCAGCCGTGGTGATCGACTTTCAACAAACCGGATGCGGTGATTTCCTCGAACATCAGTCCGTACGGGTTGATCAGGAAATGATCCGGCGCATCCGGCACCCGCATCGAGATATGGGTAAATACCAGATCGTCCCAACCGTACAGCGCGGTCAGCCGGTAGCAGGCTGCGAGATCGACGCGAGCCTGCTGCTCTGCATCGGTGATGGAGGGAAATTGAGGTTGACGTGCGTGAACGGCGGTTGACATAATGGTCTCCTGTTATCGGTTTTGATACAGCCTAAGACCTTCGCCGAACTAAATCTGTCAGATATTTGCACTCCGAGGAATGGTTGAATGGCCCAGCTTTCGCCCGCTCAGATCAAGACGATGCTGGACAATCGATGGTTCGGAAAACTGCCCGAGATCGTCCGCCAAGAAGTGCTTGACCGCGCACGGCTGCGTCACCTGAAAAATGGCGAAGTGCTCTTCTTCAAGGGACAGGCGCCCGACGGGTGGTATGCAGTAGTCGAAGGCGCCATCAAGACCGGATCGACGTCTCCCGACGGCAAGGAGGCCATTCTCACCTTTGTGGAACCGGGCACCTGGTTCGGCGAAATTTCCCTGTTTGACGGATTGCCGCGTACACATGACAACACGGCGCATGGGGACACAACGGTGCTGGTAGTGTCCATCACCGATTTTCGTGCCGCACTCTCAACGTATCCCGTGCTCTATTCGCACTTCATGGAACTGCATTGCCAGCGGATCCGCTTGATGTTTGCGGCGATGGAGGAATGGAATACGCTACCGCTGGAAGATCGACTGATGCGCCAGTTGCGGCACCTTGCCGACGTCTACGGCAAGCCATGTCCCGAGGGTATCGAGATCAATCTGCACCTGCCGCAAGAAGATCTGGCGCAGCTTCTTGGCGTCACGCGACAACGGGTCAACCAGAGCTTGAAGTCATGGGAACGCAGCGGCTGGGTTCAATTTCACTATGGGAATATATTATTGACGCGTACCCTGCTGGACATGTCGCCCGATTCCCGTCCCTGGGCGGGATCGTCGAAACGCAACGGCGGCGCATGACGCCACGGCCGATGCCCATGGCCCCATGAAGCTGCATCAAGCAGGGACCTCAACCACCTTGACGGTAACGCGATCGCGTCCGTACTCTTTTGACTCATAGAGACATTTGTCTGCCTGCTCCACGACCTCGGTCAGGCTCATTTGGCCTGCCCGCGGGATAACCGCAACGCCCAGGCTTACCGTAACGACGCCCGCGGCGGATTTTTCATGGGGAATGCCAAGCGCGCGGATATTCTGGCGAATCCGTTCCGCAACGCTTCGGGCTCCCTCGACGGTGGTGGCTTGCAGGATGACGCCAAATTCTTCTCCGCCATACCGGCTCACGCTATCGCCATCCCGGCACAACGCGCCGGTAATGGCTTGAGCCACGCGCCGCAGGCAATCGTCGCCGGCAACGTGACCATAGGTATCGTTGAATTTTTTAAAGTTATCGACATCGATCATGATGACCGCAAACGGCGACGGATTATGGACCACCTCACCAAGCATTTTGTCGAAATAGCCCCGGTTGGTAATCTCGGTCATCGCATCACGGTCGCTTTTCTTCTCCAGGACCTTGTTGCGCTCACCCAGCAAGCTTAACGCCACCTCCAGTTCGCGTTCCTGTGATAACTCCCTTAGCCTGCGCTTGAAATTGGTTTTGGAAATGGCGATGGACAGAAGGCTCAGGATGACAAAGTAAACCAGGACGTTCGTGTATTCAGGATTGAGACGGGCAAAGGTGTGCATGGTGTAGCCGGCGGCCACGAAACCCACGGCACAAATGAACGTAGACAGCCACACCGGAATATAAGTAAAAGCCATGAGCCCAAAAAGAACGACGGTGTAGGCGAGCAAGCTAGGTTTAACTATCAACAGCATGCCCTGGAGGTAGCCTATGGAGGCCATCACGACGACCATGCTTGTAATAAAGAGCCCATGTTTTACCCGGACGCCAACGGAGTTGCTGTGAAGCCCCGCCAAAAGAACCATCAGGAACAGGACGATGATGATCCGGACAAAAAAGAATTCCCGTACCGCCTCATCAATTGGAGTTGCACTGTAATAGTGCGGAAAATGTTTTAAGAGCCTAGCCGCGTCATAACTCAACAGTTTGAAGCCGGTAATCGTAAACGCGATAAGCGCTGCCACCAGGACCCACATGATGATCCGCAGATTTTTGGTGTTCTCGTCATGAAACTCAGGTTTCACAACGATTCTCCCGAATAGTGATTTCATAACTGCCGATGAGGTTTGTAAGATACGGATAAAGTATATTCTTAACTTTCCCTACGGCAAGTTTTTTGACGGGCAATTTCGACTGCCCTGAACAAGTGTTACAAATCCGCATCTGATGACGCGCATATTGCAGGAAGCCGGTCAGTGCGCTAAATAATCTGCGTCGTTGCAGTGCATGGGAGACCTGGCACCACTTTTCCGCGCCGGATCAAGCCAGGCTTTTCCGGAATTCCTTCGGCGATACGCCCTGGATCCGCTTGAACGCCTTCGAAAACACGAACGAATCGTTGTAGCCCACCGATTCGGCGATCCTCTCCACACTGTCGTCGGCGGTGCGCAACATGTCCATCGCACGTTGAATCCTCAACTTGGTCAGGTAGTGGGCCGGTGTGTCGCCGGAGATGCGCTTGAATTTCTGCGCAAACGCGGCGCGCGAAATGCCGGCAGTGTCCGCGAGGTCGTCCACGCTCCAATCCCTGGCCGGTTCGGCATGCATCGCAGTGATCGCCTTTTGCAGGTGCGTGTCTTTCAGCGCACGGCGCCACGACTGCCCTTCGCCTTCACGCTGCGCGATCCACTCTCGCAAGATGTAATGGAACAGCATGAGATGTATTTGATCTTCCGAAAAAATGAATGACATCATGATTCGTTTATTTGTGGGTAATCCTCAGCCCGGCAAAGCCGGGGGATCTCCTATGTTGGTTTAACCACTGCCTCCGATGTCTCGGATGCGATAGCAGCGTAAATCTATGCACTCACGCACGGTTCCTTCCGGTGCGCAAGTGCAGCGCTCGTGGCCTGATCAGGTGCAGGCCGTCTTCTTCCGTGCAAATAATTATTCCAAATTTTCCGGTTTCACCGTTAATCGTATACAATTTTCAATCAATTGCCCGCCCTACCGATGTCTCCCTCTCTTGCACTCACCATGTTGCGCCGCTTGCAGGCCGCCGCTCACCGGCATGGCGGAGAATGCTTGGCAACCGCCTATCGTGGTCCTGAAGAAAAATACCCTTTTCGCTGTGCGCAGGGGCATGCATGGGCCACCCGGCCGGCAAACATCCGCAATGGCAGCTGGTGCCCGGTTTGCGCAGCCACGACGTATTGGGACAAGGCCCGGCGCGCCTCCCTGCACCGATTGCAGACGTTGGCCCATCAACAAGGTGGCGCATGCCTGGCACCGGCCTACTTGGGTTCTGTGCACAAACACGCATTTCGTTGCGCCGCGGGCCATATCTGGGAAACCGAACCGCGCTTTATTCAGAAGGGACATTGGTGTCCGACCTGCCACTATCTGCAAGCGCGGCTTGAGTTCGAGACAATCCAGGTATTGGTGCAGCAAAAAGGCGGCCGCTGCCTGTCTGACATCTACGTGAATTGCAAGACCCCGCTGCTGTTGATGTGTGCGCAAGGCCATACGTTCTTGCAAAAGCCCTCGGCGTTGCAACGGGGACACTGGTGCCAGCAATGCGCGCATCAGCAAATGCGGAAAACGATTGTCGATATGCAGGCAGCAGCACGGGCCCGCGGTGGCGCATGTCTGTCAACGGCATACATCAATAATAAAACCCACTTGTACTGGCAATGCGCCGATGGCCATGTATGGCGGGCAACGCTAGGCGCGATTACGGGCAGCCGCAAGCAATGGTGTCCGCAATGCAGGGCGGGCCGCACAAAGAAAGAGGCGCAGCGTGAGCGCATCGCACAAATGAACATGGAAGGGACGGGTCCATTCCGATGAACAATCCATGACCGTAAAGCACAAGGCAATCGGCGATTATGCCGGTTGTAAGGTACGTGATATGGCTCGGGTCAAGATCAGCAAAGATGAAAGAAAGCAGTCAACGATCACCAGCACAGGTGGTCAATACAATTGACCCGCGTGCCGGTGTGGGCGGACCTCTGGCGCTGGTTTTGCGCTTTTCACGCACCTATTTTGTTTAGAGCGTCACTGTTCTTCTTCGGAAGCCTGGACCAACCGGCGCACCGGTTATCTTCGCTTCATGCATGACCGGGATCCTCCCTAAAAATCCCATGAACATGGGATAGCTTTTTCAATGAACCGTGATCCTGCCACAATCTCTTGCCGGAAATGCCGCGGAAGGCATAAAGCACGGTTGATTGCTGGTATGCTCCACCACTGTTCAAAACAGTAATTTTTAACGGAAGCGATGCCGAAGCGCATCTCTATAAAAATATCAGGGAGTGTTTGTGAACCACACCTTACACCTGCGCTGGGGAGCGGCGCTGCTGATCGCCCTGGCCGCGTCTGCGGTCGCCGCACCGAAAGACAAGAAAGAGAAAGACAAGGGGAAGGTCGACGTCAGCCTGACGGCACCGGCCGCGCATGCGAGCTACACGGCACCGGCGGCGATCGTCATGGCCGCCCATGCCATCTCCGATCAGCGCAATCATCCGGTCGTCAAAGTCGAATTCTTCCAGGGGTCGACACTGTTGGGCACGGCAAGCAGCGCCCCATACAGCTTCACCTGGACCAATGCAGGGGCCGGCAATTACCGCATTTCGGCCACGGCCACGAATGACAAGGGCGATACCGCCACAGCGGATCCGATCGATATCAATGTGAATGCGCCGCCCACCGTTGATTTGGCTGCACCCGCAAACCACGCCAGCTACATCGCCCCAGCGCACATCGTCTTGACCGCCAATGCCGCCGACAGTGACGGCAGCATCGCCAAAGTGGAATTCTTCAGCGGCGCCACCTTGCTTGCCACGGTCACCCAGCCGCCCTACCATTTCGCCTGGACGGACGCCCCTCCAGCGCACCATTCCCTGACGGCCAAAGCGACCGACAATCAGGGGGCGAGCACCCTCTCCAGGGTAGTGGCCATCACGGTCGTCCCCAACCAGTTGCCCACCGTCAGCCTGAGTACGCCGACCCGCGACCAAAAGTTCGTTGCCCCGGCAGGCATCCTCTTGAACGCCACGGCAAGCGACGCGGATGGCAGCATCGCCAAAGTCGAGTTCTATCAAGGCAGCACACTCATCGGCACGGTCACGGACACGCCGTTTATGTCCTACTGGACGAATGTACCGATCGGCAGCTATAGCTTGCGGGCCAAGGCTACCGATAACCTGGGAGGAACTACCACATCGGAGGCCATTCAGATCGCCGTCGTCGCGAATACGCCACCTTCCATTACCGTTAGCGCCACGCCCTCCACTGCAACGGCGCCAGCCAGCGTCCACCTGACTGCCAGCGCGACGGACACGGACGGCAGTATCGCCAAGGTCGAATTCTTCAATGGCGCGACGCTGCTGGCCACCGTTACCCAGGCACCGTATGGTTATGACTGGCCGAACGTTCCGGAAGGGAGCTACACGATTATGGGCCGTGCCACCGATAATTCGGGGGCGGTCACGAGTTCGGCTTCTGTGATGGTATCCGTCACCACCGGCCAACTGCGGCCCTACTTTATCGAAACCGATCATCTGAATACGCCGCGGCGCATCACCGATCAAAGCAACAATGTGGTGTGGCAGTGGCAGAACAACGATCCGTTCGGCAACAATGTGCCAAGCAGCAGTGCCGGATTCGAATTCAACCTGCGCTTTCCGGGACAGTACTTTGACAGGGAAACCAATCTCCATTACAACTACTATCGCGATTACGATCCGAGCACGGGGCGGTATGTGCAAAGCGATCCGATCGGGCTGGAAGGTGGCATCAATACGTTCGCCTATGCTTTAAATAATCCGATCTCATGGGTGGATCGGCTTGGTTTAGATGTCTATCTATGCAGTCAACCTGCGCTCGGGTTCTTGCCAGTTGATCATCAATGGCTAAAAACGGATACTGTTGAAGCTGGAATGGGTGGAACGCGGGGGAATGAGGCTGGTAATCAGAGCGGAGATTGGCCAGGCGATCCGGTGAAGGTCGCTGATCATAGCGGACGAAGTAAGCAAGAAGGGGCTTCCTGTGAAAAGGTAGAAGGGGTCGACGAAAAAGCGGTGAACGACCTGCTAAAACTTGACCGTCCCCTTGGACGTTGGGGACCAACGAACCAATGCCAATCTTTTGTTAATGATGTTCTCAGCAAAGGGAGACGCTCCAGTAGCGGCGCGGTCAAATGACTAAACTTAAGATTAAATATTTTTTATTAGGCGCGATTATTGCCGGGCCACTTCTTTTTATTCTCCTGATGAGTTTGCGTGGTATTGGCGACAAGCCTAGTCTGGACTATATGGCTGTTGAAGCCGCAGCTAAGGGAATTCATTGTCCCGATGGTGCAGCGTGGGAATATGGCAACTGGGGAGAATCTGGCTGGGTGGTGGCATGTAAATTAAACCATGGCCCCTACATTGCGGCTGAACACGGCCATGTTGTGATCAAGAGTGAATACTCCATGGGGAAGCTAATTGGAGAGACAAAGGTATTTGATGCATCAGGAAAAGTGGTGAAATCAGAATCCAATAAGTAATATTGTTCTAGCCTATAGGTCGCAATGCGTTGCGCCGAATGAATAAACAACGCCCGCTGTCGCGGGCGTTGTGCATTGAGGCATACAGGATTTATTTGCGCAAGGAGGTATCCTCTGGCTCGACAAAGCCGATCGAGCGTTTCTTCGGCAGCGGCTCGACATCCTTCTGCGAATGCTCGGCGTATCGCTCTCTTCTTCAATAAAAAAACCTCCTCTTTCCGGTGTTCATCGGATGCAGAGGCGGTTTCTTTTTTAGCCGCCAGGAAGGCGGCGCTCATTGAGGCGGTGTGCTTACTCTGTCGTGATGACCAGACACCCCATCATCACGCGCACGCGGATGCGTGACTGCGGCGTAAATCCCGCTTGCGCCAGCCACTCAAACTCTGCACCACCGCCACGTAGCTCTTGCCCTCCTTCAAATTGGCCAAACCGAGCAAGCGAAGACGCCGCCGCGCATTGGCTTGCTTGCGTGCCAATCAGGATCAAGCGATTGGCGATGCTCTGCCGTCGCCCTGGCGGCGCAAGCCGCCCCAGAAGAACGTTGGCGCCGCTTCGTGTCCAATGCGTTGCACAGATTCGTGGCTGCCGATGCTCCGGCGCCAACCCCTTGCTGGCTCACGTTGCAGGCGATCCGTTTGACTGCCCGGGTGACGGCCAGCGGCATTCCATTCAGGCTCGTGGCTCAAGCTCCAGGCCCCTTACCGGACTTGCCGCCGCCGTCGACACTCATGCAAAACAACGCGCCAGATCGAACGGTTGGTGCTCCTTGAGAATGTGGTAGCAGGCGCGCGCCAACTTGTGCGCCAGCGCCTTGGTCGCCACCATGTTGTTGGTGCGCGCCTTCTTGCGTTGGTAAAACTGCTTGGCCTTCGCATTGAAGCGCACCGCGAAATTGGCCGCTTCGATGTAGACCCACGACATATACTTGTTGCCGTTCTTCGCATTGCCTTGGCCTTTCTTCTTGCCGTTGCTCATGTGCTGGCTATCGACACAGCGTGCATACGACGCATAGTTGCCCGCAGTGGCGAACCGGTCGATGGTGCCGGTTTCGAACAGGATGACGGTGGCCAGGATCGGGCCGATGCCGGGAACACTGGTCAGCAAGGCATAGTCCGGCTCGGCCGCCACGCATGCCTGCAGACGCTTTTCCAGCAGGTCGACTTGTTCGCACAGCGTGTTAATGACCGCCAGGTTGCTCTGGATCGCCAGTGCCACATCGGCCGGCGAAGGCATCTGCGCAATGTCGTCGATCGACATGCGCTTGATCTGGTTGCTGGTGAAAATGTGCGAACCTGGTCCCTTTACTCATAAGTCAGAAATATAGGCGACACTTGGATGCTTGAAAAACGAACGGACCAACGCAGGCTTGTTGCCGATGTCGGCAAGCTGTG
>MESE01000121.1 GCA_001770855.1 Burkholderiales bacterium RIFCSPLOWO2_02_FULL_57_36
CCAGTTTGAGCTTCAACACTGCTTTGTTCTTCAGCCGCACCTGCGGCACGACTTGCAGCCATGGCAGCGCCGCACGTGCCGCACTCGCTTGCAACGCGGCTATGCGGGCGCTAAAGCTGCCCTCGCCGCCGGGCAATTCGTAGACTTGATAGGTGATGGTTTTCCATTCCGACTCCAGCGGCACGTTCCTGCGCGTAGCGGCGGATAGCTGTTCAAAACTATTCCGGCCCATCCACAATTCGCCATCCAGCGGATGCACGGGCAGGGGTGCGGTGAACCAGGCCGGCGCATGGATCAGTTTGCCGCTGCGAAAGCGCAGGTTTTTACCGTCCCATAAGGCACGCACACCATCCAGTTTTTCACTCACCAGGTAATCGGCGACGTCGTATTTGTCGGAATAGGTTTGCGCCAGCAGCAACGGGGGAGCGACGATGCTGACTTCAGGCGTTTCGTAGCCGGCGGCATGCGTCGGCGCGGACGATTGCAGAAGTCCGCTAAACAGCAGCAGGACAAGCAGATGACGCAAGAGGTGGCGTTGGTTTCGCTTCATATTGTATTTTAGCTAACAAATTGGATATTACTCCAATTCATTATTTGGCAGCACCAATCAACCCATCTCTCCAATCTCTCTTATGGCAGGAGACATTGATTGCCGGACTTGCGAACAACTGCTGATCGCGTTCAATCTGGCTTGCCAAATGCCATTCGGGAAAACGCATGCGCGGAATCCTGATATCGACCGCTTGCCTGTCTCACCCCTTTGCCAGAAAAGCTTTTTGGACCGATTCATTTCAATTTCCCGCCCCTTAGGGTAAAGTTTCCCAACAGGAAAAAGAAGAAAATCGATTATGGCGGGCTATTCAGGCAATTTCGGATTTTTAGCGGAACACTCGCCACTGCTTGCACAGCTCGGCCAGACCGCCGAACAGGTGTTTTCAAGCGATCCGAACACGACGCTGCTCAAGCTGCGCCAGTTGGGCGAAGCCATCGCACAAGAGCTGGCAACCCGTTCCGGCATTGTCTTCGACCGCGAGACGACCCAGGCCGACCTGCTCTACAAGCTCCAGCGCGAAATTCAGCTCGACCCCGAGATACGCACCCTGTTCCATACCTTGCGCATCGAAGGCAATAAAGCCACCCACCAGTTTCAAACCCGGCACAGGGAAGCGATGGATGGGCTCAAGGTCGCCCGCTCACTCGCGATCTGGTACCACCAGTCGGTCGGCAAGCAAGGAACGGCATTCAAGCCGGGGCCGTTCATTGCGCCGCAGGACCCAAGCACCCAGTTACGCGATTTGCAAACGCAAATCGAACAACTGAAAGCGACCCTCGGCACGGCTACGCAAGCGCTCGAAAGCAACCAGCAGCTTGCCGGTTTGGTGAGCCGCGAAAAGGAAGAGTACGCGGTGCTGGCCCAGCAAATGGATGCCGAAGCGCGCAACTTCGAAGCGCTGGCGCGGCAGCGAGAAGCGGAGCTGCAAGATGCGCAGCGCAATTTCGAAACGCAGCTCAAGGCGATTCAGCAGCAGCTCGATGCGCAACAAGCGCAGCAGCTCAAAACCCGCACCCAGCAAGCCAGCCGCCAGTTCTCGCCGAATGAAGAACTCACCCGCATCCTGATCGACCAGCAATTGATCGAAGCCGGTTGGGAAGCGGATACGCAGGAACTGACTTACGCAAAGGGTGCGCGTCCGGAGAAAGGCAAGAGCAAGGCGATTGCCGAATGGCCGACCTCCGGCAAGCAATCCGCCGACTATGTCTTGTTTGCCGGCCTGACACCGATCTCCATCGTTGAAGCGAAGCGCGAGAACGTGAATGTCGCCGGCAAGATCCCGCAGGCGCAACGCTATGCGCGCGGCTTCAATATCGAGAGCATGCATAAACCGGCCTGGGCCATGGCAGGGCAATCCGGTCCGTGGGACGATGGCGAAGGCAAGCATTTTTACGTGCCGTTCGTTTACTCATGCAATGGCCGGCCATTCATCAAGCAGCTTGCCGAGCAAAGCGGCACATGGTTCCGCGACGTGCGCTCGCCCGCCAATATCGCCAAGTCGCTGACGACTTTTCATACGCCCGATGGATTGCTCGACCAGCTTACGCGCAGCAAGGCCGATGCGGAAGCGAAGCTGCAGCATGAAGGCTTCGCCTACCTTGGCTTGCGCGATTATCAGCAAAAGGCGGTGCAGGCAGTCGAAGCGGCGCTTGAGGAAAACCGGCACGAATGCCTGCTGGCGATGGCTACCGGCACCGGTAAAACCCGCACCATCATCGGCTTGATGTACCGCTTCCTGAAAGCCGAACGCTTCCGCAGGATTCTGTTCCTGGTCGACCGCACCGCGCTGGGCGACCAGGCGACCGACGCATTCAACGAAGCGCTGCTCGAACAGAACATGCCGCTCTCCAAGCTGTACAACATCGCGGAGCTGGGCGACATGGCCGCGCAAGCCGAAACCCGGGTGCAGGTCGCCACCGTGCAGGCAATGGTGAAGCGGATCTTCCAGTCGGACAATCCGCCGAGCGTGGACGCATTTGATTGCATCATCGTCGATGAAGCGCATCGCGGCTATACGCTGGATCAGGAAATGACCGAAGGCGAACTCGCGCTGCGCGATCAGACGCAGTATCTGTCTGCCTACCGCCGCACGCTCGACTATTTCGATGCCGTCAAGATCGGCCTGACCGCGACCCCGGCAAAACATACCTCCGAGATTTTCGGCAAGCCGGTCTATACCTATTCGTATCGCGAAGCGGTGGCCGACGACTGGCTGATCGATCATGAGCCGCCGATCCGCTACGAAACGCTGTTGACGCAAAACGGCATCAAGTTCGACAAGGGGCAGAAAGTCGATGCGATCAATATCAGCACCGGCGAAATCGAAGTCGCCGAACTTGACGATGAAATCAGCTTCAATGTCGAAAGCTTCAACAAGCGCGTCATCAATGAAGACTTCAACCGCGTGATCTGCGAGGAACTGGCAAAAGAAATCGATCCGCTCGGTGATGAAAAGACCATGATCTTCTGCGCCACCGACCTGCATGCCGACATGGTCAAGCGATTGCTCGACAAGGCGTTCAGCGATGTCTACGGCGACGAATACAACGAAGCGGCGGTGCGCAAGATCACCGGCGCATCCGACAAGGTCGCGCAGCTGATCAAGCATTACAAGAATGAACGCTTCCCCAGCATTGCGATCACGGTCGATCTGCTCACCACCGGCATTGACGTACCGAAGATCTGCCACCTGGTGTTCCTGCGCCGCGTGAAGTCGCGCATCCTGTACGAACAGATGATCGGCCGCGCCACGCGCCGCTGCGATGAGATCGGCAAGACCGTGTTCCGGATTTACGACCCGGTCGATATCTACGCCGCGCTGCAGGAAGTCAGCACCATGAAGCCGCTGGTGCGGGACCCGAATGTCACGCTGGAGCAACTGGTGCATGAGCTTAGCGACCCGGCCAGCCATGCCGCCCCGGGCGTGCAGGCCGGGCAAACCCATGCGCACGATGTGCTGGCCGAACTCAGCCAGAAAATCATGCGCGTACTGCGCAAGGCCGGCAGCAAGGCCGAGAAGCAATCGGCGGTCAAGGAAAAGCTGGACCAGCTGGAACAGCAATGGGGCGTCGCGCCGGCCAAGCTGCACCAGCATTTGCACCGCCTCGGTCCAAAGGGCGCCGCCGACTTCGTGCGCGAGCACCGGTTGTTGCTGCAGCAGCTGGCCGAAGTCAGGCAACTGATCGGCAGTGAATACATGCCGATCATTTCCGAGCACAAAGACCAGTTGATGGTGCGCGAGCATAGCTATGGCGAGTACAACCGGCCGGACGATTATCTGCAAAGCTTCAACGACTTCATTCGGCAACAGATTAACCAGTCCGCCGCGCTGGCGGTGGTCGTTAACCGGCCGAAGGATCTGACGCGCGAACAATTGAAGGAAGTGCGCCTGCTGCTGGACGAACATCACTTCAATGAAGCGACGCTACAAACCGCGTGGCGCAACAAGACCAACCAGGATATCGCCGCCAGCATCATCGGCCATATCCGCCAGGCGGCGCTCGGCGAAGCACTGCTGCCGTTCGAGCAACGGGTTGCCAATGCAATGCAGCGCATTTACGCATCCGGCAACTGGTCGCCGGTGCAGCGCCGCTGGTTGGACCGTCTGGCAAAGCAACTGGTGCACGAAGTGGTGATCGACCATCAATTCGTCAACCAGCGGTTCAGCGGCGATGGCGGCGCAAAAAGGCTGGATGCGATGCTCGGCGGCCAGCTGGATCAGGTGCTGGACCAGTTTTCCGAAGCGCTGTGGCCGCAAACCGCATGAAGCCGGCGCAAAACTAGTTTAATTTACCCTCTTTATTTTAATTTAGCGATTAAGTTAAAATAACGACCTCGCTAATTTTAACTTTACCCAATGCAACGCGGACTCACCGGCCAGTACACCGCCACCGTCGCCGGCGGCATCGCCTGCCAAGCGTTTGTCCCGGCGCCTCTGCCGCCGTTGCCGGCGCTCGACCTGAGCGGCAAGCTGCAAACCCGTCTCGACGATGCATTGCTCGCACTCGGTCGGCTGGACGCGATCAGCACCCTGCTGCCCGACGCGCAACTGTTCCTGTACAGCTACGTGCGCAAGGAAGCGGTGATGTCGTCGCAGATCGAAGGCACGCAATCTTCGCTGTCCGACCTGATGCTGTATGAAATGGAAGGCCAGCCCGGCGTGCCGATGGACGATGTGCGGGAAGTCTCCTGTTACGTCAAAGCGCTGACGCTCGGCGTCGAGCGCGTGCGCCAAGGCCAGCCGATCAGCTTTCGCCTGGTCACCGAAATCCACCAGGCGCTGATGACTTCCGGGCGCGGCGTGCAACGCGGCCCCGGCGAGTTCCGCAAGAACCAGGTCTGGATCGGCGGCCACCGCGCCGATGAAGCCGCATTCGTGCCGCCGCCCGCCAATCAGATCGCCGATTGCTGGGCCGCGCTGGAGCGCTTCATCAACGACTTGCCCGCCCCCACCGCGCCGGTCATCAAGGCCGCGCTGGCGCATGTGCAGTTCGAAACCATCCATCCGTTCATGGATGGCAACGGCCGCGTCGGCCGCTTGCTGATCCCGCTGATCCTGGTCGAAGCCGGCGTGCTGAAAGAGCCGCTGCTCTACCTGTCGCTGTTCTTCAAGCAATACCGCGACACTTATTACCGACTGCTGCAACAAGTGCGCATCACCGGCGACTGGGAAGCATGGCTGCTGTTCTTTGTCGACGCGATCGCCGCCATCGCCAACCAGGCAGTCAGCACCGCGCAGCAGCTTACGCAATTGCTGGCCGACGACAAGGCGCACCTGGCCTCGCTCGGCCGCCTGGCCGGCTCCGCCAGGCAAATCCTCGATGCGCTGTTCGCGCATCCGGTCTCCAACATCAACGCGCTTGTTCAGGCCACCGGCCTGACACCCGCCACCATCGGCAAGGCGCTCGATGCGATGGAGCACGAACTCGGCATCGTGCAAGAACTCACCGGCCGCAAACGCAACCGCGTGTATGCGTACAGCGCCTACATCACCATACTGAACCAGGAAACACCGCAATGACCAATAACGACATCGTCCAAAAACTCTGGAACCTGTGCGACGTGCTCAGGGACGACGGCATCAATTATTCCGACTACGTGACTGAATTGGCTCTGCTGCTGTTCATCAAGATGGAACACGAGGTGCGCGAAACGAACACTACCAACGGTATTCTCAACAAGCATGCGCTGCCCGAATACGCGCGCTGGAAAAAACTCTCCGGCCTGTCCGGCATCAACCTGCTCAACCACTACCGTGAAACGCTGCTCAATCTCAGCAAGAGCACCGACCCGCTGATCTCCGCGATCTACGCCGACGCACAAACCCGGCTGCGCGAACCGCGCCACCTGGAACAACTGATCAAGAGCCTGGACAGCATCGACTGGTTCAGCGCCAAGCGCGACGGCCTCGGCGACCTGTACGAAGGCTTGCTGGAAAAGAATGCCGGCGAAACCAAGTCCGGCGCCGGCCAGTACTTCACGCCGCGCCCGCTGATCGACAGCATCATCCACCTGGTCAAGCCGCAACCCCGTGAAACCATCCAGGACCCGGCAGCCGGCACCGCCGGCTTCCTGATCGCCGCCGATGCGTACATCCGCGGCAATACCGACAACCTGTACGACTTGAAGACCAAGGACCAGGAGTTCCAGCGCACCAAGGCCTATATCGGCATGGAACTGGTGCCCGGCACGCGCCGGCTCGCGCTGATGAATTGCCTGCTGCACGGGATGGAAGGCGACGAGCAGGGCGTGGTGCATCTCGGGAACACGCTCGGCAGCGCCGGCACCACGCTGCCGAAGACCCATATCTGCCTCAGCAATCCGCCGTTCGGCACCGCGAAAGGCGGCGGCGGACCAACGCGCGACGACCTCACTTTCTCGACCGGAAACAAGCAGCTCGCGTTCCTGCAGCATATCTACCGTCACCTGAAGGATGGCGGCCGCGCAGCGGTGGTTTTGCCGGACAACGTGCTGTTCGAAGCCGGCGTCGGCGCCGACATCCGGCGCGACCTGATGGACAAGTGCAAGCTGCACACGATCCTGCGCCTGCCGACCGGGATTTTTTACGCGCAGGGCGTCAAGACCAATGTGCTGTTCTTTACCAAGGTCAGCGACAAGGCGATCGGCAGCACGAAGAACGTGTGGGTCTACGACATGCGCGCGAACATGCCGAAGTTCGGCAAGCGCACGCCGTTTACGCGCTCGTACTTTACCGAGTTTGAAAAGACTTACGGCGATGATCCGCTTGGCAATGGCGAACGTGTCGATCAGGGTGAGGCGGGGCGGTTTCGCTGCTTTAGCCGGGAATGGATTGCGGGGCGCAGCCACAGCCTTGATATCGCATGGCTGAAGGACGAGAGCGCGGAGGATGCTGCGGATTTGCCGGAACCGGCGGTGCTGGCGCAGGAAGCGATGACTGAACTGGAAGCGGCTCTTTCAGAGTTGCAAGGAATATTGGCTGAGTTGGGTGAAGAGGTTGCGGAATGAGCGGATTACCGACGACTTGGCGGTCGATCGCACTCGACAAGCTGATTCAAAAAATCGAGGCTGGCTTGAACGTCAAGTGCGAAGAGCGTCCGCCCAGAAACGGCGAAAAAGGGTTAGTAAAAATCAGTGCAGTGACTTGGGGACGCTTTAATCAAGAGCAGAGCAAAACGCTCCCTGCTAATGCCGAAGTAAACGAAACAGCGCGAATTTCGGCCGGTGATTTATTAATCTCCCGTGCAAATACAATCGAACTCGTAGGCGCCTCCGTCATTGTCGGAAGCATAAATAAACAACTTTATCTTAGCGATAAAGTTCTACGGCTTGTTGTTCCCAACGACTCTAAACGCTGGATAAATTACGCGCTAAAACTTCCGTCGGTGCGTAAAGCTATTGAAGAGAGCTCGTCCGGTAACCAGCTATCAATGCGAAATATTTCTCAAGATAAGTTGCGCTCCATTGAAATACCACTCGCGCCACACCCCGAACAAAAACGCATCGCCGACAAGCTCGACACCGTGCTCGCGCGCGTGGATGCCTGCCGCGAACGCCTGAACCGCGTCCCCCTCATCCTCAAACGCTTCCGCCAATCCGTCCTTGCTGCAGGTATGTCAGGCAGCTTGACCACGCAATGGAGGCATCGTTCCGGTCATATGGAATCGAATGAGATAAAGACATTATCCGAAATTGCCGGTGTAATCGACCCACATCCTAGCCATAGAACTCCCTCTTTGGTCGTCAATGGTGTTCCGTATGTGGGTATTGGCGAAGTAGATAGGAAAGGAAATCTCAACTTATTGGCAGCCAAAACAGTCAGTTGGGATGTTTATGAAGATCATAAAAGCCGCTATCAAATCCGGGATGGTGACTTTATGTTTGGCAAAATCGGCACGCTTGGAAGACCGACTCGCCTCCCTGCTGACGAGAAATATGTCGTCTCCGCCAACGTAATTCTTATTCAACCAAATCCAGAGAAAGTCGATCCGGCATATTTGCTCTTATTTTTTTCATCACCTAAAGTACTAAGTGATATCGCAGGCCAAGCAAGCTCGACTTCTCAAGCCGCTTTTGGCATAAAGAAGATGCGATCTTTTCCATTGTCGTTGCCAACTAAGCCGGAGCAGGAAGAGGTTGTGCGCCGAGTTAAGATCTTATTAGCCTTCGCTGATCGCCTCGAAGCTCGACTTGCAACGGCTCAAACTACTGCCGACCGCCTTACACCCGCCCTACTAGCCAAAGCCTTCCGCGGCGAACTCGTCCCCCAAGACCCCAACGACGAACTCGCCGCCGAACTACTGAAACGCCTGACCGCCGCACGCGAGTCAGCGCCCAAAGGCAAGCGCAGCAGCAAATCAAACAGTACCGTCGCAGAAAAAGCATGACCGCTCTGCGCTGCACGCAAAAACTGCTCACCGCATTGCGCACCCAACCCGCTGCGCCAGCCGACGCCGCCACGGGCAACCCGTCCGCCGCGCTGCTCGGTGACTGGACGATGAACCTGCTGCATGTGCGGCCGATGAAGCTGGTGCTGGCGGTGAGTGAACACGACCGGCTCGGCCTGCTGGTGGAAGCGGCGCCATTCTCGACGCTGCCGCAGCGCTTCACCGGCGCACTGTTCGCGCACCTGCTCACGCTCGGCGTGCCGCCCGATATCGCGCGCCGCGAATGCGATGCGATGCAGCCGCTCGTCATCACCGCCACCACCGGCTACGACAACCGCCGCAGCATCCAGGGAAACATGACCGACTATACGTTCCTGATCGAGTGGCTGCTGGAACAAAAGATGCCGCTGGCCGACATCAACGCACGGCTGGCGCGGCAGATTTCCAAGCCGACCGGGCATGCATGGCCGGGGGAACTGGTAAAGAAGCGGCTTTGCGGAAAGTGACGCGGGTGCACCTGCAATTCGCTCCATATTGAAGCTGCGCTTGCTGGCGTGGCTTTCCTGCTGAAAGTTGAACAACTCACGCGGAACCACTCGACTTCAGACCGCCGCAATGCGGTGACCGTAGTCGATCTGCGAGTGATTTTGCTTCATCCTTCCCATCGTTTGAGCCGCTCGTCGCATGCCGCTTGCGGGAGACGTGCTCCGCATTCCAGCATTTTCTGAAGGCTCGCGCTTGCTTTTTTCAGTGAAAGAATCTTGTGTTCGATCATTTGGTCCAGCAACCACAGTGCGCCATGCACCACGACGTTATCCTCATTCTCCGCCGCCTTGCGAAGCGCTTGATCGCCGGTCAAGAGTTTGCAGCCGATCTCTTCTGCCAGTACCAGGCAAGTCAAGTCCGTGAATGAAGGTTTTGCGTATTTCCGGGTTAGCACTTCCACTCTCAGCAGTGCCGCAGCTTCCAGCGGCATCACTCTTAATCCGTGCTCGATCAATGTTTTGCCATCGGGTTGCGCGAGTTCCTCTGCGGCGAAATCGGTGGTGCAGTAATGAAAGGGCAATGCGAACAATGTGTGCAGTAAGCCGGCCTTGTCGAAATCGATCCAGATATTGGTATCGGAAACGAAGACGAGTGACGCCTGCAACTAGGCACCCGTCTGTTGCGGCGTATTGGGCACGACCTGGCTTAGTGGAACGTGCAGCAGCTCAGCCGCCTTGGAAGGGCTTACCATTCCTTCGGCCAGCGCGCGATATGCCAGACGATTGAACCGTTCCGGATGTTCCGACGGCAATTGCTTACCGGGCTCTTGTTTCCGGTAACCGTACTTGCTGAACAAGAAGTTCATCGACCTGTATCCGGCATCCGTCAAGATGCCCTGTTCGTAAGCGCGACGCATGACGACTTGCATGCTGATCCCGTACTTTTCCTTGAGCGAGCGCAGTTCATAAATATGGAGCTTTGCGCGCCGTTGACCGAACTCCCTCTTTACTGATTCCGCCGGAAAAAGAAATGCGCCGGCGAAACGATGACAGGCCTTTTCTTCATCGAGATCGGCGGAAACACGCATGACCAAATGACCAAGTTCGTGCGCAGCCGTAAAACGCTGGCGATCACCGGGACGATTCTTGTTCAGGATCACTACCGAGTGCGTCCCGACTTCTGCACAAAGGCCATCGAATTTGTCGGGTGCGTTCAGCGCAACCACTTTGAGGCCGTGATCTTCCAGTAACTCGGTCAGATTTTCAACCGCATCGAATCCGATGCGCCAATGCTTGCGGAGATCTTCAGCCGCTTTTTCCGCATCTTCCAGGCTATTGACTTCGAATCGGGATTTGTCGGAAAAACGGTGCGGCAGGCCTTCGCCTTCAAAGAAAGATTCCAGAATCAGGTAACGCTCGAGACTGTCGCGCGTATGTTCAATAATGGCATCGCGGTCCTTTGCCGATAGCGCCGTCTGCTTGCGAAATTCCACATTATTGAGCTCGACCGAGTACGCACGGAAAAAGTATTCCGGCTTTACTCCCAAGAGCTTGGACATTTGGATGAGGCGGGTTGAGTTTGGCGTGTCTTTACCCGTTTCGAATTTGCTGAGAGCCTGCTTGGTCACGCCCATGGCATCGGCCATCTCTTGCAGCGTCATTCGTTTTAATACGCGGGCGCGGTGAATGCGATCGCTTAACATAGTTATCCCCTTTTGTTGACAAATTATAGTTTTTGACGAAGATTGTCAACCAAAGTTTCTTTTGATTCGGTATAAATCATTGATTTACATGGTTATCTTTTACAAGTAATTCACTGCATAAAGAGTTAGTCGCTCATTTCATGATTGATCGGGAAGGAAGCCAGTCCGACATTTTTCGGCCACGGCGATTCGGGCCAGACCGCCCGCCAGATTCATCTGCCGGACCAGCGCCTTGCAGAACTTGCAGCCATTGACCTCCAACAGACAGCACGTATCCCGCAGCCGCTATAATTTTCACCCTGACCTCCATCGCACAAAGCCATGAAGAAGAAGCCGTCCCGCACCAGGGCGCACCAACCGCCCGTGCCGCAATCCGCGCAGCTGGATGCGGTTCGCAAGCTGTCGCGCCTTGGCCGGCACGAAGAAGCCCAAATGCGCGTTGCCGCATTGCGCGCCCGCTTTCCGGATTTCAAGCCGCTTTTGGCACTGGCCTGGGAAGTCAGCGACACTTCCGGCGATTTTCTTGCCGCAAGTCTTCATGCCTGGGACTGGTCGGCGGCCTCGCCCGGCAGCCTGGCGGCGCTGGAAGCGCTGCAGGATTCGGCTTTCGACGCCGGTTTGCCGGCACTCGGGGCATCGGCTGCGCAAAAGCGCGCTCAAGCCGAGGGCCATCCTCTTCCCGAACTGCCGCCGTTGCCCGGCGTGCTGGGCGACCTCACTTTCGAGCAAGGGGTGGCGGTCGATCTGTCGCGCCTGTTCCTGACCTTTGGCCGATATGATGCAGTGATTGCGATGCGGAAAGGCATCGACCACCCATCCACGCGCAACAACCTGGCGATAGCGCGCTTTGCGCAAGGCGAGATTACGGCGGCGCTGACCGACTTCGAAACGAATTGGCAACACGACACGCGCAACCTGTTCGCCTTGCATTATGTTATCCGGCTGCGGCTATGGTGCGGCGGACGCGGGCCTGCGAGCGCATTGGCCGACAACTTGCGCGATGCGCAGCCGCTGCGGGCGGAAGATGCCTACGGCCAAATGTTCGGCCTGTTACTGCTGGGTGCCGACGACGACGCCATCGCCGCGTGGTGCAGGCTGCGCGAAGCCGAATTCTGGGAGGACGAAAACACCCCGCAAAATTCGCTTTGCGCGTATTTTGCCGGGCTGGCTGCACTGCGAAAAGGCAACATCGAAAGCGCCGGCGAGATGTTCGCCGAAGCCGTCGAACTCGATCCGAACAATCCGGACGCGGACATGGCATTGATTGCGCTGGCGCTCCAGCCACTCGGCAAGGAAGTCGACGTCAAAGCCGGCGGATTCCATGACTGGTTTCCGCAATCCTGGATTGCGGAATTGCAAACGGCGAAAGGAGCGCAGGCGCAGGAGGCGGCGATCGAAGTCCAACGCCGTCGTTGCGATGCCCACGCCGACTATCTTGCCGCCGCAGCTGAACTGGGCGGACCCGCGGTGCGCTTCTACGCTATACCGATCCTCCAGTTACGGGCCCGGGACGGCGACAGCGCTGCCCTCGACACGCTGCGCAACCTGCTGGTCCGTCCATGCGGTACGGACCAGGATCGATTGGAGCTTGACCGCTGGATGCAGGAAAACGGTTTTGTCGAAGCGGGCGAGCCGCAGCAAGTGCTGCTGCACGGCGAAGTACGGGAATTGGAATTGCGCCCGATGCAGCTGCATGCCGAACCGACCAACCTCGGCCTGCCGGCGGCATCGCAAGCCCGGCTCGAAAAAATGTATCGCTTGCTGAAGCGGAACGACATTCAGGATGCGTTGCACATTGCCGAAGAACTGGTTGCCAGCCATCCACGGCATCCTACGTTGGTCGCCAACTTTGCCAGCATCAAGGATGCGCTCGGACACGACCTTGACGAAATCGAAGCACTGTTTCATCGCGCCGCAGAACTTGATCCGACGTATTTATTTGCCCAGGCCGGCCTGGCGCGCGTCGCGGCACGCAAGGGCGATGTCGAGCGCGCCCGCGCGTTGCTCAGACCCCTGGAGAACCGCAAGGAATACCATTTCAGCGACTGGCGGGCGATCTTGATGGCCGAGCGTGAAATTGCAGCGGCCCGGCCTGATATGGCAGCCATGTTCAGGTTGGATGACGCGCTGCGTACGCTCAATGAACAATTCGGTTGAGGATGCGCTTCGGCGCAGTCCACTTCGGACCAGACCGCAGATCTATGATGAATCCTCAATGGCAATCCGTTTATCGGTAGTTTGTCGAATGCGGCGAAATATGGAATGGTGGAAAGGAAATCGCAGAATTTTTCAGATACCAGTGAACGGCTTCCCAGTATTTCTGTTCCCTTGTTTTCTTGGCGCAACCTCGTTTCGACAAACTTCCGCTAGGCGCCAAAGACCCGGCTCTTACTCGGGGCGAATACGTATTTTTTTATGCACCTGCCGCAACCCGATCCAAACCCCGGCAGCCACCACCGGTATCAGCAACCCGACACCAATGCCGGAATTCTTTACCCAACCCATCGCCTCCGCCGCTTTACCCAGATAGCTGAACAAGCCGATCAGGTAATACGAAATCGCCACGACCGACAGCCCCTCCACCGCTTGCTGCAAACGCAGCTGATGGCCGGCCCGCGCGTTCATCGACTGCAGGATCTTGCGGTTCTGCCGCTCCTGCGCGACGCCGACCCGGGTGCGCAGCAGGTCGTTGGTATTGGCGATGCGTTGCGCAAGCGCTTCCTGCCGGTTCGCCATTGCCTCGCAAGTCCGCATTGCCGGCGTCAGCCGCCGGTCCATGAATTCTTCGACGGTGGGTATGCCTTCCATGCGCTCTTCCCGCAACTCCTCAATGCGCGCATGGACCAGCCGGAAATAGGCTTGCGATGCGGCGAAGCGATAGCTGTTGTCGAGGGATAGTTTTTCGGCGCGTGCGGCGAGCCGGGTGATGTGATCCAGCAGCTTCTGTTCTTCATCCGCATCCGGCTCGTTCAAGCGCCCGAGGCTTGCGTCGTCGGTTTCGACCATGGTCGCGGTCAGCGTCACGAGCTCACTCTCGATCGAGTTGAGGATCGGCGCTGCCTGCTGTGCATGCGGCAGGCCGAGCAGGGCCATCATCCGGTAGGTTTCGATCTCTAGGACTCGTTGCACCAGACGTCCTGCCTGGCGCCCGCGCAGTCCGGCATCGCGCACGACAAATCGGCTGAAGCCGTCCGCCTGCATCAGGAAATCGGTCCACAGTTCGCCGCCTTGCACGACACGGCTGCCGACCAGCGTGCTGCCTTCAAATACGTCCTGCAATTCCTGCGCAAACGATTCCGTAGAACCGCTGGTCTGGTCGACCACGATGTGGGCCGCCACCATGATCTTGCCCTGCAGGCTCATCAGCCATTGCTGCGGGATATGCAGTAACGGCACGTGCTCGAACGCTTCCGGTATCGAAAGCTGCCGTTCATGGTGCTGGGCAAACGTATAGGTGGCGAACTCGGTGTGGCATTCCCACTTGAGGCGGAAGCGGCCGAAATCGTGGTGGAAATACTTCGCCTCCAGGACCGGTGCGGCTACGCCGAAATGGGCGCAGAACGCCGCGAGGATCGCATTCTGGGTTACCGCATTGGACGGTCCCGGCGCGATGCCATTGTCGCCATAGACGGCGAAGTAGGAAATGCTTTCCGGTGCGTCGATGTTCAGCGACGGCCGCGAATGAATCTCTGCCGCTAATGGCACGCGCAATGGGTGGCTCAGGGTGGAGTAGATGAAGGGCATAAATTTTTAAGGGTTTTTAAAAGATTATTCTGACCATCAGACCTGCGGTCTTAAATAGCGTCGGTGAGCCCATCGCAGACCGCTTCAATCATTCTGCGGGCTTGTTCCAGATCGATTCCCGGCTGACTGGCAAGTAGCAACGTGCCTTCGGCATCCGCTTGTGGCAGCAATATTTCCAGGATGCGCTCGATGGACTGCTGGTCCAGCAACAGTGCGATATCGCGGCCCAACAACTGCGCGCCCGCGGCTTCATGATCGTAATCTGCTGCGATGAACAGATCGCCGTGATCGCGGGCTGCGCGGTCGATATTGTCGCAATCCATATAGCTGCGCAAATAGAACAGCAGGTCGCCCGCGTCTTTGCCTGACCTGCGGTCTTGCCACGCGATCGCCTTGAGCAAGGCAAGTGCAGGTATCGAGGCGACGCGCACGGTTACGCCTTCGGGCAACTCCGCCAGCATGCTTGCATCGAACGCCTCGCTGGCACCGAAACAATCAAATATCGTGCTCTGGTCGGGCGGCCAGGCAATGGTTCGGTCCGCGCGTTCGATGCCGCCAAACGGAACGATGTCCAGCGGCAGCCCGGTTTTGCGATGGCGCAACCGATGGGTGGCCGGGCCGGGACGTTCGGAAAACTCCTTACTTGCAACCAGGGCCGTGCGCAGGTCGGCGAAGGTTTCCCAGTTATGCACCATGACTGCAAAATCGACATCCTCGGTCTGGCGTTGCGGCGGAATGTTGTGCGCATGGTGCAGCATCAAATCCCGTGCAGCAGCGCCCATCAGAAAGAGTTCCACCGCCATCGATTGTGCGACGGATTGCAGCGCACGGACGACATGCGCCAGCGGCACCAGATCAGTTTTCTGTGAAAAGTCGAGCGACATACGTTTCATGAACCATTTTTGCGGTTTCGATGCAGCGTGCATCGCCGGTCGCCAGTAAATCCGCATATACGAGGAGTGGCGGCACAAGATTGGTGTGCTCAGGATCGCCTGGAAAATTCCAGAAGCGCTTGCGTACTTCGACGACTGCCATGTGGCCGGGTGCGGGCGCCTTGATGAACCGCTGGCGCGCCGCCAGCAGACCCGGCAGTTTTTCCGCATACAGCGTCAGCACACCCGGACGCAGGTAGCCGGTCAGCAGATCGGCAGCGGGCTCACCTCCCCACAAGGCGTCGTGTTCTTCAATCGGCCAGCCTTTCCAACCCTCAAGCGTTGGCACGTAGTAGCGGCCGAGCAGCGTGCGTGGCCGCAAGACCCGGGCGTATGTGTCGGTCCATTGATTCAGCAAGCGCTCTTGCTCGAACAAGCGACGCGTGCCGCGCTTGCCGTTCAGGTCATGTACATAACCCAGTTGCTGCAGATCCGGGATTACCCAACCGACGGTGCCGTGCGCCACGCCGGCCATCTCGGCCAGTTCGCGATACGGCCGGTTGACCGCCTGCGGATTGCACAGCAGAGCAAACAGCACCTGCAAGCCGGTGGGCTGGAAGGCGCGGCCAACGGTCGGCGCGGTTGGTTTGACGGCCGGCTTTTGTCCCTTTACCCAGATCAGAAGATTGGGTTGCTCCAGATAGGCGTTGCCGGCGGCATCCAGAAAAGCAATTCGCCGTCTCTTCAATTCATCGGCCAGCTCAGGCGTCACGTAGTCCGTCACCAGCATCGCTTGTTGACCCAGACGTTCCAGTTGAAGCAATGCGGCGCCCAGCGTAGCGGGCCGCAACGCACGGCGCACATCGACTGCATAAAACACTTCCTGACCACCATGGTCGATGCGCACCAATGCGTCTGCCTTGGTGCGCCCAAGCTGCGGCTCCCGTTGCACAACTTGCACGGCCACACCAAGCCCGCGCGCCGTGTTGATCGCATCGTTCAGCAAGAGGGTTTCAGCTGTGTCGGGCATTTTGTCCATTATTTTTTATTGTCCATTTTTTTTGGACAATGCATTTTTTTGGACAATGATAGCTAATAAATGCTTGTTTCGTCAAATTTGTCCACTATTTTAGTTTGTCCATTAATAATGGACAAACTGTTTTGTTGGACAAAAATCCTCAATAGCAAAGACCAGCGGCAATTCAACACCCCTTCTCGCTCAGCCGCCGTTCCGCGCCGACTCGTATCCCTCAAAAGAGTGCTTCAGCGTGGCGTGGTTGAGCAGCATCTCCGCCTTGAGGCGCTGCCCTGCCTCATCGAAAATGCGGGTACGTACCCAGTAGGACTCGGTGCGCTTGCTCTCCGACAGGGCCACGATGTCGCGCCGAATCAGATAATTTTCGCCGACGAACAGCGGCCCCTCAACCATGCGGATCTCCTGATCGGCAAAGAGGCCGACGACCGGCTGCTTCACCGGAAACCTGGCCTTCGTGCTGCTGTACTCCGCGAGCACGCTGACCATTTCCAGCGGAATGATCGCCCGGCCCCAAGGCGAGGGCGACCCGTCGGCATACCAGGCAGAGTTCTCGGTGATCCGCCCGAGTTTCTGTGTGAGCGAGAATGGATAGAGATTACCCATGTGCTGGTCCGCCTCCATGCGCACCGGCTCGTCTTCCGCGCCGGCCATGCCGACGTGCAGGTCCGACAGGATCACGAGTTTTTCAGGCGCGCGCAGCTGTGCCATGCGTTGCTCCAGCAGTGTCGTCCCGTGGTCCGGACCCAGGCTGGCACTGGCTTCGAGCACCGGGGTGCCGTCGGCTTTTTCGGCCCATGCGCGTGCGCGGGTGGCGCCCGGTGCAGGCAGCTCGACGAAGGCGCGTACCGATTCACCCTCGACCACCATGTTCTGGAAGTGCGCCGAGAAGCAGCCGCGCTCGAACCAGGCGTTGCCCCACAGGTGCGCAAGCAGCGGCACGAACTGGCTGAAGTGCGTCGGCCCTTCGATGGGGCCGGCGCGAAAGCCGAGTTTCTCGGCCATCGCGTCGTCGTGGATGGAGGAGTGGCCGCTGTATTCCTGATCGGCCAGCATCTGGCGCGGCTGCCGCAAAGGGCCGCACAGCGAAAGGGAGGTATCGAAGCTCATAGTAATGTCGGGTCTCAAGGTGGTTTTATATGGAAGGATGGGACGCAGCGGCCAAACCTGCCGCCCTTCGCATCCCAAGTCGCTTTGCCGCCGGGTGTCTCACTCGAACGTCGGCTCATCCCACCAGGGAAAGAACGGTGGCATGTCGGTCGACACCTTGTTGGGGAAGACTGCCGGCCGCTTTTCCAGGAAGGCGCTCACGCCTTCGCGGGCATCCGCGGATTCGCCGCGCGCCTGGATGGAGCGGCTGTCGATGCGATGCGCGTCCATCGGGTGCGGCGCCGCCGCCATGCGCCACAGCAGCTGGCGGGTCAATGCCACGGACACCGGCGCCGTGTTGTCGGCGATCTCGCGGGCGAGCGCATTCGCGGCAGGCAGCAGCTCATCGGGCGCATGCAGCGAGCGGACCAGCCCGCGCGCCAATGCCTCGTCGGCGCCGAACACCCGCCCGGTCATGCACCACTCGAGCGCGGTCTGCATGCCCACCACCTTCGGCAGGAACCATGACGACGCAGCTTCCGGGGTGATGCCGCGCCGTGCGAAGACGAAGCCGAAGCGCGCTTCGGTGGAGGCCAGGCGCACGTCCATCGGCAGCTGCATGGTCGCGCCAATCCCCACTGCCGGTCCGTTGATCGCGCCGATGACCGGCTTCAGGCTTTGATAGATGCGCAGGGTGTTGGTGCCGCCGCCGTCGCGGTACACGTCGCCGACCTTGAGCGATTCTCGCGAGAGGTCGCCGGAGCCGGCCTTGCGGTCGAAGGTCGAGCCACCCGACGACAGGTCGGCGCCTGCGCAGAAAGCCCGGCCTGCGCCGGTGACGATCACGACCCGCACGTTGTCGTCGGCGTCGGTTTCGTCGAAGAGCGCAAGAAGTTCCTCGCGCATCTTCGCGTTGTAGGCATTGAGCTTCTCGGGTCGGTTCAGCGTGATGGTGGCAACACCCTGGTCGACGCTGTACAGGGTCGTTTCAAGAGTTGGCAAAGGCATGGCGTCTCCAAATTGTGAAAGGTGCCCGCGCCGAAGATAGCGGCCGCGAGGCGGGCATAACGTTTATCGAGTTCTGCAAGCAGAGGGATCAGCCATTCACCGCCGCCGCCAAGCGCTGGCGGATCAATCCCTCGGCTTCGGCCATGATGCGGTCGATGAGTTCCTTGACCGTGGGCACGTCACGAATCAGGCCGGCCACCATGCCGCAAGACCAGGCGCCCGCGTCCATCTCGCCGTCGATCATGATGCGCGGGTAGACGCCGGCCACCTCGGCCGCGATGTCTTCAAACTTCAAAGCGGGGCCCAGGCTGCGCTCCTTTTCCAGCAGGCGTTGTACCGCGTTATTGGCAAGCACGCGTTCAGTGTTGCGCAGCGGACGCATGACCAGGCGCGTGTCCAGTTCGCTCGCGGCCACGATGGCCTGCTTGACGTTGTCGTGCACGGGCGCCTCCTTCGTGGCGATGAAGCGCGTGCCCATGTTCATGCCCTCGGCGCCCAGTGCAAGCGCGGCCACCAGCGAACGGCCGTCGGCCATGCCGCCCGAGGCGACGAAAGGAATGGTGAGCTCTTCGGCCGCGCGCGGCAGCAGGATGAAATTGGGCACATCGTCTTCGCCCGGGTGGCCGCCGCATTCGAAGCCGTCGACGCTCACCGCGTCACATCCGATCGCCTCGGCCTTCAGCGCGTGGCGCACCGCGGTGCACTTGTGGATCACTTTGATGCCGGCCTCCTGCAGCGCCGGCAGCCACTTCTGGGGATTATTCCCGGCCGTCTCAACCACCTTCACTCCGCCATCGATGATGGCCTTGATGTAGCCCGGATAGTCGGGCTGCGTTACTACCGGAAGAAAAGTCAGGTTCACGCCGAAGGGCTTGTCGGTCATTTCCCTGCAGCGGCCGATCTCTTCGGCGAGTGCGCCAGGGCTGCGCTGGGTCAAGGCTGTGATGATGCCCAGCCCGCCGGCGTTGGAGACCGCCGCGGCGAGCTGCGCGTAACCGACGAAATGCATGCCGCCCTGGATGATGGGATGCTGGATGCCAAAGAGTTCAGTGATCCGTGTCTTCATAGGTCCTCTAAAGAAAATTTCTCTCAGCTGTCCGCAGCTGAATTGTCAGTAAAATTGCGCTGGTGGTTCTACGCTCGCCGATGGCTTGCAGGCTCACGCCGCTTGGCGCATCGTCGCTGAACAGATATACCATACCGGCATTAATTTTTCAGAAGCAGGCTGATACGCGTCATCGCAAAGACGCCCGCGTACGGGCGATCACGCCAAGTCCGAAAGACAATCGTTTGAGCGCAGCCCGCGGCCCGTCAGGGGCGTCGCGCCTTCGGCAAATTGTTAGCGCGCGGCGTTCTTGACGACGCCTTTTTACTTGGCACACCAATCGCCCCGGATGCATCCATTCCCAATAGCCGGCGGAACGTCGGACATTCCATATGACTCGGCGCAGGGCAGGAGGCCGCATGTCGCAAACCATCACGTACGGCACTCAGCTTGCGGATTGTCCGATCAAGTTCGGCCGCCTTGTCAGCAAGTAGTTGCCGATCAATCTGCGGGAGTCCGTCGGGCGCGAACATGCGGGCAATCTCGTCCAGTGAAAAGCCCGCGGTACGCCCCAATCCGATCAGCGCCAACCGTTCCAGCACGTCGGGCGCGAACAGGCGATGCAGGCCCCGCCTGCCGACAGAGGCGATCAAGCCCTTTGCCTCGTAGAAGCGCAAGGTCGAGGCTGGAACGCCTGCCCGCTGTGCCACCTCGGAAATGTCCATACCACCCCTTGACTTAAAGTTGACTTCAAGTTGTACGCTACCACCACTGCCGATTGAAGGCAAACCCTTGGAGAGGATCATGAACTATCTGGTATGCACACTTATCACCGGGATTGGCGCTACGGCGGTGATGGACTTGTGGGGGATTGCGCGCAAACCGCTGCTCGGCATTGCACCCCCGGACTATGGCCTGGTCGGACGCTGGCTCGCCCATATGCCGCGCGGACGCTATCACCATGCATCCATCGCGCGGTCTTCACCCGTGCGGGGTGAGCGGCTGATCGGATGGATCGCGCATTACCTGATCGGTATCGCGTTCGCAAGCGTGCTGATCGGCATCTGGGGCCTTGCATGGGTTGAGCACCCGACGATCGGTCCGGCACTGCTCGTCGGCATCGGCACCGTGGCGGCGCCTTTCTTGCTGATGCAGCCAGGCATGGGCGCAGGCATCGCAGCCTCCCTAACACCGCGCCCTGCCGCTGCCCGGCTACAGAGTCTCATTACGCATGCGGTTTTCGGCCTCGGCCTGTATGCAGCGGGCTGGGCCACATATTTTTTGTACTCAATTTGAAGATGAGTCCAAGTAACAGCCGTTTTCCAATTTAGCAACTACACCTAGGAAAATTAAATGCGTATTCCCGCCCGTTTTGCACCGATCGTTTTCAGTGCCCTGCTCTCGGCCATCATGGTCTGCATCGTCTCTGCCTTCGTCCTCATAACCACGCAGGGGATCCATCCCGCGCTTCCTGCACAATGGCTCAAAAGCTGTGTAACGACATGGCCCGTTGCTTTTCCGACGGTCGCGATTGTGGCGCCTTGGGTACGGCGAATCGTCGGCCTCGTGACTGCCTAACGCCAGCATGAAGGGCCGCTACTCGCGGCTTGCAGCGTTTTTCCGACCTTGTTTATTCGTCCAGCCACGAATGGGTTGTTCCATGCGGTTCTTATAGAAAAAACACTCGGCGCCATGTGCCGCGGATGGTCATTAAGTCAACCCAACTAATCGCCTGCTTGGTTCGCTGCCCCACAGACTGCATGCCCGTGCGGCCCTACCATAAGTTTTTAGCAGCTTCTCCAGGGTAAAAAATTGAATCGCACAAAACTTGGCCTTACGGCCGCATTTATGGCAAGCGCCGCTTGCGCGCAGATATCCATCGCTGCAACCAGCCCGCTGTTTTCGCTTGACAAGGTTAACTCCATGGAGCGCCTCGAACCGGTAGTCGCCCGCGCCAAGGGAGCAGGCGTCTTGCGCGCGCAGATCCTGCTGAATCGCGCCCGTTTTTCGTCAGGCGAACTTGACGGCGCCTTCGGCTCGAACATGCGCCAGGCAATTTCCGGATATCAGAAACTGAACGCCCTCGAAGTGACCGGCACCGTCAACGTGGCCACATGGGCCGCATTGAATGCGGACAATGCCAACGCGCTGGTTTCATACACGATCACCGATGCGGATGTCGCCGGCCCATTCATGGTGGTGCCCGAGAATATGGAAGACAAAGCGAAAATGCTTGCATTGGGCTTTGCCAGCGCAGAGGAATCACTCGGCGAAAAATTTCATACCAGCCCGGCATTGTTGAAGCGTTTGAATCCTGGGAAAAATCTCGCGCTTGCGGGACAAGAAATCATCGTGCCGAACGTTCTGGATACCGAGCCGCTACCCAAGGCAGGAAAAATCCTCGTCAACGAGTCCAGTCGCACATTGACGGTGCTTGATGTTGATGGCAAGGTCATTGCCCAATTCCCCGCGACCACCGGGAGCAAGCATGATCCATTACCAATAGGCAGCTGGAAGGTGAAGGGTGTCTCTGCAAATCCGGTATTTCACTTTAATCCTAAATTATTCTGGGACGCCACGCCGGGTGACAAGAAGGCAAAAATTCCTGCCGGGCCGAACAATCCGGTTGGCGTAGCATGGATAGACCTGACCAAAGAGCACTACGGAATACACGGCACGCCGATCCCTTCAACAATTGGAAAGACGGAGTCGCATGGTTGCATCAGACTGACGAACTGGGACGTGAAACTGCTGAGCTCGGTTGTATCGACCGGCACGCAGGTCACCTTGCAGCAATGACCGCCATGACACTTACATCCGCTTTCCGCTCGATGCACGGACAGCCAAAAAGGAGGCAATCATGAAATGGATCATGACGTTTCTTGTCGGGGCACTGTGCGGCGCCGGCGCCCTTGCTTACTTTCTTGACGTTACGCCCTCCGTGTTGTTTCGCGTGCCCGCCGCCGCGCCGCCGTTGGTCATGCCGCCACCGCCGATCGCCATGCCGGCCCCGCCTGCCGTGGCACCCACGCCAGCTCCGGTTATCGTCTCACCGTCAGTTGACATTCTGCCTGCCGCGGTCGTAGCTCCAGCGCCGCCGTTGCTGCCTGAGGCTGCACCACCGGCGCAGCACGCTCAGCAACCCGAACGCGTGGTAATCAAACCCACTGAAAATTTGATGATTCCCGTTGCCGGCATCAAGGCCAGCCAACTTATGAATACGTTCGATCAGGCCCGCGGCAGCGAGCGCCGTCACGAGGCAATCGACATCCTCGCGCCCAAGGGAACCAAGGTATTCGCGGTCGCCGACGGCAAAGTGGTCAAGCTGTTTAACAGCAAAGCCGGAGGGCTGACACTTTATCAATTCGACGTCACCGAAAAATTCGCTTATTACTATGCGCATCTCGATAGCTATGCAGCCTCGGTCACTGAAGGAACCCATCTTTACCGGGGAGACCTGGTCGGCTATGTCGGCAGCACCGGCAACGCCAACCCGGCCGCACCCCATCTGCATTTCGCGATCTTCGAACTGACATCTGAAAAAAAATGGTGGAAAGGTACGCCAATCAATCCCTATCCATTGCTGCGGCAATAGTCGGCTGCGCGCCAGGCAACAGCGCGGCATGCCGTGCCTTCATCAACCACGAATCATCACAGGAGAAACATCAATGACATTGCATCACGCAGTCGTATGGTTGGACCATACCAAGGCACAAGTTATTCACTTTGACCTGAAAGCGGCGGAATCAGAATCGCTCAAGACGCATTCCGCCCATCCTCATCCCCAATCGAAATTCGGTGACCAAAAGCACGCAAATGAATCCGACAATACTGCCTTCTATGCCGATATCGCCATTGCATTGAAAGATTCGATTGAGATCCTGATTGTCGGACCAGCTGAGGAAAAAACCGCATTCATGAAACATCTGACCGAGAACGTGCCGGCTATCGCCGATAAAATCAAAGGCATTGAAACGGTCGATCATCCTACGGATGGACAGTTACTCGCCTACGCGCGCAAGCATTTCCAAAGCGCGGGCGGCTTGCATTAAGTTTTGATTACGGCCTTGCTGCCGGGCCGCGGCGCGTGAAATCAAAAGGTTCAGCATCGCTTGTTTTTCAGCGGCGGGAAATAAGCGATGCTGCCCCCCGTTTACTGCTCGGTATCAACTGCATGACTAACGACACCTCAATTCGGTACTCCTGCCGCTGGTAGCCGGCGTCGCGCATCCGGGCCGGTCTGAAACATTCTCTTCAACGCCTCGAAGCCCTGCCCGAGCTCGCTAATTTGGCTGGGGGAAACAGTCTAAACAAATCATGTCGCACCAGGTAAAGCCGGCAATTCCACGTGAGCAGCATTACCAGGCCCGTCTTGTTCAATGTTTATAGGATTTTGATTAGCACTGTTTTTCGCAAAATACATAGCCTTGTCGGCGTGTTTGAGAAGCTGCTGCTCGTCGTCGCCATGCTCGGGAGAGTGTGCGATCCCGATGCTCGGCATGATGTTCAGGCTGTGGCCGTCTATGGTGAAGGGATGATTCAGGGCGTTGCGGATTTTTTCCGCCACCAGCACGGCTTGTTCCGGCAATTGGACGTGTTGGAGCAGCACCACAAACTCGTCGCCACCGACGCGCGCAACCGTATCCGATTCACGCACGCATTGCTTCAAACGCATTGCAACCTCTTGCAGCAACAGGTCTCCGATGTGATGACCCAAGGTGTCGTTGACCTGTTTGAATTTGTCCAGATCGAGATAAAGCAACGACAATCGCGCTTGCTCTCGCCTTGCTGTGGATAGTGCGACTTTCAATCGATCGTATAAGAATCCACGGTTGGGAAGCGTGGTCAGTTGATCATACTGCGCCATGTGCTCCATTCGAACTCGCATTTGCTGACGCTCGATGACGGTGGCGATTTGAGTCGACACGAACTGCAGCAACTCCTGATCCTTTTCGCTGTAGCAAACGCCGCCCGGATAACTTTTGACCACCAGCACACCGATCGTGTCTTTGTGCGAGCTGAGCGGAACAGCCAACCAGCAAAGCGGATGCGTGCCGACGGAGATTTGCAGTGCCTCCAGGCGAGCAGCTACAGTGTCCTGGGTCAGCAGAAGCGGGTCCGGTAAGGATAGTCTCTGCATAGAGCGTACCGGCCGGTTTGGAGGGTTCTGGCGGCCGCTCGTACTCATCCACATAATATGGAAAACTTAGTTGATCTGTTTCCTTGTCGTACAGCGTAACGGAAAAATTATCTGCTGGCAGTAGGGTGCCGACGATTTGATGAATGCGTTGAAACAGCGTGAGCAAATCCTCGGCAGCGTGCGCGGCTTCGGAAATGGAATAGAGCGCAGCCTGCACCGATTCGGCTTGTTTGCGTTCGGTGATGTCACGCGCGACCCCGATCCTCAATTGGTCGGCCGGCGACCAGCGCGCCGACCACATAATGTGGACCACTCGCCCATCCTTGCGGATATAGCGATTCTCGAAATGCAGTTGGAGTTGGCCGGACATGATCTCGTGTACCGACTGCCGGGTCCGGTCCCGGTCTTCCGGCACCATCATGTCGAACATGCGCTTGCCGATCATTTCCTGCGGCGTGTATCCGAAAATGCGCTCGCACGCAGCACTGGCAAAGACGATATGAGCGTCGGCATCGACGGCGAAGACGGCGAAGACGGCATCCACCATGAGCTCAATGAAGCTGGCAAGCTGCGCGGGGGATTTAATTTCCACGGGGAAATTATAGTGCATTAGGATAGGGTGCAGACCGACTTTTTCTCCTCACAAAGAATCTGTGGCACCTTCACCTTTTTATTGCAAACAGGAGCCTGGCATCACCTTGGAGAAATGCTCATGCGAACAAGTATAAACAGCACCACGTACGTAAGCACCTCGTCAGTACCGTCATTGACTTTTCAGGCGGGATGCGGCTCCCCCAAGATTATGCTGATTTTTTGGTCAG
>MESE01000122.1 GCA_001770855.1 Burkholderiales bacterium RIFCSPLOWO2_02_FULL_57_36
TGCGTCCCATTGCATCAGCATCATGCGACCTCGACAGGCGCTTGATTGCGGGTACTACACCGTTCAAGCCCGTTTTCGCGATCGGGCACGAATGTGTGGCGGAGGTTCTCGAAGTAGGAAGCGAGGTCCAACGAGTTCGTCCTGGAGATCTTGTGTCAGTGCCTTGGAAAATTTCGTGTGGCGAATGCATGCAGTGCCTCGCCGGACGGACGGCGAACTGTCAAGGCGTGCAGAAGTATGCTGCGTACGGCGTGCCGGTGGGCGGGCAATGGGGCGGATTGTATTCGGAAGAAGTCAGGGTGCCGTTTGCTGATGCGATGCTTGTTCCGTTACCAGAAGGATTGGATCCGGTTGCCGCCGCCGGTGCCAGCGACAACTTGACAGACGCCTGGGTCTCGGCCAGCCAACCGATTGCATCCCGCAAAGATCCGAAGGTGCTGATTGTAGGCGGGACGGAAAGCCTGGGGATTCTTTCGACTCAGATGGCTATTGCTGCTGGTGCATCCGAGGTGGACTATTATGATGTCAGCGATTACCGCAATCAGCTAGCAGTCGACAGCGGAGCAAGGGTGTATGACGGACCGAAGGAAGGTCTGTACGAACGATATGACGTCGTTGTTGCCGCTACTCGGTCTCCTGATAAGCTCCACACATCACTCATGGCATTGGCGCCAGGCGGCCATTGTTCATGTATAGGCATTTTTTTTGAAGACCCGAAACTCCCTCTTTTCCCAATGTATCTGCGTGGCGTCACATTATCCGTTGGACTGTGCAATGTGCGGTCACATATTCCCAAAGTTCTTGACCTGGTCCATACTGGAAAATGCAATCCCTTGATCGCTACACCAGAAGTAGTCACTTGGGAAGACGCGCCGCAAGCATTGATTGCACCATTGGCCAAGGTTGTAATGGTTCGTCCAAGGCTCTTTGCAGCACAAACCCAAAACTAGAAAAAGAGCACGGGATTGGAATCCCGTGCTCTTTTAAGGGATGAATCTTAAGCGTTGCGAGCAAGCGCTGTCATGATTTCCATCCAAACCCGCTGTTGGGAAGGGCTTACGGTGCCTAGCGCATCTTGGATCGCCTTACGCTCGTGATCCGATGCGGCCTGTTCTAGGCGAACCCCCTTCGGTGTAAGGTGCAGAAGTTTGGTGCGGTGTTGTACCACATCTCGCTCAGCGATGACATAGCCCTCTTCTTGCAAATGCTTGAGCGGCTTATGGAGAGCTTGCTTGCTAACGCCGAGGAGATCTTGCAGGCCGCCGATAGACAATCCTTCAGTGCGGACGATCGCATATAGAATTCGGTGATGGACTCGGGACAATCCTTGGCTCTCCAAGAAAAGGTCAGCCTTGACTACGAGGCCGCGGAATGCAAAATGCATCAGCAATAGGGCGCCATCAAGCGGATGCAACTCCCGCATTCCCGATTTTTTTACAGGAGAGAGATCAAACGCGGGGCTTTTTTTAATCTTTGTCATTGGAAGCGCGACATGTTAAGGATGGTCGTAATGTAGTTACACCGGCATATGGAAATGCCCGGAAAAATTGAAGTGCCTTGCATAGAAAAGCACTATTCTAAACGAAGACATGTATTGGCCGCCGTCGAATTATCTGTGCTGCGGGTATGCACTGCGATCCGGCAGACCTTGCCAGTGACCGGCCAATAGCGTTACGGTTGCCGTTGCGTGACGCCCCCCCAAAGTTAAACAGGCTTTGTTTTCTTCATGGATGGGCGGCTCGAAACTTGATCATAAAATGCACTCAAATTCGGCCGGTCGGAACGCCAATTTTCATCTTCGAAGCGAAAATCAAGATACCCTAATGTACATCCAAGCGCTATTTGGCCGATATTAACTCGATCGGCGCAGATGGGAGCTTCCTTTTCCAGATAGTTCAGCCCGTTACGAATTTTACGCATTTGTCCATCAATCCAGTCGGCCCATCTCTTGTCGGCTGGACGCAGGGTTATTTCGTAACGGACTAGCAATGCAGCATCGAGAATCCCATCCGCTAACGCATGCATTCTTTTGATCATCCAATGCAATTCATTATTTTCATCAACGACTTGGGCATCCGGCCTAAATTTTTGCTCAAGATAATCACAGATCACACGGCTATCAAATAGCGCTTCGCCGGTTTCGAGGATGAGTGCAGGCACTTTCCCCAATGGATTCCACATGGCTATTTCGTCGTTTTGAACAGTGGGTGCAACATTGATCCGTACATGTTCTAGCTTTTCGAAAATTTCAATTTCATGCGCAAGAACCAAAACTTTCCGTGCGTAGGGAGAAGGTGGGGAATAAATTAATTTCATGAAGCAACTTTCGTGCAATGAATTTCGGTATTTAAATCGGACGAAAAGATTCATCAGAAAAATACACTCAGTTAATCCCTAGATGAGAAAGTGCGCTGGGGAGGGAATATAAGAGCTGTTGTCTCTTGCAGCATCACATGTGAAAGAACTTCACAATGAACATTACGTAGCTGTACGGAAAATGATCGAATTTTTCTGCTAAGGCGCCCTATTGTTACAAGAATTATTGAATGCTAATTCAATGTTTATTTGAAGTCAATATAATTGACCTAAAAGCGAGGATTGTCTATAACCACTAACAAAATTTTCATGGAAACACCAATTTTGTATTTTAGAAAAGACTTAAAACCCTCGTATAACGTTGAGCGGAACCTCGCCGTTGATTCTCGTCGTCAATCGGGTGCTGCCTGTGAAAACGCTTGCTGAAAAAACGCTTGCTGAATTCACCGCCTTTACCGGAACCCAGGAGGAAAAAATCTGGGGCTGAGCGACCTCAGTGTGTAGATGCGCTGGGAGGCGATAGCCGCACGCTGCATTAATTTTGAACGACGTTGAGCGTCCTCATTTCCGAAGAACGAACGGCCGGTTTGGATCGGGTGTTGCTGGTCATTCGCGATCATCGAACGTCTGCAATCAGTCTATTCTGTTGAAATATTCAAGAGAAAATTTGCATCGGCACACACTGCCGCTGGCGCTTTCAACTTGCACTGTCACCGATACAAGCTTTTCACCGCCAGACCATGCCGCTTCGCGCTTGATGGTTTTCACATGCGGCATCCAGAATGCCGCACTTCTTCATGCTCGCCCCTTCTCAGTTTAGATGGGGTAAGAATGCGGTACTCGGAACATCGCGACTAGCTTGGAGTTTATGGAGCACTTACCTACTATGTGGTATGCCAGCCAAGGCTGCACCTGGGAAATCGGGCTATTGCTGCTGTCGACGGTATTCGTTCGGTGACAATCCTGTCCATTTCCGATACGCCTTGCGAAAATTCGACGTATCGGAAAATCCGGTCCGCTCCGCGATCTCGTCCATACTGAGCATTGTGTTGCGCAGATACTCGTCGGCTAGACGGCGCCGCACGTCATCGAGAATGTCCTGATACGTGACGCCCAAAAATACGAGGCGCCGATGGAGCGTCCGCTTAGAGATGTGCAGGCGACTTGCCATCTCGTCAGCCCCTGCGAAGCGCCCTTGTCCGCTCAGGTGCGCCAGTCGGATGGTCTTGATGAATTCAGGTTCGTCGCTGTCCAAGGAACCAAGCATGCGCTCGCAAAACTGAAGGCATAAGTCGGCGGTAATGGGATTGGCATTGGGGCAAGGAATATCGAGCAGTGCGGGATCGAACTGCCATTGGATCACGCCGGCTTCAAATTCGACCGGGCAGTGGAATACCTTCGCGTACTCCGCAGCGTGGGGCGGCGCCGCATAGGGCAGCAACAGCCGATAAGCCCGAAAAGGGCGATCCAATATACGCTCGATCAGCGTTTGCATGGAACTGAACCAGAATTCGCTGACTAAGGGCAACAGCTTCCCCAAGGCGATGACCTCATGACCTTCAAGGATGGCCACGCCGCCTTCCACGCGGAAGGTCTTTTCCAGCACCGGGCCGGCTAGCTTGATATGGCGAATCCCCAGGCTTACTGCCTGTCCGAAATTTTGGGAGGAGGAAAGCGCATAACCATACACGCCGAAATCGCAGAGCCGCTGGCGCTGCCCGGCGCGCAGGGCTAATAAAGGGTCGCGGGAAAGACGCTGAGCATTGCGAAACAACAGCACCTTTTGGTGATGAGAGATACGGACGGATGAGTTATTGATGGATTCCGGCGATAGCCCAGTCCCGACCAGCAGATCGCGGGCCTGCCACCCTTGGGTGGCCATTTCGTCGAATAATCCGGCCAGACCCAGCATTGGGATCTCCATGCGGGTGATATCCGTTCCATACCGACCGACGAGTTCAGGCGTAGGCGATGCTGGCTGCTTCAAGGACATGCTCTTCTCCACAGAACATTTTGAGATCAGTATGGCACGATTTCACCTTCTTTTGGCTCGATTTCACCTATCGAACTACATGTCTCGAAGGTAGAGTTTATGCCGGGCGCGCACCGAGTGCCCCATATGGAGGAGAAACTGGTGAACCTATTACAGGCTACTCGGCCCTCGGCCGACCACACGATGTCCGGTCGCAATCTTGCCGAAGTATTTGAGAATCAATGCAGCGCCTTTGAGGCTTCGCCTTATCCGGATTTCTATTCACGACGCCAGCGATTGATCGCACTAAAACGTCAGATCATCCGTTATCAGGATTTGCTGGCGACTGCCATGGACAAGGATTTTTCCAAGCGATCGCATAACGAGTCGAAGATGTTCGATCTGCTCGGCGCGGTTCTACAGGTCAATCACGCCATCTGTCATCTGCGGCGCTGGATGAAGCCGAGTCGCCGAGTCGCTGAATTGCTGTTCATGACCAACAGCCTTCAAGTGCAATACCAGCCGAAGGGCGTCGTCGGCGTCATTGCTCCATGGAATTTTCCGGTCTATCTGGCACTGGGGCCGCTCGTCAGCGCCTTGGCGGCCGGCAACCGGGTGATGATCAAAATGTCCGAGATCACGCCAGCCACGAACGCCGTCATGCGCCGCATGCTCGCGGAAGTTTTCAGTGAGGACGAGGTCGCCGTATTCGGTGAAGAAATTTCGGATCCGAACGCATTCACGTCGCTGCCGTTCAATCACATCGTATTCACCGGGTCGCCTAGTGTAGGCCGCATCGTGATGCGCAGCGCAGCGGAGAATCTCACCCCGGTGACACTTGAACTGGGCGGCAAATCGCCGGCGCTAGTGACGCGCCACTATCCGGTGAGGGACGCTGCAAAGCGAATTACCCACGGCAAGGCCACCAACTGCGGCCAGATTTGCGTAGCCCCGGACTATGCTCTTGTGCCGCGCGAATTGGTGAATGCTTTCGTGAAGGAAAGTCAGGCCAGCTTTACCCGCCTGTTTGGTACCGATGTGGCGGACAACACCGATTACACCTCTGTCATCAATGATCGCCATTTGACGCGCATTCACGATTCGCTGGCGGACGCCAAGAGCAAGGGTGCCAACGTGATTCCCTGCGCAGCATACGATGCCGCTCGACATGGTCGGCGCATGCCCATGCACATCGTGACCGGATGCACTGCCGAGATGCGAGTCATGCGGGAGGAACTGTTCGGACCAATTCTGCCTGTAGTCGCCTACGACTCGATTGATGAAGCCATTGCTTTCATCAATCGAGGCGAGCGCCCTTTGGCATTGTACTGCTTTGGTCACGACGCCACTGAACGCGACGAGGTGCTGCGCCGGACCCATTCCGGCGGGGTCACGATCAACGACTGGGGATGGCACGTTATCAATCACGACGCCCCTTTTGGAGGCGTCGGCAACTCCGGCATGGGTACGTATCACGGCGTGGAAGGCTTCCGCGAACTGTCACATGCAAAGTCCGTGTTCAAACGGCAGCGCTTCTTTCCTATCGATCTTTTCTACCCCCCTTACGGGAATTGGGTTCAGCACCTGTCGCTTCGCCTGTTCTTGGGCAAAGCCGATCCAACCCTGAAGTAACGTGAGTATCTCCCGATTAGGTACGCAACAATAGTGAAAGGAGCAGTCAAGTGTCGCTCATAACGGATCTGAAGGAAGTGCCTGGGAAGCTGTCTGCTGCTTCCAAGTACACGATCGCCAACGGGATTGTCTATTTTGCGACAGGGATACTATTTGTCGCTTGGCCAGGTGTATTTCAAAGTCTGTTTCTCGATTCCGATTTCGCCGGGCATGAGGCTGCGCTTTGCCGCGTAATAGGTTTGACGCTAGCGGTCATCGGTTGGCTTTACATATTCGGTGGACGCTCGGGAGGACGTCAGTTCGTAGCCGCGACGGTGGTTGATCGTGTGCTGTTTGTGCCCATTGTGCTCGTACCGTTATCGCTGGCAGGAGTCTTTCCTCATGTGTTCACTGTGTTTGCAATTTTGGATCCATCTCTCGCCCTTGGGGCATGGCTAATTCTTGTCCGGACACCACGGCCTAGTGTCTGAAATGCTTGTGGAGCCCTGTATAAGGGGGGCTCAGCGTCCGAAGCGTACTTACATAGTTGCCAAAACTGGAATGGGAAGGGTTGTATATGAAATCGAAAAATCGGATCGTTGTTACTCCGTCCGTTTACCAATATCCGCTGCTGATCAAGCAGCTACTGCACACGCCTCAGGCCTCCGCGCTTGACCAGGAACTACGGGCGGCCTACGCCACAATGACTTCTTTCCACTTAGGGCAAACATCATCATGATCAAGGTCAACATTTTCTATCCAATCACGCCGGGCAGCCGCTTCGATATGGATTACTACCGCAATAGTCACATGCCGATGGCAAAGGAAAAATTGGGCCCAGCCTGTACGCATTTCACGATAGAGCAAGGGCTTGCCGGAGGAAGTCCGGGCGCACCAGCGACCTATTCCGTAATCGGACAGCTCTTTTTCGAGTCCATGGAGAGCTTTCAAAAATCCTTCGGTCCGCACGCCCGTGAAATTTCCGCGGATATTCCCAATTACACCGATACCGTGCCAATCGTGCAGGTCAGCCAAGTGCTGGTGGGTTGACTGGCCGGTTGAACCAAGAATCGAGGATAAAGATTGAACACGACATTCACCCCCTTTGGCATTGTTCTAGTACTGAATGTGCTTTGGTTCGGCGCGGGCTTTTGGCAATTTTTCCTCAGGCCCGATGGCGCGGCCAAAGTGCTCGTGCCTAGGTCCGCAAGAAGCTCTCCGCTGTTCAAGACCGTTTCAGCCAGTATTCGCTTCCTAGGCGGAATGAATCTGACCTTTTGCGTTTTTGCGGCTCTGCTGCTGGCTAATCCCACGTTGTTCCCGGACGCCGGGCAACTCGGCTTGTTCGCGGCGATCTTTTCCCTGGCCCACGGCAGCCAGTTTTACTCCAATGTGCCCATCGCTCTAGGCGGCGGGCGCCAAGGTGAGTCTTATTGGCCGGTACTACGCGGTCCAATGCTTTACATTTTCGTTATCGATGGCGCGCTGATGCTTGCAAACGGGGTACTTGCGGCGAAGCTGCTTGCCACGTAACCACCAATGATATCCGTCTGGTGGGCAACCAGACTTAGCCCCGCGCAGTATTTTGTAGGGACATCTGGCGCTGCGGCGAGTACATGCGAGATTGATCAGTAATGAGAAAGCGGTCACTTAATGAAGTTAACTCGTCAATGAACAGGGACGCTAAACGCCCGCTATCTCGGCGTTAGAGATCACAAAATGCGCTACATAGCTCTTCTGATTATTAGTCTCATGACCCTAAACTGTTGGGCTCAGGATGAACGGTTTAATGCGGAACTGGATGGATTGGCGGCGCAGCGCGATTTGAACGAATTAATAAAGCGAGTGAATCAGCCGAAAAACGCTGAAGAATTTCGTCAAGGGCTAAACTGGCTCCGCACCAGGACCCTTACGGGATTTGGGGGTTCTAGAATTTCCTATTCATACGCGTTTGGTCCTTTCAGCGCCAACAACGAGATACGGCAACCTTTGCTTACCTAGCAGGAGTGCTTCTAGGGCGAGTTGACGCAGCTAGATGCGCTGATTCGTCTGCGCCAGCCGACAAACTAGTTGCGATGATACTTGCTTGGTCTTGGAATGGAGGAGTATGAAAATTATATGGGGAAGCGCCAGAGTCCATCTCCCGGCACGTTAAAATTCAAGAGCATGCGCGGGGGAGCCGGCTGAAATGTTTCTATTTCGGCCGGCCGCAAATCAACTACGCATTAAAAGGTATGGTTGATGCCAACAGAGATGCCGGTTACACGATTTTGACCGGCAGGTGCGGCAAACGGGCTATATGTCGCCAGGGATGTGCCCTTGAATCTGGCGAAGTCCACATCGGCATGGAGGGTCGTGCGCTTTGACAGATTATAAGTTGCGCCCACGATTGCCAGATTTCTACGGCCGGAAACGCCAGTGGCTTCGACTTTTGTCTGATAATAACCAGCTTGCAGCGCCATCGCCGGCGTGATGCTATATGTAGCACCGATCCAAGCATCTTTCGTTTCAAAAGCAACGACGGCGCCGGGAGCAACGCCAAATCCAGCATCACGGTCATCATTCGCATAACCGGCTGCGATACGGAAAGGACCGGTAACAAACGCGCCGCCAACGGTCCAGACATTCTGATCTGCAGTGTCCGTTGCGTTAGCGCGGGTTGTGTATGCGCCACCGAAGCTGAACGGACCGGTCTTGACGCCTGCACCCACGGCTGCAGTCGCACCGGCACTGGTATCGCCGGCAACTTCACCCAGAGCATATTCGGCACGCACTGTCACGGGACCGAAAGCGCCCGTGTACTGGATGTCGTTGTTCAAACGTGTCAAACCACCTTGCGCGGCCACGGGAATGATGCCGGTGTACTTGTAGCTAAATGGATCGTAGCCGCCGATGGTTTTGAAGTTGACCGAGTATTGACGGCCCAGATCAACCGAACCCCATGCGCCGCCGAGACCAACATACGCAGAGCGTTGGAAAAGCTGGTTATTGGCATTGTCCAATGCTCCTGTACCGGTATTGAAACCGGTTTCCAGCGTGAAGTGGGCATTCATGCCGCCGCCCAGATCTTCCACACCTTTGAAACCAATACGATTGGAGCTATAGGTGCCGTTCGAACCCATGCTCAATCTGCTGTTGCCGGCCGCATCAACGTTGTTCACACTGCGCAAGCCTGCATTAAACGAGCCGTAGATGGTAACGTTGGTCTGAGCTTGTGCCGCGCCTGCGAACGCACTCAGCACTGCAAGTGCGAGAAGCGATTTTTTCATTGAGTAATCTCCCTGTGGATTTAAGTAAAGTAAGAAGCGTTGCGTTCGACGAACCACTATTTTCGTCAAGCGCAATTGATGGATTGAGCTGACATACTGGAGATCCTAGTCAATCAAATCGATCAAGCCTTGGGCGCTTCTTAAGACCAAGTAAGGTCACTATCTCTTTCATGCGCCGGGCGTCGCAATTGAATAATTTTCTCTTTGTTATTCCGCGATGGAATGAGCAATGTATTTCGTCTGTGCGAGCAAGCTCTTCGAAGTCATCGCCAAGCAGGCATACAAAATTTTTTTAACAATATACCGGAGCGTTTTCGGTTCGTTCTCTCTCCTCCGGCCCCGCTCGCATGCAGGAGAGGGAAGCATTGACTGCGACATGGCAAAATATTTTGGCGAGCTGCTTCGACATCTCTGTATCGTCAGCATCCGCATCGAGATAAAAATGACGCTGATGATTTCAGTGCATTATTCGTGGCGGAGTACGCTCTCATTATGGCGGCCTTCAAACTGCATAATGCGGCAACTCAGATCATTGGCCTGATTGATGGCGAACCTTGCATCATTGCGAGGTAGATTTTGTGAGCCGAAGAGGTTGGCTTGCGGAGGTGTTTATTTCATTCTGAAGAAACCAAGCGTCCTCTTGGCGTCAGGAGATGCTGCGGTACGTGGTCATGTGCGTGCGTTTCAGGATGCGGCGGAACGAAAAGCCATTTAAAAAAACCAAGAATCACTCTAAATCCTCAACCTTCCAGTGAGTCCTCGGTGCGCGTACCGAAAAACGCAAACGATATGCGTCCGGCGTCATTCCGGTGGTGCAGCGGAACAGGCGCCGAAACGACGCGACGTCGGAATATCCACATGCATGTGCAATCGCATCGACCGTCTGGATAGTTATTTCCAGAAGGACCTTGGCGCGCTCAACCCGCAGGTTGCGTAGGTAGTCCAGAGGCGACATGCCGGTGACTTCATGAAAATGGCGCAGCAATGTCCGCTCACTTGTGGCAGCGGCTTCGGCAAGCATCGGCAGACGGTATGGCTCTTCGATGTGTGTCCTGAGCCAATGAATTGCACGGTGGACCGGGCTATCGGCTGTCTTGGCCGTGCACTTCGCGTTTGTTATCCCGGCAATCGACGCTTGCCGTTCCGGTTGATAATTAAAAAAAGCCGAGGCTGTTGTCGCCAGATCCGGATTGATGAGCCGGGCAAGAATCATCAGCATCAAATCTGTTTGCGAGTTGGAGGCGACGCAGGTAAATAGTTGTTTGTGTACCGTAATGCATTCAGTTCCTGAAAGATCAATCGAGGGAAAGGTTCTCGAGAACCAGCTGTGGTGTGGCCATGGAACCCCGATTTTCGCACCGTCCAGGAGGCCAAGCATGGCGGGAAACACGATGCCGCTTCCCGTGGCCCCGATCGACCCGCCGCCAATCGCGTGCTGACCGATCAGATGCATGGCTTGGGAGTTGGCCTCCGCGATCTGGCCGATATGGGGCGAGTTGTATACATGCAGCGGCGGAATAATCAGCAACACACGCTCTGGATTTATTCCGTCCATATCGGCAAGGCATCCGTCGCTCAGTACACCAGGCAAGCGCACCACATCGCCGCTTGAATCAATGATTTCCCATGAGATCGGGCACGGTTCTTTGGGATGCCGCAGCTTCAGGATGATCGATGCCGTTCTTAAAACGTCGGCTGAACTCAGCAGCGAACCGTGCATCGCGTCCGCCAGCCAGAGCAGTTTGACATGCAGTCGGTTGGGGCGCATTGCGGTGGATGTCATGGTAAGGATATTGGCATCCAGGAGAAAAATTCACAAGTGCAATCCGAGTCTGTCCCGCTTTTGGGACGGCGGAATTGACATCGATTATGGCGGCTTTGCCATCCATCAACAAAGTTCATTCACATTACTATGCATCATAGCTTCAACAAAAAAATATTTTATAACCATAACTGGTAGGAGAGAGACATGAAATACATTAGCGATGCACGCATGCTTCGGCGCTATATTCCCGTTTTCGCACTCGCATATGCTTGCTTGTCGCCGGTACATGCGCAGCAGGACTTCACGCTGGCATTAAGCACGCCTCCGACATCGCTTGACCCTCATTTCCAGGCATTTACGCCGAATGTCGTCATATCCGAGCATATATTCGATGCGCTGATCAAAATGGATTCGGCCAGCAAGCCAATCCCCGCACTGGCCGAATCGTGGAAGTTGGTCAACAATCTGACTTGGGAGTTCAAGCTGCGCAAGGGCGTCAAATTTCACGATGGCAGTGAATTCACCGCTGATGACGTGGTCTGGTCTCTCGATCGCCCGGCAACGATCGTCGGCAGCCCTGCGCTGTTCACCGGCTTTACCAAGGCGATCGTCAACAAGACCGCGGTTGATCCTTATACGATTCGTATCACGACCAGCAGCCCATACCCGCTGTTGATCAGCGACCTGGGAGCCATTTCGATCGTTTCGAAAAATGCGACCCAGGACCTGAAGAGCACCGATTTTTCGACTGGAAAAGGCATGGTGGGAACCGGGCCCTTCAAGTTCGTAAAGTTTCTGCGCAACGATCGCATTATCCTCGAAAAAAACGACAATTACTGGGGGGCGAAGCCGGCCTGGGGTAGTGTCGCAATCCGTTTTATTTCAAATAACTCGACCCGCCTGGCGGCGCTTCTGGCGGGTGACGTGCACGCGATCGAAAATGTACCAACGCCGGACATGGCGGCGGTGCGCGCAGACCCCAAGCTCAATCTCTTCTCGACGGTGTCGCATCGTCTGATCTACGTATTTTTGGACTTCAGGGACAAATCGCCACACGCGACCGATGCCAGCGGAAAAATTCTGGATGTAAATCCCATGAAGGATGTGCGAGTGCGCACCGCGCTGAGCATGGCCATCAACCGTGATGCGATCAAGGAGCACGTGATGGAGGGCCTCTCCAAACCGGCAAGCAATCTTGTTCCGGAAGGGTACTTCGGCCATAACCCCGCCATCAAGGCGATCAAGTACGACCCGGAAGGTGCCAAAAAACTGCTGACGCTGGCTGGATACCCAAAAGGATTCGATCTTAAATTCCATACGACCAACAACAGGGACGTCAACGATGAAAAGGTCGCACAGACGATTGCGCAAATGTGGTCCAGGATCGGCATCAATGCCCTGGTTGAAGCGCAACCGGCAGCGATATTTTTCCCGGCATTCACCCGGGGCGCCTACTCTTCCGGTATGACAGGGTTCTCGGCGTCGACAGGAGAATCTTCATTCATCTATCGATCGCTCGTGGCATGCGTCGACAAAGGCAAGGGATTGGGCGTTTTCAATCGAAGTCATTATTGCAACCCCAAACTCGATGCGCTCTTGCTCAATGCGATGAGCACCATTCCCGAAAATGATCGCCGCAAGCTTCTGCAGGATGCCGCCCTCGAGCATGCCAACGATATCGGCGTGATCCCGGTTCATCATCAGGTATCGACCTGGGCGACAAGAAAGGGCATCAAATTCACGGCACGCGGAGATGAGAGAACCCATGCATTCGGATTCCGTCCGGAATAGGTTTGCCGACGGTTCGTCCAGTCACAAGCAACCTATTGATGCGGCACGAATAAGTATGGAGCCGCATCCCCTCATCCCAGCCCTCTCCCAGAGGGAGAGGGTGAGGAATGGGCACGATGAAATAGAGCCTTCATCGTGCCGGATTAATAACAACTCACTCACACACTGACCGCCATGCTCGTATTCATCATTCGCCGATTTTTTCAGAGTATTGCGGTACTGGTTGTGATTTCGCTGCTGGTGTTCATTGGCGTCTATTCGATCGGAAATCCGATCGATATCCTCGCCAGTCCGGAAATGACGGAAACCGAGCGGGAAGAGGTTGTCGTTGCGTTCGGGCTGGACAAGCCAGTCTGGACGCAGTATCTGATTTTCGTCGGCAACGCCGTGCGAGGCGAGCTCGGCAACTCCTTCGTGCATTCAAGCTCGGCAGTTGAATTGATTCTTGACCATATGCCGGCAACCCTGGAACTGGCGTTGGCGGCGCTATTGATCGCACTCGTGGTCGGCCTGCCGCTGGGGCTATGGGCAGGCCTGCGGTCAAACGGAATCGTTGGGAAAAGCATCATGTTCTTTTCGATCCTTGGCTTTTCGCTGCCGGTATTCTGGGTCGGGCTGATGCTGATCATGGTCTTTTCCGTGCAACTCGGCTGGCTTCCCTCCGGCGGCCGCGGTTCGACCAGCCTGCTGCTCGGCATCCCGGTCAGTTTCCTGACCCTGGACGGCCTGAAGCACATGATATTGCCGGCAGTAAGCCTGTCTTTATTCAAGATCGCGCTGGTCATCCGCCTGACCCGGGCCGGGGCGCAGGAAGCGCTATTGCAGGACTATGTCAAGTTCGCGCGCGCCAAAGGTCTATCCGAACGGCGCATCATCGGCGTGCATGTATTGAAAAATATCCTGGTGCCGATCGTGACCGTCATCGGCTTGCAATTGGGCGCGACGATCGCATTTGCCGCGGTGGTCGAGGTGATTTTCGGCTGGCCCGGCATGGGCAAGCTGATTATTGACTCGATCATGCTGTTGGATCGGCCGCTCGTGGTCGCCTATCTGATGATGGTCGTGGTGCTGTTCGTGTTTATCAACCTGCTGGTCGATATTACCTACTCCCTGCTTGATCCGCGTGTACGCCTGTCCGAGAAAAAGGGATGAACATGAAACTTGCGACCAAAATCGCGGAAACCCCGTTGCAGCGATTCAAACGCGACTTCTTTGCCAGCCGCATGGCAACCTGCGGCTTGATCGCATTGAGTCTGATTATCCTGGCTGCGATCTTCGCGCCGCTCATCGCGCCGCAAAACCCGTACGATCTGGCCAGTCTTGATATTTCGAACGCACGTCTCCAGCCGGGTGCGATGTCAGGCGATGGGAAACTGCTGTTTCTTATCGGATCGGATGCACAAGGCAGGGATATATTCTCAGCCATCCTCTATGGTTTGCGCATATCGGTGATGGTCGGCGTCAGCAGCACCGTGATTGCGCTGGCTATCGGATTGTCGCTTGGGCTCGCCGCGGGTTTCTTTGGCGGCAGGGTAGAGTCGTTGATCATGAGAATCGCCGACATTCAATTGTCATTCCCGCCGATCCTGGTTGCGCTGATTTTGCTGGCGACGACTGGGGGAGGGGTTGGCAAGATCATCATCGCGCTGGTCGCGGTCCAGTGGGCTTACTATGCGAGAACCGCACGAAGCGCCGCCCTGGTGGAGCAACGCAAGGAATACATGGAAGCTGCGACCTTGCTCGGATTGTCCTCGGCCAGGATCATATTCCGCCATTTATTGCCGAATTGCCTGCCCCCGGTGATCGTCATTGCCGCGCTTCAGGTCGCCGCCGCGATTTCGCTGGAAGCCACGCTCTCTTTCCTGGGACTGGGATTGCCGATGACGTCGCCGTCGCTCGGGCTCTTGATCGCCAACGGATTTCAATACCTGTTATCCGGCACTTACTGGATCAGCATGTTTCCGGGATTGGCGCTGCTAGCCATCATTGTCGCCATCAATGTCGTCGCGGACCAGCTTCGCGATGTGCTCAATCCACGTTTGCAAGTTCAATAGGCGTACCTTCAAATGCAGCAGCCAGTGCTCACCGTAGAAAATCTTGAAACCCACTTCTTCTCTCGGGCGGGGGTGGTGAAAGCCGTCGACCGCGTGTCGTTTTCAGTCCAGCCCGGTGAAGTGATGGGATTGGTCGGCGAGTCGGGCTCGGGAAAATCGATTACCGGTTATTCGATCATAGGACTGGTATCGGAGCCGGGCAGGATCGTCGGCGGCAGTATCAAGTTCAAGGGCGAAGAATTAAGGGGTTTGCCGGAATCCAGAATCCGATCCATACGCGGCAATCGGATCGCAATGATATTTCAGGATCCGATGATGACCTTGAACCCCGTCTTGCGCATCGATACGCAGATGATCGAAACCATACACGCGCACCAG
>MESE01000123.1 GCA_001770855.1 Burkholderiales bacterium RIFCSPLOWO2_02_FULL_57_36
CAACAGAAGGACCCGGCCGGGTATCAGGCGTGGGTGGCGTCGCTGCCACCGGGGGCTCTCAAAAACAGTGCGCTGGAACAGTAGCGAGGCGACCGGCGACGTCGATGTTCCGATGAGCCACAAAAGGCGGCATTTCACCACAATCGGGCTCGTGGCCGATTTACCCTGGACGATCAAGCACGGGGTATCGTGAGCAATTTTCCGGGGGCGCCAGCATATACAATTCCAAAATCGATACCTCGACCTGTTAGAACAGCAGCTCCGCGTTTAAGACATCCCGCAATCCTCGGGCTGACTGCATTACCGGAATCCATTGTGCGCCGGTTGGCGCCCTGCGAAACCGCAAGCCGCCGAGATCGACGTGCTGTGCGGTGTGATGGCGCAGGAACGCACGTTATCTAGGACGAGTGTTAAATTCTTCCGATTCATCGACCGTAATCTCACATTGTGGATTTCACAGTTTATTCCGCGGAGAATGGCGAGCTTGAGACCTCTCCAAAGCATTCTATAAGAAGAGCGGATTTGGCTCTTTTGCCTTGGCGCAGCGCCAAGGCATTTATCGCCACTGATATTGCAGGATTCCGTGCATTCGCATATCTTTTGTGAAATATCAAGTTTCGTTGAGATAAAGTAACGTACGTTTATGCCCGTTATGAACCGGTTGCAGCCGTATTGTCTTGTTTCAATGAATCAGGCATACACTCGAATTTTCCGACTGGCACGATTTTTCAAAAGAATTCGCCATTCGTAGGTACGTCAAATAACGATTAGCCGATACAAAAATAAAAAACATATGTTTTCATGCGAAGAATGAGTCTCTGACGGAAATCCTCAACGAATTGAACAAAGCGTCAGTAACGTTGGTTGCCGCGGCATCCTGACTCATTTCATGGGGGCGCAGCGTTTGAACGTTGCGGCGGAGACTGGGATCGGTACCGGGATGTACTTTCCAAACGGAAGATTTCTAGATGCATGACGCAACCGAATTATTACTGTTATTGCCAAAGATACGGCCCCCGCGTTTTGCCTCGAAAATAGTGCTGCGTCCAAGACTGGCGCAGCACGTGAAGTCGATTGAGGATGCTCGACTCACCGTGGTCAGCGCGCCATCCGGATTCGGCAAGACTACGATAGGCGCGGCCTGGGTGCGCGAACTTAAAAGTAAATCGGCGGTTGTAAGCTGGCTTAGCCTGGACAAGGAAGACAACGATCAAATCAGGTTCTCCAATTACCTTGCCTTCGCGATCAATCACTCTCTCAAGGAACACTCCGTGGAAGTCGTATCCGATCATGGCGCGATCCAGTCCGCACTCAAAGGCAACCAGCTGATTTCGAGCTTGATCAATGACATTACCGAGGAAGGCAGCGAATTCTTCCTGTTTCTGGACGATTTTCAGACGATCACTGATGCGTTGATCAAAGAGTCCATTCAATTCCTGATTCGCAATGCCCCGTCCAATTTCCATTTGATCGTGTTGTCTCATCCTCATGGCGTCGCCAATCTCCCGAAAGGCAAACCCGGAACCGAACTGCATCTGAACGCAGGAGATTTGCGTTTTACCGAAGCCGAGACCAGGGAATTGTTCGACGTCTATAGCCGCCACGACGATCAGGCGTCCTTGGCCTATTCCATGACCGGCGGCTGGGTTGCCGCATTGCGCGCAATCGCTGCATCGAACATTGCTTCCGGCACCAGCCGTGCGGATGGAAAGGATTATCTTCTTACCGAGGGCTATCTCGGAAACTTGCTCGATGTCGTGTTGTCCGGCTTGACACCTGACGAAGTCAAGCTGATTGAAACGACCAGTATTGCCGGCCGAATGTGCGGCCCGTTATTTACCGTATTGACCGGGATTACGCAGCCGCGAAACGTTATTCATTCTCTGGAAAATACGCACTGCCTGGTATCCAGGATATCCGAGGATGGATACTGGTTCGGTTGTCATGATCTGATTCGCGAATCCGTATACTTTCGTCTGTCGAGCGACAACCCCGCTCGTATTGCGGAGATCGCAAATCACGCCAGCAGATGGTACGCCGAACAAGGATACTGGTCCGAGGCGGTATCGCAGGCGCTTGCCGTCGATAACCGGGGGTTGGCGCTGCAGACAATCGAGTTTTGTGCGTCAAAGCTGTTATACAAAGGTGATGTGCTGACCTTAATCAGATGGGAAAATCACCTCAGGCTGTCCAGAATTCCTTCCACATCGGTTAAAACGCTGACGACGCTGGCGTTGGCAATGATCATGGCGGCGGATCAGGAGAAGAACGCGAACCTGGACGATCTGATCAACCTCATTTATGCGCGCATGCACCGTGAACTTCCTCCGGAATTTGTCGAACGCGTGCATTGGCATTTGCACGGAATTCGCTCAATCCTGGCTTGCAGAAACGACGATATGACGACGGCTCTCAAGCTTGCCGGAGAGTGCCTCGAACAACCGGAGATATTCCCGTCGCTAACTCTTTCGGTGCGTTGTGCTGCGGCTTATTCCCATCTCCAATTTCGGCAATGGGACGAGTTTTATAAAACACTGACTGAAGTGTCCGGAACAGCCGACGACGACTTTACTTTTTTATCAGGGCTCTATCGTCAAATATTGCTCGGGCTTGCTTCGATTGTGCAACTGAATTTGGTAAGGGCGCAGCGCTATCTTGAGGAGGCGAACAAGGCGGCACATAAAAAACTCGGCGCCGTTTCGTTACCCGGCGCGCTGTCCGGCGGATTACTGGCGTTTATCCATTGCGAACGGCTCGAGACGCAAAAAGCTGAACAATTATTGGGGGGCGGGATTCTCGATCTGGTTGCGAGGAGCGGTTACATCGATTGCATTTGCCATACCTTCGCAGCGGCATCCCGTGTCGCTTCGCTGCGCCAGGAAAATGAATATGCACTCAGCTTGCTGGAGAAATGGGAACGAGCAGCCGCAGGCTCGCCGGCAATTCGGCTTCAAGTGCTGTGTGCCTATGAAAAAATGTGTTTTTTCCTGCGCGAGAACAATCATGCAAGGGCCAAGGCAAGTCTGACGCATATTCTGCAATTGCACAATTCAGCCGTAAATGAAAACAGGTCTGCGAGCGCAGAACTGAAAAACCATGTTGGACTGGCGCAGGGGCAGTACGCGCTGGCTTCGGGTTCTCAATCGCAAGCAATCGACTATCTGGAAAAGGTATATCAGGATGCTGTGTGCGACGGAGATGGATACATGGCCGTATTGAGTGCGACGGCTTTGGCTCTCGCCGAATTCAAGTCGGGCAAGACCGAAGATGCATTCAAGGCGCTTGGGGCGGCGCTGACGCTGGCGCAGGCAGCCGAGCTTAAAGCCACCTTTCTATGCCAGCCTGGAGACATATGGCCAATGCTTGAAATGTACAAAAAGCATATCGCCCGGCAGTCCATCGGTGTGCGGCATGAAGCCTATATTGATGAGATCAAGGAGGCACGCAATCTATGTGTCGCTAACATTGCCGTCAACCTCAGCCCTCGCGAAGAAAGTGTGCTCAGACTTATCGCCCAGGACAAATCCAACAAAGAGATCTCGATTGCATTGAAGATCACACCGGAAACGGTAAAGACTCACTTGAAAAGCATTTTCATAAAGCTGAATGTCACCAAAAGAAATGCCGCGGTACGTCGAGCGAACGCAATCAAGTTATTGTGAGTTTGCGCCGCGGGCATCGCGACATACAGAAAAAGGCCGGCACATAATTTCGAGGAACCCGCCATCGATTTTATGTGCCGGCCTTTAAGCTTGCCGTGTTTTTTCTGTTTCCCATACAGCGTTGTCTGGTTGAGACGCCGCAGGGTTTCAGGCATCTCTCCAGGCAAGCGTTTGCGCTTTGCTTTCGCGTTGAACTGCAGCTTAACTGGCGCTCCAGAACCCAGCGCACTTATGCCGGGCCGAAAAGTCCGTGCTTACGCTCGAAGTACCGGGATTCAAAGACATGTACGTATCGTTTGCGGCGGTGTAAAGCGGCCAGGTCGGGCCTGTACCGTTCGGATCGCTGTTTTTTGCAAACTGCGTCCAATAGTTGACCATCTGCGTCTTTAAAGCTTCTTGATCCGCGGTATAGGTGACGTTCGCGCTGGTCGGGAAAATATATTGCAGTTCGCCGGCATGGTAGGCGCCCCATCGCGGCCGCATTGCCGCGGGCAAAATATACATAGGGGCGTTGCGGTCATTGAACTCGTACGAATATGTCGGCACACGAGCGCTGAGCAGTTGCGCCGCGCTGCGGCCGGGACAGGCAAATGCGACGTCGGTAAACACGGCATCATAGACTTCTGCGGCCGTTAAATAGTTTGCACGCGGATATTGAGTGTTGATGTTGTCAACTGTCTTTCCAAGTGTAGGTGGATTGATCAGAGCCATGTAATTTGCATCGGATATCAAAGTGCCGGTTGCGTCCAGGCGGGCGGCTGACAGCAGGCTGTATTCATCGGTATTGCTGCCTTGAAGCACAGGCACCCGATTGAAGTTTCCGGTGGCAAAAGCGGTCGCAAGCGTGCTGGTCAACACTTTGTTGTCGATATTTGGGGTGGGATCTCCGCCTGCTTGCGCAGTCAGGATTTGCACAGCGCTTAAGCCGCGAAGGCAGGCAAGACTTTGATCGGTGCATCCGGCACGGGTGCCGAAGGTCGTGCCTGTGAACCGTCCGAGAGCCAGACTCCCTGTATGCGCCGCCGCAAGCGATGCAGTGCTGGCAAGGCCATAAGCGCCGCTTTGTACAATCGCTTTCTGGAACAGGTTTGAAGCCAATGGCGACGCCACCTGGGCCAGGACACTGTATCCACCTGCGGATTCGCCGAACAGGGTGACATTCGCAGGATCACCGCCAAAGTTGGCGATATTGGTTTTTACCCATCCAAGTGCGGCCTGCTGATCCAGCAAACCGTAATTGCCGGAACCGCCTTCCTGTTCGGCCGATAACGCCGGATGCGCTAAAAATCCGAACGCGCCCAAGCGGTAATTAAGCGTGACAAGGATGACGTTCTTGGCAATCAGCTTGGTCGGGTTATAACTGGTGCCGCTGCCGTCACCGTAGATAAACGCGCCGCCGTGGACCCACACCATAACCGGGAGCGGACCATTGCTCTTCGGCGCAAAGACATTCAGGTAAAGACAATTCTCGTTTTCGCTTCGTGGTCCGAAAGCACCGCCGGCTTGCGGACATGCACTTCCATATTGACTTGCATCGCGTACACCGCTCCACGAGGTTGCCGGCGCAGGCGCTTTCCAGCGCAACTCACCGACCGGCGCCGCCGCATAGGGAATGCCCAGGAATTTCAGCATGTCAGGTTCGTTTACGCCCTGTACATATCCTTTGTCGGTCGCAATGATAGCGGCTGCCTCGCCGCCGCCTCCGCCGCATGCGCCGAGTGCGATTGCGATCGCGCCAACCGCCAACAGATTCAGGCTGGGTAACTGCGGGTTTCTCAAAAACTGCTTCATATATATCCTTCCGGTCTTTAGAAACTCTTAAAAAATTAAACGCACCATGTATTCATTCCGCCGCGATCGAATTGCGCCATGTCACTTGGTAACGATAAAAATTATTGCCTGTGCTGTAGGGCTTTGCTCGGCATTGGCAACTTCGGTGCTTCATGGCCGCCGCGGCTTTTTGGACTTGGCTGGACTGTACTTGCCAAAAGAAAACAGAAATATCCCCCTTTCGGGGGGTATTTAAATCCGGCATGAGCTCATGCACGTAAAAGGCGCCGGTATCCCCCATCAGGGGGATACCGGGTTCCCATCTCTGTTTTGATAATCAATGTGCCGTTCTGGGATTGGTCGTACCGGTTCTAGTGCGTTCGTGGAAATGAGGTCACGTTTAAAAATGATTCTAATAACTTGGAGATAGAAATGAAGATGCAAAACGTAACGGGAGACGCAGCTGCGTTCACCCCGAGTATCAAGCGATCGGGTGGTCATGTTGCAAAAGCAGCGTTGGTTGCCGGCGGGATGCTATTGTCGATGGCGGCACAAGCGCAAGTCGCGATTTTTGACGAAACCTTCAGCGCCGGCCTGGGCACGTTCACGGCGGCAGGGTCGGTTGTCACCAGTTCCGGCGCGGCCCGCATAGATGGCTGCTATGGCTGCACCGACGGAGCGATCACCTCCACCGCGATCAGCACGGTCGGTTTCACCGGGTTGCGGCTGAGCTTCGATCGGGTCACCTCCGGCCTGGACAGCGGCGAAGCCGGCATTGCCGAATTCTCCACCAACGGAAGCACCTATACCGCCGTGGAATCGATCCGGACCGCCTCGGGCCGGGTGACGTTCAACCTGCCGGCCTCGGCGGAAAACCAGAGCGGCCTGCGCTTGCGCTTTCGAATCAATGCCAGTTTGAGTTCGGAAACCTACACCGTCGACAATATCCGTCTCGAAGGCGCCAGCGGCACCGGCGGCGGTGGCGGCACCAACCCGTTCGAGAAAGGCCCGGCTCCGACCGTAACTTCGGTTGAGGCATCGACCGGACCATTCACCTACACGACCACGAACGTTTCGTCCTGGTCGGCAAGCGGCTATGGCGGTGGCACGATCTATCATCCGACCAATGTGACCGGCCCGTTTGCCGCGATTGCAATTTCTCCCGGCTACACCGGTACGCAGTCGACGATGAGCTGGTACGGTCCGCGCCTGGCGTCCAACGGCTTTGTCGTGATCACCATCGATACCAATTCCACCAGCGATCAACCGCCCAGCCGCGCGACGCAATTGATGGCAGCACTGAATCAACTCAAAACCTTCAGCAACACCAGCAGCCATCCGATCTACCGCAAGGTCGATCCGAATCGTTTGGGCGTGATGGGGCACTCGATGGGCGGCGGCGGCACGCTGATCGCTGCACGCGACAATCCCACGCTCAAAGCGGCAATTCCGCTGGCGCCTTGGAACACCTCGACAAACTTCTCAACGGTTCGGGTACCTACGCTGATCGTTGCCTGCGAAAGCGACTCGATTGCTTCGGTGAGTTCACATGCCTCACCGTTCTACAACAGCATTCCAAGCACCACGAAGAAGGCTTTCCTTGAAATGAACAATGGCGACCACTTCTGCGTGATGACAGGACAAGCCAATTACCGCTACATGGGCAAGTACACCGTGTCGTGGATGAAGCGCTTCATGGACAACGATACGCGCTACAGCCAGTTCCTGTGCGGCGCACCGCACCAGACCGACTTGGCCAATACGTCGGTGATTTCCGAGTATCGAGAGAACTGCCCGTATTAACGGATAGTCAGTACGGCATGCGTCGTTCGCATGCCGTGTTTACCAGGGAGATGTCGCACCACCATGGCTGCATTTTTCGGGCAAGTCAACGCCGGCTTTTTACCCAAGAGCCGGCTTTTTGTTTTTTGGCATGGCAATTGATCGTCGTTGTCGTAGCATCAATTCGCAGTCCCAAGGAGTGCACCATGAAGATCACCGTCTGGTTACCGTTCTTGCTGGCGCCGGTCATCGGCGGCGGCATCGGCTGGTACTTGTTCGACACGGCCCATGAAGTGCCGGCGCAAGAGCGCAATCCCGCAACTGCAGCGTCCCGCGCCATGGTGCCCCGGATCAGCGAGCTGGCCAACGTCTTCGACGACGGCGTTGAACCTGTTGTACCGCTGGTCGTACACCAAGCCCGAGGAAGTGGCGAAGATTCTGCCCACGGTGGCGGACCCGCAGATGCAACGCATGGCGGCGGTGCATTTGTCGCGGTTTTGGCAACAGAGGGACCCGGCCGGGTATCAGGCGTGGGTCGCATCGCTGCCGCCGGGGGCTCTCAAGAACAGTGTGCTGGAACAGTAGCGAAGCGGCCGGCGACGCCGATATTCCAATGATTTACCAAATACGGCCGGTTGGCTGCGCTTTTTCTCCGCCTGCTGAAACTTGGTTTTGAACGTTAAAATCATCTGCAGGTCGAAGAAAATCGCGTTGATCGGACGGAAACAACGCAATACTGCCAACGCAAAGAGTTGGAAGCTTGGTAAATCCTTTAAAATAGCCAGCTATTCAGGATTTACGTCATGTCTATTTCAAATACACAAGAAATCATTACCGAACTGCGGGCCGGCCGCATGGTCATCCTGGTCGATGAAGAGGATCGCGAAAACGAGGGCGATCTGGTCCTCGCGGCCGAATTCGTCACGCCTGAAGCAATCAATTTCATGGCTAGATTCGGCCGTGGCCTGATTTGCCTGACCTTGACCGAAGAACGGTGCAAGCAGTTGGACCTTTCGATGATGACGACGCGTAACGGAACTTCTTACGGCACCAATTTCACCGTGTCGATCGAAGCGGCAGAAGGCGTCACTACCGGCATTTCCGCCGCGGATCGCGCCAAGACGATTCAAGTAGCGGTCGCCAAGCATGCCAAGCCATCGGACATCGTCCAGCCGGGACATATCTTCCCATTGAAAGCGCAAAAAGGCGGTGTGCTGATGCGCGCCGGCCATACCGAAGCCGGTTGTGATCTCGCGGAACTTGCCGGATTGACCCCGGCTGCCGTAATTTGCGAAATCATGAAAGACGATGGCACCATGGCCCGGCTGCCCGATCTGATTGAGTTCGCGAAAGAACATGGATTGAAGATCGGGACCATTGCAGACCTGATCCATTACCGTAGCCGGAATGAAAGCATTGTTGAGCGGATCGCCGAGCGCACCATGTATACAGCGTATGGTGAATTCAAGGCGATCGCTTACCGTGACAAGCCGAGCGGCGGCGCACATCTGGCGCTGGTGCATGGCGCCATCACGGCGCAAGCGGAAACGCTGGTGCGGGTACACCAACCGGTATCTTTCCTGGATTTGCTGGAAACCCAGGCGACTACGCATTCCTGGACAATGGCGTCGGCAATGGCGGCGATCAAGGCATCCGAACGCGGCGTCGTGGTGCTGCTCAACTGCGAAGAGTCGGCCGAACAAATGTTTGCCCAGTTTGCCGCGCTGAATGCGCCCGATACTCCTCCTCAGCCGCGTGGTGCGCGCATGGATTTGCGTACCTACGGCATCGGCGCGCAAATCCTGAAAGATTTGAATGTCGGAAAAATGAAGTTGCTCGCAAGTCCGCGCAAGATGCCTTCGATGACCGGTTTTGATCTGGAAGTGGTCGGCTATCAATCCGGCCCGACGCAGTAGATGATTTTCCGCTTACAAGCATTGTCACCTTGTGGCAGCAATATTAATCGGCGATTTTCTTCGAACATAAACGAAATTTGCGCATGCGCGCGGTAAGGAATGTCATGACTGTAGGAATGTACGCAAGCAATTTTGACGGCGAGGGTATGCGTATCGGCATTGTGCAGGCGCGCTTCAATGAAGACGTTTGTCATGGATTGGTGTCGGCTTGCCTGGCCGAGTTGAAACGCCTGGGTGTGGCGGACGAGGATGTACTCCATGTCACAGTGCCGGGCGCTCTTGAAATCCCGCTGACATTGCAGAAAATGGCGGAAACGCAGCAGTTCGACGCGCTGATTGCGCTCGGCGCGGTGATTCGCGGCGAGACTTATCATTTCGAACTGGTATCGAACGAATCCGGCGCCGGCATTACCCGGGTCGGACTGGATTTCGGTATTCCGATCGCCAACGCGGTGCTCACCACCGAAACGGATGAGCAGGCGGAAGCACGGATGGCGGAAAAAGGTGCGGATGCCGCGCGCGTTGCCGTTGAAATGGCGAATCTGGCGATTGCTCTGGAAGAGCTTGCCGAAGCGACCGACGAAGAATAAGTTTGTGAACTTCACGATCTGGTTGCGCACAGCGTTGCGCTCCAGGCAAATATCAATTTGTTACCGGCCATGAGATACCGATGAGCCGGCGCAGTGAGTTTCCTTAAAGGGGATCGAGACCATGACCCAAAAATCCCTGCATGCCAATCCCAGCAAAAATCGCACACCGCGCCACCGCGCACGCGAGTTCGCGCTGCAAGGCCTTTATCAATGGCTGTTGAATAATGAAGACGGCGGTGCAATCGAAGCGAATATCCGCCAGGCGCATGGCTTTGACAAGGCCGATGCCGCCCACTTCGATGCGCTGCTGTATGGCACCATCAGGGAGGCCGCCGCATTGCGTGAAGAACTGGCGCCATTGATCGACCGGCCGATGGCGCAGTTGTCGCCGGTTGAACATGTCGCGTTATTGATCGGCGCTTACGAATTGAAAAATCATCTCGAGATCCCGTATCGGGTGGTGATCAATGAGGCGGTCGAACTGACCAAATCGTTCGGCGGTATCGACGGCCACAAATATGTCAACGGCGTGCTCGATAAACTTGCGGCAAAAGTCCGCAGTGTTGAAATTGGCGCGGCCAAAAGATCGTAACGCGTATCGCGCGGAAGTCCTTGGTCGTTTCCATGAACCTTTCCAAACTTGCGTCCCGCCTCGATAATATAGCGCCGTTCCATGTCATGGAATTGGCGAAGATGGCAAGCGACCTGGAGAAGCAGGGACGCAGCATTATCCACATGGGTATCGGTGAACCGGACTTCACTGCCGCCGCACCGGTGATCGAGGCGGCGACGCGTGCGATGGCCGACGGCAAAATGCAATATACGTCGGCGACCGGTATTCCCGCGCTTCGAGAAGCAATATCCGCACATTATCGGCGCGTCTACGGGTTGGAGATTGCGCCGGGACGCATCATCGTTACGGCAGGCGCGTCCGCGGCGCTTTTGCTGGCGTGCGCCGCGCTGGTCGAGCCGGGAGCCGAAGTGCTGATGCCGGACCCGTCCTACCCTTGCAACCGGCACTTTGTGGCTGCGTTCGAAGGCAAGGCGAAAATGATTCCCAGCGGCCCGGCGCAACGCTTCCAGTTATCAGAAGCGATGGTGCGCGAACATTGGAGCGCTGCGACGCGCGGCGTGCTGCTTGCGTCGCCATCGAATCCCACCGGGACGTCGATTGCCGCTGACGAATTGCAAAAAATCGTTGCGGCAGTCCGGGAAAATTCAGGATTCACGATTGTCGACGAGATCTACCAGGGCTTGACGTACGACGCGCCGCCTTTTTCCGCGCTGTCGCTGGGTGACGACGTGATTGTGATCAACAGCTTTTCCAAGTATTTCAACATGACCGGTTGGCGCCTCGGCTGGCTGGTGGTGCCCGAAGCCCTGGTATCCCAGATCGAGAAACTTTCCCAGAACCTGTTTATCTGCGCATCGAGTATCGCCCAGCATGCCGGTGTTGCATGCTTTTCGGCGGAGTCGATCGCGATTTATGAAGCGCGCAAGGCCGAATTCAAGCGCCGCCGGGATTATATTGTGCCCGCCTTGCGGGACCTCGGTTTCAAGGTGCCGGTCATGCCGGACGGCGCGTTTTATGTCTATGCCGACTGCACCGCATTGTCGGACGATGCGGACCGATTGACGATCGACATGTTGAATCAAGCGGGAGTTGTTCTGGTGCCCGGACTGGATTTCGGGTCGCATGCGTCGCATCAGTACATTCGCGTATCTTACGCAACGTCGATGGAGAACCTGCAGGAAGCGGTGCGGCGGTTACGGGCGTTTTTTTCAGATCGAACACCAGCGTGACTGGTTCCGATCCGGGCAAGACCACATAAAAAAAGGAGCCGATTGGCTCCTTGTTCAGCGTGATTTTCGCCGGTCACACAGGGGTATTGTCCGGAATCGGGTCAGCCCGCGTCAATTCCTCGGGTTTCTCTACAGTAATGCGATTGGCGATATTTTTCGGAGGCGCACGGTTTGCGACAGAGGTAAATATCGCTACATTCTTGCCTGCCGCGACAGCCTTTAGCCGATTGTATTCGGCCAACACCTTGGCGCCATAGCCGAAGTCGGTTTCCATGGCGGCAGCGCCCACGTACATTTTCAAGCCCGCCTCAACAGAGCCGCCACGACGGACATATTCCTTGAGGATTTGCGCGCCTACCTTGATATTCGCAACCGGATTCAATGCCGCCTGAACGCCGCCCAGGTTCTGGAATTTTTCCTGATGGATTTTTGACATGACCTGCATCAAGCCTTGTGCCCCAACCGGGCTTTCCGCAAAAGGATTGAATCTCGATTCGATGGCCATTACGGACAGGATCAGCAGCGGGTCGAGCTTGGTCTCGTAGGCGGTCAGGTAGGCGGCTGAAACCAGCATGTTGGTTGCATCCCCGGCGACACGGTAACGCCTGGCTATCCATTTGGTGACGCGCTCCTGCTCGGCTGACGTGCCGAGCATTCTGAGTTCTGCGTCGCTGAGCCGCAAAGCGGCCGCAGGGAGCGTGTTATCCGATCCTGAAGTTATCAAAACAGCTTGTGGCGCCAATTGTTCCGGCGTGGCCATCAGTTGTGCCAATGGCGGTGTCGTGACCAGTGATTGCTGCCCCGGCTCCGTCGCAAAAGGCGACAGCGCCCTGACATGGTTAACCATGTCGGGTTTGACAAACAGGAAACCCAGTATGCCGATGGCGGCAATGCCCGCGGCCATCAGTGTGTGATGCATGGTGGTTCTAAATCCGTTTCGCATGTCGCGCACAATCATCGCCCATGCGGACGGCTGACTGGCGGTTTGCGCGGTTGACACCGGCAACGCGTTGGTGAAGCGATTATTCATTTGATCTCCTGAGCTATCGCGGCACAATCAAGCCCCCAATACTGGCGAACTAGTTAGATGCTTGAGCATGCCGTGAACCAGAAATATCGTCTGCCGCCGCATGAAGCGTTCGGCAGACGCCGGAGTTGTTTATCGCAGGCCGCCTCCTGTTTCGGAAAGCAGCGATAAACAACTTTTTCGGGGAGAAGGCGGACGCCTTGTGAAAACAATCCTTACAATGTCATGTGGAGTCCCCGGACTCCGTGTGCTGATTTGGAGTTACGCCGTGCTTTGCCTTTTTGGCAACAGGCCCCCTCTTCAAGTTGCGCGAATTGTAGGAGGCTGTTTATATCAAGTCAATACTAACAAAGTAGTTGTCAATAACTTATATGTCTATAGTATTGCGCTGCAGTGCAACAAATTTGAATAAAATCAAGTACTTGCCATAATTGCCTAAGTAATCGTTTTCAGAGTTGAAAAATATCAAAAACAATGAAATATACTGACCTGCGCGATTTTATTGCCAAATTGAAACAACTTGACGAGCTTAAGCACGTGGCCGTCCCGGTTTCTCCGTATCTGGAGATGACTGAAATATGCGATCGCACGCTGCGTAGCGGCGGACCGGCGCTGATATTTGATCAACCGACAGGACACACGATTCCGGTGCTTGCAAACCTGTTCGGCACGCCGCGCAGGGTCGCGCTCGGGATGGGTGCGGAGGATGTAAGCGAGTTGCGCAAAATTGGACAGGTTCTTGCGATGTTGAAAGAGCCCGAGCCGCCCAAGGGTTTCAAGGACGTACTGGGTCTCGGGTCGCTGGTGAAGTCGTTGTGGGACATGGCGCCGAAGGAATCCCGCTCGGCACAGTGTCAGGACATCGTATGGGAAGGCAAGGACGTCGATCTTGCCCGCTTGCCGATCCAGCATTGCTGGCCTGGAGACATCGCACCTCTTATTACCTGGGGATTGGTTATTACCAAGGGTCCCCACAAGAAGCGCCAGAACCTCGGAATCTATCGCCAGCAAGTCATCGGCCCCAATAAAGTCATCATGCGCTGGCTGGCGCACCGGGGCGGGGCGCTCGACTTCCGCGAGCATTGCATTGCCAATCCGGGGCAGCCTTATCCGATCGCCGTCGCGCTTGGCGCGGATCCCGCCACGATACTAGGCGCGGTGACACCGGTGCCCGACAGCTTGTCGGAATATCAATTTGCCGGCTTGCTGCGCGGCAGCCGTACCGAACTGGTCAAGGCAATCGGAAGCGAGTTGCGGGTTCCGGCGTCGGCCGAGATTGTGCTTGAAGGGCATATCTATCCGGACGAATCCCATTCAAGCCGATATGAACATGCTTTGGAAGGACCGTTCGGCGATCACACCGGCTATTACAATGAGCAGGACTGGTTCCCGGTATTCACGATCGATCGCATCACGATGCGGCGCAATCCGATTTACCACTCCACCTATACCGGCAAGCCGCCTGATGAGCCGGCGGTACTCGGTGTCGCATTGAACGAGGTATTCATTCCGCTATTGCAGAAGCAATTTCCAGAAATTGTCGATTTCTATCTGCCGCCCGAGGGCTGCAGTTACCGGATGGCCGTGGTGCAAATGAAGAAGGCCTATCCCGGCCATGCGAAACGGGTGATGTTCGGTGTCTGGAGCTTCCTGCGTCAGTTCATGTATACCAAGTTCATCGTGGTGGTCGATGAAGACGTCAATATCCGCGACTGGAAAGAAGTGATCTGGGCGATTACCACTCGTGTCGATCCCTTGCGCGATACTACGCTGGTCGACAATACGCCGATTGACTACCTGGATTTTGCATCGCCTGTCAGCGGCCTGGGCAGCAAGATGGGAATCGATGCGACCAACAAATGGCCCGGTGAAACCAGCCGCGAGTGGGGCAGGACGATCGCGATGACCGATGATGTGAAAGCGAAAATCGACCGGATCTGGCAGCAACTCGGTATTTGATGCTGATACCTTATTGGCGACAGTCGGCATGGCGTTCTGGAATTTGAAAAATTCCAGAACGCCAAACCTGTTTCTTTAATTGGGTGAATCAATGCAGTAACTGGCTGGGCTCGGCCGACAATTTGGCAGCGTCATGCGGCGGGACGCCATTTTCGATAAAACTCTCTTCATCCGCATCAAATCGTCGTCCAGTTCCTGTTTCGGATCGTGGCCGAGCAAAGCGGCAAGGCCGTGTCCCAAGGCACCCGCCGGCGTGCGCCGCACCAGTCCGTAAGATCCCAACGCGGCTCCGCCCGCAACCGCAATGCCCCGCAGCGCCGG
>MESE01000124.1 GCA_001770855.1 Burkholderiales bacterium RIFCSPLOWO2_02_FULL_57_36
TGCGCAGCAGGACGAGCGCGTCGCGCTGCGCGCCGAGCCAGTCCCAGTTCTGCGCCAGCAGCGTCTCGCCACTCGTGCTGCGCGCAGGCGATACCGCGATCGCCGTGCATTCGCCGAAATCGCCCGTCCTGCCGAGGCGCGAGGCGAGCCATTCGGCGCTCGGTTTATCCGGAAACGTCGGCGGCAGTATCTCGGTGCGCGCGTTCAGCGCGAGGATCTCGTCCGCCGCGCGGCCTGCGCCCGCGGCGATGCCCTCGATTTCCGCGAGCAGGGCCGGCGCGAAATCGCCGATCACGTCGCGATAGCCGTGGCCGAGGCGTTGTGCGTCGCTCCAGCCGATGCCGCAGTACTCGAAGAGCGCGCGGTAACTGGCGATCGATCGCTCGACGCGGCGCTTCGCCAGCGCGCCGTACATCCGGCCGCGCTCGGAAGCGGTGCCGGCGAGATCAAGGACGGGAAACATGGCCATAGTCTAAGCCCTACTCCGCGAGGGTGCGCAACGCCGTTTCGCTGCGCAGCGTCAGGATCGTGGCGATGCACACGGCGACCAGGGGCACCAGGAAAAGCGCGAGGCTGACGGCCAGCGTGCCGCGCGGCGGCGGCGCTGCGCGGTAGCGCGACCACGCGGTCAGGCCTGCCAGCACGATCAGCACTGCGCAGAACAGCTCAAGGACACCGCGGCTCCAGGCTTTGTCCAGGAGCACGCCCACGCCCCCTGCGAAGCCGAGGATCCAGATGCCGAACAGTACGGCGTCCTCGAACGCGCGGCGTGCCAGTTCGCCGCGCGCCATCTCGCCGGAGAAGTGAACGCCGATCACGAGCCACGCCCCGAGCAGGAGCGCGGCGACGCTGCCCATCGTGAACAACCAGCCGATGAGCGGAAGTGGCAGGAGATCCATGAGTTGTGGGCCGAAATCCGAATCGCCCGCACTCTGCCGCAACTTGGCGCGCGGCGCCAGCGTGGGTCAACGTCGTACCGCGGGCGCAGGATCCGTTCTAGTAGATCCGCTGGCTCGACGCCAAGCGCCTCGGCATCGCCGACCGTGTGCCGCCCGGCTGATCTTGCCGGCCATAAGACTGATGGCCATCTGCCGGCAGATCGCGCGATCGACCTGTAGATCGTTGCATCCAGTAATGCATCGTTCTAGCATCGGGGCAATCTCGACTAAACAATAGTTAGGGCCCTTGAATCTCAGATGCCAGCGCCCCTCACAGACTCCGTGATCTTCGCCATGGCGCGCCTTGTGGACGACGCACAAAGCGATACTCGTGAGCCAAGTCACTCGGATCTTGAGTATCAGATCAATCGAGCAAAGCTCACTGCTGGCGACCCCAAAGCCCAAGGGCAACTTGTCGGCAAGGCGAAGCGAATTCGTGGAACTCTAAATTGGGCGATCGAGAACAATCCTTCTGGTGGCGAAGCGCTAGTCGAGTCACTCCTTTCGTACTTGCGAGCATGCGGTGGGTTCCGGCCTTCGTCACCCAACTACGTCGGCGCGGATCCAATCGCAAATGTAGTCGCCGCGTTTCGCGCGGAGAGCTTCACCCTTACGGATGATGGCGAGCTACGCCCACAGGTGCTCGAAAACCTATCCGGAGCGGCCCTTACGGACGCGCTCGAGTCGTACATCCGCCGGGCGAAGCGTGGTGTCGAGGACGCAGCGCTACTTGCTGGAACCGGTAAAGATCTCTTGGAAGCAACGACCGCGCACATTCTCGTTGAACGGAATGGAAGTTATCCGCAGGGTGCGAACTTTGAAGGCTTGTTGGGTATGGCCTTCGTTGCAATGGATCTTGCAACGCCGCAGCATCCTGTGCAGCAAGGCGAACCCTCGCAACGAAAAGCCGAGCGTGCAATGTTCACGTTGGCGTGTGCGCTCAATACCATGCGCAACAAGCTCGGCACCGGTCACGGCCGCCCTTGGCTATCATCCATCACGGACGCCGAGGCACGAGCAGCGGTACAGTTCATGGGCACCATTGCAGAGTGGATGCTTCATGCACATGCGCGCAAGAAAGGGCCCTAACCTGGCGCCGCAGGCCGACGCCGTGAAGCGCCTCGCCTCCATTGGCGCTAGTGCGCGGCGCGGCTGGGCTCTACGTTAGACTTCATCGCCGATGGCGGGGCTGCGAGTGTCAGCAGCGGGCCTGGGCTTGCGTGCCTACGTGCTCCCGGAGATCTAAGCGACAGCGCGCGCCCATCTCCTCGCAAGAATACGATCAAGATGCTGACAAAGAATCTATCCGCAAATCAGCAGCCACATTGGGCAGCCTCAAGTATTCCTGATATCTCCCCGACGACTTCAAAAGATAGGTCCGCTCCTCAACGACAAAGCCATCCAAATCGTGCTTTACGGCATATTCCGAAAGATCAGTTATCGTGTTTATGAACCCTCTCCCTTTGAAATTCAAAGAGGTGTTACACAAGACGCCGTATCCAGTACGTGCCTTGAATGCGACAAGTAGCTCGTACAAATTTCGATTGCTCACAGATGACACTGTCTGAATCCGGGCAGTCCCATTCACGTGCGTAACGGCAGCTAGCGCGTCCGTTCTTACACGATGCGTGTAAAGCATGAACGGACTCGCGTGATCGCAGCCAAACCATCGCGCGGCTTCTTCTTCTAAGCAAGCAGGAGCAATCGGACGGAACTGATCGCGCTGCTTAATCTCATTTAGCCGTACCCTAGTGCTTTCTTGGAATGGTGCGGCGAGGATTGAACGGTTACCTAACGCACGTGGGCCGATCTCATACTTTCCGCTCACCCATCCAAGAACGAGGTCGTTCGCCAGCACATCGGCAATCATTTCATAGTCAGTTTCGTAGAGAGCATATCGGGTCGAATCGAAAGAGCCGGTCGTGATGAAGTTTAGGCCTGAGTAGACGTTCCATTCGATCTTTGGATTCCCAGTAAAATGAAACTGGGCGTCGATTGCTGTCCCGATAGCCGCCCCCGAATCATTGGCGACAGGCGGCACGAAGACCTCGGTAAAAAGCCTGGTCTCCTTCCACTTGGTATTCCAGTCGCAATTCAGGCCACATCCACCTGCGATGACTAGCGGCATTCCTTTCTTCAGGTTCGATTTCGCGAATTGACAAAATACATCAAAGATCTTGTCGCTAAAAATACCCGCGAAATTGCGAAATTCAGGATCATCCACCCCCACGTTGTGGTGAGGCGAATGCTCAAGGCCTTCGAACGCGCTCAGTTCTCGGTAAGGGCCGTCCAGTAAAAAATCGAGCAGTCTTTTTTCTTCAGCTGAAGGCGTGCTGCGATTTGAAAATGAGGCCAAGGCCATGAGCTTTCCTGCGTCCTCAACGCGAGGATAGGGTCCATACTTAGGAAAGGTTGGGTCGGCTAAGCCATAAAGTAGGGCATAGCGATTCCCCGGCTGATTCAGGACATCGGCAAGCAGTGTTATGTTCAGCTCGGAATCGATCTCGTAGAAAGCGCCTATCGACCCTTCCCACACCAGCGCATAGCATGGGGTACCTTTCGGTAGACTTGACATGCCGAAAGCGCAAAGTAGGTGCGATCGCTCGTGAGAAGACGAGAAATAATGGACTGGCCTTCCAAACAG
>MESE01000125.1 GCA_001770855.1 Burkholderiales bacterium RIFCSPLOWO2_02_FULL_57_36
AGGACATGCGCCAAGCCGTCGCCCTCACCCAAGGCCGCGCCAAACTGGAAGCCTCGGGCGGGATCACCGACAGCACCTTGCGCGCCATTGCCGAGACGGGCGTGGACTATATCTCGATCGGCGCGCTGACCAAGGATGTGAAGGCGGTGGATTTGTCGATGCGGTTGAGTTTGTAACCACGCAAGTACTGCACCCCCCTACAGACGCACTGATCGACAGCACAGCCGCAGCCCACGAGCCACGCAAACGACTCTGACACGCTCAAAACATCCAACCCAACCAGCAAGACACAGACCATGAATGAGCTGCAGCAATTACAAGAGAAAATCGCCAACGGCACAGCAGTGGTCGGAATCTACGGACTGGGCTATGTGGGCCTGCCCCTGGCGCTGCGCTTTAGCGAAGTAGGCCTGAAAGTAATAGGCTTCGATATCGACGAGCGTAAAGTCCAACTACTCAATGCAGGGCAAAGCTATATCGAACGCATCCTCCCGGCACAAATTCAGGTGGCACAGGCCAAAGGCCTGCAGGCCACCAGTGACTTCAGTCGCAGCCAAGAGGTCGACGCCCTGATCATCTGCGTCCCCACACCACTGGATGCCCACCGCGAGCCCGACCTTAGCTATGTAACCAATACCCTCGAGGCCATGCTGCCGCACCTGCGCCCCGGCCAGCTGCTGAGCCTGGAAAGCACCACCTGGCCCGGCACCACCGAAGAAATCATCGCCCCAAGACTCAGGTCCCGAGGATTCAACCCCGGCGAGAACTTTGCCCTAGTGTTTTCCCCCGAGCGCGAGGACCCAGGCAACCCCGACTATGGCACCCAGGATATCCCCAAAGTCATAGGCGGCATGACCCCCTCCTGCCTGTCACTCGGCAGCGCCCTGTACCAACACGCCATTACAACCCTGGTGCCCGTCAGCAGCCCCAAAGCGGCAGAGATGACCAAACTGCTGGAAAACATCCACCGCGCCGTCAATATTGGCCTGGTCAACGAAATGAAGATCGTCGCCGACAAGATGGGCATCAATATCCATGAAGTGATACGCGCCGCCGCCACCAAACCTTTCGGCTTCGTCGCCTACACCCCCGGCCCAGGCCTGGGCGGTCACTGCATTCCCATCGACCCCTTCTACCTGACCTGGAAGGCCAAGGAATATGGCATCAACACCCGCTTTATCGAACTGGCCGGTGAAATCAACCATTACATGCCGCACTGGGTCGTGCAGAAAGTCGCCGACGCTCTCAATGATCGCAGCAAAGCCGTCAAGGGCAGCCGCATCCTGATACTCGGCCTGGCCTACAAAAAGAATATCGACGACACCCGCGAGTCCCCCGCGGTGGAAATCATGCAGCTGCTGGCCGATAAGGGCGCCCTGATCGACTACTCCGACCCGCATGTACCTAGTTTCCCAGCCAAACGCGACTACCACTTCGACCTAAAATCAGTGGCGCTGACGGCAGAGGTTATCCGCCAATATGACTGCCTGGTGCTGACCACCGACCATGACCGCTTCGACTATCAGCTACTCCAAGAACAGGCGGCGCTAATTGTCGATACGCGCGGGCGGCTGGCTAAACGCAGCAACACCATAACCGCCTAGGCAAGCCCTGATTAACCGCGCCACTCCAGTCAAAAACCTGAGTGACATTTTTCGACACATAGCCCCCAAAAAACGTCACCAAGTGCGTATATCAGCCGAACAATGGCACCATATAGCGCACAGCGGCCCGCCAGCTCATGGCTGACAAGCTCGACCATTATCCTGGCACACCACTTGCTTTATCTCACACCAGGAATAACCCGTTCCTATCTAATTCGCTAGACTCTGCCTCAGGAGCACCACCATGAAAAAGATGCAGCAAGGCTTTACCCTGATCGAACTGATGATCGTGGTCGCGATCATCGGTATCCTGGCCGCAGTCGCACTGCCGGCTTATCAGGACTACACCGTTCGCGCCAAGGTCAGTGAAGGTCTGATCGCAGCCTCCTCCGCCCGTACCGCCGTCTCCGAAACCTATGCCAACGCCGGCTCAATGCTTCCGAGTGCGGACTCCATGGGTGTTCAAACCCAAGTCACCAAATATGTCGCCTCTGTCGGCTGGACAAGAACCAGCGCCACCGCTGGCGATGTGGTTGTAACGCTAAAAACCGATACAAGCCTGAGCGACGCGTCGGGCAAGACGTTGATTCTGCGTGCATCCTCCACCGGGGCTGGCGCACCTGTAACCTGGCTTTGCGGCAAAGGCACCATCAACACCAAGTACCTGCCGGGCTCCTGCAAGGACTTCTAATAGCTAAGGCTTTAGAGTCGAACCCCGGGCTCTGTCCCGGGGTTTTTATTACTGCACGATCGCCTCGAACGCCTCATATACGAAGCACTTCGCGCTTATGGCGCCCCCATTAAAATCCCCGCTTAGATGCGCCCCATATATGATCATTCCGTTATTTTATTACCCGACATGAACTCCTCGCGAAAGTATTTCCTTGCGTACTTCGCCGCCTGCCTAGCCGCGATATTGCTTTATCTTCCCGGCCTCGGCGGCCCCTTCCTGTTCGATGACCACGGCAACATAGTTAACAACCCTGCCGTTCATATTGCTTCGCTGAGCTGGGCCGCGCTTAGTGACAGCCTATCAGGACCAGCAGCCGGCCCCCTTGGACGGCCTATCAGCGTTATAAGCTTTGCTCTGACCTATTACGCCTTTGGCTTAGATCCTTTTGCCTTTAAAGCAATAAACCTGAGCATTCACTTGCTTAACGGCTTACTCGTCTATTTTCTACTACGGCTACTACTAACCCATTCACTCTCCAGCCTTTCCGAAACGGCTCGCAAATGGCTACCGCTATGGGTAACAACAGTCTGGGTGCTACACCCCATCAACGTTACCCCCGTACTGATGACCGTGCAGCGCATGACGCTGCTCGCGGGATGCTTCACCCTTCTCGCACTGATATGTCACAGCAAAGGGCTTCTGTCCGATGCGCCGCGTAAAAGGGCGGCATGGCTTCTGTTGGGCTGGGGTTTCGCCTGGCCTCTCGCGGTTCTCTCCAAGGAAACCGCAATCCTGTTCCCGCTATACGCCCTGCTTATGTCCTGGGCCTTGGCTAACAAAACCCGGGGATCAGGGCTTCGCTGGTCTACGCTCCTTGGAGTTACCGCAACAACAACCTGCGCACTGGCATTTATGCTCTATCTGGGCAGCGGATGGCTGGAGCGCGGCTACGAAATGCGCAGCTTCACCCTATACGAACGGGTGCTGACTGAAGCCCGCGTACTGTGGCTCTATGCCATGCAGATACTGCTGCCGTCATATAGCAAATTCGGCCTGCACCTCGACGACATTCATATCTCACGCAGCCTGATAGACCCTGTAACCACCGCCATAGCCATCGCCGGATGGCTGAGTGTGCTGCTGGTCTGCGCATTACTGCTGCGTAAGCACCGACTCATCAGCCTGTCGATTCTGTGGTTTCTGGTAGGCCACAGCCTGGAATCTACTATTCTCCCGCTGGAAATCGCCCATGAATATCGCAACTACTTGCCTGCGCTAGGCCTTCTTACCGCCAGCGCTATGGGTGCCGTGCTTGCGATACAGTGGCTAGGGAAACAACAGGCGAGGCGAACCTTGACTGTTGCCCTCGCCGCCCTTGCCCTTGCGGTGGTTTCGGCCTACACAGGGATGCGCTCACTGCAATACCGCGACGAGATAGGCTGGCTGCAAATGGAAGTTTCCTATCACCCCAACTCGCCTCGCGCAAACTATGAGCTTGCCGCTGCACTGATGAAAAACGGTTATGGCGCACAGGGTGACCCGCTGGGTGACTTGCTGGTTCAGTATCACTTTCTGCAAGCTGGAAAACTCGACCCATCGTTCAAGCTGGGCTATCTCGGTGTGATCGTCTGGGCCTGCGCGTCCGAAAGGCCCCTGGACAGGCAATGGCTGGATGACTTTGAGCAGCGCCTGGGCAACACCCCTTTTGGCCCAAAAGACAGAGGGCTTGCAGCGGATATCTTGCCGCCACTAATAGCCCACAATAGCTGCATTGATCGCCAGCAAGCCATGCGGCTATTTATAGCAGGCAGCACGAACCCTGAAATTGGCGACGATATTAGAGCCAGCTTCCTGGTAATGGCTGCAGACTATGAGTTGCTCGCCCATAGCGACCCTGACTCCGCCATTCAGCTTTTACAGCAGGCAACAAGGCTGGCCCCCGACAAAAAGGAGCTGCGTGCAAAGCTGGATTCATTGAAACTCGCCCGTGAGCGCACACAAGGCTCTTCTGAAGACTAAGCACGATGGCAAGGAAGAGCACATCAATAAACAACGCGTGAGATGGTGCAGAACAATGGTAGATGTCAGTGTAATTATCCCCGCCCGAAACGAAGCACCCAGCTTGCAACCGCTGCTAGCCGCCTTGGTAGCTCAACTACCCGACGCGGAAATCATCTTGGTGAACGACGGCTCCACCGACGCAACCGTTGATATCTGCTCACGCCACCCGATTCGCCTGGTCAACCATCTCTACCCCCGAGGCAACGGTGCCGCGATCAAGAGCGGTGCCCGCGCCGCCCGTGGCGACATCTTGGTATTTATGGACGCCGATGGCCAGCACGACCCCGCCGATATACCGCGCCTGCTGGCCAAACTCGACCAAGGCTACGATATGGTGGTTGGCGCACGGCAAAATGGCTCCCAAGCCAGCGTTGGCCGCGGCATTGCCAACGGTTTCTACAACCGGCTCGCCAGCTATATGGCCGGCCAGCGGGTAGAGGACCTGACTTCAGGCTTTCGTGCCGTGCGCGCCAGCAAGTTCCGCGAGTTCCTCTACCTGCTGCCCAATGGCTTTTCCTACCCCACCACCAGTACCATGGCGTTCTTTCGTGCCGGCTATTCGGTGGCCTACGAGCCCATCCACGCAGCCAAGCGACTTGGCAAAAGCCACCTCCACCCCTTGAAAGATGGCGTCCGCTTTCTTTTGATCATATTCAAGATCGGCACCTTGTATTCGCCGCTCAAGTTATTCGCACCCCTAGCCTTGGCTTTTTTCCTCGCAGGTGTAGGTTGGTACGGCTACACCTTCAGCACCATCAACCGTTTTACCAATATGAGCGCGCTACTGATGACCGGTAGCTTTATCGTATTTATGATGGGGCTGATTTCCGAGCAAATTACCGCTCTGATGTACCGACCACAAAATGAGCCGCTCGAACCTAGCCGCTTGTCGCAAGATGAGTAACGACCGCCGCATGCAACCAAGTACAGCGCCCCTGCACATACTAATGGCCAGTACGTCTTGGCCACATGACTCCCACGACTGGCGCGGACGCTTTATCTTTGACCTGCAAGCGGCATTAACCCAAAGCGGCGAGGTAGCGTTAACGCTCTGGGCACCTCCAGGAGTTGCCCCCAGTAGCGGCAAAACGGCCACCACAGCTGCCGAAGCCACATGGCTCAAGCGCATGTCGGAGCGCGGTGGCATCGCCCACCTTCTGCGTACCAATCCGCTCTCCGGCCTTCTCCACGCGCGAGGCATTCTTGGGCGCCTGCACACCGCCGGCCTGCGCGCGGCGCCGGACGTCTATCACGTCAACTGGCTGCAACTCACCCTCGGCCTTCCGGACGACGGCCGGCCCGCGTTGATCAGCGTGCTGGGTAGCGACTTCGGCCTACTGCGCCTGCCAGGCATGACCACTCTGCTGCGCCGAGCGTTTTCGCGGCGACGCACCGTGCTGGCACCCAATGCGGTATGGATGCTGGAACCGCTGCGTGAACGCTTTGGTGATATAGCAGAGGTCAGGCCTAACCCATTCGGCGTTAACGCGAACTGGTTCGATGTAGCCCGAGCAACAGCGACCAACTCGCGCGACTGGCTGGTCGTTTCGCGCATCACACGCAACAAGCTCGGCGATCTCCCCGCCTGGGGTGAAGGCCTGTTCGGCAAGACTCGGCGCCTGCACTTGCTCGGCCCCATGCAGGAAACACTCGAGCTGCCCGACTGGATAACCCAGCACGGCGCCACCAACCCTCGAGCATTGCGCGAAACTCACTTTCCCCGCGCGGCCGGCCTCCTCACCCTCAGCCGCCACGACGAAGGTCGACCGCAGGTTATGATCGAGGCGATGGCAGCCGGGTTGCCGGTTATTGCCAGCCGCATTCCCGGCCATAGCGACCTGATCCGCCATGGTGAAACCGGTTGGCTGGTGGCTAGCCGCGAAGAACTCTTCAACGCCCTTGAGCAGGCGGAAGACCCCATAATGGCGGCACGCATAGGGGCTCAGGCGCAAGCCTGGATTCGCGAACGTATTGGCAGCTGGGATGACTGCGCTAAGCGCTGCCTACAGGCGTACCGCGATTTGCTGGAAGCACGGCCATGACCAGACAAGGCATCCTCCTGATTGGCGGCACGGGCTTTCTCGGCACTGCGCTAGCCCGCACCCTCGCCGCCGCCGGCCGGGAAGTGCATGTGCTCGCGCGCGGAGCCGAGCCCGGTCAACGCGACGGGGTGCACTATCACCGCGGCGCTCAGGACGAGGCCCGCCTCGTTACTCCACTGCTAAGGGGATGCCACACCGTTGTGCACCTCGCCAGCAGTAGCACGCCCGGCACATCCACGGCCAGCCTAATGACTGAAGTAGAACAGAGCCTTCTGCCCACCGCGCGGCTGCTCGACATTATGGAATCCACACCGCCGGTGCGCCTGCTGTTCATCTCCAGCGGTGGATCGCTCTACGGGAATCCGCTGCATCTTCCGGTGAGCGAGAAATATCCGGCATCACCGATTTCTTGTCATGCGGCGGGCAAAGTTTCGCTAGAAGCCTTCTTCACCACCTTCGCCCATGGTCGCAATATTCCACTTGCCATCCTCCGCCCGTCCAACCTCTATGGTCCGGGACAACCGTTGCGCGCAGGTTTCGGCATCGTGCGCACCCTCCTAGAGAAAGTCAGACTGGGTGAGCCCATCGAGATTCGCGGCGACGGCAGCGCAGTGCGCGATTACCTCTATATCGACGATGCGGTCGATGCCTGCCGCCGCCTTATCGATACCCCGCAGGCAACCGGGCCCTATAACGCCGGTTCGGGGAGCGGGGTTTCCATTGCCACACTGGTCAGACTATGTAGTGAAGCAACTGGGCGCACTATTCCGGTGACTCACCAGGCGGCGCCAAACACCGATGTGCGCGCCATAATTCTGGACAGCCAACGCCTCAAATCTGCAACGGGCTGGAAACCGGAGATGGAGTTATCCGCGGGAATCGCGCGTACTTGGCACTGGCTTACGGAGGGCTTTTGAGCACCTATTCCCTGACCGACAACGCGCAAGCTCCGAGTGCAGCCAATAGCATTTGTGCCGTAGTAGTGGCTTATTTCCCTGACCAGGATTTCGAAGAGCGCTTACAAACACTGCTTCCCCAAGTCGATGCCTTGGTGGTGGTGGACAATACTCCAGGCGGCTGCTGCGCCCTCCGACTTAAAAACTTAGCTGTATGTGAAAAGCATGTTTCCATAGTTGAAAATAGAATCAATGTTGGAATCGCAACAGCGCTGAATAAGGGGCTAGAACTTGCTCTAGAACTCGGCAGCAATTGGCTGTTAACCCTCGATCAAGATACGCAGTGTTACTCCGATATAGTGGAGACGCTTCTCTGGACAAAAGCTGCCTGCCACTTGGAACCCGCGGTGATCGGAGGCAACTATCTAGACCCTCGCAGCGGTAAAACAAAAGTTCCAGAAGGCAGGTCTGATGAGTGGCTGGAACAAAAAACGGTTATCACATCAGGTTGCTTGGTCGATGTGGTAATGGCCAGCCACATAGGCGGATTTCGTGAGGATTACTTTATCGATCAAGTCGACCATGAGTTCTGCCTACGGATGCGAGCCCACGGCCAACACGTTGTAATCTCACGCAAAACCGTGATGAAACATAGCGTGGGGGAGCCGAGTGGTCCCCGCCTGCCTCTTCTCGGCGTTATGCCAAGTCATTCGCCACTGCGTAAGTACTATATCACTCGCAACTCGCTAATCACCGTGGCTGACTATTGGCGTCAGGAGCCTCAATGGTGTGCCCGTCGCCTTTTACGCCTTTTTTTGGGGCTCATACTGATGCTGGTATTAGAGAAACATGGCACCTCCAAGACTCTAGCTTTCGGCGCTGGATTTCTCGATGGATTGCAACGTCGCATGGGACCTTGCAAACGCCAGTGGATTGAGCACCAACACTAAGCTCTCTCTGAGTCCTACGAAATGTATTCCAGCCACGGCTTAGTAGTGCGTGGATTCAGTGCATATTGCGGATAACTCATGCTGAGTGAAAGGTTAGGACTGTGGGCCGGATCATTGTTAAATAAATACCCCCAACGCTGCTGCATGTACGAAAGCTCGCGCTGAAAACGCTTCTGTTTTTCTGGTGAATCTTCGCGTCCACGTGAAGCTGATTCGTGATGGTAAAGCTCCGCGAACGGAGTCCAAAGATTACGGTAACCACGCTCCAAAACCCTTAAGCAAAAGTCAACGTCGTTGAAAGCGACAGACAAATTTTCTTCATCCAGACCGCGAACCTCCTCATAAACCGACCTTCGAACGACTAGGCAAGCGGCGGTAACAGCAGAAAGATTTTGCGTGAGGCGAGCCCGCCCCATATAACCTTCAGCATCACGGGGCAAACCGGCATAAAGATGACCGGCACACCCGCCCATGCCTACTAGCACACCCGCATGCTGTATGGTGTCATCGGGATACAGAAGCTTGGCGCCAACTGCACCAATTTCAGAACGCGCCGCGTGACTGACCATTTCATCAAGCCAGCCCTCAGAAATAACCTCAATATCATTATTCATCAGACAAACAAAACTGCCATGAGCCTCCTTAACGGCAAAATTGTTGATTGCCGAATAATTGAATGGCGCATCAAATTGCAGAACTCGAACCACCTGCGCCTCTCTAAGTTGCCGGAGATAATTTAGCGTCCCAGGATCATCAGATTGGTTATCCACGACTAAAATTTCATAGCGTGGATACTTAGTTTTTTTTCTCAAACTATTGATACAGCAACGCAGAAGGTCAAGACCATTTCGCGTTGGAATGATGATAGATACAAGAGGTGGTGGCGATGGAAAAAAATAGCGTATATGGAGGCTGCCATCGGCCGTTACAAATACTTCCCCTGACTTTCTAGTTCTTACCAGGTGCTCAGAAAGCATTTCTTCAGCGGCCAGCAAAAATTTCGGCTCACTGCCAATACTCGCCGAACCCACGCCCTTCATGATTCGACCATGATAAAGAATATAGGGCACATGGTGAATGTGCGTATGCGGGATAACCTCAGTAACTCTAAGAGCTAGCTCCCAATCCTCCAACCCTTCATAGCCCCTTCTAAAACCTCCAACAGATCGAACAAGGGCAGTCCTGTAAACAACAAGCCGACTGACGAAATTAACTCCGAGAAAGAGGTCAGGATTCCAATCCGGCTTGAAATTAGGAGAGAAGTGACGGCCCACCTCATCCAGCTTGTCCTCATCGCTATATATCAGATCAAGATCCGACTGATTCTCGAGAGTAGTGGCAATCATATAGAGTGCATGTTGGGCCAGTTCAGCATCACAATCCATAACTGTAACGAATTCACCTTGAACGCTTTCCAGCGCCAAGTTAGACAATCCCCCTCCTGCCTCACTCGCATTGGTCCAGATCAATCGAATACGCTGGTCCGATTGGGCATATCCTTCCAGTAAGCGGCAAATAGCCTGCGACAGGCTGGCATCACAAGCGATACAAAGCTCCCAGAATGGATAAAGTTGCCCGCTCACAGACTCGATAGCATGCCGAAGCCAGACTTCTGAGCCCTTGCAATTGGGTATCACAACTGAAATCAGAGGATGGCTTGGGAGTTTAGATATATGACGCCGGATGGCATCTCGGTCTTTGCTGCTCAGCGTTCCATTAAGATCAATCCAATCCTCATATGTCGCACACACATTGGCGAACCGCATAAGCTCCCGCCTCAGGCCAGATATTCCTTCACTCAGGAACACACGCCAAGCGGACAAAACCAAACTTAAGCGCTTTTTACGACCAAAAAACGCAAACCCAATTCTAAAGAGAGCAATTAAACTCCGAGCCATCTTCCTAAAACTAACAGACAACTTAGACGCCGCCTTGATCAGCAAAGATGAAAATAATTCGACTATTTTACGACCCGTCGCAGCCCAAACCAGAGGACTCTTCCACCATTCACTCATACGTCTCGAAACCTTTCAACCAGCTTACCACCAACATTCTTAATCACCCTCAAGGGTGCAGTAATGCGCCATGAAAAAGCACCCTTAATCCGAACCAACTCCGCCTTACTCCACTCCAACTCTCGTCGAAGCTCAGGAATATCATTCGCCAAGCGGTACGTTAAAAATAATCCTACATCAAAGAGCTGTGAAAACTCCACTTTAATTGATGACTCAACATTACACTGCGAGATCAAGCGCTCTTCAAGCTCATGCGCCACTTCGAAGTCTGCATCAACAAGACATACTCCAGCCCTCTGGGCAATCAGCACAATTAGTTGCCGAAGCGTTAAATACTTAATTGCACGATTCTCAAGACAGTCGATGAGGGCGTATGTGACACCCCGAATGATCGTCCAGGCCAAAGGGATAGGCTTCGCATTTACCCATTCCGCATCGAAGTAATGGAGCGCCCCCGTCGAATCCTCAATAAGATTTCCCGGTATGCAATCGACGAAATTACTAGGCAAAAAACTTCCCCCCTCATCACTGCGCATGACATTAGCCAAGAGAAAATTCAGCCAAGGAGAAAAGCAAGAAGCCAGCTCGTCGAGATCAGCTTCCCTTGCCATCGCTTTGTGAATCTTACCGACAAGTAGGTTACCTACAAGATAAACACTATCACTTACGACATGAAAAAAATATTGATCACCCGCCACTAGATCTGGATATATCTTTTTCTTGCGAACAACAAGTTCTGCATTCTCTGCAGGCGAGATGGTCGTATCGACTTGGTAGCAAAGATTCCGTCTACCTCGGCTATATATTTTTGCAAGCCAATCTACTGGCAAGCGCGCTGACTGATCTTGGCGAGCGAATATCAGAAAAGAGTTAGCCAGATCAGCCGTTAAATTATTTTCTGCCACCACGCGCCATGCTGAGCTCTCGGAAAAAGCGCGATGGCGAGTACCTAGGTAGTCCCTGCCAGTGTTATGAATTAGCAGATCGGCTACTTTAAGCCGCTCATCCATCAACGCTGCCTCGCTAAGGATCAATCCAGGAAGCTTGTAATCCGGAAACGGAAAGAAGAGCTCAACTTTTGGAAAACCAGCCTCCTTAAGTTTTTCAGTTAGCTTGTGCCTACCGAGGGTTGTCGGATCACCCTTTCCGTAGAGGCCGCTAATGCCAAAATACGGTACACCAACATGATCCTCGGCACAGCCATTGAAGTACTTGAGTCCAAGTTGATTTTCAATCGCCAAGATCAGAGCACCATCTTCTTTCAAATGTGATCTAGCCGTCATCAAGCTAGTAATAATGGGATCATCTCCACTGATAAAAAGAGGAGAATATTCAAGCACACCTATCAACGAAACATAATCAAACTTAATTGCACCCCTAAAATCGGCAAAGTTGTCACAGCAAACGGTGACATTAGGCAGATCGCGGCAGCGCTCGGCAGCGATCTCTGCCCGACGTAGGCTGCCTTCAACTGCGATGACAGTTGCACCAGTTTCGCCCAAATAACGGGTAATAGAGCCACATCCACAGCCCAGCTCAAGTATGCGATCGGTGGCTTTGAATTTAAAGGGCCGCAAAAGGTTGTGACGCCCTGGACTCAGGTGATATTCGCTTGGCCAGTCGCGAATGGCGTTAAGCATTTCCGAAGACGTAGTGCTTACGTCCTTAGCAGCTCTCAAAACAGATAGAAGATAATTCTCTGATTCTTCGCCGTCCGAATAAGCAAATGAATATGAGGTAGGCGGCAACCATACCCGGCGCCCCTTATCAAACGAGTAATATTGATTCATACCGGATCAGTGAATTATATTGAATGAGGGATTCATATCGATACCGCCTGTTGGTGAGAGCGGATGCGCAATACGGAGCACTAACGAATCGTAGCGCCTATCATGGGGAAGAAGCCCTGAGGGTGTTTCACTAGCAACCCCTACGGAAACTAGATAATCCCCAGCATCAAGGAATGGTTTGAATCGAAAACTTATCTGTACACTGTCACCAGCCACCTGCGATGTGGCGTGAGATGAGCCGAAAATATCTCGAGAGTTGGTGCTGAGAACAACCCCGCCCTCCATAGTTTTGATCGTCAGCCCGTAGATGAGATTTTCAATGTCGCTATGAAGGCGAATGAAAAGCTGTAGCTCCGTTTCAAGTCCCGCTGAAAATGCGGCGGGGTCTTTACGATCATGTTGGAAAAAGTGAGCATCGCTGATCGTCGCAGCCCCATCCCCCCAGCGAGTCTCATTCGGGTTGTAGGCTAAATTGCAATGAAATTGCTCATCTGCTCCAACGTTACTCGTATACATCTTTGAACTATCCACGCCTGATTTCTCGGCAGATATCCCTAAATGGGTGATGTAATGATCGAGAACCGTTGCGGTGTCACCACATGAAATCAAGTTTCCCTTATCCAGTAGAACAGCGCGGTCACAAAAATGGGCAACCTGTTCGGCTGCATGAGTAACAAGCAAGATAGAGCCACCACCTTCACGGATTGCATTGATGCGCTGAAAGCATTTGCTCTGAAAAGCGGCATCACCCACACCGAGCGCCTCATCAACAACCAGGATTTCTGGTTCCATATGAATGGCAACCGCAAACGCTAGTCGCACAAACATCCCGCTCGAATACATCCGAACCGGTTGATCGATAAACTCACCGATATCGGCAAAGACGGCAATGTCATCGAAGCGTTCATCCATTTGCCGCTTTGTGAAGCCCATCAGGGCCCCTTGAAAATAAACATTCTCCCTTCCGGTGAACTCTGGATTGAAGCCTGCCCCTAGCTCCAACAATGCCGAGATACGGCCATTGACAGTAACGGAGCCGGAACTGGGTTTGAGAATACCGCACAGCAACTGCAGCAGCGTGCTCTTGCCGGAGCCATTGCGACCGATGATGCCGACGGTCTCGCCCTTTCTAATGTCGAACGACACATCCTTGAGCGCAGTGAATTCGCGGTGAAAGGGCACACACCCGAGGGTGAGCGCCTGCTTGATGCGGTCGCCGGGGTGGCCGAAAATGCGGTAGGTCTTGCTGAGGTTGCGGACCGAAATCGCGATATCAGAGAACATCGGCAAACTCATCTCTGCTGTGCTGAAAGAAGGCCTGGCCGAGCACGGCGGCGACAACGCCTATCCCCAAGGAAACACCCCAGGCGGCCCAGTCGATAGTGGCGCCGGAAACCGCTGCGCGGCAAACCTCGATGACTGCGCCTATGGGGTTAAGCTCATAGAGAGGGCGCACCACTTCGGGAGCCATGCTGGCTGTGTAAAGGATCGGCGAGAGAAAAAACAGCATCTGCACGAAAAGCGGGACGATCTGCGCCATGTCCTTGATAAACACACCCCAGGCGGCAAGGAACCAGGAGGCGCCGAGGGCCAGCAGGAGCAAGGGCAGCAGGAGCAACGGGTAGAGGATGATCTGGGCCGAGAAATGCCCGGTCCATAGCAGAGCGGCGATTAGGATCAGGAAGTTGAATGCCCCATGCACCAGTGCCGCACCCAGCGGGACGATCGGCAGGATCTCGACGGGGAAGATTATCTTCTTCACATAGCTGGGTTGACCACGCACTGCAGAAGGCGAACGCGATACGGCTTCGCCGAAGATGTTGAATGCAATAAGGCCGCAATAGAGGTTGATGGCAAAAGGGATGTGACTGTACTGCACAGGCCAGCGCGACTGAAAGATATAGCCGAACACAAAGACGAAGATGCCCAGCATGAGCAGCGGGTTCAGAAAGACCCACAACAGGCCGAAATAGGCGCCGCGATAGCGCAGCAGGACATCACGCTTGATCAACTGGCCTAACAGGTAGTGATGGTCAACCAAAGCGCGGACGATTGACCAAGGGCTGAGATACCGAATATTCAATGCAAGATTCCCTGCTGCCTAATCACGGTATATTACGACACATCACACACACACACCCCCCCAAACCCGTGACCCACAGCAGATATCCAACATGAACAAAGGACAGGGTGCTGCTGGTGGCACTGTTCTCACGGCCAAACCCGTGGATGGCGCGCCGAAACCTACTGACGAGTGCAGGAGTGATGGAGGGTGTGATCGATCAGCCACTCTCAAGCTACTGACAAAGAAGCTGGTCGGGCGCGTGCTGAATGCAAGCCCACCCCGGGTACAACAAACACCAATCTGGGGGATCATTGCCAGCGAAAATACAGACTTCAACTGTCACTTGGATCAATAATTGCCCCCACCAGCTAACCTGTAGTGGACAGGGCCTTGAGTTGGCGCATCGTAAAATGCATGCCACCGCATACGATGCCCCTCACACCGTAGCCATACTCTCCATTTGGCAGCGTGAACTGGCTACGCTATAAGGCAGGCATCCAAATCGGAATAACTGTATGAATGACAGCGTATCGCTCTCCGGCCTAGCCAAGCAGATGGTGCTAGCTGAGCTTCTGGATGAAAAAACCGCGCAACAGGCTCAACAACAGGCCCAGCGCAACAAGCTATCGTTAGTCACCTATCTGGTAGCATTTGTCGATTTGAGCAGCATCGACAAGGACACGCAGCCCAGGGACCTGGTCAGCGAAAAACTCATTCAGCAGCACCGTGTGCTGCCCTTATGGCGGCGCGGCAACAAGCTGTTTATCGCCGTATCGGACCCGAGCAACCACCAGGCCGTCACGGACATTCAGTTTTCCACCGGAATGACCACCGAGTCGATTTTGGTCGAAGACGACAAGCTCGGCGATGCTATCGACAAGTTCAACGAAAGCACTGGCAGCGGCATGGAAGACCTGGCAGACGTTGACCTCGACGGCTTGGATGTCGAGGCGGTCAACGATGATGCGCAGGATAAGGGCGAAGGCAATGCCGCCGATGACGCACCGGTGGTGCGCTTCGTTAACAAGATGCTGCTGGATGCCATCAAAGGCGGCTCCTCCGACCTGCACTTCGAGCCCTACGAGAAAAACTACCGCGTGCGCTTTCGCACCGACGGCATATTGCTAGAAATTGCCCGCCCTCCCGTGCAACTGGCACCACGCATATCGGCCCGTTTAAAGGTCATGGCCGGCCTGGATATTTCCGAGCGGCGCAAGCCGCAAGATGGCCGCATCAAGATGCGCATCTCGAAAAACAAGTCCATCGACTTTCGCGTCAGCACCTGCCCCACGCTGTGGGGCGAGAAGATCGTGATGCGGATTCTCGACTCGGCCAGTGCACAGATGGGCATCGACGCACTAGGCTATGAGCCGTCGCAAAAAGACCTCTATATGGCGGCCCTCAAGCAGCCTCAGGGAATGATTCTGGTCACCGGCCCCACTGGCTCGGGCAAGACCGTATCGCTCTATACCGGCCTGAACATCCTGAATACCGTTGATGTGAACATCTCCACCGCCGAAGATCCGGTAGAAATCAACCTGGAAGGCATCAACCAAGTCAACGTCAACCCCAAACAAGGCATGGACTTTACCGCGGCGCTGAAGGCCTTTTTGCGCCAGGACCCTGACATCATCATGGTCGGCGAAATCCGCGACCTGGATACCGCCTCCATCGCCGTCAAAGCGGCACAGACCGGCCACATGGTGATGTCCACCCTGCACACCAACAGCGCCGCGGAAACCCTGACACGCCTGCGCAATATGGGTGTGCCCTCATTTAACATCGCCACTTCGGTCAACCTGATTATCGCCCAGCGCCTGGCACGCAAACTGTGTAACAGCTGCAAGAAAGAGGTGCAGATCCCGCGCGAGGCACTGCTCGAGGAAGGCTTCCCGGAGGACAAGATAGGCAGTTTCAAGATTTACGGCCCCGTGGGCTGCGAAAACTGCAACGGCGGTTACAAAGGTCGTGTCGGTATTTATGAAGTGGTTAAAAACACGCCCGCCCTGCAGCGGATTATCATGGAGGAA
>MESE01000126.1 GCA_001770855.1 Burkholderiales bacterium RIFCSPLOWO2_02_FULL_57_36
GACTTGCATGTGTAAGGCATGCCGCCAGCGTTCAATCTGAGCCAGGATCAAACTCTTCAGTTTAATCTCTGTTGTTTGGCATTGCTGCCATGGTTCTTTCGAACCGGTCGCTCACTCAAAATACTGACAGGTTTGTTCTTGCGAACATTCCTTATTTATTTCTTTGTGAGCACTTAAATGTAAAGTTATCCAACCACATCGCTGCAGTCAGTGCATTTCCATCAAGCGCCCACACTTATCGGCTGTTAATTTTTAAAGAACTTTTTTCCGCTTCGCGGCACGCTTTTTATCGCGCTTCGCTCTTCCAACAAATCGTTTTGTTTGTCAGCAGCAGAGAGATGAGATTATGCGGCAACTTCTCTTTCTCGTCAATCTTTTTGTTCTGGTTAATTCTCATAACACTTGTGGTTCCGTCGCATTTTTCACGCCCCTGCTTTTCGCTCCGGTTTATGAGTACTGCTTTTTGCAACGCCCGTTTTCAGACGGGACGCGCACTATATCAAAGATTTCTGAAGCTTGGCAAGCGTTTCTCGACAAAAGCTTTCATTCCTTCTTTCTGGTCTTCTGTTGCGAAGGTGCTGTGAAACAATCGCCGCTCATATTGGACCCCATCCGCCAGTGTGGACTCATAAGCGCGATTCACCGATTCCTTGATCATCATAATGATAGGCAACGACATCGCCGCTATAGTTGCGGCAGCAGCAAGTGTTTCCTCCATGAGCTTGTCTACAGGCACGATGCGTGAAACTAAGCCAGCGCGCTCGGCTTCAATGGCGTCCATCATACGAGCGGTCAGGCACATATCCATTGCCTTGGCCTTGGATATCGCGCGCGGAAGCCGCTGAGTACCTCCGGCGCCGGGCATGGTGCCTAATTTGATTTCGGGCTGGCCGAACTTGGCGTTCTCCGCTGCGATGATGAAGTCGCACATCATTGCCAATTCACAACCTCCACCCAACGCATAACCCGCTACTGCGGCAATTACCGGCTTCCTCACTCGAAGAATCTGCTCCCAGTTGCGCGTAATGTACCCATTTTTGTACGCATCCATATAAGTGAATTGGGCCATCGCACCAATATCCGCACCGGCTGCGAATGCCTTTTCGCTTCCCGTAATAACTATGCACCCAATGTTTTCATCGCTATCAAACTCGAGCAGGGCGGCGCCTAGTTCATCCATCAGTTGATCGTTAAGGGCATTAAGCGCTTTAGGCCGATTTAGCCTGATTACACCAACTTTGCCGTTCGTTGAAACAATAATATTTTCGTGATCCATTGAAAACTCCTTGGGAAAATGGTGGTCGCAAGATTTTAGCTTTTTAAAGCAATGTGCCTCCAATATGAAGACACGGCTCTATAAGAGCCTATGTTGATTCATTTCGACAGCGCAAAGGGGATTTAGCTGTACTTACGGCTTTTGTACTTTACGGAGCAGATTGCCAAAGTTTGTATGCTCCTGTTCTTGACATACCTCAAAGCTAGTCTATGTTGGATAGATGTCGTAATCCATGACATCGGTTGCATCTAGTATCCGAATACGATAGTCGGTCAACGGCTTGAATCACTCAGGAGATTTCGATGTCGCAGATGAATTGGCCCGCCGAAATGGAAACAGGCATCGCTATACTTGATGAGTTACATTGCGATCTTTTTGAAAGCATGTCTGAAGCGACATCGGCCACCGATGAACACTTCGCCGACTGTTATTCGACGCTGATTAGAAAAGTGAAATACGCACTTATCAAGGAAGAACAATGGATGGAGAAGATAGATCCGGTGCTTCTCAAAATGTATCGGGAGCAGCACGCCAGGGTTTTATGCGCACTTCACAATGCTCATCGAAAAGTGTTGGGTAAAGATTTTGATTTGGGCCGAAAAATTGTCAAAGACTTGCTGCCGCAGTGGTATGCCATTCATGTCTCAACTTTGGATATGGCATTGGCAATTGCGATACAGGTAAACGATATCCAGCTACTCGACTCCACTTCAAAGTCATCGGAGATCTATATTGTCTAAGTCTGACGAGATTTCTGATCCGTAGAAGCGTCTATTGCGGCTATGATTAGCGCTGCACTGACTTCGGCAACAATATCCACATCCGTCCTTGCTGCTTCATTCTTCCAGCCTGCTCGCCTGCATGCTTACCGAAACCCCAGAAATAATCTGCGCGTACAGCCTTTTTTATCGCTCCGCCGGTATCTTGCGCAAGCATCAGTCGCTGTAACGGTGTCGCGCTGTTGGGTTGGGTTGTGTCGAGAAACACCGGCACCCCCAATGGAATGAATTGAGCATCGACCGCTATTGAACGCTGAGCTGTCAGCGACACTCCGAGCGAGCCTTTCGGCCCCTTTTTCGGGTCAATGAGCTTTTCTTCCCTGAAAAATACATAGCTTGGATTTGCATTCAACAACTCCTGCTGGCGTGAAGGATTTGCAGCGTACCAAGCCTTGATACTTTGTGCTGAAGCCTGATCAAGCGTCATTTCACCTTTATCAACCAGATACCGTCCGATCGACTTGTAAGGATGGCCGTTCTGATCTGCATATGCAACGCGCACTGTCTCTTTCGTATCGGGAAGGTACACACGCCCGGAACCTTGCACCTGCAGGAAAAATGCTTCAATCGGATCATCTATCCACAGCAATTCCCTACCCGCCAGCGTTTTCAACTGCGTCATTTCGGCGCGTGAAAAGTAAGGCACGATCTTGCTTCCCTCCAATCGTCCGCGCAAGCGCATCGTTTTCAAATCAGGATAAACGTTTGCAAGATCGATCGTCAGCATATCCTCCGGCACGCGGTGTAGTGGCGTCTGAAAGACCCCCCCGCGCTTTCGCGCTCCGCGTAACAACGGTTCGTAGTACCCGGTGACCAGCCCGATGTCTGACCCATCCGCGTTGAGAACCTGGTATGGCGTAAAAAATTTCCCAAAGAATATGTGTATTTCCTGCCGGTCCGCTCCATTTACCGTGCGCGCAACGGCGCAAGGCTCTTTCCATTCCGTTTTTTTAATCAGGATTTCGCACGAGATCAGGAATGGCGGCCACGCTTCACGCAGATCGTCTTTATCCCAGCCCGGCAACGCTAGATAGGTTGTCGGCTTCAGCGATTCGCCGGTTTTGACAACTGACACCGGAGGAACCGATACAAACACTTCGGGAGGAACCGAGGTGGATAAATCCGGGGCTGCAGGTCCTTTTGCGGGCATCGTGGTACAGCCAATGACAGCAAAAGCAATGAATAGCCCGGATGCGAGTAAACTTGCGCGAATAGATGACATTTGGGAAGCGTTATATGTGGCTATTATTTCTTGAGGCCGGTGTGGCCTTGTTTTTGCTGATTTTTATCGTTTGGTGGACAATGTTTTCAGGCAAAAAACCTGATCAATCAGCGCGTGAAAAACCGCCATTGCCGGAGGATGACGCGCCTCGATGAGACGAGATAAACATCAGTGCAAAGTGCGGGGCAACGACAAGATAAATTCGGGGATTTTTGCTTCAAACTGCGCCCCATCCTCCGCAACACAAAAATACTCGCCGTGCATCGACCCATGGGGCGTTGCCAGCGAAGTACCGCTAGTGTATTCAAATTGTTCGCCCGGTTGCAAGAGCGGCTGATGTCCGACTACGCCCAGGCCGCGTACTTCTTGCACATGATTGCCGGCATCAATGATGACCCAATGGCGTGAGATCAGTTGCGCGGCGATTTGACCCGTATTTTTGATAACGATTGCATAAGCAAATACATAATTTGAGCGCTCTGGATCGGACTGATTTTCCAGATATTGGGTTTTGACAGTCACGGTCAATTCATAAGCTGCCATAGAATTCCTTTTAAACCTTGCTATTGCTAACGGCTCGTTTTGCATATTGTGCGTCAAGTGTCCGATTGCACACGAAATCTTGTAAGGATGCAAGGCTTTACCGCCGAATGACGCGGTAAAATACCCGATCTTTTTCAAAATGAATGCCATGCCAACTTATCGCATTGCCCCAAGCATTTTATCCGCCGATTTCGCCCGCTTGGGTGAAGAGGTGCGCAACGTAGTGATTGCCGGCGCAGACATTATCCATTTCGACGTGATGGATAACCACTACGTTCCCAATCTGACCATCGGTCCACTGGTGTGCGAGGCAATCCGGCCCCACGTTCAAGTGCCGATCGACGTTCATCTAATGGTCAAGCCGGTGGACCGCATCGTGCCCGATTTTGCCAAGGCAGGCGCAAATATCATCAGTTTCCATCCGGAAGCGTCGGAACATGTCGATCGAACCTTGCAATTGATCCATGATAACGGCTGCAAAGCCGGTTTGGTGTTCAATCCCGCGACGCCGCTGCATTATCTGGAACATGTGATGGACAAGCTGGACTTGATCCTACTCATGTCGGTCAATCCCGGCTTCGGAGGCCAGTCGTTTATTCCGGAAACCTTGAAAAAAATCGCGGCTGTCCGCAAGCTGATCGATCAGTCGGGACGCGACATCATGCTGGAAGTCGATGGCGGCATCAAAATTGAAAATATCGCGCAAGTGGCACGCGCAGGCGCCGATACCTTTGTAGCGGGTTCGGCCATCTTCGGCAAAGCGGATTACAAGACGGTGATCGATGCAATGCGCGAGGAATTGGCAAAGGCATGAACGCTCCCGAGCGTGTAATGCTGTCAAATATCGGCGCGGTCATAATCGACTTGGATGGCACGATGCTGCACACGGCACCGGATTTTCAGGTTGCGATCAACCGGATGCGCGACGAACTCGGGCTTGCTCCGCTGACGATTGATACGATTACCGATTTCGTCGGCAAGGGAACGGAAAGCCTGATTCGCCGCGTGCTTTCCGTCGACTTTGATTCCATGGAAACGGAACGGCATTTCGAACAGGCGCTGACATCCTATCAACGGCACTATCTGGCAATCAATGGCGACTACACGACCATTTATCCATATGTGCGGGAAGGATTGGATGCCTTGCAGACCAAAGGATTGCGCCTGGCATGCGTGACCAACAAGCCGATCGCATTCGCGCTGCCGCTATTGGAAAAAATGGGGCTGCGTCCGTATTTCGAACTGGTCTACGGCGGCGACTCCTTCCCTAGGAAAAAGCCCGATCCGTATCCTCTATTGAGAGTGTGCGAAGACTTTGAGCTGCCGCCTACCAGAGTCGCGGCCATTGGCGACTCGTCCAACGATGCGCAGGCGGCGCGCGCCGCCGGCTGTCGGGTATTGATCGTGCCATACGGCTACAACCACGGACAATCTATACAAGAAGTCGATTCCGATGGTATAGTTTCAACGCTGCTCGACGCAGCACATCTTATTTCAGCAGAAATCACAACCTATGTTTCTCGATAAAAAACGTAACGCACCATCGCTTGGCGCCCCTGAGGCCTGGCTATGGCGACGCTGGCAATCCTGGGCTGAGTAATCACCCGATTAGCCGCTGAACGCCTGTGCGTTTGGCTACGTTTTTAGACCAAGCCTGCCGCGCGCTCTACAATAGCGGTCCGGAGAGAAACATGACTGAACTCGAATTCAAATCGCTGGCCACGCAAGGCTACAACCGCATCCCGCTGATCGCCGAAGCATTTGCCGATCTTGAAACGCCGCTGACGCTGTATCTGAAACTGGCGCAAACCCAGAATGCAGGAAAAAACACTTTCCTGCTCGAATCGGTGGTGGGTGGCGAACGCTTCGGCCGCTATTCGTTTATCGGCTTGCCCGCATCAACCTTGATGCGCAGCTTCGGCACAAAGACCGAAGTCATTAAAAATGGCGTCGTCACCGAAACGGTCGAGGGTAATCCCCTGGATTTCATCGCGCAATTCCAGGCACGGTACAAAGTCGCATTGCGTCCGGGCATGCCGCGTTTCTGCGGCGGCCTTGCGGGTTATTTCGGTTACGACACGGTACGCCATGTTGAAAAGCGTTTGGCGCACTCGGCACCACGAGACGATCTTGGCTTGCCGGAGATTCAACTTCTGGTTACCGAGGAATTGGCGGTCATTGACAATCTGTCAGGCAAACTTTATTTGATTGTCTATGCCGATCCGACCCAGCCGGAAGCTTTTTCGAAAGCTCGCCAACGGCTCAAGGACTTGCGTGCGATGCTGCGCCGGGCGGTCGACGCGCCGGTGACATCGGCATCCGTTCGTACCGATACGATTCGCGATTTTGCCAAAGATGATTATCTGAATGCGGTGGCCAAGGCCAAGGAATACATCATGGCCGGCGACCTGATGCAGGTGCAAATCGGCCAGCGCATCAAGAAGCCCTATGTCGACTCGCCACTCACACTTTATCGCGCATTGCGCTCTCTGAATCCATCGCCTTACATGTACTTCTACAATTTCGGCGACATGCAGATCGTCGGTGCATCGCCTGAGATACTGGTGCGCAATGAGAGTATCGGTGACGACAAGAAAAAAGTGACGATCCGTCCGTTGGCCGGCACCCGTCCGCGCGGATCAACGCCGCAACGCGACGAGGAACTCGCAAGGGAATTATTGGCCGACCCGAAGGAAATCGCCGAACATGTGATGCTGATCGACCTGGCACGCAATGATATCGGACGCATCGCCGAAACCGGCAGTGTTGAGGTCACTGACAAGTTTGTCATTGAAAAATATTCGCATGTGCAGCACATCGTGTCGAATGTAGAGGGCACACTCAAACCGAATCTCTCGAACCTCGATGTGCTCAAGGCCACCTTCCCCGCCGGCACGCTATCCGGTGCACCGAAGGTGCGCGCGATGGAAATCATCGACGAACTGGAACTGACCAAGCGCGGCATCTATGGCGGCGCATGCGGTTACCTGTCGTTCGGCGGTGAAATGGATCTCGCCATCGCGATTCGTACCGGCGTGATCAAGGATGGCATGCTGTATGTACAAGCGGCGGCGGGGATCGTTGCCGATTCAGTTCCGGAAATGGAATGGCAGGAAACGGAAAACAAGGCGCGCGCGGTATTGCGCGCGGCAGAGCAAGTCCAGGACGGTCTGGACGGGGAGATCTGACATGTTATTAATGATCGACAACTACGACTCGTTCACTTACAACCTGGTCCAGTATTTCGGCGAATTGGGCGAAGAAGTGCGTACGTTTCGCAATGATGAAATTACGCTGGATGAAATTACCGCGATGCAGCCGGAGCGCATCTGTATTTCGCCCGGACCTTGCACGCCACATGAGGCCGGTGTATCGGTGCCGCTGCTGCAACGCTTTGCCGGACAAATCCCTATTTTGGGCGTCTGCCTCGGGCATCAAAGCATCGGCGCCGCTTTCGGCGGCAAGGTAGTGCGTGCCCAGCAAGTCATGCATGGCAAGACTTCGGTAATCGAACATACCGGCGCCGGAGTATTCAAGGACTTACCCAGTCCCTATACCATCATCCGCTATCACTCGCTGGCAATCGAGCGCACGTCGCTACCCGATTGCCTTGAGGTGACTGCATGGACCGAGGATGGTGAAATCATGGGTGTGCGGCACAAGGATTTCGATATACAGGGCGTGCAATTTCATCCTGAATCGATCCTGTCGGAGCACGGGCATGCGCTGTTGAAAAATTTTCTGGTTAGCTGAGACTGACTTCCGAACTGACACTGGACCGCGGAGAAATCGCCATGCCGATCACCCAACAAGAAGCGCTCCTGCGCTGCATCGACCATCGGGAGATTTTCCACGACGAGATGCTGTCGCTATTCCGTAAAATCATGGGCGGCGAAATGTCGCCGGTGATGATTGCAGCCTTGACCATGGGCTTGCGCGTCAAGAAAGAATCGATCGGCGAGATCGCAGCCGCGGCCCAAGTCATGCGCGAGTTCGCCACCAAAGTACCGACAGTCGATACCAGCAACTTGCTCGATATCGTCGGCACCGGCGGCGATGGCGCACAGACTTTCAATATTTCGACCGCGACGATGTTCGTTGCCGCCGCCGCAGGTGCTCGCGTGGCCAAACATGGCGGCCGTAGCGTTTCCTCATCGTCCGGCAGCGCGGACGTATTGGAGGCGCTTGGCGCCAACATCAATCTGAAACCGGAACAAATTGCCGAATCGATTGCGCAAACCGGCATCGGATTCATGTTTGCCCCGAATCATCACGGCGCGATGAAACATGCAGCGCCAGTGCGCAAGGAACTCGGGATTCGCACCATATTCAATATCCTTGGACCGCTGACCAATCCGGCCGGCGCACCGAATATCCTGATGGGTGTGTTCCACCCTGATCTGGTGGGCATTCAGGCGCGCGTACTGCAACGATTGGGGGCGCAGCATGCGCTTGTCGTCTGGGGCCGTGACAATATGGACGAGGTATCGCTCGGTGCGGCCACAATGGTCGGGGAATTGATCAACGGTGAAATCCGCGAATACGAGATTCATCCGGAAGATTTTGGATTGCAGATGGTGTCGAGCCGTAATCTGAAGGTTGCCAACTCGGAAGAATCAAAAAAGAAAATTTTTGAAGCGCTGGACAATACGCCGGGACCGGTACGCGATATCGTCGCCTTGAATGCAGGGACGGCATTGTATGCGGCGGGCCTGGTGCTGACCATCGGCGAGGGACTTATGAAGGCGAGCGAAGTCATTGCCTCCGGTGCGGCACGCGCCAAACTGGATCAATTCGTACAAGTCACACAAAAACTGGGCAGCGCAAATCATGTCTGATGTCTTGAATAAAATCCTTGATGTCAAAGCAGAAGAAGTCGCCACGGCAAAGAAGCATCGGGACCTTGGCAGCCTGCGGCGTGAAGTAGAGAGCAATCACGAAGCCAGGAATGGGTTGCGCGGATTCGAGGCCGGCTTGCGTGCGAAGATTGCAACGGGCCATGCGGGCGTGATTGCCGAAGTTAAAAAAGCATCGCCATCCAAGGGTGTTCTGCGTGCGGATTTTCACCCTGCGGAGATTGCGAACAGCTATGCGACAAATGGCGCTGCCTGTTTATCGGTACTGACGGATGTGCAATTTTTCCAGGGCGCGCCGGAGTATCTGCAACAAGCGCGTGCCGCCTGCGCAATACCGGTGCTGCGCAAGGATTTCATGATAGACCTGTATCAGGTCTATCAGGCACGTTCATGGGGCGCAGATTGCATCCTGTTGATCGTTGCCGCGCTCGACCATGGGTTGATGGCCGAACTGGAAGCGTGCGCGCATGAACTCGGCATGGGCGTGCTGGTCGAGGTGCACAATGCCGATGAGCTGACTGCCGGCCTGCGTTTGAAAACTGCAATGCTGGGCATTAACAACCGCAATTTGCGCACGTTTGAGACTTCACTGCAAACCACGCTCGACCTGTTGCCGCGTATTTCACCGGACAAGCTGGTGATTACCGAATCGGGAATTTTGACACCGGACGATGTAAAAAGAATGCGCGATGCGGATGTTCATGCGTTCCTGGTAGGCGAAGCGTTCATGCGCGCTCCGGACCCTGGTTTGGAATTGCAGCGCCTTTTCAACTAAATAATGATTCGCTCTATCTCAGCCACGCGGTGCGCATACGGGTGGCGGCAACCGGCTTTGCTTGGACGGCCAGCGAATTCTTTGGCGCGGCATCCGCTTTCAATGTCGCCACGAAACTCATCAATTCATCCCGCCGAAACGCGTGCAACGTGACGCGATCGCCCACACGATAACGCGCCAGCAAGGTTTCCAGATTGGTCGCAGTCACACGCAATCCATTGACCGCAACCAGTACATCGCCGGCCGACAGGCCGGCGCGCTGCGCAGGCTCCGCCTCGTATACATTAAGCAGTTTGCAATCGTTGCCGTCTCGCGCGACACGGACTCCCAAGGCCGGTTTGGCATCCTTGCGATTGTCTTCCAGCGCGATACCGAATGGCGTCAACAGCTTCGCCAACGGAAGATCGCCCGTACCGCGGATATAACGATCGAAGAACGATTTCAGCTTCAGGCCGCTAACGGAATCGAACAATTCTTCCACTTCGAATTCGCTGACTCCCTGACCGCTTGATGCCCCTTTCAAATAGAAATCGCGACCATAGCGTTGCCATAACATGCGCATCACGTCATCGAGCGATTTTTTGCCTTTGGTTTCGGCTCGAATAGTCAGGTCGAGCGCCAGCCCAATCAACGATCCTTTGGTGTAATAACTGACAATGGCGTTTGGCGCGTTCTCGTCTTGCCGATAATATTTTCCCCATGCATCGAAACTGGATTCGGCAACGCTTTGCTTTTCACGTCCACGGCCGCGCAGCACACCATTGATTGTCTTTTCGACCAGCTTCAAATAGGCATCCGTGTCGATTACGCCGCTGCGCACCAACATCAAATCGTCGTAATAACTGGTAAAACCCTCAAACAGCCACAGTAAGGACGTGTAGTTTTCAGTCTGCAGATCGTAAGGAGCGAATATCTCGGGCTTGATGCGCTTCACACTCCACGTATGAAAATACTCATGGCTGCATAGGCCGAGAAATGTGCGATAGCCGTCAGTCATCTCTTGCCGGCCTTTGACCGGCAGATCGGCCCGCGCGCAAATCAGCGCTGTCGATGCGCGATGCTCCAGTCCGCCATATCCATCCCCTACTGCCAGCGTCATGAATACATAGCGCTGCATCGGTGCACGCTTGGTTTTCGGTTCAAAAAATGTGATCTGCCTCTCGCAGATCTTCTTCAGATCCGTAGTCAGCCGCGTCATGTCGAGATTGGGCACCTGCCCGGTGATGACGATGTCATGCGGCACTCCGCAAGCATCGAAATTCGCCAACGCAAAGCTTCCCATTTCGACCGGATGGTCGATCAACTCATCATAGTCGGCAGCAACGTAGGTACCGAAGCCATATCGTCTGGCGTTCAACTCAGGCATTGAAGTCGCGACCCGCCATGCTTTATAAGCATCGCCTTCCGGCCGGCGAATATCGATTACATGCTGACGATCTTCAGATCCTGTCACTCGGAGAAAAACACTGGTTCCGTTAAAAAACCCGTGCGTCTGGTCGAGATGCGCAGTCCGTACTGACAAATCCCATGCATATATCTCGTAGCGCAAAACCAGCGCCTCGTCGCATCGCGCCGCCTGCCATGCATGTTTATCCAGTTTTTTGAGCGCAATTTTCTTGCCGCCCGATTCGGCGCGGATCTGCACGATATTTCGGGAAAATTCGCGAATCATGTAACTACCGGGAATCCATGCGGGCAAGATGAAAACCTGTCCATCGGGGTTAGGAGATTCGACGGTCAAAGTAACTTCAAACAGGTGTGCGGCAGCATCCTTCGGGATAATGCTGTAACGAATTGCTTTTTTAGCCATACCCTTCATCCTAATCCCTCATGTTGACGATCAGCCGTCCGCGCACTTTGCCGGCAAGAATATCGAATGCCTTATCCAAGGCGTCAGCCAAAGTGATTTCCTGCGTAATCGTCGCCAACTTGTGCGGATCAAGTTCTTTGGCAAGCCGGTCCCACGCCGCAATGCGTTTTGCCTTAGGCGCCATGACGCTATCGATGCCAATCAGCTTCACGCCGCGCAAGATAAAGGGTGCAACCGAGGCCGGGAAATCCAGTCCTTGCGCCAAGCCGCACGCGGTAACAGTGCCGCCGTACCTGGTTTGCGCCACCGCATTGGCCAGGGTATGCGAACCAACCGAATCGACGACTCCGGCCCAGCGTTCTTTCTGCAACGGCTTGCCGGGAGCGGATAGTTCATTGCGATCGATTACCTCTGCCGCACCGAGGGATTTCAGATAGTCGGTTTCGGATAATTTCCCGGTCGATGCCACCACTCGATAACCCCAGCCGGACAAGATGGCAATCGCGATGCTGCCGACACCGCCGGAGGCGCCGGTCACCAGAATCTCGCCACCGTCTTTTTTCACGCCTTGTTCTTGCAGCGCCATTGCGCACAGCATTGCAGTGTAGCCGGCGGTACCAATCGACATTGCGGTTTTGCTTGTCATGCCGGCCGGCAGCGGAATCAGCCAGTCGCCTTTGAGCCTGGCACGCTGCGCCAGGCAGCCCATATGGTTTTCTCCGACGCCCCAGCCGTTTAGAATAAACCGGTCGCCTGCCTTCCATTCCGGATGGGAAGATTCGATGACTTCACCCGCGCCGTCAATACCGGGCACCATTGGCCATTTGCGCACGACAGGCGATTTCCCGGTAATGGCCAGGCCGTCTTTGTAATTGATCGTAGAGTAGTCAATACTGACCGTCACATCGCCGTCAGCCGGCAATTGCGTGTCATCGAGCTGCGCCAGCTTGGCAGCAGTTGTGCCATCGTCGTTCTTGTCGAGCAAAATCGCAGTAAACATGGTCATTGCCTCCGTAAGAAGAGATTCGAATATAGCTTGCCGAGACAATGGATATTTTTAAAACGGACAAAATCACGGGCAGTTTTGCAAATTGCAAGCTATCGGAAAAACAGCGCGCCCTGACATCAGGAAGCGCGCTGTTTAAAAAAACATTGCCATTACTTAACGGCAGCCAATTTCTCTTCAAGTCCTTTTGCATCAACAGCGCCGGGAATACGTGTGCCGTCAGTAAAGAATATGGTCGGCGTGCCGGTTATTTTTAGCTTTCTTCCGAGGTCGAATATTTTTTCGTTCGGGGTATTGCAGGATTCAGGCGCGGTGGGCGGCGTTTTCCCATTCAACATCCAGTCGTCCCAGGCTTTGTTGCGATCAGCAGAACACCATACATTCTTCGACTTGATGTGCGAATCTTCCGACAGGATGTTATACATGAATGTATAAACTGTAATGTTATCGATCCCCTCCAAGGTCTGTCGAAAGCGCTTGCAGTAACCGCAATTCGGGTCCTCGAATATGGCAACAACGCGCTTGCCGTTGCCTTTGACGGTCTTTAATGCGGACTCCAACGGAAAGTCGGAAAACTTGACCTTGCTGATCTCGTCTATACGCGCCTTGGTGTAATCCTGGTAAGTGGTGGTGTCGAGCACACGACCGACAAAAAGATATTGCGCTTTAGCGTCGGTATAAAAAATGTCGGTACCGACACGCACCTCGAATAACCCGGAATACGGCGTTTTCGTGACCGAATGTACTTTGGCCCCTTCGCCGATGCGCGGCTCAATCAACTTTTTTAGAGCCGCTTCCTGGGCCGTTTCCGCCAATACGGTAGCCATCGAGGAGCTCAGCAAGACCGCTACCGCCAACTTGAATAAATTCATGATTTGATTACACCGTTTCTTTGGTTGGTTACAGTATTTTTCCAAGCGCATGCGACATCAAACGCTTCTTTATGACCGGTATTTTGTTGATCAGGTTCAATCCGATATTACGCGCAATTCGCAACGGCTCAAAGTCCGCAGCGAACAAACGCTCCAGACCATCGGTTGCCAATTGCATCAATAATATGTCTTCCTTGCGTGCACGTGCATAGCGAGCAAGTATGCGGGAATCACCACAATTCTGCCAAGCGCCGCGCTCAGCGATTGTCTTCAGCAAGGTCGCAACATCGGAAAAACCTAGATTCATGCCATGTCCCGCCAACGGGTGGACGACGTGCGCCGCGTCGCCAATCAAGGCTACGCGGGGCGCAATGATCGCATGAGGACGAATTAGTGCAAGCGGAAAATCCTTTACCATCTCCGGCTGAAGCGGATGTAACCGGCCAAGCTGCTGATCCGGCAATAACGATAAGCGCTGTGCCAGCTGATCTGAGGATTCATGCAATAACGCCTCAGCCAGATGCTCGGGTGCGGACCAGACCAATGATACCCGTTGACCCGGTAGCGGCAATAGCGCGACGATGCCGTCTGCGGATGTAAACCACTGAGAGGCCACGCCGTGATGCGGTTTTTCACAGGAGAAATTGGCAACGATCGCGCGCTGACCGTAGGGCCTGTAGTCAATGTCAATATCGCATTGGCCGCGTACCCAGGAATGCCCGCCGTCGGCACCGACTATTAGTGAAGCGCCGAGGGTATCGCCATTTTCAAGCAGGACGGTTGCGCTATCACTATCGGCGCTCAGCCGAATTGCCTGGCCTGCAATGAGCTGTACACCAGGCGCAAACTTTAGTGCCGCATCCAGCGCCTGATTCAAATTGCTGTCTTCAACAATCCAGGCAAGCGCATCGACCCGCGCGCTATAGGCATCAAAGGCAAGATTGCCCGCCCGCTGTTCGCCGTCGCCTCTGACAACCATTGCATCGACCGGCGCAACGCGCGATGCATCCAATGCATCCCATACCTTGATCGAGGACAGTAGGGCGCGAGCGACCTGGTTGAGCGCGTAGACCCTCAGATCCCATCGGGTCAGCTCTTGCAAAGTTGGCGTCCGTACGGCGGAAGGCGGCGCAAGCAACGTGACGCTCATCCCCGACTGCGCAAAACCCAGTGCGGCGGCTTTTCCTATTGCACCGTTGCCGATGACGCAAACATCACTTTGTAAATTCATGAAGTAAAAAGTTGCCGTGGAAAAGGATCCTTAGATCCGATGCAGTCATTATAGCGGTTGCGAGTTGCAAGAATTCAGCGCGGGCTTTGCATAATTCAAATGTTTTGCTATACTTGCGCGCCTTGGCCTGGTAGCTCAGTCGGTAGAGCAGAGGATTGAAAATCCTTGTGTCGGTGGTTCGATTCCGCCCCGGGCCACCAAGAAATCAAGGGCTTGGCTTCGGCCGAGCCCTTTTTTGTCGATTAGGTACAACGCCTCTCGATCACACTCTTTCCACCACCGCGCTTCATTGCACAAATTCTAACGACCTTGGAACGGAAAGCCATGCCCTCCCGCATGACTGACCGAGTAGCTATATTCCAGAGACGCAATCAACGTCCTGCCCGGCGCTTCGGATTCGCATAGAAAAATCGAATCATTTCCTGTGACGCATCCGGTCCTTTGGGATCGGTATAGGATCCCGCTTTGCTGCCACCAGACCATGCATGCCCCGCACCATGGACAATCCAATGCTCGGCGACTGCTGCGCCTTCTTCATCGCTGTAAACCTTTCGTGTATACGTCCGGCCATGCGGCACCTGTCCTTTTACGATACTGGTTTTACAAGCACCGACCGAGACGTTTAGGCATTGGGTCAGCGCGTCGACGCCATTGTTTGGATGGACGGTATGATCGCGGTCTCCGTGGAATACGATGACTGGAACGGGCTGTTGATGAGGGCATACTCCTGCAGCCTTGCCACCGTCTTTCATAGCGCCGAACGCGGACGCCACGTCGTGGGCTGACCCGGCGGGCAATCCGGAATGGATGCCGACCGCCGCATACAGGTCAGGATAGGCTGCAGCCAGAATTGTTGCCATTGCACCGCCTGCCGAAAGACCAGCGACATACACCCGATCCGGATCGATACGATACTCCTGCATCACCTGCCGGGTAATGTCGGCAATAATTGACGGTTCGCCGCCATCGCGCTTCTGGTCTGACGTATTGAACCACTTCCAGCAGTTCGAACCGTTCGCAGCTTGGGCCTGCCCCGGATAGACAACGAAGCAATTATTTTTTTCGGCTACCTGGTTCATGCCGGTACCTGCGGCAAAGTCGCCAGGATTCTGCTGGCATCCATGCAGCATGACTATCAACGGTAGCGGCTCGCCGCTATAACTACTGGGAACATACAGCTTGTATGCACGCGTCCCTGCGCGATTCGTGCAGGACGCGGACATGAATCTGCCCGCCGCTTCTTGCGGTTGTGGTTCCGCGTCGAGATCGACATCCTGAATCGGCTGTCTTCCCAATGCGTTTGCCCACCCTGCCCCAGACAAATTTCGCAAGCGATCCAAAAGACTATCAGACACAGAATTTGCCGGGGTCTCGTTGGCCTTGTGGTCCGGGGCAGGATTGATATCGACGAATCCGTCGGAAAAGTGGGGACCATCGGCTACATCATTGTCCTTGCCTGCAAGCATGCGCTGTATTGCAGCGGTTGCCGTTGCCGGACCTGAGGTTTGCAGCAACTGCGTTGCTTCACGCATCTTCATGAGAAATTCTTCATTAAGTTTCATTGAGTTCTTTCAAAAATTTGTTATCGGATCCGCCCTGCCAAAGCAGCCTTGACCGCGGGGCTTGCGTGCAATGCGCCGAGGACGGTGATGGATTCGATCGTGGCAAGTGCCAGCTCGGGCGTAACATCGCCGGCAATACTGGCCATGCCAAGCACCTGAATCTGTAACGTTTGTCCAGATTGCCTGACGGCTTCGAGGTTTTCACGAGAGAAATGCTGCAAGCCGAGCACCAGACTTTTACGTGTCACCGTTTGTCGGATGACGTCGGCATGGGACGCCAACTGGTTTCGTATCGCCGTGCGAATCAAGTCGGTGCGATTGGAATAAAAACCTTCCTGCACCAGCAAATCGATTTGCCCGAGATCGATCGGCCCAAGATTGATGGTGATCTTTTCAGTATCACCAATCTTCGTCCGGATTTCTTGAACACTCATACATTGCCTTTATATAAAAACCATCCTTATTACATCCACATACCATCCATATGGATGTTTTATAATACGCCGCTTGTTTTCGATGTCAAGTAATGCGTCAAATTTCTTTCCTGAGATGCTGTCAGGCAATTCTTCATCCGGCATGATTGGAAAAGATGGCCGAAGCCACTATTTTTGAAGGTAAGCAAAGATGCACGCATCGTGACAGGGCGGCAAATCGGCTTGCGTCATCGTCCCCGCGCGATCATCACGTACCAAACTTGGGAAATTATTTCATCAGTTCGGGGCGCAAGATGACGTTGGACACGCAGAATGAGCACCCGCAATAAGGGAATGATGTCTTCGTGCAGTTGGAGAAAGATCAACCCGACCGAAGTAAATTCAGCGAATGATTTTTAAAAGCTTGAGATACGCACACACAAATGTGCTTCCCGCATCTCGCGTTTTGGATGTACAGAAACTGATTGCGGTGGATTTATTTACGACTTGGCCAGCAACGTGAAGTGCTCTACGGTCGGCGGCACGGCAAAATAGGATCCTACAATAGCTCGCCATTCAAGAAACGCTGGGGACTCGCGGAAATCAACGGTATGGTTTTCGAGTGTTTCCCAATAAATCGTGAGGACATAACGCTCAGGGGATTCGATGCTTTTGTTGACCTTATAGCCGCGGAAACCCTTTGCCGTGGAAATGACCTGCTCCACTCCCCGGACAATCGCCGCATCAAATTCTGCTTGTCGGCCTGCCTGAATCCGGATATCCGCAAGTTCGAGAATCATTTGTTTCCTTCCGATTGAATGCATAACATTCCCATGAGTGCCGCCTCTTGCTTCGCAATACAAGGGTCAGGTGTACGGCTTTGCACATTTTACCGTGCGTTCGTCAGGATAAATGCGAGTCCAACATACTTTTCGCCGTGTCATGCAGCATGAATATAAGCGCCATCTCAACGAGATCGACATTCTCGCCATCACATAATGAGATATGGGCAAGCGCTAATATCGATCGGTATGGCGTGGAAGGCGCTATCATCACCCACCTGATAAGCCATCGATTTTTAAGTGTTTGGTTAAATCCACTAAATAACCGTTCCCCATGTTCATGGGATAGCAAATTTACTTCGAACGGGTAAATTGTCGCAGCTATCGCATTTTTCCTGCAATTGATAAAAGCACAAAAGCGATGAACTTTGTTTTACAGAATTGTAAAATATTGTCACATAGCAACCCATTTCGCATTTAAGCGGACATTCCTTGGTAGATTATTAGCAGAACACAATATTGCGCTAATTTGGTGCCGAATCTATGAGAATTGCAGTGCTCGATGACGACCGGAGCCAATCGGACCTGGTATGCCAAGTTCTTACGTCTGCCGGACATACGTGCCATGCTTTCGCCAGCGGCAAGGATATGCTTAATCAGTTGCGTCGGGAAAGCTACGACATGCTGTTAATTCATTGGCAAGCACCGAATCTCAGCGGAGCCGAAGTAATCAGATGGGCCAGGGAGCGATTACCGGCGAACTTGCCAGTACTGTTCATGACCAGCCGCTCCAGCGAGGACGATATCATTGCCGGTTTGGCGGCCGGGGCCGACGACTACATGATCAAGCCAATCCGGCGCGGCGAGCTTGTGGCGCGAGTGCAGGCGCTGCTACGCCGTGCTTATCCGACGCAGAACGCGGTGGAGCAGATACAGTTCGGCCAGTATATATTCGAGACGCGTACCGGCCGTTTGACAATGAATGGCAAACCAATCGAACTGACACAGAAGGAATTTGACCTGGCGCTGCTATTTTTCCGCAACATCGGCCGGCCACTTTCGCGCGCTTACATCTTGGAAGCGGTTTGGGCACGGGACGTTGAAATACCATCGCGCACCATGGATACGCATGTATCTCGCGTGCGAAGTAAATTGCAATTGCGGCCCGAACACGGGTTTCGATTGGCGCCAGTGTACAGTTATGGCTATCGACTGGAACAAATGTCGCAATAAGCCGTTTGCAAAAAATTCTTCATCCGGTCTTCGACCCCCATCTTGCGTCCGCCGTCAAATTCCTGCAGTAGATTTGCCTCGCGCCGCACCTCTTATGCGGCATGGCAACACGCTATAATAGAGGGCGTTCTTCATTCGGAAAATCCGTGCCAGAAATGCAACTCCACGCTGTCGGCATCAACCATACCACCGCTCCAGTATCATTGCGGGAGAAGGTAGCTTTTCCCTCCGACCAACTTGGCCAGGCGGTAGTGTCGGCGCGTGCTTGGTTTGGGCGAACCGCGGCGTCCGGCAGCATCGGAGAGGCCGCCATTCTATCGACCTGCAATCGCACCGAGCTTTATGCTGCAAGCCATCTCCAAAGCGGAGTTACCGCGGCGATCGATACGACAGCGCATTTTCTCGCTGATTATCACAAGCTGCCTTACTCCGAATTGCGTCCGCATCTGTACACCCTTCCGCAAGACAACGCAGTACGCCACGCATTTCGTGTCGCATCCGGCCTCGACTCGATGGTGCTTGGCGAACCGCAAATTCTGGGGCAAATGAAAGATGCAGTGCGCCAGGCCGACGCTGCCGGAGGCCTCGGCACCTATTTGCATCAGATGTTTCAGCGCACGTTTGCGGTAGCCAAGGAAGTGCGCAGCACCACTGAAATCGGTGCGCACAGCGTGTCGATGGCGGCAGCGGCGGTTAGGCTGTCGCAACGGATTTTCGACAAGGTCTCGGAACAGCATGTGCTGTTTATCGGCGCCGGTGAAATGATCGAACTGTGCGCCACCCATTTCGCTGCACAGAACCCCCAAACATTGACTATTGCCAACCGCACTCTGGAGCGAGGGGAAATCCTTGCACACCGGTTTAACGGCCGTGCAATCCGCCTTGCGGATTTGCCCGACCAACTGTCGAAATTCGATATTGTGGTCTCCAGCACCGCATCTTCATTGCCGATTATCGGTTTAGGTCTGGTCGAGCGGGCGATCAAGGCGCGGCGTCACAAGCCAATGTTCATGGTTGATCTGGCGGTGCCGCGTGACATCGAATCGGAAATCGGCCGATTAAATGACGTATTTCTGTACACCGTCGATGACTTGGGTACCGCGGTACAGGCCGGCATGGAAAATCGCCAGGCTGCGGTTGCGCAGGCGGAAGCAATTATAGAAACACGCGTGCAATCTTTCATGCACTGGATCGACAGTCGTGCGATGGTGCCTGTAATCCAGGATTTGCACGAGACCAGCGAGGCGATGCGCATGGCCGAGTTGGAGCGCGCTCGCAAGCTGTTGGCCAAAGGTGAAGATATCGATACCGTCCTTGAGATGCTGTCAAAAGGCTTGACCGCCAAATTCCTTCACGGGCCGCAGCAGGCCCTGAGCAATGCGCAAGGCGAAGATCGTGCGCGTCTGGCGGCGCTGCTGCCGCAATTGTTCCGCACCAAGCGCTAGCTAGCTTACCGAAAATCCGATTTCCCGCGTACGAACCGCGGATTCCAGTACTGCGACGCCAGCCTATAATTGCGGCGTGACCGCGTAGCGATATGCCGGACAATGAATTCAAGATCGAAGAAACACCATGAAACCATCAATGCTAGCCAAGCTCGACCAGCTCGCCAACCGACTGGAAGAAGTAAACAACCTGCTCATGCAGGAAGACGCGACATCCAGCATGGACAACTACCGCAAGCTGACTCGAGAGCATGCCGAACTCGGCCCGCTGGTCACGCTCTATTCGGCTTATACCCAAGCCGATAACGACGTAAAGGCCGCGCAGGACATGCTGTCCGACCCGGACATGAAGGACTTCGCGCAAGAAGAAATCGTCGCCGCCAAAGCGCGCATGGAGCAGCTTGAAGCCGACCTGCAAAAAATGCTGCTGCCGAAGGATCCGAACGATGAGCGTAATATTTTCCTTGAAATCCGTGCTGGCACCGGCGGCGATGAAGCGGCGCTGTTTGCTGGCGACTTGCTGCGCATGTACACTCGTTTCGCCGAGCGCAATCGCTGGCAAGTCGAAATGATTTCGGAGTCGTCTTCGGAAGTCGGCGGGTATAAGGAGGTCATCGTACGCATCGTCGGGTTCGGCGCCTATTCGAAGCTCAAATTTGAGTCCGGCGGGCACCGCGTACAACGCGTTCCGACCACCGAAACACAAGGCCGCATCCATACTTCCGCATGTACGGTCGCGATCATGCCAGAAGCCGATGAAGTCGGTGACGTGGACATCAATCCGGCCGATCTGCGCATCGATACCTACCGCGCATCCGGCGCCGGCGGACAGCATATCAACAAGACCGACTCGGCGGTTCGGATCACGCACATGCCGACCGGCATCGTGGTCGAATGCCAGGACGATCGCAGCCAGCACAAGAACAAGGCGTCGGCGCTGAAGGTTTTGGCCGCCCGTATCAAGGATATGCAGCTGCGCGAACAGCAATCCAAGGAAGCGGCAACCCGCAAATCGCTGATCGGTTCAGGCGACCGCAGTGAGCGCATCAGGACTTATAATTTCCCGCAAGGCCGCATGACCGATCATCGAATCAATTTGACACTGTATAAACTTGATTTCATCATGGATGGTGATCTTGAAGATTTGACCAATGCACTGGCGGCAGAACATCAGGCTGAATTGCTGGCTGCATTGGGAGACGTCACCTGATTTTTGCCAATCACTTCGTCATTCGGTATCGACTCGCCGGTGTGGAAACATTTGGAATCGCATTATTCTCGGGACAGCAGCTTTCTATTATTAGACATTTATGAAAACTTCAAAATCCATATTGCTTATCGTCTCTATTGCATCAATCGGCCTGCTCGCATTTGCTCTTTATCTGCAACACGTCGAGAAAATGCAACCCTGTCCGATGTGCATCATTCAACGCTACGCGTTCGTAGCAGTCGCATTGATTTGCATCGTGTTTGCGGCACTGCCGCGCGGCGCAGTCAGAACCGGCGCCGGCCTGGGCGCACTTGCTTCAGTTGCAGGCGCAGGCACGGCCGGCTGGCATTTATGGGTCATCGCAAATCCATCAATTTCCTGTGGCATTGATCCACTGGAAACATCGCTCAATACCATACCGACCGCCAACTTATTGCCTTTCCTGTTCAAGGCCGATGGCCTGTGCAGCACCATATACGAGCCGATTCTAGGCTTGTCTATCCCGCAGTGGTCGCTGACATGGTTTGTCATATTTACGATTGTGCTGACATGGGTCGCATTTCGACGGAGTCGATAAGGTGCCGCCACAGCAGTCAGACCGATCGGCTTCGATTGCCTGTGGCAGCACAATCAGCGCGATCCTCAAGAATTCTCCATTAAATCCACTGGAAACGCGCATGCTGCTGGGCCACGTATTGAAGTTGTCGCGCGTGCAATTGATCACCCAATCCGAACGCACTTTGACCGCGAGTGAAACGCAACAATTGTCTGCTGAATTCAAGCGCCGGATCGATGGCGAGCCGATTGCTTACATTGTCGGCGAGCGCGAATTTTACGGCTTATCTTTTTATGTTACGCCCGACGTTCTGATTCCTCGCCCCGAGACCGAACTTCTGGTTGAACTTGCCGCCGAGCGACTGCCGAAAAACGGACGTGTGCTCGACATGGGGACCGGCTCCGGCGCGATTGCGGTGGCAATTGCGCATATTCGTCCTGATGCTGAGGTCGCCGCACTGGATATCAGTCACGCCGCACTTGAGATTGCCCGGCACAATGCTTTACGGCATGGTGTGACGATCAATTTTTTGCAGAGTGATTGGTACAGCGCACTGGCCGATCAAACTTTCGACGTAGTCGTTGCCAATCCGCCCTACATCGTCGAAGGCGACGTTCATCTGTCGCAAGGTGATTTGCGCTTCGAACCGGCAGATGCATTGACCGACCATGCCGATGGATTGAGGGCGCTTTGCTCCATCATCGACGGCACAATGCGCCATCTAACGCCAGGCGGCTGGCTGTTAATGGAACATGGATACGATCAATCGGCAGCGGTTCGCGATTTGCTCATTGCACAAGGATTTCATGATGTCCAAAGCTGGCCGGATTTGGCCGGTATCGCACGTGCCACCGGTGGGATAAGACCAATCAATCGTCCGTGAGGATCAGGCTTGCGTATCCGCGAAGCACACGTACTCATGCAACTTCCCTGCATTGCCTTTATTCTTCAACAGGTCGAGCAGGTTGGCGGGAATCGTGGCCACTTCAAGCCGGCCATCATTCAGTGCTGCAATACTTGCACCGATCGATGGTTCGAATTTCCAGCCCAGCACCACGATTTTTTCCCAATTGCCCATCAAGCTGTCGCGCTGCGCGATCGCTTTTTTCAAGGTTGCAAATCCGATCACTTCATCCCGTGGCTCGACCAGGACCAAGGTCTTGGCGCCGGCATTATGCATCCGACCCAGATTGCGACCTGGATCGTCTTCGGAAGGCAATGGTAACGCGCCATATAGCAGCAGCACAATCTGTGACAAATCACCGGCGCGGAATGATTCACCAGGCAATACGTTTGTCGCTTTTCCCAAAGAACCGTCAATCGCCTGATATAGAAATGGCTCGGCATTCTGCTCAATCAGGCGGCTGCGCATATTCACGCAAGCAGGTTTGCTGATATCTGAAGTAACCCAGCGACGTCCCAGGCGCTCAGCGATGACTGCCGTGTTGCCGGATCGACCGGAAAAATCGGCAACGATGGATTCGAGCCGGGTCGAAGCCGAAATGATTGCCTCAAGCAGCAGCGCCGTCTCTTGCGTCGCATCATCGATATTTTCGTCGCCCTGCGGTGACGTTATATCGGTGCCGGGACAAGCGCAACATGCATGATCTGCATTGATGTCGGCGATGTCATCCGGGAATTTTTCCCGCTCGTTTATTGAAATTTTTTGACCCGGCGTTTCAAGCATCGATTGAATCGGAAATATCTGGTCGAAATTCGGATCGCGGGAAGATCCAGGGCTATTACTTTGATGATGGCAGAATTCCGTACTTTTTCCGTAAGACGCCTGAAGAATTTCACCGCCAATCCGGGCCGCTTCACCTTTCCCGAACAGAAGAACTGCGTAGCGGAAGTTCCCGGATTTCCCGTTTACGTCGGGTGAGCGGCCGACGGCGCCTTCGAAAATCATGTGATCACATGAATTCTGACGACCGAATACATCATCGATGATCATCTTGACGAAATATTTTACATGCGCGCCCACACGCATAAAGATCAAGCCGCGAGCGCTTAACAGCTCGCGCATCAAGAGCAGCCGAGGCACCAGCATCGCCAGATATGTCGCCGTGCCGTACTCCCTCTGGTTCATATGCGCGAACTGCCCGATTACCTGCGGTTCCGCCAGTGCCGATCTGATTTGAAAAACCTCCTCGCAACAGAACGGCATATCCATATAAATGAGGTCGAGCTTGCCTTGCAACGATGGCATGGCCGCATCTCCGGCCAGCAGTGCAGCCATCACCAGCAAATCGTCGCCATGGATGAGCCGGTTCGGTTGCACGTCCGTCAGTGCGTTCATTTGCCTGCGCCGTTTGTCGGCTTTTATCCATTTCAATATCGCACTATCTTTTGCAGGCAGCGCCCATTCACGGGTTTCGAGAGCAAGGAGATGACGAATTTCGAGGACGTGGTCGGCTTCTTGCCGCCCGTTGGCAATGATCAGAGGAAGTTGTTCCAGCAGTTTTTTTGACATGGCATTTGTGTTTGACGCAAACGCGTCGTTTTCTATTGGAGTCATCGATAGAAATCCGATTAAACTTCAATATTGATTTAAATGTCAATATTTTATGACAATTAAAGCATTCTTAACACTAACGCCGAGGCTGATTATACAAACCTCTAAAACAGGTGGTATATGGCACGGACCAAACGCACGAATCCAGAACTGGCGGTTGAAATTGGCAAGGTTATCCGTAAACAGCGTAAAGCGGCGGGCATCACACAAGCCATGCTCGCGGAAGCCATCGGATTGGAAAGTGAGACGGTCTCGCGCATCGAAAATGGCATACGACTGCCATCGATCGAGAAATTAGTCGAGATTGCGGATCTTTTTCATGTGCCGGTGGCAGTATTTTTTGAAACCGTGGCCACATCGAAAAAGCAACAGGAAACCCAACTGCTTGCGGAAAAAATAACTGTCGCCCTGGAAAAGCTGCCTGAATCGGGAAAGAGCTTCGTATTGGACGTTGCGCAGAACTATGCCCGTTATCATGTGACGCGGCCGAAGACGGCTCGCAAGAAGGATCAACCGGCCTGATTCCGGAAGTTCCGCCGACAACTATTTTGAGCTGTCAAGACTGGCGCATTTACGTAAATTGCGTATCATCCATCGCTTGTTTCATGACTCCCACTCTCCATGCTGCCCTCCATTGAACAACGCCTCGCCATCGAACTCGCCGCCAAGCCGGCACAAGTAGCTGCCGCCATCGCCTTGCTGGATGAAGGTGCGACAGTTCCCTTCATCGCCCGTTACCGCAAGGAGGCTACCGGTGGGCTCGACGACATTCAATTGCGCCTGCTGGATGAACGCTTGCGCTATCTGCGCGAACTGGAAGCAAGGCGCACGGCAATCATCGCTTCGATCGAAGAGCAAGGCAAAATGACGCCGGAACTGCTCGATGCAATCGCCCATGCGGAAGACAAGACGCGCCTGGAAGACCTGTATCTGCCGTACAAGCAAAAACGTCGCACCAAGGCGCAGATCGCCGCGGAAGCAGGTTTGACACCGTTAGCCGATGCGCTGTTGGCCGATCCGATGCTGAATCCGGAAGAAGAAGCCGGAAAATATCTGAAACCCGCCTTCAAGACCGACAGCAGCGACAATCCCGGCGTACCGGATGCCAAGGCTGCACTGGACGGCGCGCGGCAAATCCTGATGGAGCGCTTCGCTGAAGATGCGTCGCTGTTACAAGCGTTGCGCGGATACCTGAACGAGCACGGCATCGTCGAATCGAAAGTGACGGAAGGCAAACAGGATGCGGGTGAAAAATTCGCGGATTATTTCGATTACTCTGAGACTCTCGGCACCATTCCGTCGCATCGAGCACTGGCATTGTTTCGCGGCCGCCGTGAAGAAATCCTGAATGTGGCATTGCGGCTGGATACCGAGGAAGAGAAACCGAAATGGGATGCACCGCACAACCCGTGTGAAGGCCGCATTGCCGCGCGCTTCGGCGTCAGCAACAAAGGCCGCCCGGCAGACAAGTGGCTGGCCGATACCGTGCGCTGGACCTGGCGCGTGAAAATATTCATGCACCTGGAAACCGAACTGATGACCACGTTGCGGGAAAAAGCGGAGGTCGAAGCGATCAATGTATTTGCGCTTAACCTCAAGGCCTTGCTGCTGGCGGCGCCTGCCGGCCCGCGCGTAACCATGGGCCTGGATCCGGGACTGCGTACCGGCGTCAAGGTTGCGGTGGTGGATACAACCGGCAAGGTAGTCGATACCGCAACGATCTACCCGCATCAGCCGCGCAATGACTGGGACGGTTCGCTGCATGCGCTGGCGCAACTCGCCGAAAAACATAAAGTCACGCTGATCTCGATTGGCAACGGTACCGCATCGCGCGAGACCGACAAGCTGGCGCAAGACTTGATCAAGCAGCGCCCGGAATTGAAGATGACCAAAATCGTGGTTTCCGAAGCGGGGGCGTCCGTGTATTCCGCATCGGAATTCGCATCGCGCGAACTGCCCGATATGGATGTGTCGCTACGCGGCGCGGTATCGATTGCGCGCCGTTTGCAGGACCCGCTGGCGGAGCTGGTCAAGATCGATCCGAAATCGATCGGCGTCGGGCAATACCAGCACGACGTGGGACAAACGCAGTTAGCGCGCTCCCTTGATGCGGTCGTGGAAGATTGCGTCAATGCGGTCGGCGTCGATGTGAACACCGCTTCCGCGCCGCTGCTGGCAAGAGTGTCCGGGCTGAATGCAAGCGTTGCGCAAAGCATCGTGACCTATCGCGACCTGAAAGGCGGGTTCGCGTCGCGCGCCGCATTGCGCGCGGTACCGCGGCTGGGCGACAAGACATTCGAGCAGGCGGCCGGTTTCCTGCGTGTAATGGCGAGCGAAAATCCGCTCGATGCGTCGGCGGTGCATCCGGAATCCTATCCGTTGGTGGAAAAAATTCTGGCCGACATCAAAAAGGATGTCAAAGCGGTCATCGGCGATGCCGGCCTGCTGAAATCACTGATCCCGGCCAAGTATGCGGATGAAAAATTCGGTGTGCCGACTATTGCCGACATTCTGAAAGAGCTGGAGAAACCCGGCCGCGATCCACGCCCGGAATTCACCACGGCATCCTTCAAGGAAGGCGTGGAGGAAATCAGGGATTTGCGTCCGGACATGATTCTTGAAGGTGTCGTGACCAATGTCGCGGCCTTTGGCGCCTTCGTCGATATCGGCGTGCACCAGGACGGCCTGGTGCATATCTCGGCGCTGTCCGACACTTTCGTCAAGGATCCCCATACCGTGGTCAAAGCCGGTCAGGTGGTAAAGGTGAAAGTGCTGGAAATCGATGAAAAGCGCAAGCGTATTGCGCTGTCGATGCGACTGTCCGACAAACCGCCGGTAGCAGGGGCAAAACCGGAGCAGCGCGGCGACCGCAATGATGCAAAACGCCTGTCGCAGCATCAACAACAGACACGTCAACCGGTTGCCAATAATGCAATGGCGGCCGCTTTTGCCAAGATCAAGGGCTCCTGACATCATAAAACAGCATGGATGTCCGGTTTTTCCTATAATGGCACTATTCATTTCAGTGAGGCAGCCATGAGCGACGTACAAAATTGGATTAAAGAGACCGTGACCCAGAACACGGTCGTGTTATTCATGAAGGGCACCGCCCAATTTCCGCAATGCGGATTTTCCGGGCGTGCGATTCAGTTATTGAAAGCCAGCGGCGTCGAGAATATGGTCACCGTCAATGTGCTCGACGATCCTGAGGTACGCCAGGGTATCAAGGACTACTCGAGCTGGCCGACCGTTCCGCAACTCTATGTCAAAGGCGAATTCGTCGGCGGCTCGGACATCATGAACGAGATGTTCGAATCCGGTGAATTGCAAACGCTATTGAAGGACTGAGATGAAAGCGTCTTCCGACGCTTTCATCCCGCCCATGCCATCCACTCCGAAGCGGTTGATCATCGCCATCACCGGCGCGACCGGCGCCGTGTATGGCGTACGTTTGTTGCAAGTGCTGCGCGACACTCCAAATATTGAAACCCACCTGATGGTATCGGATGCCGGAGTGCTCAATTTGCATCAGGAACTCGACATGAACCGCAAGTATGTCGAAGCGCTGGCGCACGTGGTACATAACGTGCGCGACATCGGCGCATCGATTGCGAGCGGTTCGTTCCAATCCGAGGGCATGATTGTGGCCCCCTGCTCAATGAAGACCCTGGCTTCAATCGCACATGGGTTATCGGAAAACTTGATCACGCGCTCCGCAGATGTGGTTTTGAAGGAACGTCGCCGTCTCGTGCTGATGGTGCGCGAAACCCCCTTCAACCTCGCACACCTGCGCAACATGATTGCCGTTACCGAGATGGGCGGCATCATTTTCCCTCCGCTTCCCGGTTTCTATCAGCGCCCCGCCACGATGGCAGAGATGGTTGACCATACAATCGGCCGTGTAATCGACTTGTTTGCGATTCCGCATGTACTGACGCCGCGATGGAACGGGATTAAGGCGACTGATTAAGCTTTTGGCGAGCATTTGTTGTTGACCAGCTTTGTACCTTGCCAATCGGTCACCTCATTACAAGATGCGTTAGTTCGTTCAAGTAGAACGCATAATCCTAAAAAAGTAAAAACAAAAGCCCCGTCTCTTTATCAAGAGGAGACGGGGCTTTTTTGTGCCTTCCTTTATTCAAAAAAATAATTTGGCGGCGGCTGCAGAACTTGAATCCGTCATCCCATGATTGGCGGGGAGATCCGGCGTGGGCGACCCAGAATATTGAATGCATGATGCTCAGCCTTGCTGGTACCGCCAGCGGCGGTAACAAGACGAGCGCCAGATGCGCCTCGACACTTCTATTCCTTGGACCAAGCCAGCGCGCATTGACAGGTCATTACATTGTTCAAGCATAGTTTTGACATTCACCAAAATCTTGCACTCTGACAACAGATGCCTGGGTCTCGCAAACTCCAAATCACAAAATCAATATTGAAAACTTAGAAAAATTCCCCAGGAAAAATTTTCTGCGGAACTATTTCCGTAGGCCAACTAACTAACCTTGACATTAGCATGCATGAGGAAAATTCATATCGTATGTAACTAAGCCAATGTCATGTTCATTGTTGCAATGAGTTGCCGTTCTTATGCATGAAGTATTGCATGCATAAAGACAAAACTGCCAGGTTCTGGTGGTGGCGCGCATTGCATCTAGATTCTTAACTTTCCCGATTTCGATGACTACCGCGGATAGCAACTGCCCAGCGTTCGAGGCAGTTGGGTCGTCACGTTTTTATTTTTAAAAAGGCTCAGTAATCATGCACCGGTTATGCAACAAATTAACTCCATATGTCCGCCTAAGCTCTCACGCCCTTTTGTTATCCGCTGCATTTTGCTTAACTCCCATTGCGCTGGCCCAGACTGCATCGCAAGTGACCAGCGACGCGACCAATGTCTACTATCAGATTTCGTACAAACGTACGCCGACGTGGGTGCGCGTGTTCATCGATGCCGACCGCAATGCGGCAACCGGCTTCAGAGGCCACACCATCGGCTCCAGCCACTTGATCGAGAACGGCAGACTGTACCGCTATTCCGGCACCAACGGCGCCTGGGGCTGGACCTTCGTCAAAA
>MESE01000127.1 GCA_001770855.1 Burkholderiales bacterium RIFCSPLOWO2_02_FULL_57_36
CCAACAACTGCTCACCCAGGCGCGGATAGAAATCCTGCGACCAATGCGCCAAGGCCGTCACCGCCGAAGCGTAGCGCCAGGGGTAGAGAGGGGAAACGATACCGCCGCCGGCCCAGGAGGACTCTTTGCCGACCTGGCTCTGCTCCAACAGGCAAACCTGGAGACCACTGATCGCCAACAGGTAAGCACTAAGCATACCTATGGCGCCACCACCCACCACCAACACCGGCATAGACTCTCCAAAGCAAACGGGCCGCATCATAAAATCTGAAGCGGCCCGTTATACGCCTGCAAGAGTGGCTCTACCAGCACTCGGCGGCCGAACGCGAGGCGTTGACCAGGGTTTGCGCGCCCGTGTGGCTGACACGAAAATCACCGCAGGCATCGGCTGCCATGCTGTTCGCCCGTTTTGCCTCGAGCAGGAAGCTGGTGGCCGTGGGATTACCACTGACGGCGATATTGTAGGCAGCACTACCAGCATTGCCCACCACGGTAGGGAACACCGCCGCCAGGTTATTAGCCGCATCGAGGTAAGTACCCTGCACGGCAAAATAACGCTCAAGAAGCTGCGCGCCTTCCATTAACGCGGCCTTGGCCTCAGCCCGCTTACCGCGATTCACGTACTCGATATAGCTGGGGTAGGCGATGGCAGCCAAAATACCCACTATCGCCACCACCACCATCAGCTCAATCAGGCTAAAGCCTCGCTCTTGACGCATTTTACTTAATCCGCACTGTCGAAATTCAGGGATAACAGACTGCTTGTTGCTGCGCAGCCTGAGCAACACGGCACGCCGCTATTTCAACTGGTTCCACGACTGTCGCCCTTCAATGATATTGAGCGTATTGGCCGCCGGGATGCAGTCATCCACCCCGGTGCCGCGGCATAGCCAGTACTTGTTCTTGTCCAGCAGGTCATAACCACCGGTGGGGATGCCGCCGCTCGTGCCTATGCCGGAAATATCCAGCGGTATGTCATCGACCATCACCCTATCCTTCTCGTCGAATTTTCCATCCTGGTTCAGATCGAACAGCGTATAGCTCAACCGCCCACCACTGGCGATATCCAGCACCAGGGTCCAGCCGCTACCGCCGCCCAAACAGGGGTCGCCCGACGGAATCGCCGTCTGAACGACCAGGCGATTGAGCAGGATACGCGGCGAGAATATTATCCGCTCGCCCTGAGCCCCTTGGGTTGGCGAGGTCAGATCGAGCAACCAGCCACGCTTGCTGTCCCAGTCGATCTCGTTAGCTGGCGTATCCACGGCGCGCACCTGACGGTTGAAGGCCGTGCCTTCGAACAGAATGCTGCGCACATCCAGGGCCGAGCGCCCGGTAAAGGCGATAGACGAACCGTTGGCGGATTTCTTGTCCCAGATCCCGTACAGCGTCTGGGTGCTGGTATCGCTGACGTCGCCCACGCTGTACATGCGCCCGGTACCGAAGAGGATGATATTGCCGTAGGTACTGTCCTTCGGATGCACGGCAATTTCCGGTTTGACCGTAATGGGCTGACGCTTGCCTGCGCTATCTTTGGCTATATAGAGCGGTTGCGGCGTATTACCGGATTTCAGGCTGACCTCAAAGTCGTCGGCCCCCGAACCACTGCTCTTCAGGTTGAACTTCCACAAATTGCCACTGAGGTCTCCGGCAAATATTTCGTCCACATAGATATGCCCATCGTCATCTTTGGCATAGACAAAGGATGGACTGGACAGGCCGCCAGTAGCGGTGCCGGCACGCACCTTGTTCACTGCACCGCTTTCCAGATCGACGATAAACAGCACCGAATCGTCGCTGCTACTACCGTGGCCATTACCAAAAATCGCCACCCATTCGCCGTCCTTCATGCGTCCGACCAGGGGTTCGCTGTAGTTAAAGCCCAGATCGGCATCATCCTTGATTTCCCAAAGAATCTTGCTGGCATCGAAACCGCTGGCACTGGTATTGGTCACATCCAGGGCGAATACGCTCTTGCCGCCCGCGCCCAGGGTGCCTAGCAGTACCGAACGCCACTGACCATTGAGCACGGCATCGCGCACCTGCAGCTTGCCGTCGACAAAATAACGGTGACTGTAATCGCTGGCCGCCAGTTGCTTCACGTTAGGCAGCACCGCGTTGGGCATATAGGCAAAGAGCTCCTGGCCGTTATTGGCATTGAAGGCATGCAGGAAACCATCGTTGGCCCCGACGAACAAAGTCGGCGCACGGCTGGCCTTGCTCGCCACAAAGGCGTTGTAGCTCTGCGCCCCGGGCTGGGGCACACGGTCTTGGTAGCCCCAGTTCTGCTTGTTGGCAATCACCAGGGTCGAGTTGACGATATCCCCCAACAGGGTGCTGCGTGCGCGGTATTTGAGCCCAGCCGGCGCCTCATTGGTCTTGACGCCCATCAGATAGTCAAATAGCGCTTCGTTGCTCTCGAAATGCGCGCGCAAGTCGCTGGACAAGCTGCTCCAGGTCAGGGCAATACCACTATTGGCGGCACTCACCCCGGTATGGGAAAACAGCCGGCGACCACTGGCCGTCAGTTGGCCGCCAGCATCCCAGACCTGACTAAAGGTGATACCGGTACTGGTCTGGGTCGGCCGCTTGGCCAGCAATTTGCCGGACCAATCGGCACTGCTGAAGAAGGCATCATAGACCAGGGTATCTTCATCAAAACGGCGCGCATTGGGCACGGCGGAGGTATTGGAGCCGACCCGAGAAGCGATGGAACTAAGGGTTTCACTTAATGCATTGGCAAAAGCCGTTGGATCTTGGGCGCTGAAGAATCCGCCGCGGCCATTGACCGAGGCGTGCAACAGGTCGTCGATCTTGGCCGCATTACTGCTTGCCGGATCGGCCCAGGTTATTGCATTACCGGTTTTGACTGCGGCAAAAGCGTCCGTGGAATTGACCGAGCCGCTGACCCCGAGCCCCACCCCGAAGGTCACCATATGCTGCCAAAAAGCCGGGTTTTCAGGTGAGGTGGCGACCCGGTTGGCCAGACTCCCATGCAGATCGCGCTTCCAGTAATGCATGGCCACGTCGGCTAGGGTATTGGAGTGATCGTCCTTAAAGGGGGAGACCGGATTATAGCGAAAGGACGCACCATCAGCGCCGCTGATAGTCTCGCCGTTGGCATTGTCGATATTTTGATCAAGCGTGCTGTCCACCGGATCACCATTCCAGTAACCGTCAGTGGTTAGGATGGTGTAGCTCTGCCGGCAGGAATACTCCACCCCACCCACCTCACCAGGGGTGGAACTCCAGGGCCCGCGCGAATCTGTGCGCGAATAGTATTTACCGGCATCGTCCAGCGCCCGACGCAAGGGAGTCGAGCCGTTGGCCTGGGCCGCAAACAGCCAATCATAAAAATCGCTGCGCCCAGTGCTGGCGAAATTGCGCACCCCTCGCACCAGGGTATTGGTGCTTTCATTATCCACTGTCTTGCCGGTCAGGTTGATCGCGCCATAACCGACCCGGATATCCCCGGGCTGCGCATAGAAGGCCTGACTGACCCCGGCCTTGGCCGCCATCATGCGGGTCCGGTAATAGGAAAACCAGTTGGCGAAATTCTGCTGCTGCGTCGTGCTTACCGCTCGCTCGGTATAGCAATTGTCCAGGCGGGAGTCGCTGGTGCAGCCCGATGCATTATTGAACTCATGGTAGAAAGCCGCCACCCCGCCAGTACTGGCGCCGATAGAGAACCCACGGTAAGTGCGCGCACTGGTGCACTCTCCCCACCAATTTTTCTCCAAACATACCCAGCTCTTGGCCGCGTAGTAATCGTCCATGATGGCCATATAGTTGCTGCTCAAATTCACCGTATCGCCGCCGGCATAGCCATCGATCCAGGCAGCGGTGAAGGATGCATTGGCAAAGCGCTGGCCATCGCTCTTGATTGGCGGCAGATAGGTCGCAGCCGGGTCGAAATAGCTTTTGTTCAGATGATTGGAGGTCAGGTAGTTACGCGAGCTTTTTGAGCAGAAATGGGTATTGGTGCCGGCGTAGGTACCCTGGCCAGTACATTCCGCCAGGTTGTACCACTGGTTGCTCGGCTCCATATAGGACGGCCGCACGTCGTCCGGCATAAAGCCCCAGCGCATCGAGCCGGAGTCGTCGAGAAGAAACATGATATTCGGCTCGACCTGACCACCGAGGCTAAGAGGCGTCTGCGATGGCGCAAAAGCCCAGGCAGACTGAGCAACCCCGGCAGTCAGCACAGCACTCAGGAGCAGGCGGGCGATATAGGCAGCAGTTCCGGCTTTCATCTCAAACTCCTTGATCAGTTTTGCCCACGAACGGCGATCGCCACCGTGGAACGCAGGCGAACTTCCACCTCACCGCTACCAAAACCACGGGCCTCGACATTGAACAGGAAGGTACGACTCAGGCAGTCAAAGGCGCGGTCTTCAGCAATGGAACCGTCGGTTTCACATATAAATGACGCGCCACTACCTGTGGCCCCATAGAAGTTACTGACAGTGCACGTAGGCGGCTGCGGGGTGCTCTGCAGGTTACTGGGCACCGTCCATTGCGCCGCAGTCAAAACCGGGCAATCGGTTGTGGCGGTGAACAGGCTAGTCGGATCGGCACTGGCTTCAACCTGAGCCCGCACATGCGCTTCACCTACTCGTAGAGCCGCCTCGGCGGCCTGGAACGCCGTGTTGTAATCGCGGGTACCGCCCACCATGCGCTCTTGCAAGGTGCTTCCGGAAATCGACGCCAGGCCAATCATGGTCAGCAACAGAAGCATCACCAGGCAGACCAGGAGCACGACGCCGCGCTGCTGTTTTATCGGCATAAAGGGCCTCATCAATCGATACGGTTGCGCAAGGCAACCACGGTGCGGTAGACCTGACGCAGCCGGCCATCCGCCGCTACGTCGGCGCCGTCGAAGGTCAGGCTCTGGGACTCGGCGCCGGCAGTCCGGCCATCGGCAACCAATAGCAACTCGAAGCTCAGGGTGCGTACATCGCCCCAGCGATTGGCGGCCTCCACTTCGGTAGCCGTCATATACTGCAATACCGCAGTGCGGTTGCCGCCAGTCACGCCATAGCGCGCGCGCATGGACTCGACGCCGTCGACAATTTCTTCGGCCACACCAGTCACCGTATTGCGCACAAACAAGGCGCGTACAGCCTGGCCATTGCTGGCGGTTCTGCCGGTGGCAGCCACGTAATAGGCTTTGTGCTCGAAGCCTATAACTCGGGCCGGGCTTTCAAACTCGATATTTTTAAGCTTGAAATCGCTGCAATCAGTCTCGCCATTGGTAGCCGCTGAATGGGTCAAGGTCGGCTCAGACGCATTAGCACTGGGTTTATTGGTGATGCGGATCAATACCGCTTTTTCCATATCGGCAATCATCACCACATTGTTCTGTTGCATGCTCGGGCAATAGGCGGTGACCTTGACGTTAGCGTTCTTGCCCGGCGCCAGCACCTCATCATCCGCCAGGAAGGCGTCACAATCATCGTTGCGGAACAGGTATACCTCATCGCTGCCGGCCAGCCCCAGATCGCCAGAAGCCCCAGTGCTGCGCTTGCCCCAGACCGGTTGATTCATGTTCGCCCAGCCCGCTGGATCGCCATTATTGGCCACCACGCAGATCTGCTCTTGCGGCATGCGAATACCCATACCGACACCCGCCGGGCGACTCTGCGCAGCCAGATACTGCAGGGCAAAACGGCCATTTTCCTGCAACCGGCTCATATTGCCCTGCATGCTGAAGGTCAATTTGCTGCTGAGAAAAACCTGGGTCACCGCCCCCGTGATCACCAGGCCAATCAGCATGGAGATCATCAACTCGATCAGGCTTATACCGCGCTGCTTGTGCATAAACGCCTCATCAAATCTGGGTGACGAACGAGAATTGCTGAGTAGGGCTACCGCCCACTCGCTCCTCTGTCCATTGCACGGTAATGGTGAAGCGCTGGCCATTGCGCACCACGCCGCCGGTGCCATTTGGCAACTGGCTGGCCAGATTGGCGCGCCACTCGGCCTGATCACGCTGAAAAGGCAAACAGCCTGTTTCGCTCGGCGACGGCACGCAAGGCAGCTCAGCGCCTATGGCCAGATCATAGAAACCCGCCTGGGCATCACCGCGCCCGGCGCGCATGCGATCCGCCATTTCATAGGCCAGAAATACCGCATGCGAACGCACCGAAGAGGTCTGATTGGACTTCATCGCGTTCAGCTGCATGGCCGCCATGCCCAGCACGCCCGTGGAAAACAACAGCACCGAGACCAGCACCTCGATCAGGGAAACGCCACGCTGAGAGCGAACCAACATCAGCAGCCCTCCTCACGCAGTGCAACGCTGCCGGAGAGGCTGACCGTCACTTCGCGGTTGTATTTCTCACAGCTGGCATAGTCGGTCTTGGCCTGCACAGAGAAGACCATAGCGGCATTGCCCTCAAGCCGTCCCTGCGCATCGAACACCATGTTTTTCTCACCTACGGGATCAACAGTGAACGCACTGAGCTCCGGGAATGTACGCATAACGGTTCCAGAGGTAACGCCCACCACCTGCCAACTGCCATCAGCCGCCAGCGGCCCCTGCACGCGCACGCGCAGCCCACGGCTGGCCGCCTCGCTGCGGGCAAAGTTGAACATGCTGGAAAAGACATTGAGCTCAGACGCCGCGCGATTGTCGCGCAGCATCTGGGAAAAACTGGGGGCCGCGATGCCGAGAAGAATGGCCATGATCGCAAGCGTGACCATCAACTCGATCAGCGTAAAACCTTTCTGCGACATGCAATCTGTCCTCATGGATCATCACTACCTACGCCGGAACGGCATCCTGACTACAACGCCATCCTGGCCCAACTACTCGTCCATGAAGAAACACCGTTACTCACATCGCACAGAGAGTGGGCGCATAGTAACCGGACAAATTACACACCCCTGCTGGCGTTTGCGCTGAATGCGACGCCAACCACAGTAAAACTGCGAACAGTTAAGAATTTTTACCGGGACACGGCAGACACCACCGCCCAGGGGGCTGGGCCGCACCTTAACAGAGCGAAAGGAGGGAAAGTTAAGGGGCAGAGAGTTCCAAACGAAAGTTAGGCGAGCTCACACCCCCGCCACGCATCCCGCTCGAACCGGGCACTATGCCGTGCAAATGCATAACGCCCACCACATTCAAGGCGGGCGTTATGCGGGCACCAAAAAGTAAACTGGCAATCCTTGCTGGATTCAGTGTGGGCGCGGATGCTGCGGTATCAGCGCTTGGCTTTGACTGCATGATTACCTGATTTTCTGGCAACCACTTATCACACACCCACACTAGTAGCGCTAAACAAGCTTACTTTTCGTACCAGTACGAGCGCGTGCGCGTCGGGTTCACCAAGGATGCAGTCTCACAGCCACCAATGGAGCTTCTAGCACAGCCGTCATCTTCATCATCATCATCGCCAGGCTCCGGCGCACAGCCAATGCAGAACTGCTTCGGTGTACCGTCATCCAACAGGACAACCCCAACGACAGGAGACGGCGGCAAGCCTCCGCCATCGTAGATAACGGAGTAGCTTTCGCCCGTATAGAAGTCCACACCATAACCGCGCGCCACACCCAGGTCGGCCTGACATGTATTAGGGTCTGGCGCCAAGGGCTGATTGGTGCCGAAGAAGGTCATACCACCAACCGTAATGGGCGCATTTACCACCTTCTCCCCTGGCTGGGACTGGTTACTGCTGTCCAGGCCCAATAGGTTCAGATAGAAGCCGTTAACTGTTCCGTCATAGAGAGTTGTAGTTGCATCAAACAAATCATCAGTTGTCGCAAAAGCAGTGGCACTGCTGTCATCCTCGACCACCGTCCAACTCCCTGCATCTTTACCTACCACAGTGTCCCTGATCATATAGAAGCGGTTTTTGATATCTATAGAGGCCTGGGCTGCCACAGGATGCTCACGATCGCCCGTACCGACCAAGATCGCATCGAAGTCATTGGTTGGAACCACATCTGGGGGATAGAAAATCTTACGCTTGGTCGCGCCTGTCCCGCCGAGCGCAGCGAAGCGAGTCACTTGCCAGTTAGCGGGAGCATTGCCTGCGAGCAGCTCGAAATCGACCCGCCAAATGTTACCGCCCAAATCTGGCGCATAGAGCCGATCGACAGCGCCATCGCGGTCGCGGTCAAGCGCCGTTACATCCGAAGGCATGGCGTAGGTCATGCCAGAGAGCGTGCATGGATTACCAGTGCACTGATCGGCAGATCCTGAAGCGCCATACTGTGCGCGCCACACCAAAGCGCCAGTAAACGCATCGAGCGCAAAGATGCCGCGCCCCATGCTGTCTGCCAGCGGCGGTTCCGCATCTTCGTTGGGGTCGTAGCCGGCCCCAAACACTACAATCGGATCGGTATACCCAGCGACCCGCATCACCTTAGGCACGGACCAGGTCTGCCCAAGCTCGCCGAAATTAGTGTCTGCACTGGAATGCTTCCACAGGAATTTGGGTGCAGCCGGGTCACTTACATCCAGCGCATAAATCAATCGCCCACCACGGCGCGCCGAGAGATACAGATAGACCTTGCCAGTGCCTGGGTCCTGATAAACACCCGTTGCGCCATCGAAGAAGTACTCCTTGGGCTGGGGTGACGGAGTGATTCCCGCCGGGGTGGACTGCAGCTTGATCTGCGGACTGTTGTCGCGAAGGCGAGAAAACCGCGAGAAGAATTCCGGAGCGATAAAGCCCCACAACTCGGAGCCGGGAGCAGACAAAGTGCTACCCGTCGGATTGACCTGATTGCCATTTATCGCCCTGAAGACCCCGTCGTTCGAGCCGTAGAACACCACCACGCCCGTGCTACCGCCGTAGTTAATCGCAACAGGTCGCGAGTGCAGCACATCGCCATGCACGGACGGCCGGATATTGATATCGGCATAGGTGGTATCCGGGCTCGGCTCATCCGCCGCATTGTCTTTTCCGCGAATCCAACTGATTAGCGAATCCTTGTCGCCCCCAACAGGTTTGGCCTTCATGCCGGAGGTCGTATCAGTGCAGGCGGGTGACAGCGCCAACTGGTAAGTGAAAACCGCTGGATCGCTCGTGGTAGTGATGGCCGCACTGGTGGCATAGGCGCTTTCACTGGCATCCAAATCGGTACCGGCAATGCTGACCGTTGCGCCATCGGCAAAACCATGGGCACCCACGGTAGTTACAGTGACAGTAGCCAAAGGACTGGTGGGACAAGTGCTTGGCCCGCGCTCAATGCTGAGAATTGGAATCGCCGTCACCGCGCCAAAATCTGCGGTAACACTACCGGTGGCCGGGCTCACCGGCGTCACGGCAATGGTGAAACAGAAGCTCTTATTGTTGGTTCCGCCAGCACACCCATTGCCTACGTTGGTAACCGTCCAGGTACCGTCATAGCCTGAAGGCGTGGCACCACTGATGGTGACCGAGTTGCCAGCAGCCCAGCCCTTAGGCGGCGTATTGCCCGTTGCCGTATTGGTAACGGTGACATTGGTCCCCGTACGGACGATTTGAGATGCAGGAATGGGAAAGGATGAACCGCCCACCGCCGCGGTTCCGCCGCCGCCTGGAGACGTAGGGTTTTCCACGCCGTTGAGTGGGTAGGTAAAGGTATTGCTGCCGATAATGGTCGCCGTCACGTTGGTGGCGTTGTACTCGCCCTGGTCCGCCCCCGTTATCGTTACGGTCTCGGTGCTACCGACGGTGAACCCATGTGACGAGCTGGTAGTTGCCGTAACCGTGGTTTCGGAACGGGTCAATGACGACACCGACACCGCACCACCCGGCTCAGAGACGGTGAAAGCGCCAGCCGCCGGAGTTATAGGCGTCAGGTTTTCTACAGGCAGCGGAAAGGTGAAATGAGTACCATCTACGACCGTAATACTGAAGATGCCATTGAATGCGGCATTTTCCGCACCGGAAATGGTCACCAGTTGTCCATCAGTCAGCGCCGGGTCTGGGGCTGCGGCCAGGGTAACAGTCGCCAGATTGTCACTATCATTGCGGCTGATGGAGCTCACATTGACCGACGGCGCGGTAGTACCCAAGAGCGCCGCGGTGATATCCGTATTGCTGCTGGCAAACAGGGTCGAGGACAGTGCACTACCGGAAGCGCAACTGCCAGTGCAGGTGTAGAGCTTGCGAGAGTCCGAATCCGGTGTGCTTGAGTAGCTATCGCTCAGATGGGCCAGCCGAATCTGCTGATGCACCCCACCTTTTTCAACCACCTCGCCATCTGCAGAATCAAACCCCGCGGAAGCGCCTTGCGGCTTCTGCTTCCAGAAGCCGCCAGCGGAATCAGGCAAAACCGTCTCATCTTTGCTGGTCCAGAAGCTAACGGCATTCGGGTCAATAAACCCGGTTCCCGCGCTGGAAATAGCATCCTCGCCATTGGCATCCACAAGCCGCAAAGTGCCATCGACAAGGCCAAACTTGTATTGCTTCAGGTTACCCTGCCAGCGCGGCAGCGCCGATTCGTCCGGACGAAAGACCCCCATAAACACCTGATTGAGGAAGGTACCCTGGGTATTGGCGCTAACTGGCAAGCTGGAAGAAGCGAACGCACTGTTAACCCCCTGCACCGCATTGAATATCTGCAATAAAGCCTGCACCAGGGCATCCAAATCGCCGAGAGTAACCAGGAAATACTTGCCACCGCCAAAGGAGGCCATTGACTTAAGAAACTCAACATACTCGGGATTGCTGCCATCGGTAAGAATAATGGTATAGGTGATAATATTTTGGCTGCCGGTCAGGGTACTGTTCAAGTCCGTCTGGTACATAAAGCGCGCCCACTCATCCCCGTAGTTGGCCTCGTACTTGTCATAGGGATCGGGAATATTGATTTCGGTCATCTGCGCCGAATTAGCCCCCGCGGATTGCAGCGCATCGCTTGCCGTCGAGCCCGTATCCTGAGGCTTGCCGTTATTGGTGGCGTTGGCAATATAAAGAGCAAAGTTCCGCTGACAAGCGCTGGCTGAGTTGCCGCTATAACTGGTTCCCGACAACCCTGTTGCACCCTTATAGTAGGCCCAGACCTCCTGCATCCCAGCCCCTACCGCCGAGTTGTTCGAGGCATCGACTTGGCGATCAATAGAGGCCACCACACTTTTAAATGCAGTAATCCCTGCCTCATTCATAACGGGCAAGGTATAGGGCGAAGCCGCAGGCAGTTTGAAGGTACCGCCATTCGTCGAGCCCGTACTAAACAACATCAGGCCCATATTAATATTACCCAGCAATGACTCGGCATTTCCAATGGCCGTGGCAGCGGTATATAAGCCGCACTGCTCGAAACCCACCACCTTATTCTGGTTATTGCTGGGAACAGCAAAACCTGGGCATGCAAAGCTGGTATCGCCGTTCCAGGCCCCGGCATTATCGAGCAAAATCACCAGATTGGGTTTATCGCCATCTGACTTAATACCGCCATAGACATCGATATCCTCAGCACTGGCAATAATGGAGTGCCCAAGTAGGAACATCGCCAGGAAAAACTTACGATTAGTACGCATATTGGCACCCATTCTTAAAGTCGCTAAACGCACCCACTTCAGGGGCAGCTAACATCAATTTTCGCTCGTTGCGCGATACCCTGATGCAATTCCACCTGTGCACCTGTAGTGGCGTCGTTTACCGTCGAACTCACATCCCACACCATATTCTGGCAATTGGACTCAGGGGGAAGAATCCCCTCAATCCAGGGCCCAAAATACTGACTGTTAATGCAGGCACGATCTGCAGCATTGGTTACATTGAGCTCAGCCGGTTTTACTCGAACCGTACTCAAACAAACAGAGGCCACCGCCGTGGCCGTATATTCATTAGTGCCATCCCCATCCAGATCCAGACCGACAGGCGAACTAGTGGGCGGTGCAGAGGTGAAGTTCGCCGCACTGCTGATAAATGCTTCGATGGCATGCTGCGCTGCCAGCTTCGCTTCATAGCGATATTGCTGGTTACCGGCAATGCGGAAATTTACATTACTCGTGGCAACCAAAGTCGCCACGATAACCGTCAGCACGCCAATTATAACCAGCATCACTACAAGAACGGCCCCGCACTCGCGGCCTGCCTTGCCGAGCTTTACTGCTTTCATTCGCGCACTCCCCCTACGTTCGGCAAGGCCACAACAGTGGAGTAAGCCTGTCGCTTGTAAGCATCATTAAACGGACCGCTGCGTGTTGCCCGGCCAAGGTCATAGGTGCGGGTATCAACCCAGCCCGGTTTAGTCGCAATGCTGCGCGCCAGCAAGTGAAGCCTTACTGCCGTGACATTTGCCCAATTGTCCAACGCTACCGCCGACCAACTGGCTGGACATCCGCTCGGTGCTGTCGACGCCCCCGGATCATCCGCAAAACAATCGGGCGCGCCATCATCGTCAAAGTCCAAACCATAAGTGATGTGCATATCCTCTATGCCTTCAACCAGAGGGACGACTTGTATGCTTCCGCCTACCAGCTCAGCAACACTCAAGGTAGGTACGCCGCTGCTCTGGCTCAAAAAATAGGTGCGAGAGGTATAAGGCCATACCGAAGTCGAGGTAGTTGCACAGTCCTTTTGGCGCAAAAGAGGCGCAGTAGTAAACGCGCTACTGGTACTCGCGACCCTCAGTATTTCCGTATCGCTAGAGCAGGATGAAATCTGCACATGCGGGCCCGCACCACTAAGGGAAGCAGCGAGTACTGGCGTGGTGCCCACCCGGCGGAGAACTAGCGCCTCACTGTCAGTAACTGCCGAGGACAGGCAAGTACCAGGTAGCGTGCTACCCGCGACATAGCCATAGACAGGCAGAGGCAACTGATTTTCTGAGGAAATGTAGCCAAACTGGAGATCCGACAAAGTCTCGGCACAGGGCAAGGGCATGGTATAGACGCCAGCCGCTACCCGCGGCGCTCCGTAAAAGCCTGCCATGTGAATATCGTCGCGCAACAATTGAATAGCATAACGGCCATTCTCGATTTGCTCGGAAGTCTTATCCAACTCAACGCGCGCCTGACTGACCCAGATGACCAGAGTCACAATACCCAGCAACATAAATAAACCAATGGCCGACGCGACCATGATTTCAACCAGACCAAAGCCTGACTGCCCGGCCGGAACCCTGAGTGTTTCACCGCACAGTGAAGCAGCCAAATCACACTCTTCTCGCATAGAGCCCGCCACGGCCTTATTCATGATAGCGCCCCCAAGCGCACCACTGCGCTAACCGTCCTGCGCATCGCCTCATCCCCATAGCTATCCTCACCACAGGTATCATTTGGCGCTACAGTATTACCCAAGCCCTGCCATGCCACGGTTATGCGGTATATACGATTTGCCGCATTGATCTGACGGATACACCCCCGAGCCCCAATCATGGCGCCGAGATTGTTGCTGCCACTCTTTTCTGCAGCCCCTTTGAGCAACAGATCCCATGCCAACAAATCATTGTCCGCCTGGCTTCGCTGAGTAGCGGTGCCGGTTCCGCATGCGGCAATACTGGCCGAACCGGTTCCCAGGGTGATACCTGTACTACCCGCAGAGTAACAAGAGGCAACCTGACGATTGGCGTTGACCCGGTCGGTCATGTCCTGCAACAGCATCAAAGCCTGCACTCGCTGATAGGACTCGGTTTCTTGCTGCACGGTGCGCACCACTAAACCCGCGATTCCTAACGCGCTAACCAAGAAAATGACCAAGGCAACTAACACTTCGATAAGCGTAAACCCTGAGACTCTGCTGTTCAGTTTCATCAGGAGCACTCCCCAAGGCTAGTCGTTGGCTTGCCACTAATAGAAACCCTTACACAGCGGGATGACACTGAAGTACTTCCAGATGGTGTAACAGTAAATTCCACCGCTGCGGTGGTGCGCCCATCCCGGCTATAGCTCAGTGCCGCACCTGGCCCACTAATCGTTACGCCCTGCGCCGCAGAGTAATTCCTGATTTCCGTCGCCCCCAACTTGACCGACCAGCCATTCACCCATCCCCCGCCAGCAGGAGCGACTGAAACATTAGCCATTCTTTTAACAGCCTCGCTGCGGGCGAAATTGAGCGCAGAAACCAAGTCTGCGGCCACACTACGAACCTGTTGACCCGCTTGGTAGTCACGAAATGAGGGCACCGCCACGGCCAGCAAAATTGCAACTATCACTATAGTTATGAGCAGCTCAACCAGGGTGAAGCCGGTATCCGCGTTTAATTCTTTGGCCATTTCAATCTCCGACTGCCCTCAGGCTAGCGCCAGCAACGTGCGCCGCCACCAGATGCCGTTTTGACACCCAACTGAGTCAAGGTCAGGGTGCCGCACTCTGTGTCGCCAGCCAATTGGGTGCCTATAGGGGTAGCCGTAACGGTATAGCTGGGCACAGCTGATGAACTGACAGTGACGGTGTAGTTGCCCGACACCTCTGAGGGCGCGCTCATCCCCAATGCAGACAGCGATGCAGCATACGCACGATTGTCCAACAAAAATCGCTCTTGCTTATTGGCCACTTCAAGCATGAACCCCTCAGCTGCCGACCGGTTGGAACGCACGACATAGCTGCGGTAACTGGGCAGCGCAATAGCTGCAAGAATGGCAACGATAGCCACCGTGATCATCAACTCCATCAGCGTAAAACCGCCCTGCCTTGTTCGCGCCACTTGATCACCTGCTGAGTGGGTTACTGCTTTTTGTTAAGCCGCACCGGCCCTTGGCAG
>MESE01000128.1:0-43297 GCA_001770855.1 Burkholderiales bacterium RIFCSPLOWO2_02_FULL_57_36
AAGATACGGCCTTGAGCAGGCCTCTCGCTCTAACAGGCAAAGCCAGTTAGGCGATGACCACGTCCTTAGGACGTGGATTTCAAGGTGTTATTAAAAAAATCCAGTATAGAGCTTAGCGATTAAGGGTGCGTTAACGTCGTTCTCGTCACGTTCAGGTGGATCCTTCGCACGGAGAAGCTGGTGCAGGGCGAATTGCATCCCTTAACCGGTATCCATGCCAATATTGTTAATGCGACCTGCCGGATTTCCCAACGTCCGAATTACCGGGCGGTACAAAATGACCCAAAAGCATTAACGCTCCGTTAACCGTAGCACTGTAGGATCGGTGCGTGAATAAAAAACCGATGCGGCTGCACGTATGGCTCGATATAAAAGCACAACGATGCCCACTCATGCACAAGTTTCAATCCAGAATACAAATGACATCATGAACTTTATCGATTTGACATTGAAGATAAACCAACACCAGCGAGTTCAGTTACCGGTGTTCAGGCTAAGCTGCACCGACGGGGAACAGGCCTGATGGGCTCGATCACGGTTGGGCCGTTTGCTTTTTCCCTCGATCTTGCGCTGATATTCGCAGCGGTTGCGATCATCTTCGTTGTCGCCAAGCTAGCGGGGCGAAGGAGCGGCATCGATCCAGAGCCTGCTCTGTGGAAAATGCTGATTGCGAGTGCGGTGACCTCCCGCATCGCTTTTGTTTTGGCGTATTTCGATACCTACAGACAGGCGCCGCTGAGTATTGTCGACATTCGCGATGGCGGCTTCATGCCGTCGGTCGGCATTGCCACTGCAGCGGTAATGGCTGCCTGGTTTTCCTGGCGTAAAAAGGAGTGGCGCATGCCGCTGGCGCTTTCCTTGCTGGCCGGCGCGTTCGTCTGGGGCGGCATCAGTGCCGTTGTGCTTCTTAATGACAAGGCGAGGAGCATGCCACAGGTTGTCCTGACCACTCTGGAGGGTCGATCCGTGCCGCTCGAATCGCTGAAAGGGCAGCCGATGGTTGTCAACCTGTGGGCGACGTGGTGTCCGCCATGCAGGCGCGAGATGCCGGTTCTTCGAGATGCGCAGGTGCGCGATCAGGATGTCGTTTTCGTGTTCGCCAATCAGGGCGAATCGGCGGACAAGGTTCGAAAATATCTTGATTCCGAAGGTCTTTCCCTCGGCAACGTATTGCTGGACCCGACCGGAGAGCTGGCGCGCCAGATCGGCTCACGGGCGATGCCGACCACCTTGTTCTTCGATGGCAAGGGCCGGCTCGCCGACACCCGCATCGGCGAGCTTTCGGCCGCGACGCTGGCACAGCGAATCGAGTCCTTGCGATCGTCAAGATGACGCAGGCCGGATATCGACACTGGGCATCAATATAAATGAACACGATTCAACGCATTACCGTAATGCTTATCGCGGCAACTACCTTGCTGCTGGCTCCGTTCGCGCACACCGGGGATAATTTTCTCGAGCCGGAGTCGGCCTTCCGGTTTTCCGCGAGGATGGCTGACGCCAGGACGATTGAAGTCACTTACGCAATCGCCAAAGGCTATTACATGTACCGCGAGCCTTTCGCTTTCAAGGCTGACGGTGCGGTATTGGGTGATCCCGTCATCCCGCGGGGCAAGATCAAATTCGACGAAACGTTTCAGAAAGATGTAGAGACTTACCGCGACACCGTCGTGATTGCAATCCCGGTACAAGCATCCGGCGCATTCACGCTGACCGCTACAAGTCAGGGATGCGCCGATGCAGGCCTGTGTTATTCGCCGACGGATGCAACGATCAGGCTGGCAGGCTTCGGAAACCTGCCAGCATCGGGTAATGCCAGTTTGCAGCCGCCCGGTCCGGCGGACAGCGAGATGGGAAAAATCGAGGCGTCGCTCCAGAGCGGCAAGCTGCTGGTCATTCTCCCGCTATTCCTGCTGCTTGGTCTCGGCCTGGCCTTCACTCCATGCGTTTTGCCGATGGTGCCCATCCTGTCTTCGATCATCCTGGGAGAGGGGAGCGGCCTTTCGCGCCGGCGCGGGCTTCTTCTGTCCGGCACCTACTCGCTCGGGATGGCCGTCGTCTACACGCTGCTTGGCGTTGCGGCCGGGCTGGCAGGCGAGGGGTTGGCGGCGTCGCTGCAGAATCCATGGGTGCTCGGCGCATTCGCACTGTTGATGGTGCTGCTGTCGCTGTCGATGTTCGGCTTGTTCCAGCTGCAGATGCCCGCTGCGATCCAGACTCGACTGATGCAGGTCTCGGAAAAGCAGCGTGCCGGGAAGCTTGCGGGAGTTTTTGTCATGGGTGCCCTGTCCGCACTGATCGTGGGGCCGTGTGTCGCCGCGCCGCTGGCCGGGGCGCTTGTGTATATCAGCCATACCCGCAATGTGTTCATCGGTGGCGGTGCATTGTTTGCCATGGCTGTGGGCATGAGTGTTCCACTGCTGCTGGTCGGCGCATCGGCGGGAACGCTGCTGCCGCGCTCCGGTGCATGGATGAACACCGTCAAGCGCTTCTTCGGTGTACTGATGCTGGGCACGGCACTGTGGATGGTTTCGCCGGTGATCCCGGCTGCACTGCAGATGCTCGGTTGGGCCGCACTTGGTATCGGATATGCCGCACACCTATTACTGCCGAAAAGCGGAGGTTGGGCGGCGAAGGTGCTGGGTCTGGTTCTTGCGGGAGCCGGTCTGCTTCAACTGGCCGGCGTCGCAACCGGCGGCCGCGATGCGTGGGCGCCGCCGGCGCATTTGACAGGCGGTCAACCCGCCGCCCATGTCGAATTCGTGCGGGTCAAGTCGATCGGTGAGCTGGATGCGATCCTGGCTCAGACGAAGGACAAGACGGTCATGCTCGATTTCTACGCCGACTGGTGCGTGTCGTGCAAGGAAATGGAAAAGTTTACTTTTTCCGACCGGCGCGTGCAGGCGCATTTTGCCAACATGGTGCTGCTGCAAGCCGATGTCACCGCCAACAGCGCAGATGACAAGGCCTTGCTAAAGCGATTCAATCTTTTTGGCCCACCGGGCATCATCTTCTTTGACAGGAACGGTCGCGAAATACCGGGTGGCCGCGTGATCGGTTATCAGGATGCCGGGAAATTTCTACGCTCTCTTTCCGTAGTGAACCCGATGTAGGAAATGAGAGAAAAATGAACTGCTTGACAACAATGGAATCAAGAATGCTCAAACCTTTAAGAACTTGTACTGCTGCCTCAAGAACCGTTTTCATTTCGCGAATCGGCGCCTGCCTGGTATTTCTTGCTGCATCGTCTGCCGCCTTTGCAGCAGACGATTATCCAAAGGCAATCCAGGGAGCAGTCGCAAGCGGCATGAAAGTCACCAAGACATTTCCGGCCGCTTCCGGACTGACCGGATGGGTCCTGTCGCAGAACGGACGGCATTCGATCGTATATACGACGCAGGATAAAAAAACCGTGATCTCCGGTGCGCTGATCAATGAAAGCGGCGAAAACCTGGTGGAGCAGGACGCAGACAAATATATTCCCAAGCCGGACCAGGCCGCGCTGTACAAGGAACTCGAACGATCGTCCCACGTGATCGAGGGAACCATGAAAAATCCGAAGAGTACCGTGTACGTTTTTGTCGATGCGAACTGCCCGTTTTGCCACCTCACATGGAAAGCGCTGCAACCTTATGAAAAGGCCGGCTTGCAGGTGCGCTGGATTCTGGTAGACACACTGGGTCCGACCAGCATGCCGAAAGCGATCGAAGTGCTGGCGGCAGCGGACACCACCGCGGCATTCCGCAAAATGGAAGAAAACTCCGGCAAAAGCTGGACGCCATCGCCGCAACTGACAGAAGCGGGAAAACCGGAGGTCGCGGAAAAAATCCGGAAAAACGGCGAGTTGATGGGGGCGTTCGGAATTTCCGGAACACCGGGAATCGTGTGGAAAGACAAGCAAGGGAAGGTGAATGTCAAAGGCGGCATGCCTCGTCTTTCCGAAATTCCGCAAATAACCGGATTGCCGGAACAGAAAGTGGACGATCCGGCACTGGCGCGGTTCCGATAGGTCGAACGGGCGGCGCCGGGTTGACAAATCCGGCGCCGGGCAAGGCTTCATTGGCCTCAATTGATTCACATCAAGTTAAAGCAGGGTTTCCTTCGGTGACAATACGGGCCTGCAAAACGCCTTTGGTTTGCAATGCGCGCGTTCCATGAAAATTGACTCGCTCCGCACTTTGCTGCCATTGGCATTTTGGTACCGGTGCCGGAAACCGTGTCCGACGATGCGACTGGGCGCTCGGCACTCGCCAATCAACACCATTTCACCGAATCGATTGACATGCTGAAAGCTCCCGAACTGTTACTTCCTGCCGGATCGCTGGCGAAAATGCACGCCGCCTTCGACTTCGGCGCCGATGCCGTCTATGCCGGGCAGCCGCGCTATAGCCTGCGCGTGCGCAACAATGATTTTTCCACGCAGCAGGCGCTGGCCGAAGGAATTAACGACGCACACTCGCGCGGCAAACAGTTCTTCGTGGCCAGCAATATCTTTGCGCACAACGCCAAGCTCAAGACCTACCTGCGCGACATGGAGCCGGTGATCGAGATGAAGCCGGATGCGCTGATCATGGCCGACCCCGGCCTGATCATGATGGTGCGCGACAAGTGGCCGGACGTGCCGATCCACTTGTCGGTACAGGCCAACGCGGTCAACTGGGCCGACGTCAAGTTCTGGCACCGGATTGGACTGACGCGCGTGATTCTGTCGCGCGAACTGTCGCTCGACGAGATCGAGGAAATCCGCCAGCGCTGTCCGGAAATGGAACTTGAAGTGTTCGTGCACGGCGCGCTGTGCATTGCCTACTCGGGCCGCTGCCTGCTATCGGGCTACTTCAGCCACCGCGACTCCAATCAAGGCGCATGCACCAATTCCTGCCGCTGGGATTACAAGGTCGAAAATGCCGCCGAAGATGCCAGCGGTGACCTGGCCAGAATTTCTCCCGAGACCATCGGCTTCAATTATCGCCAGGCGCTGGACAAACCCGAGCCATTCTCGGCGCTTGGCGACATGCAGCGTCATCCGCTGGCTGATCGGCCGTACCTGATCGAGGAATCCGAGCGTCCCGGGCAGATGATGCCGATCCTCGAAGACGAGCATGGCACCTACATCATGAATTCGAAAGACTTGCGTGCGGTCGAGCATGTCGAGCGGCTGGTGAAGATCGGCGTCAATTCGCTCAAGATCGAGGGCCGCACCAAGTCGCTTTATTATGCGGCGCGCACCGCCCAGGTATACCGTCGCGCGATCGACGACGCGGTGGCCGGCCGGCCGTTCGACATCGGCTTGTTGGGCGAATTGCACGGCTTGGCCAATCGCGGCTATACCGACGGGTTTTACCAGCGCCATCATACCCAGGATCATCAAAACTACATGCAAGGCGCATCCGAATCGCACCGCAGCCAGTACGTGGGCGATGTCCGCTCGGTCGATGGCGGCTGGGCCACGGTCGAAGTCAAGAACCGGTTTTCCGTCGGCGACATGCTCGAAGTGATCCATCCGACCGGCAACCGGTCAGTGCGGCTCGAACGCATTCGTACACAGGATGATGCCGAGATCGCAGTTGCGCCCGGCAGCGGACACCTGGTGCAGATCGAACTCGACGCGAGCCTGGACCGGGCCCTGCTGGCGCGCTTTCTGTAGCGCAAAGCTCGGGCGTACCGCATGCGGGCCGCCTTTGCTGAACATTCGCGTCGGGCGCATCCCCGGCTGCGCGTCCGACCATCCGGGAAAAGGCAACTTGTTCCGGAATTAGTCCTTATACTGCGAGTCGGCGCTCAAGAACGATCGGTTTGTCGAGCCAATCCCCTGAATTCACTTTATTATTCTGTTCCGGAAAACCGGTCCGGACTCATGCAATCGGCAACAGCCGGAGGCATCCATTCGCAACCGGAGCACTAAAGACTTTCGAGCCGCCGACGCGGATCGTATAATAAAACTGTGTTACTTCAGTGCAAGATGGCAAAAGGAGGCCTCCCTTGATAAATAGAGACATCCTTATAACTAAATTCACCGGGGGCAGGGCGCGCTCCGACCTGGTGTCGCGGCCGCGCCTCGCGGCCCGGTTCGATCATGAAGTATTCAATAGACTGACGCTGGTATGCGCGCAGGCCGGCTACGGCAAGACCACGCTGGTTTCATCGTGGCTGCGTGGCTGGCCCGACAAGGCGGCATGGCTGTCGCTGGATCCGGGCGATAACGATTCGGTGCGTTTTCTGGCCCATCTGGTGGCATCGATACGCAATCAGGAGCCGGATTTCGAACCTGAGTTGGCGCGGATCCTGCGGTCTGCCAATCCGCCGCCGATCGCTTCGCTGATGACCGGCTTCGTCAACGCATTGGCGACGTTGAATTATCGGCTGATCCTGGTACTGGACGACTATCACCTGGTTATCGAGAAGGCGATACACGATGCCGTGCAGTTTCTGCTCGGCCATCAACCTGAGAATCTGCATATCATCATTGCCAGCCGCGAGGAGCCGCCGTTTTCGGTGGCCCGCCTGCACAGCCATGGCCGGCTGACGAAATTCACCGAGGCCGATTTGTGCTTTACGCCGCAAGAAGCCGAAGAATTCTTTAACCGCCTGATGAACCTCGAATTGTCGTCGGGCCAGAGTGAAACCCTGTGCGGTCATACCGAGGGCTGGGCCGCCGGTTTGCAAATGGCGGCGCTGTCGCTGGCCAAAGGGCAGAGCAAGACCGACTTTATTGCCGGCTTTTCCGGCAATGAGCGGCACATCATCGATTTCCTGGCGGACGAAGTATTGTCCAGCCAGACCCCATCGATCCAGTCCTTCCTGATGCGTACTTCGATCCTGGATCGATTCAATGCCGAATTGTGCCGAACGCTCACGGGCGAGGCCGACAGCCAGGGCATGTTGCTTAACCTGGAGCGCAATCACATGTTCCTGATTCCGCTGGATGCGAATCGGGAATGGTATCGATATCATCATTTGTTTGCCGACTTGCTGCAAAGCCGGCTGAACAAGGCGCAGCCGGAGCGGCTTGCCGAACTTCACACCCTGGCGGCAGAGTGGTATTCCGCATACCAGTTGCCCGGTGACGCGTTGCGGCATGCGCATTGCGCGCAAAACATGGAATTGATTGCGCAGATCCTGGATCATCACGCGATCCACATGTTCGTGCTCGGTCAGGTGCGCACCGTCGCCACCTGGCTGCGGCTTTTGCCCGAGGCGGTGGTGCTGCAGTATCCGCGGGTTGCACTGCTGGCGGCGTTCAACATCTATTTTCATCCGATACCGGATGTGGCTCTGGCCGAACGCTATCTGGCGGCCGTCGATCGTGCGCATGCTGCGGTCCAGGGTTCGCAGCCCGAAAACCGGGACTTGATCGGAAAGGTCGCGGTGGTGCGCGGTTATCAGGCGCGTTATTCCGGCCATGCCGACAGCGCGCTGATATGTTTTTCCATGGCCGTCGAATTCCTGCCGAAAAGCGATGTGTTTTACGACATTGCCATGATCAATCTGGCAATTCTTCATGGTGCACTCGGTCGGCTCGATGATTGCAACGAAATACTTTGCAAGTACGCCGAAGTGAGCGATTTACAACCAAATCTGTGGATCACCATGACCGGCATTTTCGGACTGTCGCGCTTGCAGATGATGCGCGGCAACTTGCCGCTGGCGCGGGATATTTGCACGGAAGGTTTGCGCCAGTTCCGCGACCGGGGGCTGCAGGATATGCCGGTATGCAGCATGCTTCATCTTCAGTTGGGAGAAATCGACTATCTGCAAAACCGGCTCGACGATGCGGCCGCACAGGCGGTCCGTGTGCTGGAACTGGCCAAGGCAGGCGGCATGGAATTGAACCACGGCTGCGGCGAGGTATTGCTGGCGCGGGTGAAATTGGCGCGCGGGGAAGCGGCGGGTCTGGATCTCCAGTACGAACAAAGGCTGCTCGGATTCTGGGCATCGGTGAGCCTGATCATTCCACCGCTGTCCGGCTACCTGGCGCAATTGTGGCTGATGCAGGGGCGGATCAGGGAACTTGCGGCGTGGTTTGCACAGCGTGGAATTGATGCGAAGGAGATCAAGCCGGAATGGGAGATGGAAGGCTTGGTGCTGGCGCGATTACTGTTGCAGCAGCGCCGTACCGGCGAAGCATTTGATCTGCTCAGCCGGATGCTGCTGAATGCCGAGCGGGACGGGCGCCATGGAGTATCGATCGAGATCATGATCCTGCAGGCGCTGGTACGCCAAGCGGAAGACAAACTGAAATCGGCGACCGGATTCTTATGCCAGGCGCTTGCTTTGGCGCAGGAGAGTCATCACCTGCGGCCGTTCATCGATGCCGGGGTCGGCTTGCAATTGCTGCTGCAGAAAACCGAGGCGCCGCCGGCGCTTGCGGATTTCGCCGCCGAGGTGCTCGCCGCATTCGGTACGAATTTCGATCAGCCGCCGCAGTACGAGCAACTGGTTGCCGCGTTTAGCGGCAAGGAGGAAAAGGTGGCGCGGCTGCTGGTCGCGGGTTTGTCCAACGACGAAATCGCGGCCAAGCTGTTCGTATCGCCGAATACCGTCAAATTTCATATCAAGAACCTGTACCGCAAGCTTGGCGTGACCAAGCGTTTCGACGCGATTCAGAAAATCCGGGGTTGAAATCCGTTGCAGCCGGACTAGTCCCGCGACCGGCGCATATAGATCCGCCCCGGCGAAAGTCTCTGATCCATCTCCAGTAGGCCGCATCTTGTCCCGCAACGCCAGCCGATTGGCCGTTTCAGTCATGTTCATTCGATGCCCGATTCCTATAATTCAACACGGTCCGCAAGAGGAAGGCCTGTTGCCTGCATGAATCAAACATTGGCGGAGACGATATGAACACCAGACTTGCATGCAAAACAAATACGCAATCACAACGCTCACGCCGCAATCGATGCATTGTAGCGGCGCTGACGTACACGGTCCTGCTTGCATCGGCGACTGCGACAACGTGCGACGGATTGCCCGCCGTCGCATTGGAGAACGCACGCGTGACCGCATCGGTGGCGATAGCCGGGCCGTCCTTTGCCGGACCGGATGGACGCATCTACAATGAGGTGCCGCCATTCTGCAAAGTGTCATTGGTGGCAACGCCGACGCCGGACTCGCTGATCAATATTGAACTCTGGCTCCCGAGCGCCGCGCATTGGAACGCACGCTTCCAGGGCATCGGCAATGGCGGCTATGCCGGCAATACGGCGATCGCGGCGCCGGTAATGATGGCCGGCCTGAAAAATGGTTTCGCAGTCGCCACAACCGACATGGGCACCGTGCCTTCCACCACCTCGAACGCCGATTTGCTGGTCGGCCATCCGCAGAAATGGGTCGACTTCGGCGGGCGCGCCACGCATTTGATGACGGTATTGTCCAAGCAACTGATGCAGTCGTATTTCAGCCGTGCACCGGCGTACTCGTATTTCAACGGTTGCTCCACCGGCGGCCAGCAAGGGATGATGTCGGCGCAGCGTTATCCGGCCGACTATGACGGCATCCTGGCCGGCGCCCCGGCGCATAACCGCACGCATCTGCATACGCTCGGCGTGTCGAACTATAACGCCATGCTCGCTACGGCCTTGAGCCGTTTCACGCCGTCCCAGACCAAACTGATTACCGACTCGGTGCTGGCGGCATGCACGAGCAAGAGCGGCGGCGTGGCAGGCGATCCGTTCCTGACCGATCCGCGGCCGTGCGACTGGGATCCTGCGGCACTGCAGTGCGGCTTGCTCGCGGGACTCGACTGCCTGACTGCCGACCAGGTCACCGCCGCACGAAAAATGTACGCCGGCGTGCGCAACCCGGCGACCGGACGCCTGATCGTTCCGGGCTCGGTTCGGGGCAGCGAAAACGACGCCCAGTTCGGCTGGGTGTCGCAAGCCAAGGGCACCGAACCGCCATATTCTTCCCTGTTCAAATGGGTGTTCGGACCGGCCTGGATTTCGCGTACCTTCGACTATGACCGGGACATGGCATCGGTCGATGACCTGCTGGCATCCACACTCAATGCGAATAGCCCGGACTTGCAGCCGTTCAAGGCGCGCGGCGGCAAACTGCTTTCCTACCACGGCACTTCCGATCCGTTGATCCCGCCGCAGGAATCGATCAACTATTATCTGCGCGTGATCGCCGCGCAAGGCAGTTCTTCCAGCGGCTTGAAACGCACCCGGGAATTCTTCCGGCTGTTCATGGTGCCGGGACTGGCGCATTGCGCGGCCGGCCCGGGACCGAATGCGTTCGGCAACCAGTTCAGCGGCACGCTGCTGGCTGCGCCGCCGTTGGCCGGCGATGCGGCACACGATGCGTTCGTTGCGTTGCAGCAGTGGGTGGAGAATGGCGTTGCGCCGGAGCGCTTGATAGCCGCAAAGTATGTGCAGGATCAGCCAAGCCAGGGCGTGCAGATGACCCGGCCGCTGTGTCCGTATCCGCTATATCCGAAATACTCAGGAAGCGGAGCGACCGATACGGCGGTCAATTTCATCTGCGTCGACAACCGGAATAACCAGGGCACGCTCAATCCGATGCCTGCGCCGGAATATCTGCGCTAGCCGGGCAGGCCTCATGTTGCGGCAACTCCTCAATTGAGTTCAGGGCGATCGCGACGGCCTTCTTCACACAATTGCGGCCGCTGTTTTTTGCTGCGTATAACGCGGCATCGGCGCGGTTGAGGATCCGCTCGTCGGTGTCGCCCGCTTGCCAGGCCGCGATGCCGGCCGAAATGGTAATCGACCGGCCGGGCGTAAGCGGTTCCCAGTCGAACCGTTCGATACTGGAACGCATGCGTTCCAAGCCCTTGGCCGCCGCGTCCGCGTCGGCATCCACCAGCAACAGGGTAAATTCTTCGCCGCCATAGCGCGCCACGGTATCGGTGCCGCGCTGTGTCGCCCCCAGTTGGCGTGCCAGTTGGGACAGCACGGCGTCGCCGATCAGGTGTCCGTATTCGTCATTGACCCGTTTGAAGTGATCAACGTCGATGATGGCCACGCAAAAAACCGATTTGCGGCGCTCGCTGCGCATCAATTCTTCATGCAGTCGGCGCATGAATTCGCGCCGATTCAGCAGTCCGGTAAGCTCATCGTGATTCGCCAGTTCCACCAACTTGCCGGTGGCCGCCGTCAGTTGGCTGGTCATCGCGCTCAAGGCCTTGTTCTTCTCCTGCAATCGCGCACGTAAACCCGCTATCTCGGCATTGCTTGCCACGAAACGGGCGAAAACGATTGCCAGGCCGGCCCAGAACAGCGCGCGTTCCGTAAGCGTAGCCACATTGTTCGCCATGGCGCCGCCGACGATCCACATGACGAACCCGAGCGCGCACATAAGAAACAGCCACGCCAGCCACAGCATGCGGCGACTGAAATGAAGGCTGGCGAACGACATCGGCACGATCAGGTACAGAATAAAAATATAGGATATCTGCGGCGCCAGGAATATGCCCAGCAGGATCATGCCCCATGCCGCATAGGTCTGGATCGCCGTGAGCGACGGGTCGCGAAAACGCAACGACAACCCGCTGGCGATGGCAGTCATGAAGATGATATTAAAGACAACGGCAACCGCAAGTATCTTCAGCGGGATATCCCAGGACACTGCTCCCGAGATGGCGAATCCGAGCATGATCACCAGATTGGCCGCATAGTCGCCGGCCGCAAGCGCGGTCATGCGCAGACGAATCTGCGTCTTGGCATCAAGCGAAGCAAAAAAAGAACGGTTCATCATGTGCATAATTTCGAGGGCGACCGCCATCGGTCATCCTTGCCTACGGGGCAAGTGTGACATAAATCATGCACATCAACTCAAAAGTTTGTGTTGGAAAAACGTCAATTGAGGCTTCGAAATCAGCCTGTTCGACCTCCCTTCGACAAAACGGACAAAACGCTTGACCGTACCAAGTGCGGTCACGCGGCGCCCAATATGAATACCTTGGTAACGTTCGCGTTGTGCCGCTGTAATTGCAATACCACTTCCAATCCGGATGGGCCGGCAGTGTTGGCGGCGCCATCATCCGGTCCGGCCGGGCGCCAGCCATCGCCGTCCCTGATCATCACCCGCTCGGTCGCTTCGCTGGCATCGCGCCATTCCGCGCCATCATTGACCCATGCCCGCAGCGTCATTGAATCGACGCCCGCTTGCAATGCCACTTCCGGCAGCCGGTCAGCATCGTCAATGGCGGCGTTCCACAGCGCATCCAGCACATTCAGGTCGCGTGTCGCCATGGATTCGTATCGCATCAGCACACCGTTCCTGATGCGATACGCAACAACCTGCAAATGCGTCGGCTGATTCTCGCCGAATACCGTACGCACCAGCATCACGTGCTCGGCGCCGGCCAGCAGGCGCGGGCGCTCGCCCATGGTTGCCGTGCCGGGGATCCGCTCGAAATCAATTTGCATTTGCGCGAACGAGAGATGCATGCCGCGCGCCTGGTCCATATCTTCATTCAATGCGATGCGCGCCCGCGTAATGCTGTCCAGGCCGCGCCAGCCAAGCACCGCGATGCCTGCCAGAATGGTGATGGCGACCATCAGTTCGATGAACGTGAAGCCGCGCTCGAACCCGGTTTGAACCGCGTTCCGCGAAACGGTACGGGGAGGGCGATGTTTCATTTTTCAGCAACCAGTTGGATCTGCTCCGCGATCATGCCGATGCGGGTTCAGACGCTGTTCCGCGCAAGGCCAGACAAGTGCTCAATAACAAGGCCATCGGCAACAGATTAAGCCACTGCGAAAGGAACTTGGACACTGTGATGATGCTATACGGCAGCACAGGCGATTGAAGATCGAGGTTCAGCAGATTGGCCGCTTTCTGCGCACCGAGATCGGTGAGCATCAACAGAATCGCATTGGCGTACCCACTCAGAAGGATATAGAGCACCGGGATGGTCAACACCACGAATACCAGGCTAAGCCAGCCGCTCCATGTCAATTGCCTCAGCCGCCTGCCATATGCCGGTGCTTCTCGGTCCTGACTGCTCAACAGGATCAGCACGCTGCAACCGAGCAGCACCAGACCCAGAATTTTGAGACGGCCATCGGGAGAATTGATCATGGCGAAAACCAGTACTTGCGCGATAACGAACAACCAGAATCCGGCACTGAAAAACAGGCGTGGCAGCTCCTTGCGTGCATGCTGGGTGAAGCCGCCATCGGGCCGGGCAGTCAGGTATTTCAGTATGAGCAAAATGGTAATGCTGAGCGCGATGGAAGCCAGGCTGTCGCCGCCGACCAAGCCGCCCCATAATATGCGCATCTGTTCGCCGGGAACTTCTGTCCCCATCATGTTTGCGCCGCCGATTGTCATCATGTGGCGTGCACTGGCCAATCCGTTCAGAATGAAAAATGGCACCACCATGAGCAAGGTAGCCCACGCCAGCAAACCGGCGTGGCGCCGGAATAGACTGAAGGTAGAACGCCAGATGCTGAAGTAATTCGGTTTTGGTTGAATGTTCATCATGGACTTTCGTTTGATTCAAAAGCCGATTCCCGCCGTGGTTTGCAAGTGCGGGAATTGCGCTAAAAATACCCGTCTGCCGTGAGGCAGACGGGTAAAGGCGACAGAGTCGCACTACCAAGTAAGTGGTTAATAGGCGTCGAACCAGTTCTTGATGCCGGTGCTGCCCAGGTTATCGCCGGTGAATTCGTGACCGCCGCCATGAATTTTCTTGGCGGTTGTCTTGCCGGAGGCAATCAGCTTGTCGTAGTACTTTTCCATGGTGAACATCGGAACGATCAAGTCCGAGGTGCCGTGCCAGAACTTGGTCGGCGGATGATTCGACGGCAAGGTCGGCACGCTGCACAGCGGACCGGCGCAGGTAGCATAGGAAGCCGAGACGATGCCCAAGGCCTTCCACACCGAACTGCCGTTGAAGGTCACCGCCATGCGGCTGGCATTGTAGCCGCCGCTGGAAATGCCGTAGGCATAGCGTTTGCTCAGGTTGTACTGCGAGCTTGAACCGTAGCTGCCGTTCTTGATCTCCGCGAAGAAATCATTGAAGAAGCTATTGTCGCAGCTTGCGCTGTATGGAAATACCACATTGGTATGCCAGAACTGACCCACTACTGCAGTCGCCGGAGGGTTCGGTGCGAAGGTCGCGTACTTGTGTCCGGTGCCGGCAGGATTGTCGAGCAGCTCCCGGAAAATTTTCGGCGAATTGTCCGCACCGAATGCATTCAGCAGCAAGGGATAAGTGATGTATGGATTTATGCTGGTCGGCGAGGTGCCGTGATAAAAGAATGCCGTACGCCAGCCGCCTGACGGTGCGGTGCCTTCCGGTACCTGGTAGCGCACCGTGCGCGGTGTGTAGACCAGGCCGCACCAATACCAGTTGGTGCGTTCCTTGTACGTGCAATTGCTGCCGTCGGCACTGCAGCGTGCCGCCTCGGCCTTCGGGATGTGGATAAGCGATCCCGCGATGACAAACAGGGAGAGAATCAGTGTTTTTCCGATTGCATCCATGGCTTGCCTGGGTGTTCCAAACAGCGTTCCGCGATGTTTCATTTTTGTCTCCTGTAATATTTTTGACAAGAGGTTCGGTAATCTTCGGACAGCCTTTTGGTTTCTTGAAACGGCTGTCCAGAAATTCCATGCCTCCCTGTTTGCTTCATCGAGTTGAAATACGCATCAGCGAAGTTCAATCCGACTGACACATGCACTCTTATCGATGTAAAGACAGTAAGCATTCCCGTAGGAAACGTCAGTAACTTTGGCAGCCAACTTGATGGCTTTGCCGGACAATGACGCGTTCGATGAAACGGTGCCGGCACGGTGGAGTTTCATTTTTGGCAATCGGTTCGGTTCTCACCATGAGCCTGCCGGTACGAAGCTTGGGCGTGGTTACGTGTAAGGTCGAAATACCCGCCTGCCGCAAGGGCAGGCGGATAAATTCAACTGAGCCAGACTTGCGAATTACTGACTTAGTACTTGTCGAACCAGTTCTTGATGCCGGTGCTGCCAAGGTTTTGCGGGGTGAGCTCATGACCGCCGCCATGGATTTGTTTGGCCGCGACCTTGCCGGAGGCAATCAACTTGTCGTAGTACTTTTCCATCGTGAACATCGGGACGATGAAGTCATTCGTGCCGTGCCAGAACTTGGTCGGCGGATGATTCGATGGCAAACTCGGTACGCTGCACAGCGGGCCGGCGCAGGTAGCATAGGAAGCCGAGATGATGCCCAGCGCCTTCCACACCGAACTGCCGTTGAAGGTCACCGCCATGCGGCTGCTGTTATAACCGCCGCTGGAAATGCCAAAGGCGTAGCGCTTGTTCAGGTTGTACTGCGAGCTTGAACCGTAGCTGCCGTTCTTGATCTCCTTGAAGAAATCATTGAAGAAGCTATTGTCGCAGCTGAAGCTGTATGGAAATATCACATTGGTATGCCAGAACTGGCCCACCACGGCGGTCGCCGGCGGGTTCGGTGCGAAGGTCGCGTACTTGTGACCGGTTCCCGATGGGTTATCGAGCATTTCCTTGAGTATCTTCGCCATGTTATCCACGCCGAACGCGTTAAACAGTAGCGGATGCTTGATGAACGGGTTCATGCTGGTCGGCGTGGTGCCGTTATAAAAGAATGCCGTGCGCCAGCCGCCTGACGGTGCGGTGCCTTCCGGTACCTGGTAGCGCACCGTGCGCGGTGTGTAGACCAGGCCGCACCAATACCAGTTAGTGCGTTGCTTGTACGTGCAATTGCTGCCGTCGGCACTGCAACGTGCCGCTTCGGCCTTCGGGATGTGGATAAGCGATCCCGCGATGACAAACAGGGAAAGAACCAGCGCTTTTCCGATTGCATCCATGGCTTGCCTGCCAACTCCAAACAGCGTTCCGTGATGTTTCATTTTGTCTCCTGTAATATTTATGAAAAGAGGTTTGGCGGTCTCCGAACAAGCTTTTTTTCTTGAAACGGCTGTTCAGAAACCCCGCGCCTCCTCCTTTGCTTCATCGAATTGAAATACGTGTCAGCGAAGTTCAATCCGACTGACGCACGTACTTTTATCGATGCAAGGACAGTAAGCATTCCCGGAATGAACGTCAGTAACTTTGGCAGCCAACCTGATGACGTTACCGGACAATCCGTTATTTAAAATGCAAGCGGTAAAGATTCGATCACGCGCGCCCGCATATCCTCGATCGCAATCGCACCGGCGCATTTGGGTTTCGGCCGATCACGAATTCTGACGCCGCCCGCATCTAAAACTACCCCTACGTTCACCCGCCTGGGTGGGGATTCCCGGCGCGGATCTGTATATGCTTGACGGTGGGGATTCCCTATTCAGATGTTCGAGACAAGAACAAGGAGACAAAAATGAAAACGACCTTTCCGGCGCTTTCGGCAGACACAACGCGTGTCAAGGCGCGCCAGCATTTTTTCAAGACGTCGATACGCGAACTGCTTTGCGCCGCATTACTGTTGGCGGGTTTCGGTTTTTCAATCAGCGCATGGGCGGCTTATAACCAAAGTCTCACGCGCCAATTGGATGCCGGCCAGATCTACGGCAAGGCCGACGCCAGCAACACCCATGCATTTCTCGGTATTCCGTTTGCCCGGCCGCCGGTAGGCAATTTACGTTGGCGTGCGCCGCAGCCGCCTGTGCCGTGGAGCGGATCAAGAGCCGCAACCGGTTTTGCCAGCATGTGTGCGCAAGTCGGCAATTTTTTCGGCGAGCCGGATCCGGCCACCTTCGGTCTTCCGGTGGGCAGCGAGGACTGCCTGTACCTGAACGTATGGCGACCGAACTCCAGTGCCGAGAATTTGCCGGTGTTTTTCTGGATTCACGGCGGCAGCAACTTCAAGGGATCGGCGAAAGAGCCTTTATACAACGGAGCCTATCTCGCCAACAAAGCAAACATGGTGGTGGTGACGGTGCAGCACCGGCTCGGCATGCTGGGATTTCTGAACCACCCGGCACTCCAGAACGGCACTGCCAAGGACAATTCGGGCAATTTCGCGACGCTGGATCTGATCCGAGGGCTCGATTGGGTACAGTCCAATATCAGAAGCTTCGGAGGAAACCCGGGCCTGGTTACGGTTGCGGGTCAGTCCGCCGGATGCATCAATACCTGGGGTTTGCTGCAGTCGCCGCTGGCCAAGGACAAATTCCACCGCGCGATGTGCATGTCGGGCATTCCCAATGCCTATCCGCCGGTCGTCGGCCATTTGGCGGCGAATACATTGATCGATAACATATTGGTCGACACCGGACGTGCCTCGTCGATGGCGGAGGCCGCGGTACTTCGGTACATAATGAGCCATGCGCAGATCGACGCGGTTCTGCGCAGCGCCACTGCGGCGCAAATCATGAAGTTCACTCCGGCGCCGGTCGTGCCTGGGCACTTTACCGACGGCACCGTGATCCGGTCCAGCGGGCTGGTCGGTCTGGTGGCCGGCGCCTACAACGAAATGCCGTTGATGATCGGCTCCACGCGAGACGAGGGCTCATACTTTGCCTTCTCCTTCGGCATGGGAAAACCGACCCCGCAGGAATACTGGCATTTGGCCAATTACGCCGCACCAGGCAGCGTGACACTCAACGATCTGGTCAAGCCGGAGTTCCAGCCTATCTATACGCAAACCCACCAGGCCCTCAGTTATGCGCTTGATCTCACAACGGACAATGTTCTGCGGCTGCTGCGGCTGAGCAGCGGTCCGGGCAGAATTTTCCGATACAACTTCAATTGGGACGACACGCCGGCACCATGGAAGAACACCTTCGGCGCCTTTCACGGCCTCGACATCCCGATGTTGTTCGGTAATTACGTGACGAACGAGCCGAACTTCATGCGTTTCGCGTGGGATGCCAACAACGCGACCTCGCGCCGGAATCTGTCCGACAAGTTCATCAAGCATGTGTCGACATTTGCCCGCACCGGCAAGCCGACCCAGCTCTTCGACGGACAGACCAGTTGGAGCGACTGGACCAACTTCACTTGCTGCAAAAAGCGCATGATTTTTGACAATACCTCATACGCGTCTTCGGACGACTATTTCTTCTTCTGGCCGCGCTACCAGCTGCTGTCACAGCCACAGAAGGATTACTTGCGGACGTTATTCGATTTCAACGCATTGCCGGCGAATGTCGATCCGTTCCGCGACGGACCGCGTTAAAACACGCGATGGCGGCAGGCGCGCCTGCCACCATCGCCGCCAACCGCTTCGCGCTTCGAAGGGCCCCTGATTCAGGGGTCTTTCCATTCTGAAACTACCCGCTTATATACCCGCACAGGTGGGGAAACTCTTCGGCTTCCTCTATATGCTTGGGTTCAGGCTATTCCTGTTCAATCTCGCCGCGAAGCCAAAAACCGCTCCAGCCAACTTAGCCGAATCGGCTGGAATAAAACGCTTCGAGTATCGAAATGCCGGCAAGGGAACGGGAAAAAAATAATACGTATTTGTTATTCAAAAGCGAAAGCTTAACCAAGGAGGAAGAGACATGAAAACCATTTCCAAACGTGTGCGCTGGCTGGCGGCAGCCAGCTTCATTGTGCCCTTAATGAGTGCTTGCGGCGGCGGCTCCGGGACGAGCGATCCAGCCGTGCGCGCCACAACCTACGGTAACGTTGAAGGGGTGAACGATACCGCCGCATCCGGAACCTATTTCTGGAAAGGTATCCCGTTCGCGCAGCCGCCGGTTGGCGACCTGCGTTGGAAAGCGCCGGTTGAGCCGGCCGCCTGGACCGGTTTGCGACAAGCCAAGAGCTTCGGGAATGCCTGCGCACAGTATGGACGTATTTATGGTCCCGGCGCGAACAACACCTATGACGCGACCATCGCCACCACGCTGAACACCGCGGTCGGCAGTGAAGATTGCCTCACCTTGAACATCTGGCGCCCGGCCACCATTACCGCTAATTTGCCGGTGATCTATTTCATCTACGGCGGCAGCAACATCTCCGGCTATGCCGCGGACCCGGTCTATGACGGCGCCGCGCTGGCCAAGGCCGCCAACGCCGTCGTGGTCACCGCGAACTACCGTCTCGGCCTGTTCGGCTGGCTCAATCTGCCGCAGTTGAAAACCGGCACGAATGCCCAGGAAGACTCAGGCAATTTCGCTACGCTGGACCAGATTCAGACGCTGAAATTCATCAACAAGAACATCGCCAATTTCGGCGGCGACCCAAACAACGTCACCGCAATGGGTGAGTCTGCCGGCGCGTTGAATGTGTATTCGTTGTTGACTTCGCCGCTGGTGGTCAACGCCAGCCCGCAACTGTTTCATAAAGCAATGCCAATGAGCGGCGGTTTGGCTACGGCTGCTGAGCTTCCGCCGGGCAGCATCCCCTTGCTGCAGACTGTCGCGTACTCGCTGGCGCAAGGCAACAAGCTGCTCTACAGCCTGTTGATCGCCGATGGCCTGGCAACCGATGACGCAACAGCGGCGACGTACGCGGCAACCCAGAGCAGCACGCAAATCGCGACGTACATGCGTTCGAAATCGCCCACCGCGATCTTTACCCAATTGTTGACGCGGCTGGTGGCAGCCGGCCTGAATTCGAGTTCGCACATTCCGGAAGGCGTCGTGGTGGCCAACACCCCGATCTCGGCGATCAACGCAGGCAATTATCTGAAAGTTCCGGTCCTGGCCAGCAATACCCGCGACGAAGGAAAATTGTTCGCCGGGTTCCTGCCGCTGTTCGGATTTCCTGCTCCTTATATCATCAACGATGCCGTCCGATTCAACATGATGGCCAACTTCAACCCGGATGCCGCTCCGACGCTGACCTCCGCCGATATCATCAATCCGTTTTATCTGCCGGTGACGAAACCGGGTACGGGATTCAACGCGCTAACGACACTGATCAATAACGTCAGCTTCGTTGCAAACAATGCTGCCACGCTGAACGCATTGAAGGCCCGGCAACCCACGGTCTGGTACTCGCAGTTCAACTGGGATAAGGAACCAACGCCCTGGAACGAAGTCTACGGCGCAACGCATGCGTTCGATCTGCCGTTCGTGTTTGGTAATTTCGGTCCGTCTGTATTCTCGAATACGATCGGCGGCACGGCCAACCAGGGTGGACGGCTGGCACTCTCGGGCGCGATGATGAGCACCGTCGCTGCATTCGCGAAAAATGGCGACCCGAACAATGCCGCACTCGGCGTCACTTGGCCGGCATGGCCGCAGAAGCTGATCTTCGATGCGACATTGACCGACAAGAGCATATCGGTTCAGTAAGACGGTGGCGGGTCGGCGCTATCGCGCCGCCCCGTTCCGCGTGAATCAGCATTTCAATCGCCTGGACGCCGGCTTCGTCAAATGCTGCGCCAGGCATCAATACTAAGAGCCGCGACCGCCACGCTGTAAATTTGATCCGATATGGAGGCGTGATATGAACCCCAACAATCTTCGAATCAATACCCGGCTGGTCGTCGGTTTCGGCATCACGCTGTTTTTTCCCATCTCGATCGCCGTGGTCGCCATATTCGGTTTCGACGAGGAAGATCCCGGGATGGCGCGCAATATCATTGCGGCCTTGGCAGGCGCCGGCGTGCTGGCTGGAATCGGCGCGTCATGGTGGCTGATACGCAGCATCGGCCGGCCACTGCGCCAGGCAGTCGCGATGGCGCGGCGCATGGCCGACGGAAATCTGGAACAATCGATTGAAACGAGAGGCGGCGCCGAGTTTGGCGACCTGCTGCAAGGCCTCACGGAAACAAGCGAACGCATGTTCGAGCTTGTAAGCAAAGTCAGGACGGGCACGGCCGCGGTTGCCACGACCTCAGCCATGCTCACCGGAGACAATGCGGCGTTGTCGTCCCGCACCGAGTCGCAGGCCGCATCGCTTGAAGAAACCGCCGCATCGCTGGAGGAACTGACTTCGACGGTGAAACAAAATGCCGACAATGCAATGCATGCCTATAAATTGACGGCATCCGCTTCCAGTTGCGCGATCAAGGGCGGACAGGTGGTGGGGAATGTAGTCTCGACGATGGCGGCGATCAAGCAGAGTTCCAGCAAAGTGGTCGACATCATCAGCGTGATCGATGGAATTGCCTTTCAAACAAATATTCTCGCGCTTAATGCCGCGGTTGAAGCGGCGCGCGCCGGCAAGCAAGGCCGGGGATTTGCGGTTGTTGCGGGGGAGGTGCGAAATCTGGCGCAGCTTTCCGCCGGTGCCGCGAAGGAAATCAAGGCGTTGATCGCGGACTCGGTTGAAAAAATCGGCATCGGCAGCACGCTGGTTGACCAGGCCGGCGTCACCATGAATGAACTCGTTACGTCGGTCAAACATGTCGCCGACATCATGGGAGAGATCACCGCCGCCAGCCAGGAGCAGAGCGTCGGCATAGAAGAAGTCAACAAGGCGATTGCCCAAATCGACTCCACCACGCAGAAAAATGCCGCACTGGTGGTGGACGCGTCGAAAGGGGTGGCGCACTTGCAGGAGCAGGCGGTGGCGCTGATGCAGGCCGCTGCCCTTTTCAGATTGGGCGCGCGCGAGTTCGGCAACGCGGAACAAGCGCAAGCCATGGTGAAATCGGCAGTGGCGTACCTGACGCACCACGCGGAGGAAGAGCTGATAGAGGAGGTCAACCGGCTAGGCAAGGGACAATTTATCGACCGCGATCTTTATCTCAGCATTTATTCAATGTCGGTGCAATGTCTCGCGCATGGCGCCAATCCGCGGCTGGTCGGCGTAGACGGCGTCAACTTCAAGGACCCGGAAGGTAAACCGTTCGTCGAAGAAATCATGGACATCGCAGCTGGCAGGGGCGCAGGCTGGGTCGACTACAAATGGGTGCATCCGATTACAAAAGTCTTGCTGCAAAAGTCGACTTACCTTGAGCGGGCCGGCAATATCGTCATCGCATGCGGATTCTATAAAAACTGAAATTGCGGGCCGCTTGCAAGAGCGGACGGCATGATGAGGCGAGTTCAGGATGTGGTGAATTGCAAACCTTCGCCAAGAGCCGCTCGCTCTAAATGGGGCTTCGTGTTGTAATTCCTTCTCGTGGTGCGATCCCGCTGTATGCATTGCACGTCAGGATGGCGGCCGAGGCTGGTTCGGCTTGGCAAGGCGTGCAACAATAGAATGCCGCGATTGGCCGGCACTATGGGTCTGCGTCATTGTCCAAGGTCAGGGTCGGCAATATTTTCCGGACCCGGAACCGGTATCGAATTCATGGCCCGTTCGATGGGCAGATGCATGCACTACGGCGCCCGGCAGAGGTTGCCGATATATAACGGAGACACGCAATAATGAATGGACGGACGATTTCGGCCGCGTGGGTAACAGGTATTTGCGAAGTCCTGCGCGGCGCAGGACTCGACGCCGCCGCGCTGTTCAGTGAAGCCGGCCTGGATTTGACGAACCTGAACAATCCCGACGTGCGTTATGCGCCGGAAAAGATCAGCCATTTGTGGGAAATCGCCGTCGAGCGTTCTGGCGACCCGGCACTGGGCCTCAGGGTGACTGAAGCTTCGACCCCGGCACAGGCGGATACGGTCGCGTATGTGATGATGTCGTCGCCGAACCTGCTGATCGCACTGGAGCGGCTGATCCGTTATCTGCGTATCATCAGCGATGCCGCCGACCTCGCGCTGATTGAAGAGAAGGGCGGATACGGCGTGACCATCGAACTCGTGACCGGCGGCCGGCCGGTGCCGCGTCAGCGCGTTGAATTCGTGATGCTCACCATGCTGAATTTTTGCAGATGGATTGCGGGACGCCACTTTATGCCGTTGCGAGTGGAATTCGCCGATCCCATGCCGCCGGATGTTCAACCATACAGCGCCGCGTTCGAAGGGCCTCTCATCTTCGACGCACCGGTTCACCGGCTGGTTTTCTCGCTGGAAGATCTCGCAATACCGCTGCCGACCTCCAATCCCGTATTGGCGGAGTTGCACGACCGGCATGCCATCGAACACCTGAGCCGGCTGGACGACGCCAAGATCAGCAACAAGACGCGTGAACTGATTCTGCGGCACCTTCAGGACGGCGATCCTTCTCGCACTGAAATAGCCAAGTCGTTATGCATGAGCGAACGAACCTTGCAACGGCGCCTTCAGGACGAAGGGGCCTCGTATCATCAACTGCTGGACGATACGCGCCACGAACTGGCTCGGCAATATCTGCAGAAGCCGCATCTCACATTGGCACAGATAACCTATCTGCTCGGATTCCGCGATCAGAGCACGTTCAGCCGCGCCTGCAAACGCTGGTTCGACTTGTCGCCGGGCGAATACCGAAGCAATTTCAGGAAGATGCCGCCGGGCGGCGCATCTCATTCATGAATGGAGATAAATGTGTTAGGCAATATCGCGGATTCGGCGGCGCGGCAAAATAAAAAATCGGCAGGAATTTTATATACGGAGAGAACAATGCTGCATTCCAGCTTACGCAATATAGGCATCGGCTTGCTGCCTGCATGCGCAGACGACCGCTTACGGCAAACATCATGAGCATATTCCAGAAATTTTTATCGATCTCACTGGGCGGAACGCTGATATCGCTGGCGGTATATTTTTTTACGCTTGACGCAGAGCCCGACGCCTTGGCGCTCGCGCCGGAAGACAATCGCGCTGCCGTGCAGGAGCGCCATCCTGTGCCGGAATCGTCGCCGCTGCCGCAAGCGGCGCCGGAACCGGAGCCGGTTCGCAATGATTCGAGCGACAGTATCTTCAGCATCGATGCCGGAGGCAATCCCATCATCGATCACGGCACGGTGCACCGGCTCAACAGGTTGATCGAGCAATTGCCGGCACAGCATGCGTCGACCGACATCGGACATATCGAGGCCGTTGCGACGGAAGGCTTGCCGGCACCTGCGGCGGCCAAGGTGTCGCACATTTTGCAGGCTTACATCACATACACCCGGGAAGAGGCCGCGCTTTCTTCGCCGCAGCACAACCAGGACGCGGGCAACGCGGCAGAGACGTTGAAACGCTTGATCGCGTTGCGCCGTCAGCATTTCTCATCGCAAATAGCGGAGGCGCTGTTCGGCCGGCAGGAAATGGAAGCGCGCTTCGGGATCGGCGTGGCGGAAATCGAAAACGATACGTCGCTGAGCCCGGAGGAAAAAGCGAACCGTGTTGCGAAGCTGCAGCAAACGGTGCAGACCGAACTCTACAAGCGGGAGCAAGCCGGCAGTGCAAACGTCAATCCGGCCCCGGCACAAGGCACGTCGCCCGACGTCATGCGCCGATCACCTTTCTGACGGGGTGTCGCCAGGCGTGTTTTCGGGAGATAAAAGCAAGGCCATGATGTAATCGTCAACGTAGTGCGATTCATGGAAGCGCCAAAATGCACAATGACCGAAAATTCCACGCTTGCGGCGTAGAGAGCGTCAGGCCGCTGCTCCGACTTTGATCGCGTGCGGCCCGCGCTCGTTCTGGTTTTGTCTCCGTGCATATGTGTGCGACAAACCTTGCGCGAGTTCCCGGACCAGCTTGACCGCATCCATATCCTCCGCAAGGCAGGCCAGCCCGACGCGCCGCTTCAGGCCGAGGTCATGCTTCAGCGGCCGGGTTATGACATTCTTCAAGCCCTCGCAATGCGACTCCGGCGCCACCGCAATGCCCACGCCGAGTTCTACCAGGCCAAGCATGACTTCTTCACGTACTACCGAGGCGCGCACATCCGGCCTGATATCGCGTTGCGCCAGCAATTGCGTGAAGAGTTGACTCATTATGCAGTAAGGCCGATCTATGAATGGAGCCTCATGCAGATCCGCCAGGTCAAAATGGGTTTTGAATCGCAGCGGATGATTGCCGGGAATGAGAACAACATAGTCCTCTTCCCAAAGCAGCTCCATCCATTCGTTCCCTTTCCTGCAGTGTTCGGATACGAGTTTCAAATCAAATGCCTCGTTCTCCTGCGTCAGCTTGATTTTTATATTCGGCACTTGTTGATAGAGCAGCGCAATCAAAGGACCGGCGCGGCTGATCAGCAAATCGCCCTGAATATGCAGCCGTATTTCCCGCTGCGGCGACTGGCGAAACCCTTCCAGGATCGCATTCGACTCGGCCAATAATCCCTTTGCCTTCGGATAAAGCTTTTCCCCGTCGGCGGTCGCGGTCAGGCCGCTTTTCGCACGTTCGAACAAACGCGTATCAAGGCTTGCTTCGAGATTCTGGATTGCCGCGCTGATGGAAGGCTGAGCAATGAAACAACGCTTTGCCGCCGCAGTGATGGAACCCTCTTCGTAAGCCGCGACAAAATATTTTAGTGCTCGCAAGTCGAACATGTCGATACCCGCCTATCTATCAATAATTTATATTACTTAACTATAAATTAAATATTATACCTATTCATGCCGTTCGGCTACAGTGATTGCTCCCATCACCTTTTATAGAAGAGAACGACATGAACCAGCACATGGAAACCGGTACGATCGACACGATATTGAGGGCATTCGAACAAGGCGACATTGCAACCCTGGTTAACCATATTGATGACAACATCGACTTTCGCATCGATCATTATCAAGATGCAACGGATGTAAATTGGCAAAAAGCGGCGAACAAAACGGAACTGCTGGCACTGTTGCAGCGGCTTGGTACGGAGGTTTTTCCCAAGGGTACGAAAATGATCGAGGTAAGCAGCACACACCTTGGTGGACACTGGGTAATCACCAAACTGCATCAGCAGTTTTACTATGGCGTCCAGGCGCAAATGGTCGATAGCGAGACATGGATCGTAAGCCACAGCAAAGCCGGCAAATGTGACTACTTCAGGGAGACCGTCACCAATGTATTGCCGCTGGCCGCGGCAGTGTGAGTTGCGGGAGATTCCTTGACGGACGAAAGGCGCTCCATGAGCGGTGATGTTGCCATGACATTTGATTGTCTTCCGCACACCGCCGCAGGATCGCCGTCAACGAGAACTTAGGAGGCAGGTTCGGGGTCGTAAATTGTCAGGGTTGTTTATCCATGCCGATAGTGCATGAGGAGATCAAGGCAATGAATCTGCTTCCCAATGCAATCATTCTGCCGTCACCGCTTCAACGGCGATTGGAAACTGCCGCCAGGAATTTCCTGGAGCCGGACAGCGGATACCCGGTTGATTTTGCACGGATGGCGGGAGAGCCCGCCTTGGTGGCGCCGGACTCCATTTCATGGCGGGTCTTCAAGAATCCGCTGGCGCTGTTCGTTGGCGGAGTCGCCGCGGTCATCCTCGAACTGGCGGAGCCGCGTATTCGGACCGGCGTATGGGAACATACAACGTTCCAGCGCAAACCTTTGCTGCGCCTGCAGCGCACCGGTCTGGCGGCCATGATGACGGTCTACGGACCACGCAGCCAGGCCGAAGTGATGATCGCGCGCGTGCGCAGGATGCATGACCGCATCGGCGGGCTGACGCCTGCAGGCCAGGCATATCGCGCCAACGATCCGGAATTGCTTGACTGGGTCCACGCAACTGCGAGCTTCGGTTTTCTTCAGGCCTACAACACCTATGTCCGGAAGCTGGACGACGCGCAGCGCAACCGTTTCTACGCCGACGGTGCGTCCTCGGCTCGTCTCTACGGCGCCACGGGCGCGCCGACTTCGGAGCAGGAAGTCTCTGCGCTTTTCGAAAAAATGCGTAACAAGCTTGAGCCATCCGTGACCGTGATCGAGTTCCTCGACATCATGCGATCCGCACCGATATTGCCGTTGCCGCGTCCATTGGCGGCGATCCAGAGTCTGCTGGTCATGGCTGCCATAGGGATCGTGCCGGAATGGGTACGGGAGCGGCTCGGACTGACCGGGCGGTGGAGTACCGCGGCATGGCAACTCCGGCTTACCCGGCATTTCGGCGCAGCGGCCGATCGGATTTTGCTGCAGTCCTCGCCGGCCGTGCAAGCATGCCGCCGCATGGGGTTGCCGGATGATTATTTGTATCGGTAATATTGGGGAACATTGAGGAAAGGGAAAAAATTGTACGTTAAGGATTTTCCCCCGTTTCGCAACGGCCTGAATTCCCCCACTTTCCAGCCGCCTGTTTTGGCGCCACACATAATCGCCGGTCAGGTATCGCCATGCAAGGCGATACTTCCCGCAAGGCGCTTTCCCTCTTCCCCATCCCTTCTCCCAGAGGGAGAAGGGTGCAAATAGCTTCCCTCTCCACTTGTGGAGAGGGATCGAGGGAGAGGATGCCGCCGCAGTGCGAGCACTGCTAGCGGCGGGCAACGCTGCAGTGCGCCCGGTACGATCAGCAAAATTGGCTAACTTATTCCTGCGCGGGCCCTAAGCACGCAATTCCGGCAGATGCTCGCGGCGGGTTGTATCGCGCTCGCCATAGTTCGCCCACGTGCTGGCGTTGACCCGGATTTGGCGTGCCACCCACTGAATGACCGGATCGGGCATGGCTAGGTCATTGCCTAGCGCATAGCCAGGAAAGCGCAGCAGGCACAGCTGGACAGCAAAGCCCAGCCGATTTGCTTCACCGCGCCGTTGTCGCACCAGCGCCATGACGCCGATCGCAGTCTGTACAGTCGAGGCATGGATCCATCAGAGCGGCGACACCGGTACCTTTGTCGCCCTCGACGACCGGCCGACTCTATTTGACCATTCAAGGATTCTTTGTGGAATCGGAGAAGGCTGGCGCAACTCGCCTCAAGACGCAATACCAGCGGCGAACCGGCGCAGGAGTTCGCCCTCAGAGCAACCCGTTCCAGTCATCCGGGGGATGGCCGCTTTCCAACATCTTGCGGAATACCCGGTAGGCATCGTCGCTACTCTCATAAGCACGCTTCGTGCCCTCGTCGTTAACCCATGCAAAGACGATCACCTTGCTAGGCGCGTGATAGCGGAAGAACAACCGGTACTGCTGAAAGAACTTGGCTCGAAACCAGTGCTTGTGTTCGTCACCGAGGGTGTTGCCTTGCCGGTATTCCGACCGCGTCGGGTCCTGCGGGATAACGTCAAACGCCAAGTTGGTGATTGCCGCAAGTCGCTTACTGGCATTCTTCTTCACGTACCCGACCGGGTCTTTTTGCTTGAACACCTCGACCTGCTGGGTCAAGGCTTCAAGTTGTTCGAGGAACAGGGGATGGGCAAAGACCGTCCAACCTTGGATAACCAAGGGCGTAGGCTTGCTTGCGCTCATTCATTATCTGCTGACAAGGCAACATCGAGATCGACTTCGATGCCGCCGACCAGCGACTGGAGGCGTTGAACAAGACCAACATCGACAGCCTGCAGACGCTCAGGGTGGCTGGCGATGTCACGGACCAGGAAGCTTAGGAACTGGCCGAGCACCGGGTCGTCGCCTTTGGGAGTCTCAGCACGCGTCAGCACGACTTCGCCGCTGGGGCGGATCGTGTAGTGGATCTTGTCGCGTTTGCCCAGACGGAGGGCGCGGCGCACAGGTTCCGGCACCGTGGTTTGGTAGCGGTCCGTCAGTGTGGATTCGACTTCGAGGGTAGTGGGCACGGGCATGGTGTTCTCCAGTCAAAGAGGTGGATACCCGCATGGTAATGCAACTGCATTACCATGTCAATGTAGCTGCATTGCAGGCTCGTGCCATCTGAGAAGCGTCGAGAACTCCAGTTTCCCAGAACTTTCCGCGAAATGATGCCAACCGTAACAACGAGGATGACCACGGTGCATATGAGCGTGGCGACATTCGAGCTCAGCTTGCTCACGCCCAATTTCCCGAAGATTGCAGTGAGGGCTGGGAAGAAGTCAAAACCCAGTGCGAACAATACCCAGTTAGAGGTGGCATTCATGGTATTTCCTTCTCAAGGCGGTCTTGTGCATGATGCGCGTTTTCCGGAGTCACTCAGTGTGATAGAACCGGTCACTTCAGTCCTACCGGCTCGCCTTTCATTTTGCTACATTGGAATGTCTGTCGGACTATATACAGATGGTTGAAGCGACCCTGAACGAAATGAATCGGCTGCATGTGTTCCAGCCCGATTGATGACTGGCCATTACCGCACGTCTTCAAGATGAACTTATTGCAAGGCATCACAGTCAAATTATTTAAAAACCGATCATGCGCGCCAAACGCGGCATGGATGTCAAGTGTGTGCTGGCTGTCACCGAGAGAGAAGGGCGCGCAGTCTGCGCTCAGACCATTGCCGTGACCGGCCTTTACATGTCGAAGGACTGTCCCGAGCATTTGTGGCGCATCCGTTTCAAAGACCCCGTAGCGGGCAAACGCTGGACTTCCTCGCCAACAATACGGCCTTGCCGCCATTAACCATCGCCGCTTTGTAAAAAAATCCTGGCAGGTGGCGTTGTTCCTCAAGCGGATCCGGCGGCTGGATCTGTCGCCTCCAGAATTATCGATGCCGATCATTTGATTTTGTTTGAGTTTTAGCCGGACCACTACTGAACCGATACAAGTATCACTATTGAGGGTAAAAGCGATGAAAGGTGTCGTATTTGACGAGTTTGTCGAGATGGTCGAAGAACGCTTCTCTGCTGAAATGGCAGACAAAATCATTAATGCCTCACATCTCTCGACCGGCGGCGCGTACACCTCGGTGGGTACGTATGATCACCGGGAATTGATTGAACTGGTCCGCCGTCTAAGCGACGAGACGGGCATTGCTGTGCCTGATTTGTTGCGCATCTTTGGGGAATACCTGTTCAAACGCTTTTATGTCCTCTATCCATCCTTCGTGACCGAACATGATTCGAGCTTCGCGTTACTGTCCAGTCTGGACAATAAAATCCATGTGGAGGTGAAGAAACTCTATCCGGATGCGGAGCTTCCACGCTTTACGCACGAGATGCGTGGGCCCGAAAATATGATTCTGACCTATCGCTCGAAGCGTCCGTTTGGCGACCTGGCGGAAGGTCTGATTCGGGGCTGCATTCATCACTACGGCGAATCGATTACGCTGGAACGGGAAGACTTGCCCGTTCTGGAAGGCGCTCATATCCGGTTTACGCTGACGAGACATCCCGATGGCCGAGGATATTGAATTCTACAAGCGCCGACTGGCACGGGAAAGGAACGCGCGCAAGCAAGCGGAAGCATTGATTGAGCAAAAAAGCCTTGAATTGTTTTATCAGGCGCAGGAGCGCGAACTCGCGTTGCGCGAAAGCGAAGAGCGCTATCGGCTCCTGGTCGAATCCTCGCCGGACGCAATTCTGGTCGAATCCGATGGGCGCATTGTTTTCGCCAACGCGGCGGCGCAACACTTGTTTCATGCCGATTCGGCGGACGTTTTGTTGAATCGTACAATGACCGAATTGGCCGCGCCGGCCTGCCAGGCGCAAGTCGCCACTGCCATTCATGAGTTGAAGCGAGACGGGAGCTCGCGCGCCGGCGAGGAGCAAGCGCTTCGGCTCGACGGCAAGATCATCGATATTACGGTAACCCGACTGTCGTTCCAATACCGCGGAAACCGTGCGGTCCACATGGTGGCGCGCGATATCTCGGAGCGTAAGGAATTGGAAACCCGGCTTCATTATCAGGCCACGCACGATACATTGACAGGGTTGCCGAACCGCAACCTGCTGGTCGATCGCCTGGATCTGGCGATTGCGGAAGCGCGCCGCGAGAACCGGCGGTTCATGGTGTCTTTCATCGACCTGGATCGCTTCAAATGGATCAACGATAGCTTCGGACATAATGCAGGTGACGCATTATTGCAATCTGTCGCTTCTGGCATGTCGGCTTGTCTGCGCGAGAGCGATTTGCTGGCTCGGATTGGTGGCGACGAATTCGTCCTTCTTTTATGCAATACCAGCAGCGAAGATGAGTCGGTGTCGGTATTGCGGCGGGTCATGGCAGCCGTCAATCACCGCGTCACCATCGACGGGCACGTCATTGTTGTGACCTGCAGCGCGGGTTGCAGCGTTTATCCGGACGATGGCGACACGGCCGATGCGCTACTGCGGTCTTCCGATGCGGCGATGTACCGCGCCAAGGAAGCCGGTCGCAATACCATGCAACTCTATAACCCGGACCTGCGCAGCCGGTTCAATGAACGGGTCAAACTGCAAACCGATCTACGCTATGCGCTTGAACGCGATGAGCTCGATCTGCATTATCAATTGCAGGTCGAAATCCATAGCGGCTCCATTAAGGGCGTGGAAGCCTTGCTGCGCTGGAAGCATCCGGAACTCGGCAATATTGCGCCGTCCAGGTTCATTCCGATTGCGGAGGAAAGTGGCTTGATCCAATCGATTGGCGAATGGGTTCTTCGCCGCGCGTGTGCACAGAACAAATCGTGGCAGCTAGCGGGAATCCCGCCGATACGCATATCAGTCAATTTGTCTGCGAAGCAGGTCAATCGGCAAGGGCTCGAAAGCCAGGTGGCGCAATGCCTGGCTGCAACACAGCTCGATCCGGCTTGGCTAGAACTGGAACTCACCGAAAGCGCATCGATGGACGATCCCGACAAAACCCTAACCTTGATGCACAGCCTTAGAAAACTAGGCGTCGCGCTATCGATTGACGACTTCGGTACCGGGTACTCGAACATGCAGTATCTACGCCTGTTCCCGGTCGAGAAGCTGAAAATCGATGGTTCCTTCGTCAAGGGGATCGTCCACGATACGGGCTGTCGCGCGATCGTCGACGCAATGATTTCGCTGGCGCACCGCTTGGGCTTGACAGTCGTTGCCGAGATGGCCGAAACCGCGAATCAAGTTAGCATACTGGCGGCCTGCGGCTGCGACCAGATTCAGGGCAATTTTTACAGCAAGCCAATACCGGCCGATCAATGTGCCGAACTGCTGTCGGCAGGCCGCATGTCGGAGCTGAATTCGCTTGGTGCGTAAGAACAACCGGCGCGCTTTCGAGTTGGCCAGGCCGGAAGCCGGGCCGGTGTTCCGATTGATCGACCGATGGGGGCATGTTGGCCAGGATAGCCTGCATGCCGATAGCCTCATTCCGCTGTTGCGCGCCATCTTTACGGACGCCGGTATTGTCGATCCAGCCGACTACAGCGGCCACTCCCTGCGGCGCGGCTTTGCGAATTGGGCGACCGGCAATGGCTGGGATTTGAAGACACTGATGGAATATGTGGGCTGGAAAAGTATGCAAAGCGCGCTGCGCTACGTCGACAGCGCTGATCCGTTTGCCCAGCAGCGCATCGAACTCATGCTGCCGTCGACCGACGATACCAACTGGTGATTCTTGTTCATTTGAGAGCGAAAAACCGTTAACGTATAATTTTTTCCGTTTCCTCAATCTCCCCCATATTCAATCGATCAAGCTGACATGAGCGGCAACAATGCGCCAGCCGTCCGGAAAACGCACCCAGGTCTGCGTCTGCCTGCCTATTTGATCGGTGTCCGGAGCGTTGAATTCGGCGCTGATGGCGCCGAAGTCGTTGCCATAACTTGAAGTGACGCGGAGCACGATCTTGCGTTGCGGATGAACCGGCGCGCAGCGCATCCGGTATTGGCGGATCGCTTCGCCGCCATACAGGTTTTCTGCGACGCCATAGCGTACGGTGGCATCGTCATACCGGAAGAAGCGGTCCAGCGCTGCGACGTCGTGGCGAATCAGCGCCGCTTCATATGCGTCGAATTCGGCATTCAGTTCGGCGATCACGGGCGGATGGTTGATCAGCATCGGTGCAGTCCCTATGTGGTTGGCCGGATCGATTATTGCGCTCAACGGTGCGGTCCAGCCGACAATGCCGCCTTGCGCGCGCACCATCTCCAGTGTGGCTTGCTTGAACGCAGGGAAATAACTCGCGGTCGCATCTTCCACCAGCAGGCAATCGTAACCCCGGTCGTTGGCTTCGCGCATCGTGGTTTGTACGCACACTTCGGTGGTGACGCCGGCAAACAGCAAATGGCTGATGCCGCGCTGCTGCAATAGTGCATGCAGGTCGGTGCCATGGAACGCGCCTTTACCCGGTTTGTCGATGACGATTTCACCCGGTGCCGGCTGCAATGCCGAAACGATTTCGCTGCCGGGCTGCCCGCGCACCAGAACGCGGCCCATCGGCCCGGCATCGCCGATGCGCAAGGATGGATTGCCGCGGCTGATTTTCGACAAAGGGCAGTCGGACAGATCCGGCAGATGCGCTTCGCGCGTGTGCACCACCAGCATATGCTCTTGCCGCGCAAACGCCAGCAGCCCGGCCACGACCGGTACGATCGCGGCCAGCGTCGAGACATCGTTGCCGAGCGATTCGCCGAAACCGCCGGCCTCGATGAAGTCGCGCTGCATGTCGATCACGATCAGTGCGGTATGCGTATAGTCGAATGTGAACTCGAACGGTTGCGCATCGACTTTACGCAGTGCAGATGGAAGGGTCATGCCGCTTGCTCCAGAACCGGCGTATCGACATGGCCAGCCATGTAGCGGCCGAGCGTTGCGCGGTCGGCATCGCGCGCCGCGGTCTGATGCACGACCCGCCCGTTGGACATCACGAGCATGCGGTCCGACAGTTTCAGCAACTCGTCCAGGTCTTCGCTGACCAACAGCACCGCCGCGCCTTGCTCGCGCGCGGCGACGATGCGTGCGTGAATGTCCGACACCGCCTTGAAGTCCAGCCCGAATACCGGGTTGGCTGCAATCAGCACCGTGACGGACTCCGCCAGTTCGCGCGCCAGCACGGCGCGCTGTACATTACCGCCGGACAGCGTGCCGATCGGGCGCTGCGGCAGCGGCGGGTTGACGTTGAACGACGCGATCAGCTGCGCTGCGCGTTGCGCCATCGCCTTGCGATCGATGCGCCAGCCGTGCCGGCAAAATGGCGCGCTGTCGAAATCCCGCAGCGCCATGTTTTCGGCAACCGTCATGCCGGCGATACAGGCATTGTGCAGCGGCTCTTCCGGTAGGGCGAACAGCTTGCACTCCAGCATTTCGGCGCGCGTGCCGTGGTAGGACTTGCCGTCCACCGCGATACTGCCGCCGGATGCGCGGCGCTGGCCCAGCAAGGTCTCTACCAATTCCTTCTGTCCATTGCCGGAGATGCCGGCGATACCGACAATTTCACCGCGGCGCACCTGCAGTGAAAGATCGACCACCGCGTCATCGCCCCGGTCGCCGGCAACCCGCAGGGAATCGACTTGCAGCGCGATCGGTGCGTCCTGGTCCGCCGGCGTGCGCGGCGCGGGAGCAGCCGCGATGCGCGCCTCACCCATCATCCAGCTTGCCAGCGTATCGGGCGTCGTATCCGCGACATGCGCGTGTCCCACCATGCGTCCCTTGCGCAGCACCGTGACTTCATCCGCGAATGCCGTCACTTCATGGAACTTGTGGGTGATCATCAGCACGGTCAACTCATTGCGCCGTGCGAGGTCGCGCACCAGGCCCAGCACTTCCTGTGCTTCCTGCTGCGTCAATACCGAGGTCGGCTCGTCCAGGATCAGGAAACGCCGTTTCAGGTAGAGCTGTTTGAGGATTTCCAGTTTTTGCTTCTGGCCCGCGGCGAGACTGCCGACCATGCTGTCGAGCGCAAGCCGGAACGGCATCGATTCCATGAAGGCCTCCAGTTCGGCCTTCTCCCTTTTCCATGAAATGCGCCATGGCAGGCGGCCGCGCGTCAGCAGCAGGTTTTCCGCAACCGTCATGCCCGGGGCCAGCGTGAAATGCTGATACACCATGCCGATACCCAGCGCATGGGCATCGCGCGGGCTGGCAACCGTGCACTCGCGCCCGTCGAGCAGGATGCTGCCTTCATCGAGTCGGCTGTAGCCGATCAGCCCCTTGACCAGCGTGCTCTTGCCGGCGCCGTTTTCGCCGAGCAGCGCATGCACGCTGCCGGCCTTGACGCGGATCGACACGTCATCCAGTGCGCGAAAGTCGCCGAACGACTTGCCCGCGCCTACCGTTTCGAGTTGCATTGCATGCATGGTCAGTTCATCCCCGTCCGAGCGCTGCGAGCAGTTTCTTCGAATCCGATACCGCGCCGAACACGCCGCCCTGCAGTTGGTTGGCCGGCACGGCCTTGATCGGCGCTATCGGGGCGCGCGTCAGCGACAAGTTGTAACCCATCTTGAGGTGTTTTTCTGTCATGTCGATTTACCTCGATGTTAAATATATGGCGCGGGGACTCCACACTGTCCCCGCGCCATCAGGATTTAACCCTCACATCACGGTTTTTCTTCCTTAATGAATTGATGGAAGAACGGCTTGTTTGTCCCGGGTTTGGGGATTGCATAGATCGAAACCATATTTCCAGTCGAGCGTGTGCTGTAATGAGCACGCACGCTCGAATACTGTCTATACGGGTCGCCCGCGCTGGCCGCCGCTTGAATGTTATGCGAAGCCACGTTCTGCCCCGCCACCTTACCATTGACGAGCCTTATGACCTCAGAGTTAGGATGGCCAAACATATCACCGGCGGAATAAATCTCGTACGTGGGGTCAAGAAACTCGAGCCAGTCACTGGAATTGGAGCCGTGTAAGTCCGAACCGTGATGGGAGGCCATGAGGATGGTATTAGTATACGATGATGAGCCAAATCCACTCAGGTTGTTCGTGACACGAAGTTCTGTCCTACCCAGCGCATCACCAGGCAACACGGCGCGATAATCTGTGCTCCCATGAAAACGTACCATCATGGCCATACTGTCCATGTTTTTCGACACGGACGTTTTCCTCTTCTTGTCAGTATTCGCGTTAGTGGGGGCGCGGGCCGATTCATTGACCGCCAAATAGTGCAACGACGGTCTATTTGCTCCATTACTATCACTACTACACGAGGGAAAAGAATCAACTAATGTCATATCGCGGTACTCCTCGGCCAATTCGCCAAGGACTGTGATGCGATTGTTAACTTTAATGCCGCTCCGCCGGTGTTCGTTCATCCAATTTGTAAAGCCATCGCTGTAGGCATCCGGTATCCCCCCGAAATAGATCATTCTCGGCTTTTTGCCGATCATGATTTTCTTGATATGACGATAGTGATCCCAATCGCCATGCGAGATGAAGACACTGGGTTTCTGGGAGAAAACCCCAAATTCATTCATGTACGTCAACACGGCATCGCCGTCGAGACCGTCGCTGCGGCCCAGCGCACCGCAATCGATGATGGCCGATTCGCCGCCCAGGCATTGGGCCACATGACAAGAGCCCGCCCCGATATCCAAGGCGTGTACCAGCAAGTAATTGTAAGCCGGGTCTTTTGTTTTCTCGTCAACCTTGGACTTGAAGTTTTTTATTCTCGTCAAGAGTTGCTTTTGCAGATCGATCTTGCGAATTTTCCTGGGCTTACCGCCTGCATTTTTCGCCATCCCGGTGCCGGCGATTTCGATTCCCCCCTGGGACATCAAATTCAATGCGCCAGCGCGGCGCTTGCCGAGCGTTGTGCTGCGAATGCCCGCATAATGACCACCGAATTCGTTGAGGCACGCAGTTTCCGCAAGAAATAACTCATGGGGCAGTGTAGTCAATCGGAGGGTGCCGCCGTTGTCCGTACTGGCCGTCACGTCCTCGCACAGAATCTTTTGTTTCGTATTACAGGCGATGAAATGGCTGTCGCTCGGTTCTGTCGTCCAATTTTTATCGAATGACATGCAGGAGGATGTGGTGTCATGCTGCAGGGCATTTGAAAATTCCCCGCACACGTTATGAACACTCAGGCCGGAGTTAGCCAGTATTTCGCAGGCTCCCTGCACCCCCATACCGCCGGTCCCAAAGCTGTCAGAGCTACAACTATGCGTCTCGTCAGCCACACAAGGCTTGGTTTCCAGAAACGCCATGATTTCCGCATAAAGCTCGGGCTTGTTATACTCAAAAATATCAAGACCAATCGTCCCTAACTCCGCCACCGCGCGAGCAAGATTGAGAAACCCAACCTCCACTGGTTCAAACAGCTGGCGCCCTCTCACATCGTAGGCGCGGTTGAAGTTACCCAAGTCAAAGTCGAATTTTTGGTCCTTTAGGGGCACTCTATCCAGTAACGTCTGGGACACAAAAAATTGCGCCCACCCTTCGTTGAACGCGCATTCTGGTGACTGTGTCTTATATATATCGAGTTGATTGTGTGTGTAAAAATAACCATCCTGGTTAAAGCCGCTGGGGGCATTTGCCGCGTTCAAGTAGCAAGCCACTTCCGGTCTGCCCAGCACGGATTCAACAAGGAAATGGCCCAGTACGTAATAGATATCCTCCAACGGAGGCCGATTCCCATTGCTGACCCGGATGTCCAATCCTCCGCTCGCATTGCGGACATACAGCGTGTCAGGAATATTCCCGCCGTCGCTCACGCTAACGGCGGGAATATCTTTGGCAAAGGTGCTTTCCAGCTTCGTAATCGTCGGCAAGATGCTGTTACTGACGATATCGCGGACACTTTGCGCCGAGACTCTGTCGCCATGAACGTACGGAGCATCCAATAGCAGCAGCTCATTGGCCGGCAACACGGCTAATTTTTGCTCCTTCGTCAGCGCGGCCGATGCCTGCCCCCCCAGCATGAGTATTAAAATAGCCAGGAAAAACCTCAGCATCTTCGCCGACAAATGCCTTTTTTTCATAATGACGCCCCCGGTTTCAAATCAGGATTGAAATTTCCGTAACCCACCATTGCCTTGCCCGACAGGATGGGCCGGTTGGTGGTAACACACACCGCTTGTGTTCGTCCCCCATGGAATTGCTCGATGCCTTGTAATGAGGACGCCATTGCTGACTCAGCACCGCGCTTGCCTTGGCGGCAAACATTTTCAAATCACGGACGCTTTTTCAAAGGAATTTCTTTACCTTGTCCGAGCGCTATTAACGTTTGAACTGAAAACTTGAAGCCGCGGTGGGAATGCCCTTCCCACTGGAACACGTTAAATAGTCCATTCTTAATTTCGTGACAGTGGCTTTAGCGTTAAGACACATCGCAAGATAGCGATTGACGGTCGTAACGGAAATGGCGGGGTTGCTCTGGAATACGCGCACCTCGAGGGAGCTACAGGTGTTACTTCCTACGCTGTTGCTGTAGAGGAAGACCTGTAAATCTCCATTGACCGCAATCCGACATTTTGACGGAACGCCTTCCATATTGGCGGCGTAAGGCGATGCCGACAGCAACATGCCCAGCAGGAATGCCAGATAGTTATTGATTTTCATATCGATACAGCTCCTATTGATGAAGTACGCCAAGCGTCTTCCGCCGGATTTCGTCTCCCTGGAATTGCCCGATGCCTTGCCATGCGGAGCCATTGCTGACTCTGCACAGCGCTGCCTTGGCGGCGAACATTTTCAAATCACGGATGCTTTTTCAAAGGAATTCCTTTACCTTGCCCGAGCGTTATGGATTTTTCACCATAAAAGCTGTAGTCGGGCTGGCAGTGCCCATCCCATTGGAACACGTTAAGTTGTCCATTCTTAAGTGTTGAGCAGTGACTTTAGCGTTAAGGCACATCGCAAGATAGCGATTGGTGGTGGTAGGGGAAATGTAGGCGCTGTTCTGGTATAAACGCACCTCAGCAGGGGAGGTGAAGCAGGTGCCTGTTACCTTGTTGCTTACCAGGGAAATTTGTAAATCTCCGTTGGCAAAGACCCGGCAGTAGGACGGAACGCCTTCCATATTGGCGGTGGCGGCATAAGGCGATGCCGACAGCAACATGCCCAGCAGGAATACCAGATAGTTATTGATTTTCATATCGACACAGCTCCTATTGATGAAGTACGCCACAGGTATTCCAACGCCATGGACTGCTTGTCATGCGGGCGGGAATAGGATAGTTCGTCGTTGCGAAGCAGGTGCGCTCCATACGGATATACGAGGCCGGGCCGCCACCGGATGCACGTTTCCAAAAAAAAATAATTTCACGCGGACTGCATCCAAAAACCATCGGTTCACGTACATCCCTGTGCAAGGCACTTTTGCTTTGCGGCAATGCTCAACCACCGATGAGGTAACCATGAAAGCCACACTGACTATCGCTGCGCCGTTATTGTGTTTCAGTCGACTTGCCTCGACCGGCCCCAGACTCCGCAAGCACTTCATTTATGATCCGTCATGACTAAACAATCCGAGAACAACGAGCAACTTACCCACCTGTTGGCGCGCGTGGGTCAAGGTGACCATGCCGCGTTTGAACAAATCTATAAGCTCACTTCATCGCACTTGTTTGGCGTCGCCCTGCGGTTATTGAAGCACCGGGGACACGCTGAAGACGTGCTGCAGGAATCCTACGTCAACATCTGGAATCATGCGGATAGTTATGCGGCAGGCCTGGCAACTCCCATGACGTGGCTTATCAGTGTGGTGCGCAATAATTCACTCGATCGGCTGCGTTCCAACAAGACTGCAGATAAATCGAGAATGACAATGCTTGAAGAAGGTGATTCGCATCATGGCGTCGATGCCGGCGCCGATCCGGCGGCCTTGTTTTTGCGGGCGAGCGAGGGATTGCGCATGCGCGACTGCATGACGCAGCTGGAAGCGGCGCAACGCCAGAGCCTGGCGCTCACCTATTACAACGGACTGTCGCACGCCGAGCTGGCGGTGCACTTGCGCGCACCGCTTGGCACGGTCAAGGCATGGGTGCGGCGCGGGCTGGAGAAACTAAGAAAATGCATGACCGGCGTTGAAACGGCACAAGGAAATTGAGCGCACGATGAACTATGATCACCCGCAATTGCTCGATAGATTGGCCGCCCACTATGTGCTCGGGACCATGAACGCCCGGGTTCGGCGTCGGTTCGCACGGATCATGCGCAATTCGTTTGCGGCCCAGAGGGCGGTCGCCGATTGGCAAACCCGGCTGGCGCCCTTGAGCGCCTCCATCCCTGCCGTGCAAGCGCCCGGTCGGGTCTGGCGCGCCATTGATCGCCGCACTCGGCCGGCGTCGGCCGCGCGGCGATGGCAGGAACGCCTGCGCACATTCCTGATCGGCATGCTGAAACCGGCACTGGGCCTGTTCTTCGGCATCGTCATGACGCTCGGCGTGATGCATCAGGCGCCGGGCACTTTCGGCCTCCAGCATAAGTCGAGCACGCTCGCCGCAAGTTATGTGGGCTTGCTCACCGATTCCACCGGTGCTCCGGCCGTCGCTGCAAGTTCTCTGCGTCGTGGAGAGATTTTGTCGATCAAGGTGCTGAAACCCCTGGCCATACCCAAGCACCACGTCGCCCAGCTGTGGGCTCTGCCCAAAGACGGGAAGCCGATCCCGATCGGTGTCATTCCCGGAGATGGGAAAGCCGATATTCGCCTCAGTGCCGCGGCCGAGGAAATTTTTGCCAACGTTCCCAAACTTGCGGTTAGTTTTGAACCGACCGGCGCCGTCAAGGTCCCCGGCAGCGATTTTGTCTTGAGTGGACACTGCATCAAGATCTGGTAGATTTTGTTGTCGTCAGCAGGCGGACCAAACCCCGGTCGGCTGTAGCCGAGCAGCGCATGCACGCTGCCGGCCTTGACGCGGATCGACACATCGTCCAGTGCGCGAAAGCCGCCGAAGGACTTGCCCGCGCTACCGTTTCGAGTTGCATTGCATGCATGATCAGGTCACCCGCACCCGAGGGCTGCAAGCAGTTTCTTCGAATCCGATACCGCGCCGAACACGCCGCCCTGCATCTTGATCATGTTGATCGCCGCGTGATGGTTGCCGATGTCGGTTGCGCCGCAACAGTCTTCCAGCAGCACGCATTCAAAACCGCGGTCGTTCGCGTCGCGCATCGTGGTATGCACGCACACATCGGTGGTAATGCCGGTCAGCACGATATTGCGGATGCCGCGCGTATGCAGCACCATTTCCAGGTCGGTAGCGTAGAACGAACCTTTGCCCGGCTTGTCGATGATGACTTCGCCGGCCAGCGGCGCCAGTTCATCGATGATTTCCCAACCCGGTTCGCCGCGCACCAGGATGCGCCCGCACGGCCCTTCGTCGCCGATACCCGCGCCGATGCGGCGCGAGCGCCAGCGCTTGTTGGCCGGCAGGTCCGACAGGTCGGGGCGGTGGCCTTCGCGGGTATGGATAATCTGAAATCCCTGCTCCCGCATCGCCGCCAGTACGGCCTTGATCGGCGCAATCGGGCCGCGCGTCAGCGACAAGTCGTAACCCATCTTGTCGACATAGCCGCCGATGCCGCAAAAGTCGGTTTGCATGTCGATGATGACCAGTGCCGTATTGTGCGGCGCCAGGCTGCTGTCGTACGGCCACGGATACGGATCTGCGTTCAGGTATTTTTCTGTCATGTCGATTTACCTCGATAAAAATATGTTGGCGGAGCAAAGCGAAGGGCGCTGCCGTCCTTGTACATCTTCTTCTGATCAGCTAGCGCGTCAGGCTCAACTCGCCCGGTGCGCCCGTCAGGGTCCGGTTGGGACGGCAGGTCACGATCATGATGGCCAGCGTCAGCACATACGGTGCCGCGTTAAACAGGTAATAGCCGGAACTGACGCCGAGCGATTGCAGCGCGGGGCCAAGCGCTCCGGCGGCGCCGAAGATCAACGCGGCGACCAGGCAGCGCATCGGCTGCCAGCGGGCAAAGATCACCAGCGCTACCGCCATCAATCCTTGTCCGCTCGACAGACCTTCGTTCCAGCTGCCCGGGTAATACAAGGAAAGGTAGGCGCCGCCCACGGCCGCCAGGAAACCGCCCGCTGCAGTAGCCATGACGCGAATCAGGGTCAGCGGATAGCCGAGCGCGCGCGCGGTTTCGGCATGGTCGCCGACCAGACGCAATGCCAGTCCCCAGCGCGTGCTCGCCAGGCCCCAATGCATTGCGGCCGCGAGGGCAATCCCGATCAGGAACAGTCCGTTGATCTGCAATGCATTGCGCAGTTGCGGGCTGTCGCTCCAGTTGCCCAGCGCCAGCCCCGGCAGCATCGGCGCCTGCGGCTGGATGAATGGTTTGCCCAGAAAAAATGCCAGCCCAAGCCCGAACAGCATCAGCGCAATGCCGAATGCGATGTCGTTCACGCGCGGCAGCGAACAGACCAGTCCATGCAATGCGCCCAGCGCCAGCCCGGACATCCCCGCACCGAGCACGCCGAGCCATGCCGAGCCGGTCAGCAGCGAGGTCGCATAGCCGGTCATCGCACCGCATACCAGGATGCCTTCCAGGCCAAGATTGACGCGGCCGGCTTTCTCAGTCAGGCATTCCCCAAGACTGACGAACAGGAAAGGCGTGCCAACCCGGATTGCGCCGGCGACCAATGCCAGCAGCAGGGCGGCAATATCGAATTCAGCCATGTGCAACTCCGGTACGCAATGTGTCGAGCCGCAGACGCCATGCGCTCAGGCGCCCGCTGAATGCTTCCCACGCCAGCAAGTTGATGAACAGCAGCCCCTGCAGCACCAGCGTGGTGGCATCGGGCAGGTCGAGGCGCCGCTGCAGCAGGCTGCCGCTGGACTCGATGCCGCCGATGAACAACGCGCATACAACGATCGCAAGCGGATTGTGGCGCGCGGCAAAGGCGACCAGGATGCCGCTGTAGCCGTAGCCGGCCAGCAGTGCGGTGTTTGCGCTGCCATGGACTGCGGCGATTTCCAGCATGCCGGCCAACCCGGCGGCGGCGCCGCCCAACAGGCAGGCGACGAAGACGATCCGGCTCACCGGCAGGCCGACCAGCCGCGCCGCGCGTACATTGCCGCCGACCACCGACATCGAAAAGCCGAACACGCTATGCCGCACCAGTACATGCGCCGCGACGCAGGCCAGCACGCCCCAGAACAATCCCCAATGCACATCGATGCCCGGCATCGTACCGATCAGGTACTGGTCGCTCAATGCAGGCGTTGACGGTTTGTTCAGGCTTGCCGGATCGCGCAGCGGGCCTTCGACCAGATGCCGGAAGATCGCCAGCGCGATATAGGCAAGCAGCAGGCTGCCGATGGTTTCATTGATGCCGCGCGTCTGGCGCAGCCAGCCGGCGAACATGATCCAGACGCCGCCCGCCAACATCCCGGCGGCCGCCATCAGCACCAGCATCGGCATGCCGGGCATCGCCGCAGGCAGCATCAGCGGCGTTACTGCGGCCGCCAATCCGCCCAGCGCGAGCGCGCCTTCACCGCCGATCACGATCAATCCGGCGCGCGCCGGCAATGCGACGCACAGCGCGGTCAGCATCAGCGGCGCCGCCCGCTGCAGCGTGTTTTCCCAAGCAAAAGCCGAACCGAAGGCGCCGACGAAAATCAGCTTGCATGCTTCCAGCGCAGGCTGCCCCTGCACCAGCAGGAACAGCACGAACATCAGCAAGGCGCCGCCCAGCGCGCACAAGGTGGGCAGCGCGGGCAACGCCTTCGAGAGCAAACGATTGAAGCCGGGTTGCATATTTTTTCCGTTCAAGCTACTGAGAATTTAGTAGGCGCTTGACGCGCATTACCCCCATCCCAGCCGAGGCGACCGCGCTTGCAAGCGCGATCCGTTCCGCAAGCGGATCGCATGCGATCCGAATTCCTTGCTCCACCCTCCCTGAAAGGGGGAAGGGGCTAAGTTCCCTCCCCATGTAAGCTGAGGATTACCCACAAATTACGAATCATGATTTCATTCATTTTTTCGAAAGATAAGATACATCTGCGAGATTTCG
>MESE01000128.1:43328-67650 GCA_001770855.1 Burkholderiales bacterium RIFCSPLOWO2_02_FULL_57_36
CCGCATCAATAACGTGACGCTGTCCTTTAAACTCAGCGGATTCAAGCCGACCCAATGACACCGGCAACCAGGTAGTTCATCGATTCCAGCTTGATTGCAGTCTGCTCGTAAGTGGTGCCTGCCGCGATCACGGTCTTGCCGGTGTTGTCCTTCAGCGGCCCCTTGAAGATCGGATACTGTCCGGCTACCATCTTTGCCTTGATGCCATCCGCCTTGGTTTTGGCCTGCGCTGAAACCGCCGGACCGTAGGGCGACATCTTCACGAAGCCTTCCTTCAGCCCGCCGCGCAGGAAGTTGACCATCGGCTTGCCTTCCAGCGCTGCCTTGACCAGTATCGTGTACGGCGTCGACCAATCCCATTCAGCACCGGTGAGATAGCCCTTCGGTGCAAGCTTGGCCTGGCTCGCGTGGTAGCCGCAGGTCATCGCGCCGCGCTTTTCAGCCGTTTCGACGATCACCTTTGGACCGTCGACATGGCAGGTCAACACGTCGCAACCCTGGTCGATCAGGCTGTTGGCGGCTTCCGCTTCTTTCACCGGCGCGGACCAGTCGCCGGTGAAGATCACGCTGGTGGTGATCGAAGGATTGACCGATTGCGCGCCGAGCGTGAATGCATTGATGTTGCGCAGCACTTGCGGGATCGGTTTGGCGGCAACGAAGCCAAGCTTCTTGCTCTTGCTCATGTGGCCCGCCACGACGCCGTTCAGGTACTGGCACTCGTCGATGTAACCGAAAAAGCTGCCGACATGCTCGGGGTGCTTGCCCTTGCTCCACAAACCGCCGCAATGCGCGAAACGCACCTTGGGATTTTTTTCCGCCACCTTCAATACGTGCGGATCGAAATATCCGAAGGAGGTCGGGAACACCAGCGCCGCGCCATCCTGCGTGATCATCGCCTGCATCGATTTTTGTACCGAGACGGTTTCCGGCACGCGTTCTTCCTCGATCACTTTGACATTCGGCATTTTCTTGATGATCGCCGCCGCCTGCGCGTGCGCCTGGTTGTAGCCGAAGTCGTCGCGCGGTCCGACATAAACGAAACCGACCGTCATTTTGCCGTTCGCCGCCAGCGAAAACTGCATCGGAAATGCGCTGCCAAGTGCGACGGCACCGGTTGTTCTCAGAAAATTACGGCGATTGATTTTATTCATGTTGGCCCCTTTTTTTATTGATGAAAGTGATACAGCGGTTGATGCGGTTTGTTCAGGTCAGCGGTCAGCCAGATAGGTGCGCCAGCCGCCATAGCTTGTGATGTCGCGCGCGCCGGCCAATGCCCATGGTTCGCAGATGAAGCCTTTTACGAAGCGGCCGTCTTCAAGTTGCACCGACCCGACACCAAGTGGAGCAGGGATGTCTGCAACAAAGCTGCCGAAGTAACGCAGCGGCATTTCCCATACTTCAACTTCGATCGGCGCGCCATCGCTCTCTACGCGCGCCAAACCGGGCTTCGCAGGTACCGTGTCGGCCAGTGCATAAAGCCGATAGTTGCCGCTGGTGCGGGTGGCCTGCAGCTTGCGTGCGCCGCGTTCCAGCAATTGCCAGTTCAGCGGCTGCCCTTCGAGATGCGCGCCCACCACCGCGAGCGCGACGGTAGGCTCATTGAAGGGCAGCGGGTCGGCCGCGATCGTGCTATCCCCGTTCGCGGCAACACCGAAGAAGGCCGCTGCGGCTGCCACAAGCCGATGATCCGATCCGGCCGGCCCGATCAGCGTGATACCGGCCGGCAGGCCGTCGGCACGCGGAATGGATGGAACCGATAGCGCCGCCATATCGAAAAAATTCACGAAGTTGGTGTAGTAGCCGAGTTCGCTGTTGCGCGCGATCGGCTGTGCGGCCACCGCGGCGAGCGTCGGCATGGTCGGTGCGGTCGGCACCACCAGAAAGTCGGCATTTTCCATCGACTGTTCCGCTTGACGCCGCAGTGCCGCCAACCGGTACATGCCGTTGAATGCATCCACCGCGCTGAACTTGTCCGCTTGCCCGATCACGCTGCGCACCGCCGGATCGATTGCGTCCGGCTGTTCGTCAAAGAACGTGCCGATCGCCGCACGGCGCTCCGCAACCCATGGTCCCGCATACAGCAGTTGCGCTGCTTCCGCGAATGCGGCGAATGCGATTTTTGTGATCTCGATGCCGGGCATCTCGGCCAATCCGGCCAACGCCTTGGCGAAGGCCAGTTCGGCTTCCTTGTCTCCGTAGAACTCCAGCAGGTCCGGTACCGCGACACGATAGCCGTTCCGTTTCACGCCCAGCATGTTCACCGTGCGTGAGTAAGCATCCTCGGAATCGAATCCGGCCGCTGCCTGAACCACGCTCCATGCATCGCGTACGCGATGCGCGAACACCGACACGCAATCCAGCGTGCGGCATGCCGGTACGACGCCCTGCGTGCTGAGCAAGCCGCGCGTCGGTTTCAGTCCTACGATATTGTTGAAGCCGGCCGGCACCCGGCCCGAGCCCGCGGTATCGGTGCCGAGCGCAAAGCTCACCAGCCCGAGCGCCACCGCCACCGCCGATCCCGAACTGGACCCGCCCGATACATAGTCCGGATCAAGCGCATTGCGTACCGCGCCATAGGGCGAGCGCGTGCCGACCAGTCCGGTCGCGAACTGGTCCAGGTTGGTTTTTCCGATCAATATCGCGCCTGCTGCCTGCAGCTTTTGCACCACGTGTGCCGATGTTTGCGGCACGTATGCAAATTCCGGGCAGGCCGCCGTCGTCGCCAGTCCGGCCACGTCGATGTTGTCCTTGACGGCGAAAGGGATGCCGAACAGCGGGAAGTGTTCGAGGATGTCGCCGCCATGATTTTCGAGAGCGTGGCCGAGCTTTTCGGCTTGCGCGTGCAGCATCGCTTGCGGTGCGCGGGTGATCCAGATTTCGGGGCGGTCGCCGGCGTCGATCCTGGCCGCAAGTTCACGTACCAGCGCTGTCGGCAGCAGGGTGCCGTCCAGGTAGAGCTGCTGAAGGGTGCGGAAGTCGGTGAGGTCGAGTGAATTGGTCATGTTTATCTGTAATACGAATTAAGTACGTCAGCACCGCAACAGGAAGCAAACGCGAGGCAGGATCGGCTCCTTCCTCTTTGCAGGGGAAAGATCAGAATCGGGGCGAGGTCAATTGGCGAACATGATTATTCGACCTCGCTACCCGCACTTGCCGCAGGGTTACCTCCGCACTTCGCGCTGGAATATTTCCAGGCTCATTTTTTTGGTTTCAATAAAGCTGGCTGTCGACAAGGTATCCACGGTCCGCGGCCGTGCATCCCGATACTGCAGAATCTCGGCAATCCTGGTCGGCCGCTTCGTCAGCAGCAGGATCTGATCCGCCAGATAGACCGCTTCCTCCAAGTCATGCGATACCAGCATCATCGTGGTGCCGGTCTGAACGAACACTTCCTGAAGCTTTTCACGGATGAACAGCGTCATCTCGAAGTCCAGCGCGGAAAACGGTTCATCGAGGAACAGCACTTCCGGCTTGGGCGCCAGCGCACGCATGATCGACGCGGTTTGCTGCTGTCCGCCGGACAGTTCATACGGATAGCGGTTCAGGTCGAACTTCACGTCGAACGAGGCGACCAGTTCCTGCATGCGGTGCTCGATCTCGCCCTGCGACTTGCCTTCCAGCTTCAGCGGATAGGCAATATTGTCGATGGTGCGCAGCCACGGAAACAGCGCTTCGCGGTAGTTCTGGAATACATAGCCGATCTTGGTGTCGGCCAGCGATTTGCCGTCGAACAGGATCTCGCCGGCGTCGATCGGCACCAGTCCGGCAATCATGTTGATCAATGTCGACTTGCCGCAGCCGTTGGGCCCGAACACCGACACGATCTTGTGCTTGGGGATGTCGAGATTGAAGTCTTCGTACAGCGGCCAGCCTGCAAAGTACTTGGTCAGGCCGCGAATGGTGATATGCGTGCCGGGAGGGCCGGGAATGAACGGCTTGGCCGGCACTTCAAGTTCGGTCATGGGTTCTACAACGCGCATGCTTATCTCCAGCTCCAGTGAGGGGGGTGACGATCCATGTGTTCAATCTTGCATACAAGATGAGTTGAAGAGATGCAAGCACCATGCCAATGCAGATATCGAGAGTTGAAAAATCTTCGCCGATGAAGGTTTTCAATCAATTTTCATAGGAGGATGCAGATTTTTTGGCAGTCTTCGGCGACTCAATCGCTTAAGCGGGCGACTTGGAAATTGCTTCAATATGGTGCGTCGATAGACGGGAAAATCTCTTTTGGTGCGCCTGACGGCATCATCGTTGTGCGCGTGGATCGAAGTGCAACGCACACGGATTTGTGAAAGCGCGGCGGTTACGCCGCTTGAGTATTGTGGAAGATGGCAGCAGGTATTGCAGATGCAAATTTTCGATTTCCGCAATGCTCGCACAATCGAGCGTTGTCCAGATTGTGCTGGACGCAATGATCATGTGTACAAATTGGATTTTGAACTGACAGTGAGTGGACGATGCTGAATGTCGCAGTTCGCCTCTCAAGAAATGGCCACGCGGAACTGATGAACGTCTCTTAAGCAGAGACAATGGACGATTGGTTTATCGATGAACGGGCAGCACTCGGCCCATAGCCGCCAGTCGCGATTTCTCTCCAAAGCAGCCGTTCGCATTTTCCAATAACAAAAGATCGGACTTTTCAAAGGCGAAGCCGAACCGTTATAGCTCTATTCCGGCAGATGGAAATAGCTATCCATGGTTCTAGATATGTTATAAATTGGCAATTCTTTTGGATTTTTTACAGTGCGTGGTTTGTCGTTTCTGTTACCACTGTATGTGAAGGCACCGCAAACTCCGAAAGCGAATACAGGCGCGGGATAGCGGAAAATTGACTTCCCATGTTAATTCGCAGTCGTCGATGTTAAACAAGCGTTTTGCGATTTATAACAAGTTAGGTGCCCATGGACGAAAGGCGTAGCATGCAGGTGACCCAGTGCGACATGCCGCAAGGCTGCGTGTTCAGTCGTGATCGCGACACGTACTACTACTGGGATTGCTTTGAAACGAGCCTAGGTCGGCCTGACTTGAGTGCGCAGGAGATCTATCTGGGAATATTCTCGCATTTCCCACAATGGGGGAAATGGCTCCTGTTATTGCGTAACAGGATAGTGTCGGTGTTCGGAATCAGAGGGCCGACCTCAGCCGAGCTCGACGGACTCGAGGTGAAGCAGAACTACGTAGCGGGAGACAAAATCGCTCTGTTTACCTTGTTCTCGCAAAACGGGGATGAGCTCATTGCCGGCGGCAACGACAAACACTTGTCGTTCAAGGTATCAGTGTTGAAGGTGGTGGAGCCGGAAGCCACGAAAGTCGTGCTCACAACGATTGTCAGCCCGCACAATCTCTTTGGGAGGGTGTATTTGTTCTTGATCCTGCCCTTCCATAAGGTCGGCGTGAAGACGCTCATGCGTAACGCAGTCGTGGCGGGGCGAATCTGATGGCATGGTGGAATGCCAGCACCGGCGTGCGCGCACCTAACTGGGCGTTCGAGAGGGACGCGCGAACAAGCGCCTTCTCTTTCCCTTTACTCAGCGGGGTGCGCGCCCCTCAACTCCGACGTTAGACCTCTCCAATGCGCCGCATCCCTCGCGAATGGCTGCAGTACCAGTATCTCGATCCCGAGAAGATTCTCCTGGGCCTGCGGGAGATCGCGCGCACTTTCCCGCTGCACGAACTCCACTATCACTCGCGAACGCTACGCACGCGCAACTTGCGGAAGTACGGGGAAGGACGGCAAGCAGCCTTGTTTTGCTTCGGAATGAGTCAGGCTCTCGGCACTAAGGTCAGCTTCGCGCAGGTGGAGCGCCAAGACTATGACCTCGTCGCGACCTATGAACTCGATGGGGACGTGAATTTCGTGCCAGTTCAGCTCAAAGAGTGGGCGCCTGATTTCTTGCCGTCCCCGGAACCGCTGCAGGTTGCATTGGATAAGCTGGCGAAGTACGCTGATTCAAACGACTTGGTCGTAGCGTTTCACTTGAACCGGGAGACGAAGGTCACACTATCCGAACTCTCTCTTCCGCGTTCGATCGGTGGGTTGTGGTTTTACGGCTGCACTGAGCCGAGTCAGAATCACTGGACGTTAATCGGGGACCTACTGAAGGAGGCAGTCGCGTATGAGTTCGTGCACCCCGAGGTATAACGAGTAAGGTTAGATTGTGATCGCGCAGCGAGCCACAATCTGAACCGGTTGTTGGACGAGCCCGATCTGGATGCGCGCTGTTTGCGTACTCTGTATGGAAATATATTTTCGACTCACACGGCAACTGGCGGCGAACGCTTGCTCACCCATTCGCCGCCGCCGATGTCCACGTCGCCATTGCAGCAACGCCCCAACTTCCAACCCGCCATCAATGCAATCACCGTCTATTTCCGGCCGATTTCACGTTTCTTCAGGCGCGTTTGTTGGCCAAGGCCGCCGTTCAACTTAAGCGTTATACAAAAAGGAGAAATTAATGTATCTATGGAAAATGAAGCTTCTGAAGAAACAGCTATCCGATCACGGACTTACAGAGAAGCAGCTTTTTTCCTACATTTTTATCTACATTGCATTAAGCGCTATTGGCATTGAAGCTATGGGTTATATCCCGCACCAGCCGTCTAACGCATGGACCTATGTTGGCTCAATCATCAATGTCATGATTCCGATTTTCGGCACCATCTGGATCTTTCGCGCAAACGGGGGAGAATCTGGCACTCACTTCTCGGCAAGATATTTCAGCATCGGGCTAGTTGCAACCATACGGTTCATGGTCCTGCTCGTTCCATTATTGGCAGTTTTGGTGATCTATTGGGTTTTCTCGCACGACCTGGAGAGCGATATTCCCACAACAGGAATTGAGATTGCGTTGTTTACAATTTGGTACGCAATGCTCTATGTATATATCGCAAAACATGTACGTGAAGTCGCAAATGCATAACTTGTCGCTGGATCCTGTCACGAAAGCGTGCCGGTCAGCTTTGCGTTGGGCGTCGAACCCGCGATGACTATCCGCATGGAGCGTAGATTGCTGTACATCCCGGTACTGCACATCGATACCAATCTCATCAATGCTCGTCAGAAGTTGGCTGCCGTTAACCAACTGGAGAAGTGGTACGACGATGAGGTGATTTTGATAAACATGTCCGCTACCGCTCATGGCGAAGCGCAGGCGGATGGCAACGCCATGAGAACGCGAAAGGCCAATCAAAACATCTTTACGGCAACGCCGCCGGTAGCGCCTACCGATCCTCTGTTTAAGAAGGTGGAGAGCGCACTTTTTCCTGATGGTGCACGCGACGAAAACCAACTGAACGATGTGCGCATTGTTTGCGAAGCTGCGAATTATGCAGCCCTCCTTGTTACTGGCGACGGCGGCTCAAAGACACAGCCCGGCGGAATCCTCGGCAACCGTCACAAGCTGAAAGATATTGTGAAGATTCTCTCGCCTGATGAAGCAGTAGACTTTGTACGACAGAAAATCCAAGAACGCGATGAATTCAACGTCCGGTTCGTCAAAGAATTCGGTGGCGAGCTCCCACCGTGGACGGAGCATGACTAAATCGACGCCCAACCCGGCAGTCGAGCGGACCTGCGCGAAAAGCCGCGCACGCCGCTCACTTCAACGTGTGTGCCGGGCATGGCCCGGAACGAGTCGGGTGAAAGTCCCGATATCAGGTAATCGCGGAGCCGAGGGTTAGGAGAACGGCAAGGGCGTCGTCGCGAGGTGGGGTCTGAAGGAAGCCGAACTCAAAGCTGCGGGGCGATGGACAAGAATCGGATATGAGGTGTGGCGCTTCCGGGGCGAGTGGGCACGTGACCACGATTCGGTACAATGAACTCTTGCGTCGCGACTTAATCTGCCGAACCGCCGGATACGTGACCCGTATGTCCGGCGGCGTGCGAGGGCGGGGGCGCGAGGCTTCTTCCTATCGCGATTAAAAAGATAAACAATGAGCATTCTCCTTGTATTAAAGCTAGCTCTGGTTCCGTCCCTGATCGGCGGCGTTACTCTCGCAGGCCGCCGTTGGGGCCCGGGTGTAGCTGGCTGGCTTTCGGCGTTTCCGGTGGTTTCTGCCCCGGTCCTCTTCTTCATCACCATTGAGCAAGGCGCACCGTTTGCCGCCCATGCTTCCGCGGCGACGCTTTCTGCAGTGTTGGCGATCCTGGTTTTTGGCATCAGCTACGCTTGGGCAGCCCTGCGCTATTCGTGGAGAATCTGCACGCCATTCAGTTTTGCCTGCTACTTTGTTGCCGTTTCGGTGCTAAACCATTGGGCGCCTTCTTTGCTTGCGGCCAGTATCGCGGTTGCGATTGCGTTGGGAATAGCGCCCTACCTCTACCCAAAGCCTCCAGTTCCTTCTACAGCCGCCGGGTCGGCATCGAAGCATGACATATGGTGGCGCATGGTGGCGGGCGCTGTTCTGGTGCTGCTTGTCACTCACTTTTCTTCTCGCCTGGGGCCACGATTAAGCGGACTGTTCGCCATGTTCCCGGTTATCGGGTCGGTGCTGGCCGTGTTTTCGCACAAGCATTCGGGGACCGCCTTTGCAGTAATGCTCATGCGGAGCATGGTGCTTGGCTATTATGCGTTTGCATGTTTCTGCTTGGTGCTTGCTTTGGCGCTGCCGCATATGAGCATCGGGTTAGCCTTTCTCGCGTCGCTGGGTGCCGCCGTGGTGGTGCAAGTTGTTTCGCGCATCTACCTACGCACCCAACAAGGTGTTCAAGAGCGACGGATTCGCGCTGCGCCCTAATAGTAATCACAAGGAGGATAGCGATGTCCGCAGGAGACTGGAAAGACTTGTACGCAGCCGCGCTGGCGGGTGATCTGGCGCTAGTGCGCTACCATATCAGCGCGGACGTGAACCCCAACTACCAGCACCCAGAAATCATGTGCACCCCCCTCGTGGCGAGCCTGATCCACGGACATGGCGAGATTGCGCATTACCTGCTGGAGCATGGGGCCGATCCACATCTGCGTTCGGAGTTTGATGGCCTCACGCCGCTGCAGGCTGCCCGACAGCACGGGCGCACGGAGTTTGTGAAGCTGCTTCGTGATCGCGGCGCGAAGGAACAGAGCCAGCCGTTCTGGTGGCGCTGGTTGCCGGTCTGAGTCACTGCAAGTCAGGAGGCCCGGCCGATGCCTAAAACCTGGATCCGGTAATTCAACTGCCTTAATGTGAGTCCGAGTAGCTGCGCCGCGCGGGATTTTTTTCCGCCGCATTCGCTCAGGGTCCTGACTATTTCATCTTTTTGATCGACGCTGACCGGCACCATGCCGCGAATCGCGCGCGGTTCGACGCTCATTTTGGCAATCGCTTCCTCTACCGCTTGCTCGGACTGCAGTATGGCCCTTACTTCGAGCGCGGTAATACGCGGCTTCTCTGCAAGCAGGACCAGGCGCTCGACAATATTCTGAAGCTGCCGGATATTGCCCGGCCATGAAAAACCAACCAGCTCTTCGAGCGCCTCATCGGTCAAGTTGGTTTCGCGTTGAAATTTTTGATTTGCCTGGTTCATGAAATGGCTTGCGAGCGACGGGATATCGTCAGGCCGGTGGCGCAATGCCGGCAACTTGACCGGAACCACATTCAATCGGTAAAAAAGATCCAGCCTGAATCGTCCACTTGCCACAAGCTGCTGCAGGTCCCGGTTCGTCGCAGCCACGATTCTGACGTCGACCGGCAACTCCTTGCTGGAGCCTATTCGTTGTATGCGCTGTTCCTGCAGTATCCGCAACAGCTTCACCTGCATCAAAAGCGGAAGGTCGCCGACTTCGTCAAGAAAAAGCGTTCCGCCGTCCGCATCTTCGAAGCGGCCGGCCTTTGAGTTCAGCGCGCCGGTGAACGCGCCTTTTTCATGACCGAACAATTCCGACTCGAAAAGATGCTCCGGGATGGCGCCGCAATTCACATTGACAAACGGACGGTCCCGGCGGCCGCTTGCCATGTGCAGCGCGCGCGCGAATAATTCTTTTCCGGTGCCGGATTCTCCCAGAAGCAGAACAGTGGCGACGGTATTGGCAACCTGCGTAATTTGTTTTAACGCCGATTTTGCGGCAGCCGATTCTCCAATGATTCCGCTGGCGCGGGAGTGCTTGCCGAGCGCCAGTTTCAATTCACGATTTTCGACGGTAAGCGCAGCGGTACGCTGCTCGACCTGCGCCTTGACCAGTTGTTCGATGCGCAGGATATGTTCGATCTGGGTGACTACGAGGCGCAGCGTGCCCAGGTCCTGCGCCAGCGGCCGATGAATATTGCGGAAGCGGTTGATGGCAAACACGCCGCGCACACCGCCGTCGACGATAATGGGCAGCGCGAAAAGAGCGATCGTGCCTCTCGGTAATTTCTCGCGGCTTACGGTGCGCGCCAGGTAATTCGGCTCGGTATCGATGTCCTGGATGATCGCGGTTTCACCGGACTGGAAGACCTTGCCCGTAATACCTTCCCCCGGCTGAAAAATGCCACGCCTGATTTCCTCTCCCGTCAGCCCGTAGGAATACCGGATGGTCAGCAGCTTGGCCGCAGGATCGAGCAAGAAAACCCGGCCCCGGTTCAATCCGAGAAATTCGGAAAGCAGATGAAGCATGCTGCGAATCGCATAAGCCGGGTCCAGGCTCTTGCCGATCACCTTGGATATTTCGCGAATCACGAACAGCTCGGACGCCGACCAGTCGCATATGCCGTGAACGCTGCGCTGCAGTTCGGATTGCGCCATGGAACGCACGAAGTCATCCTTTTTGATCGAAAGCTTGTCCACTGGGTACGTTCCTGTCGTTGGCCGAATTGTTAGCAATAGCAGATCTGAACCTAGCAAACTTCCTGCCACTGTTAACAGCGTAATTTCCCTGCTTCTCATGCTAATTTTTGCACCTGAAAAGTGCATATCACGATAAATCCCCTAAATGTGGCGGCGCACGCACGACAACGTGCGGCCAATCACCAATATGAGGAATATTGGATTGTCGTCATCTTCCGGCTCTCGGGTCGATGATCGCGTCTTGCGCGGTGAGTCGTACGAAACAGGTGGATTTTGTTAACAACATTGTTAACAAATTGTTTGAAAGCGAGATCCAGAATCGGCGCCGGCAACCGCTTTTCACGTCATGTCAGGCGCGACGCGCTGCCGGCAAATCCGGAATGCCCACGCCGCCGCACCACATCAATCCGGCAATCTCCCTCTGAAATCGCCAGTGTCCGCATGCACTGAAGATAACGCTCTCGCAAGAAGGAGTGCGATTTGGATGACGTTCAGTCAATACGAAAATCGCTGGCACACCAATTGCGTTATGAAGACCAAGCCGGATGCGCATGTGCGCCAAATAATCGGCAGGTCCGGAATCAAGCGTTCGGATCGCGAACCGGACTTCAACGAAAAGGCAGGACTCGTATATATGAATGCAATAGTTGAGCATGCAGTAGTCGATTTTTCAACAGCGCTTGAAGAGCGGAATCCACAAACGGCAGATCGTATGCCGCAGCAACCCCACATCACCATACGCGGCCTGACAAAAAAATTTGCCGGAGTGCCGCTGTATGAAAAATTCAATCTGGATTTGCCCAAAGGCCAGGTGACCTGTGTATTCGGCCCGAACGGCTGCGGAAAATCGACGCTGATCAACATGATCGCCGGTTTGATTCCCTACGATGCCGGCGACATTTTGTTCGATGGGAAAACACTCAAGGAAACCAACATCGGCTACGTGTTCCAAAACTACCGCGAAGCGTTGTTTCCGTGGATGCGCGCAGTCGACAACATCAAGTATCCATTGCGGATCAACGGCGCAAGCAAGGAGGAGTGCGATGCCCGGATCGACGAGCTGGTCCGGTCGTTCGACGTGAAGTTCGACCTCAACCGCTATCCGTATGAGTTTTCCGGCGGACAGCAGCAACTCATATCGATCATGCGGGCGTTGGCGCCCAAGCCGGAAGTGATCTTCCTGGATGAACCGTTCTCCGCGCTGGACTACGAAATGACCCTGTTTATCCGGGACAAGCTGCAGGAAATATTCAGTTCAACCGACGTGACCATGGTGGTGGTGTCGCATGACCTGGAGGAAGCGGTGTATCTGGCCGATCAGGTGCTGCTGCTGACCAAACGGCCCACCGAAGTGGCGGACACCGTATCGTTCACGGCTGTCCGTCCACGCGATATCGATACGCTGTCCAGCGACGCCTTCGTGCAAACCAAGGCCAGGTGCCTTGACATTTTCCAGCGTGAGGTTCGCAGATGAACGACATTATCGATAAATCATATTTTTCCAAAGATGCTGCGTTGCGCGTTGGCAGGACACTGGTCGGGCCGCTTTTACTGATTGTCATCTGGTGGTTTGCCAACAACTTGCAACTGGTGAGCGACAAGCTGCTTCCCGGTCCGATCGAGACGTTCGGATCGCTGTGGACCAGCCTCGCCGATGGCTCGATGACCGCGGATCTGACCGCGACTTTATACCGAACCCTGTATGCGTTCGCATTGGCGGCTATTGTCGGCATTCCGACCGGCATCATCCTTGGGTCCAGCGATCGCATTTATCACCTGGTCGAGTTCCTGGTCGATTTCTTCCGGTCGACGCCGGCCACTGCGATGTTCCCGCTGTTCCTGCTGATTTTCGGGATCGGGGATTTTGCGAAAGTTGCGGTGGCGGCCTTCTCGGCGTGGCTGGTGGTTCTGTTCAACGTCGCATACGGCGTGATGAACTCCAGGAAAACGCGCATTCTCGCGGCGCGCGTCATGGGCGCCTCGAAATGGCAGGTGTTTCGCACCGTGATGTTCTTCGAGTCCCTGCCGCAAACCTTTGTCGGCCTGCGCATGGCGGTGTCGCTTGCGCTGGTCGTGATCATCGTAGCCGAAATGTTTATCGGCTCCACCAATGGCATGGGTCATCGCATCATCGATGCGCAACAGGTATTCGACTTGCAGCAGATGTATGCATCGATCCTGATGACCGGAATGATCGGATATGGATTTAATGTGCTCTTCCTCACGGTGGAGAAACATGCGGTCCACTGGGCAGGCAGATAAGGAACGTAAGCGGTTTTTCTATCAAGGAGAAAATGATGAAACGAATAGTGATGACATTGTTGTCAACCGGCGTCCTGCTGGCTGGATCGCTGGCAACCGCGCAGGACAAGAAGGAAAAAGTAACGGCGTCCTGGCTGCCGATCATGCAGACCATGGCCTACTATGTCGCGCTTGAAGAAAAGCTGTTCGAAAAGGCCGGCATAGAAATCGAATCGGTGAAGTTCCAGAACCCGAACCAGATCATCGACTCGCTGATTTCGGGGCAGGCCGATTTCGGCCCGCCGGGTGCCGCGGCCGGGATTACCATCCTCGCCGAATCGCGCTATCCGGGCACCTTCAAGGTATTCGGCCTGCAGGGCGGCGGCATCAAGGTCGGCCTGATCAACGACGGCCTGATCGTCAGCAACGATTCGACCATCACATCCTTCAAGGACCTGAAGGGGAAGAGCATCGGCACGCTGCCCGGCATCCAGTGGAAAACGATTACGCGCCACATCATTCGCAAGAATGGCCTGGACCCGGACAAGGATGTTCGCATCAATGAAATCGCGGTGCCGATGCATGTGCCGTCGGTCGTCGCGGGCACCGTGTCGGCGACCCTGTCGCTGGAGCCGGTCGGGTCGATCGCCGTCGCGTCGAAGGAAGCCAAGCGCGCAATGATCAATCCGGTTGCCGCCTTTATCGCCGATCCTTTTTATTCGGGCGTCTCGGTGCTGTCCACCAAGTTCATGAAAGAGCGTCCGGCGGTTGCGAAAAAGGTAGTGGCAGTGTTGGATGAAGCAACCAGGCTGGTCAATGCCGACTTCGACAAGTATCGGCCGATCATTGCGAAATACACGGCGATTCCCGCGAATCAGGTGCACCTTGTCGCGCAACCTTATCTGCGCCCCTACAAGGAATTGAACGACACCGACATCAAGTCGTATCAAGCGCTGGTGGACGTGTTTCACAAGGAAGGCGTATTGAAAGAGCCGTTCGACGTGCGCAAGGTGATGCTGAAATCAGCGGATATGTGAGGGCCCGCGAACCGGCTTTAGCGCCGCCGCGCGCAACGAATCAACTGACTCAAGGATTGGGAACATGGCAAATCAAAAATTTCGGGCCGCCGTCGTGCAGACGCTGGCTTCGCTGGGCGATCTCGACTTCAACATTGGTCTGGTCGAGAAATACACCGAAGAAGCGGTAAGGCAGGGCGCGCGGCTGGTGGTCTTTCCGGAGTGCATGAACACCGGTTACCTGTTCGACTCGGAGCAGCACTGTGCCGAATTGGCCGAACCGGTCACCGGCCGCTTCGTGCAGGCGATGGCGCGGCTGTGCAAGAAGCACAATATCTTTATCGCGAGCGGTTTTACCGAAAAAGACGAGCAAAAGAACAAGATTTTCAACACCGGCCTGTTGCTCGACCCGACCGGCAAGATCATCGTCCATTATCACAAGCAGTTCCTCGCCACCCACGATCAGAACTGGTTCGAACTCGGAGAAAACGGCTGCCCGGTGGTCGATACCGAACTGGGACGGATCGGTTTGCTGATCTGCTTTGACGGACGTATTCCGGAGATAACGCGCAACCTGGCCCTGCAAGGCGCTGAGATCATTGTCGACATGGCGAATTTCTTTGCGATGGATCAGGCCGACATGTGGGTGCCTGCGCGCGCCTATGAAAACGGCGTCTGGTTCGTCGCCGCCACCAAGGCCGGTGTCGAACGCAGCATCTACTATCCGGGCGGCAGCATGATTGTTGCGCCATCCGGCGACGTCGCCGCAAAGATCCCGTATGACACGCACGGCGTGATCACTGCCGAGATCGACCCGGCCGCCGCGCGCAATAAATCATGGTGCCATCTGGGAGACCGCTTCCAGGATCGCCGCGCGGACCTGTACGGCATCATCGGCAAGCCGATCAACGAAACGCCGCTGGGCGACATTCTCGACCAGCCATTGGTCCCGGAGAAAACCGTCGCCAAGGCCGCGGCTGTTCAGGCACATGCCACGCAAGCGGTAGACAGCCTGGAAAATGCTTATCAAATGATCGATCACACCGCGAAGCTCGGCGTGAAGGTGATCGTATTGCCGCAATTTTTCGGTTGCCCGACATGGCTGCCGGGGCTGGAGGAAGCGCGAACGGAAGCAAGCCGCAGCCAGGCGCATATTGCGCGTGTATCGAGCATTGCAAAAACGTATGGCTGCGTCATCGTATTGCCGATCCTGGAAAGCAGGCAGCAGCAAATCGTATCCGCCGCGGTGGTCATCGGACCGGACGGTGAAGCGATCGGCCGCTATGAGCAGACGCATATCGAGCCGGAGATGAAATCATGGTGCGCCGCCGGCAATTCGCTGCCGGTATTCGATACGCCGTTCGGAAGACTGGGCGTGCTGCTCGGTTATGACGGCATGTTCCCGGAGGCCAGCCGTGTGCTCGCGCTGCAGGGAGCGGACATGATCGCGTGGTGCGCCGCCTGGCGGCGCCCGCAGGATCGCGCATTGCTTACCGTTCCAAAGGCGGAGGACAACCGCATTTTCCTGATATCGGCAAACCGGACCGATTGCCCGTATCCGGGCGGATCATTCCTGGTGCCGCCGACCGGATACCCGCAGTGGGATTTGAACATCGCGGCGCCGGCCACGGTGCGGCACGGTGCGGTGATGCCGGGCTTCATGAATCTTGCGCTAAGCCGGCAGAAGTTCATGATCCCCAAAGTCAATATGCTGCGCAACCGCATCGTTTCGAGTTACGGGCCGATTACCGGTGTTGTGAAGAATCAGGATGAGAAGGCCGCCTGAGTAAAAAAGTAAAAAGTCCATCGCTGCGCCGCCGCTTGCCACTGCCTTTTGCTTGTAAAAAGGCTGAGGCAAGCGGCTGGCCGCCATGATAGGCTGATCGGCGCGAGGCGATGCCGGCACGCTGCCTTGTTATCGGTATGGCCGGGTGATGCCGGACCCGATGGCCAACGTAGCATCTCCATGCTGTTTTTTGCGGATTACCGGACAAACCGCCGACGCATTCCTGAATTTCCGCACATCCTGCTCCTCGCGAAAATGAACGTTCAATAACTTCAATCATAAAATCAAGGAGTTATCAAAACTCTCCTGATTCCGGCGCATGGCACGCTTATTGAAGTTAGAAGTCCATGGCAACCCTGAGCGTTGCGGATTTTCAAAGGACTCGATATGGACTCGCATTGCCCTGCATCACGCAGTATCACCCTCCGTTTTCTGGCTGAACCGACTGACGTGAACTTCGGCGGCAAGGTGCATGGCGGCGCGGTGATGAAATGGATCGACCAGGCCGGCTATGCGTGCGCGGTGGGGTGGAGCGGCTACTACTGCGTGACAGTCTATATCGGCGGCATCCGCTTTTACAAACCGATCTATATCGGCCAGATCGTCGAGGTGATCGCCAGCGTGGTCCACACCGGAAAGTCCAGCGTGCATATTGCCGTGGACGTAACGGCCAGCGAGCCGAAAACCGGGGTACGCAAGAAGACCACGCGCTGCCTGATCGTGTTCGTCGCGGTGGACGGCGCCGGTGATACGGTTCGCGTGCCAAGCTGGGAGCCGGTGTCCGAAGACGACATCCGGCTGCAAGAATACGCCATCCGCATGGCCGAGCTCAGGACGCAGCAGGAACACAAACTGCTGGAGATCGATCACAAGATGGTGCAATGACAACGCGGTCATGACACGGCGGCGCGCGTGACGCGAAGTGTTGTTTCAGGAACGGTCCGAATGTGCCTCCCATGTTTTTTGAATCGAATTGGTATTACACTCGATCGCTAAAACAGAACGCAAAAACAAAAATGCGGCGGGTACACGAAGGAGACAAAAAAGATGGCGAAAGCATCACCGCGCCGAATACCGATCAAGTGGATCCGGAACATCGGCGCCGCAATCGCGGCGCTTGTACTGATCGGATATGTCGCCTTTTTGGTTACCCAGGCGATCGTCATATGGCGGATGCAAAATGACGTCAATCCGCCGCTCGACATGTTTGCATCGGCGGTCTTGGCGCCGATCGACAAATATAGCTACCTCCCCGAGATCGTGGCTTCTCATCCGACGGTGGTCGGGACTCTATCGAAAAAAGGCGACACGCATCAGCTCAACTTGCTGCTGGAAAAGCTGACCGAGACCGTGAAAGCGGAAGCCATGTTCGTGATGGACCCTGCCGGGCTCACCATCGCATCAAGCAACTGGCGTTCGCCGAAAACGTTTGTCGGCAACAATTTTGCATTCCGTCCGTATTTTCAAGACGCTATCCGGCAGGGACACGGGCGATTTTACGGAATCGGCGCCGTGACTTATTCGCCCGGATATTTTCTCTCGCATGCAATTCAACACGCGGACCGGGTAATCGGCGTGGCGGTTGTCAAGATCGACCTTCGCAATCTTGACGAAAAATGGGATGCAAGCCTGGGATACATGACAATCGCGGACAAGAACGGAATCGTTTTTCTCAGTTCGAGAAAGAGCTGGAGATACCGGCCCCTGAATCCCTTGACCCCGCAGACGCTGGAAAAATTGCAGGCCACCCGGCAATACGCGGGCATGTTGATTCAGAGCATACCGCTGCTGGCCGGCGAAAATAGCTGGCACGGCGGGCGTATCGTACGGGTCCAGGAGCCGATAGACGAAAATACGGTCGCGGAAGGCGAACGCTATGTGCTGCGCAGCGACAAGCTGCCTGGATCGGACTGGACAGTGAGCGTTTTTCATGCGACCGATAAAGTCAGCTCGATCGCCATCCAGGCCGCGGTGGCGACTTCGGCCGTTTTTGCCTTCCTGCTTCTTATCTCGATGTATGCGCAACAGGTGCGCAAACGGATCGAGGAAAGGGAGGCCGCGCGCGTGTCGTTCGAGGCAGCCCATCGAGAACTTGAGGCGCGGCATCAGGAGCTTGCCGAGCTGTCAAAACAGCTCCACGAGGCGGCAATCACCGATCCGCTGACCGGAGCGCACAACCGGCGCTACTTCCTGGATACGATCGCGAGAATGGATAACGAGGCGCGGCGTTACAACACGCATGTGTCGATCATGATGCTCGATATCGATTTCTTCAAGCGGGTCAACGATACGCACGGGCACGCGATCGGCGACAAGGTATTGAAAGAAATCACCAGGGTGTGCCGGGAGAGCTTGAGGGGATCGGATGTCTTTGCCCGGTTCGGCGGCGAAGAGTTCGTGTTTGCGTTGTCGAATACGGATCTTCAGGAAGCGGCCCTGGTCGCCGGACGATTAAGGGAAAACATCGCGGACATGATCGTGCCGATCGAGAACGGTTCGCTGCAAGTTACCGCCAGCATCGGCGTATCCTCATGCGGCAGCCCCGGAATACCGATGAGCGAGGCCATCAAGCATGCGGACGAAGCGCTTTATACTGCCAAAGGCGAAGGGCGCAATCGAGTCGTTCTCTACTCTGCAACCTTGGGAACGCGCACGGAATAATTTTCCGATTTGTTCCGCGTCCGACGAGCGCGCGGCTGCGCGAACTTCCAGACAAATTCGCCAAGCTTGTTCTGAAATCTCGCGCATTCGATCACTCCGCAAATTTGTTTTTTCCCGAATTCCCCCGTTAAAACATGGACTTGCCACCGGCCGCACGGTATGGCACGGATGCTGCATAGAGAAAGACAAACCAGCCGGCCTGATTGTGCCCGGCGCCACGGCGAAACAATAATAATCGAACGTGTGGCGCGGGATGGCCTGACTGCCGAAGAAACCGGCAAGGTCCGGAGATACTTCCAAAAGGGGGAGACGATGAACAAGCGATCGAAAATTGCCGCCGCAGCGTTGTTTATGTCATTTTTCGCAGGGTATGCATTGGCGGAAAATGGCGTAACCAATACGACGATTCGTATCGGGCAAACTATCGGCATAACCGGCCAGATCGCTGGTGCCGTCAAGGAGCTCAACGAGGGCGCGAACGCCTATATCGACAGCGTCAACCGCGGCGGCGGCGTGCATGGCCGCATGATCGAGATTGTCACGCTCGACGATAAATTCGATCCGGCGCTCTCGGCAAAAAATGCCGAAAGGCTGATTCTGGAAGATCGGGTATTCGCGATGTTCCAGAACCGGGGTACGCCGCACACCGAGGCGATTCTGCCGCTTTTGAGTTCGAACAAGGTGCCATTGGTCGGACCAAGCACCGGAGCGACCATCCTGCATGCGCCGGTCAATCCCTACCTCTTCAACGTACGTGCCAAGTACCAGCAGGAAGTCATCAAGGCGATTGAGCAATTCAGCACCGTCGGCGCCACCCGCATCGCACTGATTCATGTCGACGATTCGTTCGGACGGGACGGGCTTGAAGGCTTCAACCATGCCATGACGGAAAGAAAACTGACGCCGGCGGCAATCATCAAGTTCGATCGGGTCAAACCGGATTTCGCCGGTGTCATCGCTGCGGCGATTGCGGCCAATCCGCAAACCGCGATCATCATTTCTTCGGCGCCGACGGCAGTCAGCATCATCAAGGGCTTACGGGAGAAGGGCAGCAAAATGCAGCTCATGACGCTGTCGAACAATTCGTCCGGCGCCTTTGTCAAGAACCTGGGGCCGCACGCTGCCGGTATCATCGTGTCGCAGATTACGCCGCCTCCCAACCTGCTCACCAGTCATCTTGCGAAGGAATTCAAGTCGGCGGCAAAGGCCACGGGCGCGACCGTATCGTACTCGGCGATGGAAGGATTCATTGCCGCAAAGGTGCTCGTCGAAGGGCTGCAGCGCGCGGGCAAGAACTTGACGCGCGAGCGGTTCATCCAAGGATTGGAGTCGATCAAGAGCGTCGATGTAGGAGGGGTGATAATTTCGTATGGGCCGACGGACCATACCGGCAGTGAATTCGTCGAGCTGACCATCATCGGCAAGGACGGGCGCTTCCGAAGATGAAATCGGTTGATCTCTCAATTGCGGTGCGCCGCAATCCTTGACTGGGCAGGAACCGAAACGGTTGTCTCTTCCGCTCTAGCGGGATTTGCCTCGCTCTTCACCGAGCGAGGCTTTTTTTTCCGGGATTCCAATCGCATGAAGACAGAGACGATGGCGACCATAGCGCAGTTGAATTGCCGCAATTGTGGCGACCCGATATGCCGCGAACGGCGATTTGCGCCGCTGTGCCTGGAACCACTTGACCTGATGTTCTTAAACAGAATCTAATACCAAGGTGAATACCGGTAAAAAGCTTAATCTTTTCATACTAGTCGCGGTGATTGTCGTCATGACGGTCAGCGCCACTTATTTTTTCGCGTCGAAGAAAGCCTCCGGCGATATCCGTGCCGCGGGAGAACGCCAGGTACAGCTCATCGCGCACGACCTGGCATCGATCCTGGACAAATTCGAAACCTTGCCGTTTATCGTCGGCTACCTTGCCGACGTCAGGCAAGCGCTGCACCGGCCGGATGATCAAGCCGCGATTCAAAACCTGAATATGACATTGCAGGCGATACAGCGGCAGGCGAAAGTGTATGCAATTTATTTGATGGACAAGGACGGCAATACACTGGCGTCGAGCAATTGGGATCAGCCTTTGAGTTTTGTCGGGAGGAATTTCGGTTTTCGTCCGTATTTCAGGAGCGCCATCAAAGGCGAGGCAGGGCGCTTCTACGGCATTGGCAGCGCAACCGGAGAGCCCGGCTATTTTATCGCCCAGCCGGTTTATTTATCCGGCGCGGTGCCGGACAAGGCTGAACCGATCGGCGTCGTCGCCGTCAAGATCGACTTGACCGAGTTCGAGAATACGTGGCAAAGCAGTGAAGATCCGATGGCGCTGGCCGACGATATGGGCGTGGTATTTTTAAGCAATAAACGGGATTGGAAATACCACAGCTTGCGGCCGCTTGACAGTGTGGTGCAACAAGAGCTCGAACGAACCCTTCAGTACGCGAATCAGAAAATCACACCGATTGCGTCCTTACCAAAAAGCACGCAGGCCGGGTTCGGCGACTATATTTTCCGGCCGGTAGGGCGCCTGGACTGGCAACTGATGTGGTTTCCATCGCAAGCGCGTATTGCACGCATCGCCATGGTATGGGTGCTGACGGTCACGCTGTTTCTGGCGATCGTGTGCGTATCGCTGTGGGCAGCCTACCAGCGCAGGCGCCGATTGGAAGAACGGCTGCTGTCGCGCAATGCGCTGCAGCGCGCCGCGGAAGACCTGGATAAGAAAATTGCGCAGCGTACCGAAGAACTGTTGGCGGCAAATCAGAATATTGAAAGCAAGTACGTCAAGTTGAAGGAAACCGAGCATTTGCTGCGCTCTACTCAAAACGAACTTGTGCAGGCCGGAAAACTGGCCATGCTGGGCCAGATGGCCGCAGGCGTCACGCATGAGTTGAGCCAGCCGCTGACCGCGATTCGTACCTTTGCCGAAAACGCCGTGACTTTCCTGTCGCGCGGCCAGGCCGATCGCGCCGGCGAGAATTTATCCCATATCAGCGACGCGAGCGCCCGCATGGGAACCATCATCGGGCAGCTCAAGGGATTCGCGCGCAAGAGCCATGAGGCGGTGTCCATAGTCGATCTGGCGAAATCGATCGAGGTTTCGGCTTTGCTGCTGCAAAACGACTTTCATCACTATCAGGTTCATTTGAACATGGAGATTCGCGAGCGGGTCAAAGTGATGGGGGACGAGACGCGCGCGGAACAGGTGTTGATCAACCTGATGCGCAATGCCCTCGATGCGGTAAAAGCCACGCAGAACCGGACAGTGACGGTCGTGCTGGAGCGCGACGGATGCGATGCGGTGATTCGCATCCGGGATTCCGGCGCCGGCATACCGGCGCACGTGGCGCCCCATCTGTTCGAGGCTTTTTTCACGACCAAGCCTTCCGGGGAAGGATTGGGCCTGGGTCTGGCAATTTCGTCTTCCATCGTCCAGGCAATGAACGGCCGATTAATCGCACACAATCATGCGCAGGGCGGCGCCGAATTCCTGGTCCGCTTGCCGCTGTCGACCACAGAACCCACGGACTCATGATGGACAAGAACAATGCAGTGTATGAAGCAATTCTCATCGAGGACGAGCGCGCGGTAAGGATGGCGACCGCGCAGGCGTTGGAGCTTGGCGGTTTCAAGGTCCACGAGTTTGCCAGTGCGGAAGAAGCCCGGTCCTGGCTGCAACCGGAATTTGCCGGTGTGATCGTGACCGACGTGCGCTTGCAAGGACGCTCCGGCCTGGACCTGCTGACCGACATCGTCGCGCTTGATCCTGATCTGCCGGTAGTCGTTGTCACGGGCCACGGCGATGTCACCATGGCGGTTGAAGCCATGCAGGCCGGCGCATATGATTTTATCGAGAAGCCGTTTCCCGCGGATCGGCTGATCGGGACCGTCAGGCGCGCCCAGGAAAAACGCCGCCTGGTGCTGGAGAACCGTCGCCTTAAAGCGGCATGGGAGGCGCATCCGGACGTGCCGGCGATGATCGGCCAGTCGGCCGAAATCGAACGGGTGCGCACGCTGATCCGCACCATCGGTCCAACGCTGGTGGACATACTGATCAATGGACAGACCGGCACCGGCAAGGAAGTCGTGGCGCGGCAGTTGCACATCGCGAGCGGCCGGCGCGGACAGTTTGTCGCGATCAATTGCGGCGCGCTGCCGGAAACGGTATTTGAAAGCGAAATCTTCGGCCACGAGGCGGGCGCTTTTACCGGCGCCCAGAAACGGCGCATCGGAAAACTTGAATACGCCAACGGCGGTACGGTCTTCCTTGACGAGATCGAAAGCATGCCGCTTGCGCTGCAAGTCAAGCTGTTGCGCGTTCTGCAGGAGCGGCAATTGGAGCGTCTGGGCGGCAACGATCCGATCGCGATCGACTGCCGTATTATCGCCGCCAGCAAGGCGGACTTGCTGCGGATGAGCGCGCAAGGCAGTTTCCGTGAAGATTTGTATTATCGGATCGGCGTGGCGGCGATCGATTTGCCGACACTGGCTGAGCGGCGCGACGATATTCCGTTGCTGCTGGCCCATTTTGTGCACGGCGCCGCGAGGCGCTATGAACGTCCGGTACCGCATTGGACCGGCGCGCAAATGGCGCAATGGCAATCGCGCGACTGGCCCGGCAATGTTCGCGAGTTGCGGAACTTCGCCGATCGCCTGGTGCTCGGCATGGTGGAAGTACCGGCGTCGGAAAATGCGCCGGGCGCAAGAGAAGCGGGCGGACTCGGCGCATTGCCTGAACAAATCGATGCCTATGAGCGCCTGCTGATCAATGATGCACTCAACGCCAGCGACGGCAATGTCGCGCTCGCCGCCGATCGTCTCGGCATTCCGAAAAAAACGCTGTATGACAAAGTCAAGAAACACGGCCTAGTGGTCGGCCGCGCAGCCGGCTGATTAGCGGCCGCCTCACCTCGCGCTGCGCCTGCGCAGGTTCGCTGCACCTGCCGCTTCAACAATAGTAAATACCTGTCATGCACCGCCGACGGCGGAATACTCAAGGCGAGCCAGTCAGCCTGGCGTCCGCTCCCAACTCTTACGTTTTTCAGAAACAAGTCACGGGCGCGTGCGGATTTCCATCCATTCCGCAAAATGCTTTGTCGGTGAAAACTATTTGTTTTCAACGGCTTAGGTATTTGTTGATTGATGGCACAGCGTTTGCTCATAGAGTACGAGCTACAACAGGAGTAGCGAGGTTTTGAGTACTACCAAAAAATGATTTTCACAAATGGAGAAGACTATGAAATCAGGGTTATTACGCGGATTGCTTGCCATGGCAGGTGTCGCATTCATCTCGATGTCGCCGGCCCAGGCCCAGCAACAGTTCATCACGGTATTGACCGGCGGCACCAGCGGCGTGTATTACCCGATGGGCGTGGCCCTGTCGCAAATCTATGGCAAGGCAATGCCCGATGCCAAGGCCTCGGTACAGTCAACCAAGGCTTCGGTCGAAAACATGAACCTGCTGCAAGCCGGCCGCGGTGAAATCGCTTTCACGCTCGGCGATGCACTGTCGGACGCCTGGAGAGGCAATGAAGAAGCCGGCTTCAAGTCGCCGCTCAAGAAACTGCGCGGCGTGGCCGCGATTTACCCGAACTACATCCAGATCGTCGCCTCCGCCGATTCCGGCATCAAGACGCTGGCCGACCTCAAAGGCAAGCGCATTTCCGTCGGCGCGCCCAAATCCGGCACCGAACTCAATGCCCGCGCCATTTTCAAAGCGGCCGGCATGACCTACAGCGATTTTTCAAAGGTGGAATACCTGCCCTTCGGCGAGTCGGTGGAACTGATGAAGAATCGCCAGCTCGACGCGACCTTGCAGTCGGCCGGTCTGGGCGTGGCGTCGTTGCGCGACCTGGCCACCTCGGTCAAGATCGTGGT
>MESE01000129.1:0-20652 GCA_001770855.1 Burkholderiales bacterium RIFCSPLOWO2_02_FULL_57_36
CAGCATCAACGCGACCGGCGGCAACGTCAGCATTACCAGCAAGAACGACCTGCGATTCGAGGGCACCAAGCTGGATGCCGCTGCGGGAAGCATTGCGGTCACCTCCACCGAGGGGAGCGTGAATTTCGATGCCGCCAAGAGTACCCGTCTCGCGGGCGGCATCGACGCATCGGGCGGCGCATCAACCAACAGCATCGATGCCACCACGAACAAGGCGGATGGCAGCGAGCCGGCCACCCGAATGGTGAGAAGCGGCGATTCGCAAGGCCTCAAAGCGTTCGTTACCGCCACTACGGTTGAGACGGGAAGCGCCGTGACTGCACAAGGCGGCATCACGATCACATCCAAAGGCGATTTGAAGCTCAAGGGAACCAAGGTGGAATCGAGCGATGGCGACATTACCGTGCATAGCACGGAAGGCAACGTCGTGGCGGGGACCGCGGATAGCTCAACGCTCAGCTTCAGCGTTGATGCCAGCCGGATCAAATTTGACACCACCACCGGCGCGACCAGCAACGGGAAAAATCCCGCCTACAGGAAACCCGACAGCATCGCGGAAAAGATACTTGATTTTGCGAATGGCGAGCGCGTGACCAGGCCCGAGTTTACGAAAGAGCAAGCCGTTGGCAAGGTGGTGGGCGCATCGCCCAGCCCGAGCAGAAATGATTGGGACCGCACGAAGGAAGCAACGGCGGGAAATGAGCAAACGAGAGGCAATGGCGGCAACCAGGCTATCGGCGCGTCGGTCAATTATAGAGAAACATTCGATGGTGCTTCCTTTAAGTCCAAGAATGGAACGTTGACGATCGATTCGGGCGGCGCCAAGGGCAGTACCACCTTGACCAATGTCACCAAGGACGTGAAGGCGGAAAACATCGAGCAAGCCGGCGGATTTACGGAATCGAAGGTCAACGATTGGGGACTTTCGTTTGGCGGCAAGGTCACCGGGAATACACCGCGATCCAACTCGCCGCCTCCCCAGGATGAGCCCACTATTCGGGTGATTGATTCCGGACGGCCGGCGCCGCGTACCAATAATGCACCGCCAGGCGGCGCCTACTATGGCACTGTCCCGAATGCGGCGCCGGGAAGCGCAGGTGGTACCCCATATCGCCCTTCCGGCAAACCACCTACGCCGGCAAATGCCGCACAAAGCCAGCCTACGGCTCAAAATTCGACATTCACGAGGGGGCCTAGCCAATATAGTTCATACAACTCCACAGGCGGTCAAGGAGGTGAAAGCCGATCGTCTACAGTTAATGGCGGATCAAAAAAACCGGCTCAAATGGGAGGTTCGGCACCTCGATCAGGAAGTCTTCCCACGAGAACGGGCGGCCCGGCGGTTCCGCCATCGCCAAAAAATAGCCAGTCCGCGAACCCGATTTTCCAACGCGAGAGCGGGGCAGTGCAGGAGCGACGGCAACTGCCTGCGCGGGAATCCTCTTCCATCGAAGAAAAGGCTGAGGAGCCGCCAAGGCGATTTTGATCTGGTGCAGGAATTTACGGCTTGTTGTTTGAACGGGGAGGTGAGGTGACACATCTCGCCGTAAAGCCGCGCAAATTTTTCGAATTGGATTGGCGGCTGCGCGGAGCGCTACAGCAGACTTCGGATAACTCGACTGGCTGCAGCAAAATCGAGCGGGACTTCAGCGATAATGTCGCCGTACACAAAACTGTCTACCAGTCTTACCGTGGTATACGCCAGCAGGCGCGGTTCCAGCCGGGGACGATAGTTGCCTTTTTCGACTTCTTGTTCGATGATGCCGACCAGTTTTTCCATGGTCACGGTCTGAAGTGAATTTACGCCACCGCCGGTAAGGATCCGTAATGCCACGTCAGGTTCGTTGCGGAGCAACCAGTACACCGGTTTCGACTTCGTCAGGGCACGAATCATATCTTCGACCGCTCTGGCAAACCGCTCCGGCCCCTCAATTTTTTCTTTGTCCAGGCGTCTGTCGATCCAGGCAAAAGTGTCTTGTAAAAATATTGCGAGCACTTCTTTGATCAGTTGTTCCCTGTCGCCTGTCCAGCGATAAAGTGTGGCCCGTCCGATCCCAAGCTCGGCGGCCAATGCGCTCATATCAAGTTTGGCGCCTTTCAGAATAACCTTCTTCGCCGCGGCAAACGCGTCCGCAGGCGATGCTTTTGCAACCTGAGATTCGTGGCTCTGGCGCAGCCTCGAAGACGCGGTGCTTTGTTGAGGTTTATCGTTCAAGCCGGATCTCAATTCGTGTTGTTGACGAAGAAGCCACCATTGTACCGCCTTCATATAGCGGATTGGTGCGGAGCAGCATTCAATTCACAGCCCGATATGGTGTGCCATCGGTCCTAATTAGAGGAATTCCTCAACGATAGAAGCTTGACGCGTGAGACACGTGCACTAATATGTCCCATAGCGCGTTACCCGCGTTGTCCCATTCCTCTCCGCTACTGCGGCTGAACATCGCCTCCTCACGGCTCAAAACGCCGTTTCAGTTCCCGCGCCTCTTGGCACGGCATGAATAAAAACCATCCAAAAATCAACGGAGACAAGTAAATGAAAAGCAGAATATTGAGAAATATTATGGTCGTGGCCGCTATGTTCGCTGTCACGGCAAGCAATGCATGGGCGCAGAATGAGCCGATCATTTTCGTTCATGGCTATACCGGCTCGACCTCGAATTTCAACACGATGGTAAATCGTTTCACCAGCGACGGCTATCCGTCTGCAAAGCTGTACCGCTTCGGCTACAAGTCGACGACGGACAGCAACAAGACGAGCGCCGGCGCATTGAAAAATTTTGTTGCCACGGTACGTAAAAATAACGGCAATGAAACGGTCAGCATCGTCGCGCATTCCAACGGCGGCCTGGTATCGCGCTGGTATCGTGCCAAATTGGGAGGCACGGCAGATATGCGCCGATTCGTCTCCCTCGGCACTCCGCACAAGGGCACGCAATCGGCATACTCATGCTACGACCCGGCCTGTTATGAGATGCGGCCCAACTCCACGTTCTTGAATGAACTGGCCGGTAAAGGCTGCGACCGGTCCTTGTGGTCTGCCAATGACGGCGTGATCATCCCGGCAGAAAATGCGAAATGCGGCAGCAGCACCCAGACCGCCAACGTCAGCCATAACAGTCTGCTTACCGATGCGAGCGTTTATCAGCAAACACGTGATCAACTGAAGTAAGAGTGCAAGGAGCGCGGCGGCCATCCCGGCCGCCGCGGCAGCGGAATTGCAGTTCCGTCGTTTTGCGACACCGTCCTGCGAATTTGCCTCGGGCAGGGCGCTTGCTGCGTTGGTTGAAAGCAGTCATCGAGAAGGACATGCATGGATTCGAACAGTACTGCGTGGCGTCGCTGGTGCAGTGCGCTTGCCTTCATGGCGGCCGGCATACTGGCGCATGCGGCCGATCATCCAAGGCCGGTATCGCCGCATCAATCCAAGGCCGGACCTGTTGCGACCGTCAATGGGCAACCGATATCACGCGCCCTGCACGACGAGTTGCTCAAGGCTCAGGTCGGCGTACCCAATCCTTACAACGAAGACACGCCTGAAGACGCGGAAGAAAGGCGCAGGGCGATGCTCGCCACCGACCGTGCCGGGCTGATGGATAAGCTGATCGTCATGGAGGCGCTCGCTCAGAAAGCGCAAGAACGCGGGCTGCACCTGCGGGCGGACATCGCCGCAGAAGCGGAGTTGCAATACAAGACATTGCTGCAACAACACCTGGTTCGCCAACTGATCGACGAGATCACCATAGAGCCGGCCGAGATTGCGGCGCGTTATGCGGCACAGAAGCCGGACCAGGAATACAAGGTCAGCCATATCCTTTTGAAAGACGGGGTTGCGGCGAAGGCCGTGATCGACGATATCGAGAAGGGTGCAAGCTTCGAAAAGCTTGCACGCCGGCACTCTATGGATAAGCAAAGCAAGAAGGACGGTAGCCTCGGGTGGCTGATGTTGAACCAGATGGTCGAACCGTTTGCCGAGGCCGCAGCTGCGCTTGAGATTGGCGGCTACACCCGCAAGCCGATCGAAACCAGCTATGGCTGGCATGTAATTCGAGTGGATGGAAAACGCGATCTGCGGAAGCCGGTATTCGACGATATGCGCGATATATTGCGCACGCAGATATTGCAGGAAAAAGTACAAGACCGGGTACGGCAGTTCATGCAAAATACAAAGATCGAAATCATTCAGCATGAATAAGAGCCATTCATCATGAAACCGACTCCTGCATTGGCTTTGGCGCTCATGGCGATAGGCATGGCCTACATACTGTATCCGGCAGGCAAGGATGAAGAGTCGCCGACATCGCCGGCAACCGTCCGGTCTGCCGCGGCTGCAGCGCAATTCGGGCCCGGAACGCTCCCGGCTGCATCGCACGGTTCACCGCTGCAGCCTGGCGGCGTGCCCATATTCGCAATCGGCCCGAATGGCGAACTCATCATCAACTCAAGCGTGATGGTCGGACTTGATGTGTTGCTCGCGCAACTGCCTGAGCACCCGAGTCGCAACGATCTGGCGCGTCTGGAGGAGCGCTGCAAAGAAGGGCTGCCGGACCATGCCGCGCGTGATGCACACCGCTTCCTGCACGCCTACATTGCGTACCGCAAGGCTGAATCCGAAATCGAAGCGCAACCGCACAATGCCGATACCACTACGGCGGAGGCAAGGCTCAATCTGACCATTGCCTTGCGGCGAGCCCACTTTGGCGCGCAAGTGGCAGATGCACTTTTCGCAGCAGGCGAGGCGCAATCTCGATTCGGCATCCAAGCCACGCGTATTCAGGCGGACCCAAACTTGAGCAAATTCGAGAAATCGACGCGCCTCGAAGCGCTGCGCAAAACGATCTCTGAAGAAGGCGCTCTTGAAAAAGACGAGAGCGCCCAAGCGCAACAGCTGATGGAACGGCAGGTTGCGCTGTTACGCGGACGTGGAGCGCCCGAGTCGGAAGTGCAGCAGCTTCGACAGCAAAGCCTGGGCGCGCAAGAAGCTCAAATCATCTCCGACATGGAAACGCAGCAGGCCGAATGGGAGCGGCGCTACCAGGCATTCCTGCAACAAAAAAACGCGATTTTAAGCACAGGAATGAGTGAACAGAATCGGCAGGAAAACGTAGACGCTCTGTTACGCCGCCACTACAAGGCGGAAGAAATGCAGAATGCTCGCGCCTATGACTTGGAATACGGCCCGAAATAGTTACTTGATCGTGGCGGCTATACCGCGACCGCGCTCGGGATGTCTCCGATGCGCTGAATTGCAGTAGTTCCAACTTGATCGTTCAAATCACGGCGGAGTGGCGATGACGTTTACTTCCCCCGCAACGGGCTCAGCAGCAGCTCTTTCGTGAAGTGCAACTGTCTTTTTCGCGTCTTGTCGTCATTGACTTCCCATAAAAACGACTGCGACAGCTGAAAACTATATAGGAGGAAGGCGCGGCTGGAGGCTTCCGATTTGCTGAAGCCTACCTCCTGGAAGCCCAGCGCATAATATGCGAGCCGTTGCTCGTCCACCTCTCGCACTGCCTGGCGCGCCATCTCGTCGCGCCTGGCCCACGCCCGGATGGCGAATTCGATCATCGCCGCGCGGCGGGCAGTGAGGCCGTGAAAGGGAAGCGCCAGGATTTCGCCGAGCGCTTCTTCAGCGGTAAAAACCTGCTCTTCAAAGACGCGCACAACGTGCGCCGTCGTTCTCTCATGCCATCTTTTCAGCAATTTTGAGAGCAGATCGTTCCGATCCTTGAAATGATAATAGAAGCTTCCTACCGTGATGCCAAGGTCCCTGGATAACGATTCGACACGGACGGCATCGATGCTTTTACTGATCAGCATATCGGTCGCCGCATCGATCCAGTCGTCGGGAGAGAGGACGCGTTTTGGCTTTGCGCGGCGTGCGGATTCGGGCATTGTTTTCTCGGACGGCACTTCCATTTCCTTCCCTGCTGCTCGTGTTGAACAAATGGCTTCCCGGACTTCCGCAGCCGGCATCCCTTTTCAAGCATGACATAGCGGTAACCTGTAGCTGGTCATTATAGTTCATGCCATTCGCATAACTCGAACTCCATAGCGGTATATCCAGGTGAGCTGCTGTTCCCATTGTTGTTGTTTCAATATGGCTTTGATTCCCACGTTTCCACGAAGGTGAGTCTCGCGCCGTCGTGCCCACGGCTAAAAGCCGCTGCTTTCGACAAAAAGGAAACAAATTAAGAAAAGATAGGGTTACCTATTTTAAAATAGGTAACCCTATGTTAAAGTTGGGTTGCCTATGTTGGAATTCATAGAGTCCGCCTGAAGCGCAGCGGCTCAATTTCTAAAATTGCGTATGGGAGGCGACAACGAAAAGAGCAATTCTCTAGAAAAATGCAGTAAGAAAAAGGAAACCCGCATCGCTTCTTATTCAATATAAAAACGGAGACAAAATGAAAAAGATAATCGCGCAAGGTGCCACGACCAAGCCAATTGCAAGCACATTGAGAAAGTGTTTTTTATTTGCGGCGGCCGCCGTAACGGCAGCGGTGGCGCATATTCCTGAGGCCGCGGCGGCACGTTGCTCGGCCAACGCGGCAGGAGACTGGACCTGCATCCATCAGACTCGGGATCTCACCTTTGTCGACAAATATGGGATCAGTAAAAAAAGACAGGTGCGCTGGCAAGTGCCGGAGGGTGCGCCTCCGGCCGGCGGCTGGCCTGTCGCCTTTTTCTACCACCCCACCGTGCCGGTCGGAACCAATCCATTCGTGGTCCAGGCGACGGCAGGTTCCGGCGGTATCTACATACCGAAAATGTTCCATGAGCTGCTTGACGACCCTACAGGCACCGGGAAAAAGTATGCGATCGTGGCGCCGGTATCAGCAGCGCATTTTGGTACGAACTACTGGGACACGAACGTCGCGTTCACTTATTCGGGAAGCGAGGACTATAAGTTTTTCCCGGATCTCTTTGGCGAAATTATCAGTGGTAACTTCGGTCCGGCGTCCCAGTACAACATGAACCGGCGCTATGCCTTTGGCATGTCGAGCGGCGGCTTCAATACCAGCCGCATGGCAGTGACCTTCAACAGCGGAGGCGAATGGAAAGCCTTGGGCATCATCGCCGCCTCCTACGCCACCTGTTCTGCTTCCTGCAGCGTACCGACATTGCCGGCCAATCACCCGCCGACCAAGTTCTGGCATGGTACCGGCGACTTCACGGTACCCATCTCCACCATGCGCACCTACTACAACAAGCTGGTTGCACAAGGCATTCCGGCTGAGAAGCTGGAACATTCCGGGGGCCATGTGTTCACCGCAGACAACGTGGGCGCTACCGGCGTGAAGGCGTATTTCGACCGTTATTGAATGAATGGCGGTACTCGTATGCAATCGCGGTCCTTGCGGCAGCAAAATACGAGTGATCTTTAAATGTCTCGTGAGCCGTCTTGAGTCGGCGACTCACGAGAATAGGGGAGGCATGATAATGTTTCATTCGATGAAATCGTGGTGGTTGACGGGTGCGATATGCACCGTAATGAGCCTGCTGGTTATCTTGAGCTTTCCCGGTACACCTGAGCCGGCGGTTGCACGTTTAACGCCTTCAAGATCCGTTGAAATTGTGCCAGTGCGCTTCGGACCTGGTGTATTCACTTCTTCCTCTTTCAACACCGGACCGGCATCGGCAAGTCCCAAAATCACGCATTCCGACGGATTGGTGACAACAAGCGATCAGCGCCTTGTCGTCAATATTGCACTGCGCAAGGTATTTGACGACTTCCTCAGGGACGGCATGCGCGACGAAAGCCCCGCAAATGTCGACAGGTTGTATGCGTACCTCAAGGCTGCACTGCCGGCGCCCGCATACAGTGAGGCGGTAAAAATTCTCGATTCGTATTTAACCTACACGTCGGCCTATAACCGGTTGCTGTCGCAGCGCTCAGCAACTTCCGGCAGTCCCGAAGAGTTACCGGTGTCCGCTTACATCGATGAGTTCGACGCATGGGTGTCGCAACTTGCCGCGCTGCGTGAAAGCATGCTTGGCGCCGATGTCGCCGGGACATGGTTTGGCGAAGAACAAACACGGCATCGACAGGCTGTCGCGGCACTGCGCGCAGGCGGAGCAATGCCGCAGCCAGCCGAAGATGTCGGGAAAGATCCGTTGCACCAAGTGGCGGAAAACCTGCATGTTCTTCAGCAAGCCGGTGTAATGCAACGAGCCAGATGAGAGCTGATGGTGATGCAATTCGAAGAGCTGATACAGCGTTAAAAACGACGGACTGCCAATACAAGGATTGAATTGGCAGATTGAACAGAAAGGAGTCCAGGCCACTAATACGCCGCATCCAGGGAAGAGTTCTAAATAGGACCGAATTTTCATAAATAACGGAGACAAAAATGAAACAAAAAATTATCGTAATCGCGCTCTCTGCAGCGTTCTTTTACACAGGGCAGGTACACGCCAATGATCCAGGATTAAACGAGTGGGTCCGTGTCGCTCCAAGCAACGTGGCCAGCCAATGCGGCCTCGATCCAACGCTGCTTGCGGAGGCGGACAGCAAGATGAACGGCAATCCCTATGCGATCGTGCGTTACGGGAAGCTGTGTCATGAATACGGAAACACCACCGGTACTTATCATGTCGCGTCGATCACCAAGATGATGGCCAGCCTTACCGTGGGCATCGCTACCACCAAGACCAACCTTTCCGATGAGTCGCCTGTATCTGACTATTTGAGCTGGTATCAAATGGGCAATATCAATTCAAAGGCCAAAGTCGCTCATGTGCTGGCAATGACATCCACCAAGTCAAGCCTGGCGTATGGCAAGAAGGGCACTTGGAGCTACGACGCCCTCGGCTGGCGTGAAATCGACAAGCTGATCCCGATTGTCGAGAAAGCGCTGGCAAGACAACCTACCGCCTTTCCGGGCGTGACGACCATGGCACAGTTGGCAAAAACGCAGCTATTCGAAAAGATCGGCATGCATTCCACCGCATGGAATGGAGAGACGGTCGCCTACAGCATGAACAGCAGCGTCCGCGATATGGCGCGTCTGGGGCTGCTTACGCTGCGCAAAGGCATGTGGAGCGGACAACGCATCCTCAGCGAGGAATATATCTACCGGATGGGCCATCCTGCCTTCGAGGATACCAATACCGGCTACGGTTATCTGTTCATGATGAATTCACTCAAGAACTGGAAGTACTCCTCCGGAAGCAATGATCCCAACTGTGCGCCGGTATCGATCTGGCCGGGCTATCCGCATCGTCCGTTTTTTGAGGCGCCTCATTGCAACGGCGGTAATACTACCTGCACTCAACGTCATGATGTCGGCGTCAAATGGGCTGCGGGTGCTGGCGGACAGAAAGTCGTCCTCCATCCCGGTCTTGATCTTGTGATGGTCGTCAGGGACGATGCCACCAACGAGGGCCATAACAATGTCTGGAACGCGATACGCCCCGCGCTGGTCAAGATGGATCCGACGTATGCCGGCAATGAGACCGCCTTCTGCTCGGCATACAAGAACAACGAGTACGCGCCTAACCTGCAATGACTTGATATATGACGTAAATACGGAAACAGGATCACATCGAAGATATTGATTCCCTGTGTCGGAGATGGCTTCCGTGCATGACCTTCTACCCCATGCGGACCTTTATGGGGTAGAAGGGTGTCAAGCTGTGAGCGCCGCGTCAAACCATGTGAGGTATGGCCGACACGCGAACGCGGTTGCGCCCGGCTGACTTTGCAGCGTAGAGCGCGCTGTCCGCGCGTTCGAGCGTTTTTTCAATCGTTTCACCGCCTATGAATGACGTGACACCAATCGATGCAGAAACTCCGGTGGTTAACCCAAGCGCAAGCCAATCGTATTCGGTAACCCGCATACGAAAACGTTCGAGCACGGTAGTTGCGATATCTTCCGGTGTGTCGGTCAGGACGATGACAAATTCATCGCCGCCATACCGCGCGATCCGATCCGTCACTCGAAAGGTTTGCTGAAGTATGTTTGCAAATATCTTGAGCACGTCGTCTCCCAAACCATGCCCGCCGGTGTCATTGATTTGTTTGAAATGATCAAGATCGATAAATGCAATGCAAAAAGGTGCTTCCTTTCTTTTAAAAACTTGAACCTGCGATTCCAGGCAATCCATCAGCGCACGACGATTCATTACCCCCGTCAGGGAATCGGAAGTCGCCATGTCCGCCATGGTTTTAAGCGCGGTGGTCAGTGCTCTTTTTTGTTCCGACACCTGTAATCTCAAGGTGCTGATGAAGCCGGCCAGATAGATCGACTTCCCCAGATTGGCAACGAAAAGCACCCACAAAAGTGTTTTTCCAAGTGCGGTCGAATGTGGGAATCCGATGCGATTACCGACATAGTAAAACACGATTGCCAGCACGATGGCGCCTACGATCCAGATCGAAATGAATTGCCGATTATGTAGCGCCAGTACACCAAATAGATGAATGGTGAACAAGTGAACCAGAAAAACGAGACCGACTTCTGGTACCGCCCACAGGAACCCGATCGTCAGCGCAACGGCGTTAATCATCGAGGCGACCGTCATGCCAGGATCTTTAAACGTTCGATTCATTCCTGTCTTGATTAGCACCAGGAAGATGATGTTGTGTAGGTAACCAAGAATCAGATAAGCAAGCGGAACAACGCCGCTTAGTTCGCCGCCGAGAAACAACCCGGTCAGTATGAGGAAATTAATTGAAACACTCAGCATGCCCAACCGAATCATGTGAATCGTGATTCGATTTATTTTTTTGACTTCTTCAATGCCAAGTTGGCTCATGCGCTTGATTCCGATGCGAATTTGAACTCGAGTCCGAATACCGGTACATTTCGCTCTTTCTCAATGAGATTACATTAACACATTGGCCTGCAGCAACATGGTGTTGTATAAAAGCGCGTCGGTCTTACCGACTCAATGTTATCCGGGCTCATGGAAAATCCGGATGATCAAAAAATACAGGAAATAGTTTCATGTCCGATTTGCTCATTAAATTTGCCGCCAACCCGGCTACTGCCGGAATCGTGAAAATGCTTGGATTGCCGGCGCCGATTGCACTTGCCCGCAGCGATGGCGCTTATGCGGCGCAACCGTTCTCCGGGAAAAATGTACTGCTCGGCCGTTCGAAGAATTGTTATGCAATTGAGAATCTACGCGCCATCGTCCTGGATGCAGGGACATCGCCGCTGGACGCGTTGCCGGAAGACGAGAATGCAGGCGTGGACATTCTGCTCATGGACGCAACCGGCTGCGCCGATCCGGCGGGTCTCCGCGTTCTGTATGACTTCTTCCATCCGGCCGTGCGCCGGATCTCGCCCAATGCCAGAGTGTTCATCACTGCTGCGTTGCCCAGCGAAGCCTCGAACCCGGTCGCCGCAGCGGCCGCCCGAGCCATCGAAGGATTCAGCCGTTCATTGGCCATGGAACTGGGTATGCGCGGCGCGACAGTCAATCTCGCCTATGTCGCGCGAGATGCGGTTGACCGTCTTGCAGGCGTTGTGCGTTTTTTTTGCGGAGTGCAATCTACCTATGTATCAGGTCAAGTCGTTCACGTCACGTCGCGGGTTGCCGCACCGGCAGCATTCCCGGCCTCGGCAGTGTTGAAAGGCAAGGCCGCACTGGTTACCGGAAGCGCGCGCGGCATTGGCAAAGCGACTGCCGAACGGCTTGTGCAGGAAGGCGCGCAAGTGGTATGCCTGGACGTCGCCGGTGCAAGCGAGGCGTTGCACGAAACCTGCTCGGCTATCGGTGCAATGCCGTTGGAAATGGACATCGCCGGCCCGGATGCGCCGCGACGGTTGGCTGATTTTTTCAAGGAAAAATTCGGCGGACTGGACATCCTGGTGCACAACGCCGGCATTACGCGCGACAAGACACTGGCAAACATGCCGGGGCATTACTGGGACATGGTGGTCGACATCAATTTTGCCGCGCTCACCGCGATCGACCAGGTGCTGTTGTCGGAAAAGATACTGCGCGATGGCGCGCGTATCGTCTGCCTGTCATCCATCAGCGGCGTTGCCGGCAATTTCGGCCAGGCCAACTATGCGGCGACCAAGGCGGCCCTGATCGGCTATGTCGCGGCGCAGGCATCGCAACTGGCCGACCGCGGCATCTGCATCAACGCGGTTGCGCCCGGTTTTATCGAGACTGCGATGACAAAGGAAATGCCATTCATGACACGCGAAGTCGGCCGGCGCCTGAACACGATGAGGCAGGGCGGTATACCGCGGGATGCGGCGGAGCTGGTCGCATTTCTATGCACTCCGGGTGTGCACGGCATCAGCGGCGATACCATTCGGGTTTGCGGTCAGGGTTTGATCGGGGCATAAAAACCGCGTTCCCATTGTTCAATTTGCATTGATTGCGACATGCCTTTGAAAACAAGCGGGCAAGCGCCAGGCACTACCATACCTGCACAAAGGTAAGCTTTTGCCCCCCAAACGTGGGATGCCGTTCAATGCTCGAAGAGTGTTAAATTGCGTTCTGCTTTATATCGGCGCTGGATGCCGGTGTGAAAATCAAGCGCGTGTGACAGGCTAACAAAATCCACCATCATTCCAAGCGGCGCGAGGAATGCCGTCCGATGACTCGTTTGTCAAACGCTCCAAGAGTCATGCTCCGAAAAAAGACAGGGTAATGTAATGAGTAAGAATATTCTGATTTTCTCCGATGGCACCGGTCAGGCCGGCGGCCTTAAGCCTGACCAGACACTGAGCAACGTCTACAAATTTTTCAGGGCAAGCCGTGTCAGCCCAGATAATTCAATTGACCCGGCAAATCAAATTGCTTTCTATGACGCCGGTTTGGGAACGGAAAACGACGGTGGAAGTATTCCTTTTCGTCCGATCCAGAAGTTTCGGAAATTCTGGAGTGCGGCCACCGGTACAGGCATCAGCCGCAATATCGCGGACTGCTATGAGGCGATCCTCAAGCATTACGAACCAGGTGATCGAATTTTCCTGTTTGGCTTCAGCCGAGGCGCTTACACGGCGCGTTGTGTCGGAGGCGTCATGGCTCTCTGCGGAATTCCGACCAAGGGAGCGGACGGCGGCCCATTACCCAAGTTCGGCAGGGCACTGCGTACGATTGCGGATGAGGCGGTCGCTCAGGTATATGAACACGGTTCCGGCAGCGACAAACCGCAACGCAAGGAAGAGCGGCTCGAAAAGGCGCGCCGGTTCCGTGAGAAGTACGGGTCCGACGATAATGGGCAGGCAAACGAGGTGCCTTACTTCATCGGTGTTTTCGATACCGTGGCCGCGTTGGGAGCGTCCGGACTGAGGCGCCTGGGCATGCTGGCGGCACTCGCTATCAGCGTAGCGCTGCTGGCGGCATTGATTGCCGGTGTTTTGGCGCTTTTTCCCTGGGTCAAATTCGTTCCCGCTTTTAGCGTGATTCAGGTTTTGATCGCGAGTTGCGTGGCGATTGGCGGATTTCGCGCCAGCTTCAAGATAATCAGTGACTATCCGGTCAAGGGCAAATCCAAATGGCATTTCGCCGCGTGGCACCTGCGTTTTTATGATAATTCGCTGAATACTCGCGTACGGTTTGCCCGCCACGCCCTTGCAATCGACGAGTCGCGCGCCGATTTTAAGCGGGTCCCCTGGGCGAACAAGAGTTCCGCGCGGCCGCGCGTGCCTGGAGAACCGGAATGGCTTCAACAGATCTGGTTTGCCGGTAACCATTCGGATATCGGCGGCAGCTACCCTGAGGATGAGGCAAGGCTGTCGGACGTTTCGCTTCAATGGATGGTCGAACAGGCTGCCAGCCTGCCTCATCCGGTTCTTCTGGATTCCTCGAAGTTAAACCTCTTCCCGTCGTCCGGCGGAATGCAGCATAGCGAAGTGGAGAGCTTGCGCGATTTATATCGCTGGTGGGTGCCAAGGCCGTTTCGGCGCTTATGGAAAGAAAAGCCGAGAGACATCAAACCCGATGCACCTTTACATCCCACAGTGCTTGAGCGGTTTTCACTAGCCGGCGTTTCCCACTATGGTCTTAGGACGCCATATCGACCCGGCAATCTAAGCGGGCATAGCCAAGTCCAGCATTACTATGCCGAGCATCGGGATGTGTCGTGATTGCTCGGACAAATTGTGTTTGAGCGCTAGAATCTCGAATCGATGGATTAACAAAGCATATAAAAATCAATCAATTAGAGCGTATATCTGCATATTTGCATTAACTTTCCCGTAGGGCGAGAGTAGAGTTAATTGAATCGATCCAGGCATGATTGCTGCGCCGCCGACCGTCATCAGCGCATTTCTTCTGCCGCGATTGCAATGCTCAGCCTCAGAACCGCCATTGCAAAGCTGCATAAGAAATCCGGCGCAGGAGGATTTGGTGCGATTTTTCACATGCGCATGGATCATGGATTCATTGCGCAAATTGCGGTTGTACCTTATTCGTTTCTCTATAGACTTTCATTTCATATTCGAGCGAACCGCGGCTCGAAATTAAAACGACTCATGTCGGATATGAGCGGGAGCAGCATGCAAAAGCATCTAACAAAATGTGTGTCATTCCGAGGCGTGCAACGACGAGGAATTTCAAACTTCAGTAGCAATGGGAACGGATGAGATTCCCCTCTCCGCTCGGAATGACAGTTTGGGGGTATGGGGTGTCTGCGACCGGCATTCCCGGCGACGCTCGAAAAACACCCGTCGCTGGGAATGTCTGTCGCACAAGCCCCCAATACTCAACGTGTCCGCGCATCAGGTCAGGGCATATGGCGGAATTAGGTCTAAGGACAAAAAGCAGACTTGGTAAGTAGCGCCGAAGCAGTATGGATAAGCGCCATTGAAAGAACTTTCTTCACCAAATTTCTATTTTGAATGACCATGCTCCATCGGAATTTGCAGTGCGAGGCGCGCCTCTATGGAGAGGATGATTCGTGTCTGATCTGTTCGAGTAAAGCTTTTGCCGCCGCTGCCTCCAAGTGGGAAACGTCCTGTCGCAATTCTTAAGTGAAGTCGAGATCCTCAGAAACTCGGTGCGCGACATTGAGTGCAAGGGCTGTGCCACCGATTAATAGATAATCGGAGATCTCTTGAAAATGTTGTGCAAGTTCTTCTAGTAGCTTGCGTGTATCTCTCGGCAGACTATCTAAGTGCAAGTGCATTTTTAGCTGCGGCGATGTTTTGTAACATCGACTCATTTTTGGAAAAGCCCCGCTGATCAATTAGGCCTTCGTCCAAAAGAGAGCGATTTACATTAAGCAGCTCATCTACAGAAGTTTTCGCTGCAAGATTAACCAAATCCAGAAAAGACGGTCTGACCATCATTGCAGGAATCCCTGCACGCTGAAGGTGCAAGGAGGGGGTTGGACCAAAGTTGTCCGGCGCTGTGAAATTTAATTTGGATTCTATAACTGCATCATCGGCGTAGTGAAATGCATTCCTTTTTCATTCCAATGCCGCTTGCAAGCGACGCCGCGAAAGAAAGAACGTTAATGACGCACAATGTAAAAAAAGTCCGTTTTTTCCGGCGACACATTCCGCAATTTGCGTGCATCCCCGGATGCCATGATTGCTGCGGGCCGGTCATGGCCTCGCCTGAGGAGATGTCAAGATTGCCCGAGAAAAGCGAGGCCGAGCATGCCGAGGCGCTGGCCAACTGGAATTGTCCCCACCTGGCTGACAACGGATGCACGGTCTATGACGAACGCCCGCTGGTTTGTCGCCTGTTCGGGACCACGGCCAGACTTCTTTGCCCCCATGGCCGGCATCCGGAAATGATGATTGACCCGGAACTGGAGAAGCGGATCGAAGGGTTTTTCCGCCAAACCCGGCGCGTCCTGGTCTGAGATTCTCGCGGATCGGCCGGCAAGGAGCGGCGGTCCGCCTTGCCCGGGGACGATGCAGGCATGATCCACTGCCGCGCTCAAGTCAATGTCCCCAAGACGCTGTTTTTCTCTCCGTGGCATCCAACGCAGCCGCGATGCGCCGCTGGCGCACTATGCTTTCCGCGGTCAAGCTCAAGACGACCGGATGCCGCTGTTCCAGTTCACTGATTTGACTTCTTAACATATTGTCGCCGACGTCAAGCGCGCTGCCGCGGCACGCGAAGACCACCTTGTTCAGCGAATCGAGTCCGTCGATCACAATCAGCGCACCATCGAACGCGCGATCGATGCGGTCAATATAGATTTGTGTTTGCCCCCTGTCGTCCAGCAGGTTGACCACCATGATTCCATTTGGCGACAAGGCGCGACGGCAATCGTCATAAAAGCTTTGACTGCACAACTGTGCAGGTTGTCCTTTCCTGTCAAAACCATCGACCATCAACACGTCAAACCGACTATCGGACTGCCGCACCAAATCGATGCCGTCCATGCAAAGCACCCGGAGCCGCTCGTCGTCAGGCGGGATGCGGAATTGGTTGCGCAGTTCAATTACGCGTTGATCGATCTCCGCCACGGTGATGGCGGCGCCGGGCAGGTAGCGGTAGCAATATTTGGTCAGCGAACCGCCGCCCAGGCCGATCATCCCAATGTCCTTCGGGCTCGGGTTAAACAGCAGGAACCCCATCATCGATTGCGTATAGCCCAGCACCAGTTCATCGGGACCGTCGATAGACATCTCGCTTTGAAGCGCAAACACGTCGAACAGGAGCGATATCGTATTGCGTTTTTTATAGACGATCGGCTTTCCGGTCTGGGCGAGGGCGGCCAATTGCGAGAAGGTGTCAGCGACCATGCTGATATGGTCGAGTGTGGGAGGCAGGTTTTCCGCAAGAAGGAAGGATTCAATGTGGTTGCACAAGCGCGGCCACAAATGAGGGGGCGGTAGCGGCAAGCCCTTTGGCTTGCCGGCCGCCAGCCGCGCGAGGCCGGCTTGGACCCGAAGTTCAAACAGCGGCGGAGGCCGCGACGAACGGCGTTGCTGATAATGCATATATTACAATCACATGATAATAACGTTATAATTACACGAGCATAGCATGGGCATATAATACAAGTCTAGCCTAGGCCGAAACGGCAATTCCGACACACCATGCGCGTTCAAGCAAAGCGTACCGACCCTACATGATCAATATTCTGGAAGCGCACCGCGCGGGACTCTTTGGACGGGGCAAGATCCTGTCCAATATCGTTGCCGGCGCCATCGTCGGCGTGGTTGCCTTGCCGCTGGCGATGGCTTTTGCGATCGCTTCCGGCGCCCGGCCCGAACAAGGCCTGTACACCGCGATCGTCGCCGGATTTCTGGTGGCTGCGCTCGGCGGCAGCCGCGCGCAGATTGCCGGTCCTACCGGCGCCTTTATCGCGATTCTGGCGGGTATAACCGCCAAGTACGGCATTGACGGCTTGCAGATCGCCACCTTCATGGCCGGCATCATGTTGCTCATCATGGGCTTGACCAGAATGGGTGGCGTGATCAAGTTCATCCCGGCGCCGGTGATCATCGGATTTACTGCCGGCATCGGCGTCATCATCTGGGTCGGCCAATGGATGTACTTTTTCGGGCTGCCGAAGATTGAAGGCGCGCATTTCCATGAAAAGTTGTGGCATTCGCTGCTGGCCTTGCCGCAATTTCATGCCGCAACGACGGTGCTGGGCATGGGCAGCCTGTTGCTGGTGATTTTCTCCGGCCGTATCCCCGGGCTGAGACGGGTTCCCGGTCCGCTTATCGCCATGGCGGCAGCCACCGCGATTCATTCGGTATTCGACTTTGATGGCGTGGCGACCATCGGCAGTGCGTTCGGCGGCATTCCGCAGCATCTTCCGGCATTCGGCATGCCGGACGTCAGCCTCGGGCGTATCTTCGAATTGATCGGACCGGCATTTACCATCGCGATACTGGGCGCGATCGAATCGCTACTGTCCGCGGTCGTGGCGGACGGAATGGCCGGCACCAAGCATGACTCGAACCAGGAATTGATCGGCCAGGGAATCGCCAACATGGCCACCCCCTTGTTCGGCGGCTTTGCGGCGACTGGCGCCATTGCCCGCACCGCGACCAGCATCCGTAACGGCGGCACCAGTCCGCTGGCCGGCATCACTCATTCGGCCACGCTGCTGTTGACTATCCTGATTTTGGCACCGCTGGCGGCCAATGTGCCGCTGGCCGCCTTGGCGGCGATTCTGTTCTTGGTGGCTTACAACATGAGCGAGATCCCGCATGTCGTCATGATGGTCAGGCGGGCGCCGCGCGCAGATGTGGCGATCCTGTTGATCACATTTTTCCTGACGGTCTTTGCGGATCTGGTGGTGGCCGTCAACGTCGGCGTCATCCTCGCGATGCTGCAGTTTCTGCGCAGGATGGCATCATCGGTCGACGTACTGCAACTGACGGACGACGAAATGGGAAGAGAGCTGGTTCATCAAGGTTGGGTCACGCTGCCTGCGGGTGTATTGGTGTATTCCATTGAAGGCCCGTTTTTCTTTGGCGCCGTGGAAAACTTCGAGCGCGCGCTGGCCCAAACGCATACGGATCCATCGGTGCTGGTGGTGCGTTTGCGCCGGGTGCCGTTCATGGACATGACAGGCATGCTGACGCTGGAAGAAGTGGTTGAAAAACTCAGGAAACGCGGCGTGCGCGTGATGCTGTGCGAAGCCAACAAGCGCGTCAAAGGCAAACTCCGCAAAACACGCTTGCTGGACCTGCTCGGCGCCGACAATTATGCCGATACCTTGGGGCAGGCGCTCACGCAATGCCGCACGGCGCCCGTTCCCGCCGCCATCTTCGACGCCCGCCAAAAGGCCGAACGCAGGACCGGCAGCGCGGCGAATGGCTGGACCAAGACCATCAGAAAGTATTTTGCAAAGAGAAAAGCATAGCCACGGGACAGGATTCGCCCGCTCGAAGCGGGCGAGGGCGGCGTGCTACTTTCGAGGGGAGACGTTGGCCTTGGTCGTGTATTCGACACTATGTTGCTCAAGATATTCGCGAATCAGTTGGCGAACCACCTGCGACGGCGTCAGGTCCTGGAGGCTGCATAACTCCTCGAACGCTTTCTTCTTGACCGGGTCGATTAAGATCGTCAGTCTGGCAGTTTTTGTTTCCATGGGAAAATGGCCTTTGTATGATAATACAATTAGAATTATACACACATAGCCCATGCAGAGAATGGCACCACCGCAGAAGCGCCTCGGCCTTATGGATTTCTCCGCTTGATAAATCCACGATCGGTTGGTAATACACTGCAAACTCGTGATGAGATAACGCGCGCCGCAAGTCGGCGATCATCCAGTTCAATGAAAAGCAGGGCTATCGGAACGCCGGTTCGCTCTGCGTGTTTGACGTCCTGTTCAAGGCGATCGCGAAACAATAGTCGGTTCGGCAATCCGGTCAGTGCATCATAGTTCGCCTTATGCCATATTTCATCGACTGGAAACCGCGCGTCGATGACGCATTTATTGCCGCGACATATGTGCACTGGGAATAGAACCTTTTTGGAATCATTTAGTTCAGGAAAGGAGGCGAATCGCACACAATCAAAGGGCCAGACTACAGCAGTGTTTGCTCAAAACCGTAGTTGAATTTCCGGTATTTTGTCGTCGTAAAAGGCGAGCCGGTCCTTCAATCCGCGATGCTCGTCATACGGATCTTCATATACCCACACTGCATCCTCGAATTTCTTGTCACCGAGTTTCACATTGAAATAATGCGCAGTCCCTTTGAAGGGGCACGTGGTTGTGGTATCGGATCGTTCAAGCATATCCATTTTCACATCGGCGCGCGGAAAATAATACCGGGCCGGATGCTGGTCTTCGTCGACTCGAATAGCATCGCTTGAATCGGCGACCGGTTCGCCATTGATCTCAACCCTGACGCGTTGATCCATAGGCGATTCCTGAACCTTGTGATTGGGCCATTTCTGGTGTCCGGGCGATTTGCTCATCATCAATTCCTAAACCTGAAAATTTTGACCAAGTGTTGCAAACCCCGTGCCTGATGAGTATTTTGGCTAGGCTATTCCTTCTTGGCTGGTACAGGCGCCTGCATTCCGGTGGCGACATCGAATAGGCTGTTCCGCTGGGTTCGATTGGCTGGCCGATGCGTGGAACCGGATCCGACGTTTCCCAGATTAACGATAAAGAAAAATTTACCGCCATTTGAACAAACTACTCGCAACATCTATCTGCTGATGGCATCCCGTCGCGAAATTTTTCATGACATGACATTTGATGCAATGAACTTATTGGCGTCGGCGTATTGCTGTTGAATTGCAAGTGCCATTTGTCTCAAGACTATCAAACGGCGAGCATGTTTTCCTGTGGAGAATAGGATGTCTTCGATTGCGGAACAATTTTCCACTGTTGCCAAAGCCTATTTCGAAGCCCCGCATGCAGAAAAAATCATTGAGTTGAGCGCCAATACTGTTGACGATTGCCAAAAATTGACCCATTTGATTGGCTGGAGCGGCTGACTTATTTCATGCGGCGACAGTTTGTTGCGTAAATAAATAAGGTAATCCCCCGGCTCTGCCGGGGGACTCCATAGGTTTGACCGAGTGATACGGTCTCGCCGATTCTTCTATCTCGACCAAAAGTTAGGAGAATCGAATGAAAGATTACCAGAGTCTTGCGCATACGAAGTGGGACTGCAAATATCACGTGGTGTTTATTCCGAAGAAGCGCAAGAAGATGATATTCGGTGCGATCCGTAAGCATCTTGGGCAAGTGCTTCACGAACTGGCCGGGCAGAAGGAATGCCAGATCGTAGAAGGGCA
>MESE01000129.1:20687-20770 GCA_001770855.1 Burkholderiales bacterium RIFCSPLOWO2_02_FULL_57_36
TTCCCCCGAAGCACTCAGTGTCGTACATCGTGGGCTATATCAAGGGCAAGAGTGCGATATCGATAGCGCGCAAGTTCATGGGT
>MESE01000130.1 GCA_001770855.1 Burkholderiales bacterium RIFCSPLOWO2_02_FULL_57_36
AATGCTTTGCCCGCTCCTGGCTTGATGCGCGAGGCGTTCTTGCCATTGCAATTCCCGTTGCTCGACACTTGCCGATCGTTTCATTTCCCTCTCCGTGTTGTTGAACGTGAGGGCATTGTGCCGGCAGCTTTCCGATGAATCTATAACACGGCTGGCTTACCGCTTACGCTACAACAGCGGCAGCGCCGTAGTCGACTACCGCTACAACAACCATCGTTACGATACTGATGCACATGAATTCGTAATTCACACACGGTCCGGGCCAAAAGTGGCTGTGCGCAACACATAGTAGGTCCATAAAATTTCTCTTAAGAAATCAATTCACTTACTTCCATAAAAATACATTCCATCCCAAAAATTATTTATGTATTCCCATGAATATGGTGTTGCCATTTGTATAGTTTTTCCGGTAACGTCCTATGTGTTTCAGGATGTAACCACGCATTGCCGTGTGGGAATTTATTCATCAGCACGGTGCATCAATTTCAAATAATTCGAATTACCAAAGCATGGGCTGAACAAGCCGCATGGGGAGATGCTTTCATCAGTCATGTGCACGTCGTGCGCAGCAAAAGAGCGACATTCGTTGCCCATTTCTGATTGATATTCCACCTCTCATTTCAAGTGTTCTACAGGTAGTTGCGGTAGACGGCCTTTGCCTGCACAAGAATATTTTTTGGTTTTAACCAAGACGCAAGAAAACTTTTTATCTGAAAAAGAGCCAACATGTCCAAGCCACAAATGAAAAACGGTGCCAAGAAAAATACAAGCAAGAAGGGCGCAATGCGACCGCTGATTAACGCGATTCGCGACGTATTCAAGGCCAAGCCGACATTAAATCCAAGGCCGAAAGATAAAAAGGTAAACCATACGGCCGCACCGCCGAAGTCAGTTCGCTTCGAATCGCTCGAACCGCGCGTGCTGATGGCAGGAGACGTCAATCCCGCCGCGCTGACGATCAGTGGCGCCATCGATCTGCCTGGCGAGCAGGATCGCTTCGAATTCACACTGGAAGACACCAGGAGAGTCGTTTTTGACAGCTTAACCAATCGTTCCGATTTCACCTGGAAGCTGGAAGGCGCAAACGGCGTCATTGCAAACCCGAACTTTGCATCGACGGACGCGAGCACCGGGGCTCCAGCCTATGAGCTGGCTGCCGGCAAGTACAAACTGACGGTCGACGGAACAACCGATGCGGTCGGTTCATATGCATTGCGCGTAATCGACGCTGACGCCGCAGCCGACTTTATCGTGGGCGGTACGGTAAGCGGTGTGCTCGATACCGGCAACAAGACGGCGGTGTACCGGTTTACCGGCAATGCGGGCGACAAGCTGTTCTTCAAGGCCGGCACGGTTTCCGGCAACGCTGGATGGCGATTGATTGATCCATTTGGCCGCACCGAGGTCCCGTTCTCAAGCATGAGCACCGACCGCGACACCTTTACCTTGCAGGCGTCCGGCGCTTACCTGCTGCTGGTGGAAGGGTATACGGCGAACACTACGCCGGTGTCATACAGCTTTAATTTTCTTTCCGTGCAGGATGCCGCCAGTGTGTCGCTTGCGCTCGATACCACGACCGTTGCCAGCATCGACAAGATCGGCACGAGCCGCTCCTATACGTTTTCAATGACCGAACCGGGCGCAATATTGCTGGACGGATTGACCGATTCGAACCAGTTTTACTGGACGCTTACCGGTCCGACCGGCGCGCTCCTGCCGCGTCAGCAAATGATTAGCGCGGTGCCAGGCACTTCCCAATGGCTGCATTTGATCGCGGGAGATTACACCCTCAAGGTGAATGCAAACCTCGCAACGACCGGCGATGTGGGGTTCCGTGTCCTGACCCGGGCCGCAGCGGAGACTCTGGTTCCGGGCGCCGCCATGACCGGCACGCTTGACTCGAGCCGCGGCTCGAAGATTTTTTCCGTTTCACTGCAAGCCGGTGACAGCGTGTTCATGGATGCAGCCGCTTTTACCAACGGCGCGGGTGTCTGGCGTTTGATCGACAAGTACGGCACTCAACTGGCGGTCGGTCCCAACAAGAGCCGCGTTACGGTTTCCGAAACAGCACAATACTGGCTGGTGCTGGAAGGCGCACATGCCAACGTCGCAACCAATTCCGTGGGCTATGGATTCACGTTTCATCGCGTTCCCGATACCGATGAAGCGCTTACACTGGGGAGCGTTGTTAGCGGCGATTTGACTGTTTGGTCGCAGATCGCCGGATATAACTTTACGCTGGACGCGGCAACGCAGCTCGTTTTCGACAGCCAGACCAACCGGAGCGATCTGGTGTGGACGCTGGTGGGGCCGCGCGGCACCGAATTCACCAATCGGAGTTTTACTTCGAGTGACGCGTTTTCCGGCGTCTCGCTTATGGCCTTGCCGGCCGGTAGTTACAAACTGACAGTGCGCAGCAATACCAACGCCCTTGGTCCGTTTAAATTTCGTCTATCGGACGTGTCCACCGGCATCGCCATTGCCGCCGACACTGTGGTGGCCGGTTCGCTGGTACCAGGCAATAGCACCCAGATCTATCGCTTTAGCGCGGCGCCAGGTGACCGGTTTGCATTTGACAGCCTGACCTCCTCCGGTGGAGTCGCCGGATGGAGTTTGTACGATTCATTCGGCAGAAGCGTCATCGCCAATACCAACGCGGCGACCGATCGCGCGGCGTTTACGCTGGCTATCGGCGGCACCTATACGCTGCTGGTGGAAGGAAAAATCGACAACTCCCTGCAAGCCGATTACAGCTTCCAGCTCAATGCCGTCGGCACTGAAGTGCAGCCTGTATTGCCCGCAGGCGATCCGCTGGCCATGAACACCTATATTTCGGGATCTTTGACCTCCGGTGCGTTGACCCAGACCTATCGGTTTACACTCGCCAACGATCGCACGCTGGTGTTCGACGGGCAAATGAGCACGACCAACGCCCTATGGACACTGCGCGGACCGCGCGGGACCGAGGTCAGTTCGCGTTATATATATGCCAGCGACTCATCTCAAAGAGAACCAGTTCTGAATCTGGTAGCGGGAGAGTATGCGCTGACCGTCAGCGGCACCGCCGGCGCGTATGCGTTTCAACTGATCGATCAGACGACCTTGCCGCTGCTTACGTTGGGCGAACCAGTGACGGCCACCCGGCCCGCGAACGCGACTATTGGTTTTCGGTTCAATGCATCGGCCGGCGACCCGCTTAACCTGGTGTCGACGGCCGGCAGCGGTTACACGCGAATTTATGACCCGTACGGCAAAATGGTGTTTGGCTGGACGTATTTGTCGACGGCGACTTTCACGGCGGCTGTTTCCGGCGTTTACACTTTCCTCAGCGAGGGTTTGTACAACGGCACCGGCACCACCAACGTCAACTTTACGCTTTTCAAGACGGTTCAACAGAGTGCGCCGCTCGTGTTTAATGACGCGATTCAAGGGTCTGTTGCGAATAAGTACGATTTCGCTAATTACACCTTTAGTGTCGACACGCCCACACCTTTGATATTTGATGCTCTCGAATTGACAGGGGCATCATATACAACCTACGTGCAATGGAAGATAACAGGTCCTTCCGGCATCGTTCGAGACTGGCAATATTTTTTCTCCGAAGGCGGATCGGAAACTCCCAACCAGTTGTTGGCGCTGGTCCCGGGGCGCTACACATTGTCGATACGCACGATTGAAGACCGGCCGGCCACCTTCAAAATCCGGGTGCTCACCCGCGATGCTGGTATTCCGCTTACGACGGACACAGTTACAAGCGGCACACTGAACCCGGGCAACAGCACACAGATTTACCGTTTCAATGGTGTGGCCGGCGAGCGCTATTACTTTGATGGAATTGACGCCGGGAATGCAGCGTACTGGCGTCTGCTTGATCCGACCGGAAAATACATTACCGGTACTTACTGTGCCAACGACTTGGCGACATTCACGCTGGCGGCGACCGGCGAATATCTGGCTGTCGTGTCAGCCGCTTTCTCAAGGTCAACCCCGGTAAATTACAGTTTCAATCTGCTGACCGAAAAGGTCAGCCGGGCGAGTATGGTGGTCAATAGCGAGGTGACCGGCTCAATCGCTGCCGTGGCAGACGTAGTCAAATATGGTTTTACGCTGGCCTCAAAGACAGTGATATACGTCAAGGCCGACGCCCAATACCAGAATTTCATCTGGAGTTTGTCAGGGCCAAAAGGTGTTGAAGCGACCAACCGAAGCTTTAGCGACTTGGCCAGTGTTCTTGTACTGCATCCGGGAAATTACGAGTTCACCGTAGGTTCCAACGGGTCCGCGCTCGGCGCCTTTGCCTTCGAACTGATGGATCTGACGAAGGCGCCTCTGCTCGAATTCGATACACCAATTCGGCTTGAAGCCAATTTGCCCGAGCGCGTCGTTGGCTACCGCTTCACCATTACCGAAGAGCAAACGCTCGGATTCCATTCTCTGGCAGGAACTGCAAATTCAGGCCAACCGTATCAATGGCGAATTATCACCGAGCTGGGAGTAGTGCTGCAGTCGGATTACCTTTTTCGCGATAAAGAATTCACAATCAAGCCGGGCAACTATTATTTCGTGGCGAACGGCACGCGTTTTCCAGAGACGGAATATGAATTCGGTTTGTGGCGCCCTTCCGTCAAAACCACAGCTGTTTCCATCAACGCAGATATCGTCGGCAAGATCGATACAACGTGGCAGACCGCGAGCTACACGTTCACGTTGACTGAAACGACCATGATGGCGTTCGATAACATGGGCAGTGACAGTGACGTGTATTACAGTTTGACCGGACCGAACGGCACGGTCTACTCGCGAACGTCTGTTCGAAATGCGGACTACAATTTTGCTACTTCACTTGCTCCAGGCGACTATGTACTGAGTTTTACATCGGAGTCACACGCCACCCCGGAATTCCGGTTCAGTTTGATCGATATTGGGAGGATGCCCGCAGATCCTTTGTCGGGGCCAATAACCATCAATCTTGATCCGGGCAACTCGACGCAAGTGGTGGCATTCGACGCGGTCGCCGGCGATATCTTCACCTATGAGCCCGGCACCCTCAATGCAGGCGATTTCAGCAATCTTCAGATCTTGGTTCGGGACGCCGATTTAGGCTATCTCTACCAGACCGAAAATGTCCAAAATAGTTTTAGTGCGTCAATCACCAAGACCGGTCGCCACTACCTCTTCTTTAGAGGGTTGTTTGCCAAATCGGAACCCTTCGAATTCACAATCACGCCGAGCGTGCCACGCGACCGCGAACTGCCGCTGACGATCGGTGTTGAAAACACGTCGAATCTCGGCAAGTCGGGCGTGACCGACACATGGACCTTTACTCTTGACGCGCAACAGAGTGTCATGCTTGACGGTTTGCAGGGGACGAACATTACGTGGTCTCTGTTCGACTTTGCAGGAACCCAGATCGCCGGCAATCAGTCAATTTCAACCTTGGGATTGCTGAATTTGGCTGCAGGCAGCTATCGCCTGGTGGTAGAGGGCAGCAACTCGGTGCCAGGGACATACAAGTTTCGAATGCTTGACGTCGGGACCGCGGATACGTTGCAGGAGGGCGTGCCGGTTTCGGCCACGCTTCCCCTTAGCCATGCAGCCCGCATGTACCGTCTATCGGCGCAAATCGGTGATCACTTCCGCTTGCAGGCTGAGGCGAGCGCAGAGTTATCGGGCACGATATCAATCTTCAGCCCCGCCGGTGCACTGATCTACAGCCGGAGTTTGTCCGGCCCGGTGTTCGAACTGGGAATCGACAATCTCGCCGGCGATTACCTGATCGTCATTGACGGCGATTTTGCGAATGCGGCCGCGCTGACCTACACGCTGAATGTAACACCGCTTCAGAATTCATTCGAGACGCTGGCGCCAGGCGGGCAGGTTAGCGGTAACGCGGCCTCCGGTGAGCAATATCACAGCTATCGCGTTCATCTCGACACTGCGCAGTGGCTGGGCCTGATCGACAACGGTTCCAGCGCCACCACGCGCTGGCGTCTCTCCGCCGCGCCGGCTGCGAGCAGCAGCGCGCATGTTGCCCTGGAAAGCTGGTGGTCGCCATCGCCGGTCGACGGTTTCGGATCGCCGATTTATCTTGGTGCAGGCGATTACATATTGACGCTCTCGAACACCGATCCGGACGGCGGCGCGTATGCCGTTCAGTTAATGGACTGGGAGGTCGCTGCTCAACTGCCCCCGGAGGGAGTGCAAGGGGCCATCGCCAATGGCCGTGAGGCGGTTGCCTACCATTTTGATCTTAACTTCTTTGAACAGGTAAGCGTCAATCTCGCGACTACCGACTCTGATAAATTGCGGTGGGCGGTCTATAGCAGCACAACCGGTGCGCTGATGTTCAGTAGCGCCACCGGCATACCGAGCGACGTTGCACTGAGGAAGGACGGATATTTCCTCGTACTGCTCGGCGCCGGAGATACGTCGGAAAGCATCGCCTATTCGCTGTCGCTGGCATACCAGCCGCCGATCGCCCTGACCGCGGGTAGCATGACAACCGGCAGTTTTTCCGGTGATGAAGATCTGGTATACGAATTTACGAATCCCGGAAGTCCCACGCTGTTCGATTTCTTCCAGGGCGACAGCGGCATCACTTACACGTTGAGAAATTCGGACGGAGCCATCCTCAGATCCGGCGCGTTCAATTCAAACGGCTACGGTCCGTTCGAATTGATGCAGCACGGCGCTGCTACCTTCCGCCTGTACCTGCATCGCGAAAGCATGGACGTCCCGGCGGATTTCAGTTTCCGTATCGCGACACTGCCTCAGATCGCAGGCCCGGACATCGTCCTGGGGACGCCGGTAACGTTCAGCATCCCGGCGGGGGTGCAAGCCCAGGTGTATCAATTTTCCGCAAATGCGAACGACGTCATCAGCGTCACTCCCGAAACCGGTGGTGCAGTACGATGGCAACTCCATGACGCGATCGGTAATCTTGTTTCATCGGGCACGTCCGCGGTTGACGGGATCATCATCAACCAGACCGGGCGCTATACGCTGATTATCGATGGGGTATCCGGCAGCACAGAACAAATCGACGGCCAGGTAACTGTTCAATGGACCGGTTATAAACCGCAACCCGGAACGCCGCTCATTTTCGGCGCCACACTAGTCGCCAACTTGTTCAATGATGCGACCAACCTCTATCGGTTTACATTGAACGAGGAAAGTATCGTCGCGATTACGGTGAATGAATATTCACGTTATTACATCGAATTGTCGGTGGTCGGAGACAACGGCATTACCTACGTTGCCCCGCGCTTGCAGGGATGGAGCCAGCCGATCGTTGCAGACATTCTCAGACTGCCGCCGGGCGGCTACACCTTGAAGGTGCGCGAAGCGCAGCCAAATGTTTCCTTCACGCGCACCATGAAAGTGCGCGTGGAAGACATTGCACAGGCAATCAGCGTGCCGAACACGACCGATCTCATTACCTCCGGCGGCTCGCGCTTCTACAAGACTACGATTGCCGCGGGCACCACGCTTTCTTACAATGTGCAGGGCGGCAAGTGGGATCTCTACAGCCCGGACCAGGTATTTATTCAGCACCTTGACCCGAACGTGGCCACTTCGTTCAGCGTCAGCCAAACGGGTGATTATTATCTCGTCTATTCCGCAGACACGTCTCTCTCGACTAACGGTTTCATTCCCGCCGGATCGCTGAGCTTGCGCCCACTCGCGGAAACCGTTACGCCGCTGACCATCGGATCAACGTCCCAAGCCGCTGTCAATTGGGCGACGAACGCCAGCTACACATTTACGCTAGATTCCAGCCGTCTACTGTTGCTCGATCAGCATTACTACTCCGGCTACAATGGAATCTGGTCGCTCACGCGCGACGGCGTTGCGGTCAGTACCGGTCAATTGACCTCGAATCCCGACGCGTCCGGAAATCCGGCGTTTGCGCTTGGGCCGGGCAACTACAAGCTGACGCTGAGCAGTCGCCAGATGGATGTCACTTTCCGTCTGGTGGATTTGGCGCTCGCTCCAACGTTAAGCTCGGGCGCTGCCACGAGCGGGTCGGTATTGAGAGGCCGAGCCACGCTGTACAAATTCAATGCGCTCGCAGGCGACAGCGTTGTTTACGAACCGGTAAGCATCAGCGACTACTTAGGCGGCCGCGTGCGCCTGGTAGACTCCACCGGACTTACGGTTGCCACCTTGTATTCCGGTTATACCGCCGCGGACTCCGCCACGGTTTTCGACCTGCCGCATGCCGGAACATATTATGTCGTCTGGGACACCTGGCAGGGTAACTCCGGGGAGACGACGACCTATAACTACAATATAAAAATGACGGTGGTTACGCCTGCCGCGCCGCTTTCGCTGCCATTGAATCAAAGGACGACCGGCACGTTGACGGCTGACGGATCGGTCAAGTATCAGTTCAGCACCACCGGAAAGACCATGGTCTGGCTCGATACGCCCGACAGCAGCGCGCAATTGCGCTGGGACATCCTGGACGCCAACAATCAGGTGGTCGACACCGGACTGTACGGTAGTGAAAATGCAGCGACCTACCTGAGTGTTGTGCCTGCAGCCGGCCAGTACACCTTGCGGTTCCGCCCGAATTCCTTCAGTTCTGCCAATTCAGGCAAAATCAACATCAGGCTGGTGGACGTGGCCGCCATGGCGACGGCGCTGACGAGCGGCGTTGAAGTCAGCAGCACGATCAATCCGGGCGCCGCCGCGTTCTATCGTTTTGAAGCACTGGCAGGGGAGAGCTTCGTTTACGTTCCGGCCGGTACTCCGCCAAACGGCCGATGGACCTTGACCGATTCCACCGGAAAGTCGATTGCAAACGGCTCAACATTGCAAAGCCGTGTCGTTCAAAATCTGCCGTCCGCAGGCACTTACTATCTGGTTTACGACAGCAATGGCACCATCGATTCGAACGGTAATCTTGCCGCGCCCGTCAGTTTCCGCTTCACGGCATCAACCGTCGCCGCGACGGCGGTGAAACTGCCGCTTTCCCTCAACACCGTTACCACTGGCGCGCTGGCGCCGGATGGAACAATCAACTACGAGTTCCAGGTGACTGGCAAGACCATGCTCTGGCTCGAATCGCTGATCGGTACGTCGTTGCTTGACTGGCAGGTATATAACGAACAAGGCGTGTTAATCACGTCCAACAGCTTGGACAATCCCGGCGCTCCGTTAATCAATCTGCAGACAGCCGGCAAGTATGTACTGAAGTTCCGGCCGCACGACCAGCTTCCCGGTATCACGTCAATCAAGTTCAGGCTGACCGACGTTGCGGCGAACGCAGCGACTTTTACCTTCGATGCCACGACTTCGGGAATCCTGGACCCTGCAAACGGCGCGAACATTTACGAAATCAATGCGCTGTCCGAGGACCGCTTCGAAATCAAGGGAATCGCTCCCCTACAGCCAAACGTTTCATGGCGCCTGTATTCGCCGACCGGAGCGCTCCTGGGACAGGGAATGCTGGACGCGACGGGGGGCGGGGCCAATAGTTTCGCAAGCTATGGAAGCGGCAAGTATTACCTGGTGATCGACGGGACCGGCGCCAACACCGGCACGGTCAGTTACAGCTTTAACGCCGGCATCGGGAAGTACCCGTTGACGTTGAACACCAGGGTGGACGGTGTGGTCAGCTCGGCAAAAGCGATGCGTTATACGTTCCATACGGACGAGTTTTCCTACATGCTGTTCGACAGCCTTACCTCTCTATCGTCGATCAGATGGAGCGTGCGCAACACGGCCGGGAACGTGTACGTCGATTCAACGATGAACACCAACTTCGACACTTTGAAATACATTCCAGGCGGGGACTGGGTGCTCAGCGTCACCTCCACGACGAGCACGGTTCAGAACTTTTCGTTCCGCACGATCACGCAGTCGGCGGCGACGCCGCTGACGCCCGGCGTCACGGTGAACGGCACACTTACACCGGGCAATTCGAGCCAGGTATTTTCTTTCGACGTCATAGCGGGGGAGCGCTACTATTTTGACGTCAAGTCCATGTCCGGCAACGCGATCTGGGGCGTTTATGATCCGACCGGAAGTTACGTCACGGATGCGTATCCGGCCAGTGACAGGGAACCCAACGTCTTCACAAAAACCGGGAAGTATTTCCTTTACATCAGCGGGATCAATCCGAACACATTCGCTTCTTTGAACTACAGCTTCAACGTCGTGAAAATTCCGGACAACCCGGTTATCGTGCTCGAAACCCTGCTGGTGAAGCCGGCGCCGGATTTGACCATCAATTCGGTCACGCTGACGCCGTCGACTGAACTGCAAACCGGGCAGACCGTCCGGGTGCAATGGATTGTCGAAAATCGCGGTTTGTTGCCTGCCACGGGTCTCTGGAACGACCGGATTGTGATTCGCAATCTCGATAACGGCGAGCTGCTGGCCAGCATTTCGGTTCCTTACGACGCCAATGCGGTGGAGAACGGCCCGATTGAAGCCGGTACATCGCGAACGCGCGGCTACGATGTTCGGCTGCCCGACGGTTCGCCCGGGGCCGGCCGTATCAGCATTCTGGTATTGGCCGACGCAGATAATGTTGTCAAGGAAGGCAACTCCAACGGTACCGGCGAAAGCAACAATCTGCTTGCCGTTGAAACGACAGTCACGTTGGCGCCTTACGCCGATCTGGTGGTGGAAAACCTCACCTTGAATCCGTCCAGCGATTTCCAGTCCGGGCAAGAAGTGACGGTAAGCTGGAGCACGGCGAACCGGGGCGACAAGGCTGTCGACTTAGCCTGGAGCGAACGTCTTGAAGTACGCAATCTGTCGACTAATGAAGTCGTCGCCATTATCAACATTCGCGACGTCCTGGCGGACGGTGTGCTGCCGGCTGGGAATAGCAGCGCTCGCCTCGCTCGTTTCGTCTGGCCGAGCGGTGCTTCCGCGTCCGGCAATTTCTCGATCCGGGTGATCGTCGATCGCTCCGGTGAAATCGTGGAAGCGAATATCGCCGGCACCGGCGAATCGAACAACGCCGCGGAAATATTGCGTAGTTCAGGCCCTGATTTGCTTATCAAGAATTTGCGAGTGGAGCAGGAAGGTCTGCATGCAGGTGATTTAATCACATTGCGTTGGGAAGACTGGAACGAAGGCAGCAGTTCGACAAGCACCAGCTTCGACGACCGGATCGTCATCAACAATCTCGACCTCGGTACAGTTCTGCTGGACACGCGTTTGCGTTATGACCCGCTCGGTTTTGCGAATGGCAACGTGAATGGGGCAATTCGTCCCGGCGAATACCGTGAGCGCAGCTACACGTTCCGCCTGCCGGCCGGCTTGCAGGGCACGGGCGAAATGCGTTTTACCATAACCGCCGACCAGAATGCCGCGGGTCTTGGTGTCTTGTTTGAAACCAATCTTGCAAACAATGCCGAGACCAACAATAGTGCTGCGGTTCAAAAAACATCGCTGCGCGGCGATTCCTATGCCGACCTGAAGATCGAGAGTTTGATCGGCGTGCCGTCGATTATTCGCAGCGGCGAAAGCATCAACATCAAATGGACTGTACGCAACGATGGCGTTGCGCCCACCGATCTGTCTCAATGGAGCGATCGGATTGTTCTGTCGCACGATGCCACGGCGAGTGCCGACGACATCGTGCTTGCCGCTTCGGTCACGCATACCGGGTTTTTGCAACCGGGACAGAGCTACACCGCTTCCGCCACGATAGCGCTCCCGGCGGATATTACCGGCGAATATTTTGTCATTGTCGACGCGAACAACAACCGTGTCGTTCCTGAAAACGGCCGGTTGTCAAACAATGCGCTGGCGGCCGCAACCGTGCTGGAGTCGCCGGGCGACCTGGTCGTTTCAGGCGTCTCTGCACCCGAAATCCTGATCGACGATCCAGCAACGCTGAATGTGCAATGGACCGTTACCAACGTGGGCAAGGGGGCGGTAACTTCCGCATGGACCGATCGTGTCGTCCTGTCCAAGGACGACATACTGGGCAACGCTGACGACTGGGTCGTCGGCGAATATCGGCATGAAGGCACATTTGCCGCAGATGCTACCTATACGCGCAATGAGCATCTCTTGCTGCCGCCGGGTAGCGTCGGCCGGTACAAGCTGTTTGTCACGACCGATGCAAGATCGGAGGTGTTTGAAACCGGTGCGGAGAACAACAACGTCGTCAAGGTGTCGCATAACGTCGACATCATGCCGATCGCCTATGCCGATCTACAGGTCACCTCGATTACCGCGGAGGGCGACGCGAATAGCGGAGCGCCTTTGCGTATTAATTGGGAGGTGGCGAATCAGGGCGTCGGCATTACCAGCGTGGAAACCTGGCGGGATGACATTTGGCTGAGTAGCCGCTGGGATGGCAGCGACAAGATTGTGGACTTCGGCCGCAGCAACCACCTTGGCCGGCTGGCGGCAGGCGACCAATATAGCGCCAGCATGGACGTGGTGCTGCCGCCAGGACTCGAGGGTTATTACTACATCATTGTCCGTACCTCCGGGCCGTATACCGGTGGACCGTTTGAGTTCGTGTATGCGGACAACAATACCAACTACCTGTCGCTGCCCATCACCTTGTCCAGGTCGGCGGATTTGCGGGTAGAGAGCGTAAGCGTCAAGAACTCCGACACCGGTGAGGCGGTCGTGGTGGAGGGCGGACTGATTGACGTGACATGGAGCGTGATCAATCAGGGCGAGGCTGCGGCCGTCGGCAGCTGGACCGACAAGGTCGAGCTGATCTCGAACGAGACCGGCACGGTTACCACGCTCGGAACCTACACCTATGACCGAGGCCTCGATCTGGGTATCCGCTATTCGCGCACGGAACAAGTGTCGGTGCCGGCCAGAATACAAGGTTTGTATCGAATCAGGGTGACTACCAACTTCGATAACAAGGTTTATGAATCGGCTCAGGCCAAGAGCAACAACAGCCTCGTTACGGACAGCGATACCGTGATTGAAATGAATCCGCGTCCGGATCTGCGTGTGACCACCGTGTCCGTGCCGCCGCATGTCACGTCGGGCACTTCGGTAGGCATACGCTACACCGTCAGCAACCTGGGTTCGGTCGCCACCAGCGGCCGCTGGACCGACAAAGTATATTTGTCGCTAGACGGCATTCTTGATAGCAGCGACCTGCAGGTCGGCCAGTTCAGCAATATTTCGGCGCTCGCGCCTACTGACGCCTATACCAATGAGACGGCGTTCATCAACATTCCTATCCGTTATCGTGGTGAGGCATATCTGATCGTCCTGTCCGATGCGCACGGACAAATCGAAGAGTATCCGAACGAGGGCAACAACGTTTCAGCTGCTAAATTCTATATTGATGCCATACCGTTTGGCGATCTGGTCACGAGCGCCGTTGTCGCACCGGATCAGGCCGTTCATGGAACCAGTATCGACGTCAGTTACATGGTAACCAACAGCGGTAGCGCCACCACGAGAGGTGATCTGGATTCAACCAAGACGTGGACTGACACCATCTGGCTGGCACGGGACAGAACGAGGCCGGGCGCTTACAAAGGAGACCGGCTTCTGGGATCCTTTACCCATGTGGGCAATCTTGCGGTAGGAGAAGACTATCTGGCGAACGCCAAGGTGACGATACCTGACGATATGGCCACCGGCAGCTACTTCATTACTGTCTGGAGTGATACCTATAACGTGATCCTGGAGGACACGCTGGCGTCGAACATCAATCCCGATGATCCAACGCAGGTAGACAACAACAACTACAAGGCGCGCGCGATCGGTGTAATCGGACGCACGTTGCCGATCTACGATTTGGCGGTGACTCAGGTATCGGCGCCACAATTGGCCGATGCGGGCACCGACTATTCGTTCAGCTACACGGTACAAAACAAGGGCGATGCGCTGAATGCGCAATGGAACGACAATATTTACATTACCGATTCGCCGGACTTCGCAACGTCTACCAAGGTATGGCTCATCTCGTATTACAGCCGGTCGGGGAGCCTCGGAAGCGGTGAAAGCTACACTGTCAGCCAGACGGTACGTCTTGCACCGTCCGTGGCCGGCGGTTACCTGCACGTGTTTACCGACGCCAACGAGAGGATAAGTGAATCGGCGGAAGCGAATAACCGGCTCGCTATCGTGTCTTCCATCTCGAGCAAACCGGCAGACCTGCGGGTCAGTTCGGTAATAGCCGAGCCGGAAGTTTTCTCGGGTGAGACAGTCAACGTGAGCTGGACCGTAACCAATCTCGGAAGCGCGGTCTGGTCCGGAACGCAGAGCTGGCTCGACTCAGTGTATATCAGCAAGGATGCGACTTTTATTCCAAACCGCGCCACCCTGATCGGCACTTCGGTGCATACCAACGTTCAAGGTCTGGCCGGCGGCGGCAGCTACACCACCTCCATCAAGGCCAAGCTGCCCCCCGGTACCGATGGCGACTATTACGTCTATGTCATCTGCGACAGTGAATACGTTTACCTTGACGCAGATGGCCTTGCGCGCGACCGGCAAAACTACATTACGAGCGCTTTCAGGGCCAAGAACGATCTCCCGACCAACTACGGGGATCAGGGAACGCAGTCGTATTCCGCATACAACCCGGACATTCTGCCGTATTACGCCAAACAGTCTTCGACTCTGCCCGGCAGCGTGTACGAGGCCGGCAAGGTTGATAACAACATCGCCAGCACCGCGTTTCATATCACGTATCAGGAACCGGATCTTCAAGTTAAAAATATTACGGTATCCGAGGCTGACCCGGCGTCCGGCCAACCGATTACCGTCACCTGGACAGTAATCAATGCAGGCAACCGGGCGACGCGCACCAATAGCTGGTATGACGGCATTTATCTGTCCCGTGACGGCTCCCTGGATTTGCGCGACTATGCTTTGGTGGATGGTTCGAGCGGCGTGTTCCAGGTGGTTATGCCACCCGACGCGAACCCGGACGACGGACGAGATGAATTCCTCAAGCCGGGTGAAACCTATACGCGATCGGTGACCGTCAGGTTGCCGGAGTCGATCAGCGGCGACTTCCGTTTGATCGTCAAGGCCGACACCCAGATTATCAAATCCTATCCCTACGGTACGGAAAGCACCATTCTGCCTGGCCTTCCGGTTTTGAGTTTGACATACGCCCGGCCAGGCGACGCTTCCGGTGCAGTCAGGGAATTCGCTGCCGAGGCTAACAACACCACCTCGATCGCACTGCCGATCACCTTGGCGACACCTCCGGACTTGCAGGTTTCTGTAGTTACCGCACCGTCGAATGTGCTTGCCGGACAAACTTTTCCGGTCAGCTATCAAGTTATCAACAAGGGCGGCGATACACCGAGCGATCAAACGCGTTGGTATGACCTCGTTTACATATCGAAGGATCAATTCCTCGACGTCAATCAGGATAACTACGTTGGATACGTATTGCATCAAGGCGGGCTGGCGGCTAACGGTACTTACAACGCCAATCTGCAGGTAACGGCGCCCAGCAATCTTGACGGCACCTACTATCTGTTCGTGGTCACCGACCCAAGCAACGTATGGGGAACCGGCGCCTTCGGTCAGGTCCGTGAATTCGGGAATGACCAAAACAATGCGACGGCTGCCGCGCCGATCCGAATCGATTTGCCGCCGCCAGCCGATTTGAAGGTCAGCGGCATCAGCGTGCCGGCATCAGCCGGTGTCGGCGATCCGGTCGAAATCACCTACACGATTGTCAACGACTCGAGCCATATCGCCTACGGACGCTGGACCGATGCGCTATATTTGTCCAGCGACAGCAACTGGGACCTTGGCGACGTGTTGCTCGGCAAAGTCGAGCACGTCGGCAACCTTGGCGCCAACGGCAGCTATACGGCTACCTTGAAGGCTGCCCTGCCGCCGCTGCGCGACGGCAACTGGCGCATCATCGTTCGCGCCGATATCTACAACGAGGTCTACGAAGGAAAGATTACCTATTCTTCTACCGGCCTGAACGTGGCGCCCGGTGAGGCAAACAACCGGCAAGCTTCGGCCTCGACGATCCAGACCACGGTGCCGCAGTTGCAAGTTACCGGCTCACTCGCCACCACACTTAACCCCGGCCAGGATCGCTTGTATAAAGTGACCGTCGGCAGCGGCGAAACGCTGCGCGTAAGTCTTGATTCATCGGCGGCGGAAGGGGCAAATGAAGTCTTCATCCGCTACGGCGACATACCGACCAGTTTTGCGTTTGATGCATCCTTTACCAATCCGCTTGCGGCAGATCAGCAGGCGGTCATAGCAAGCACTCGGGCAGGCGAATACTACGTGCTGGTGCGAGCACGGCAGGGCGTGGCCAATACGCCGGTCGTACTGCGCGCCGAACTGTTGCCGCTATCGGTAACCAGGGTGACGCCGGATCAAGGCGGCACCAGCGATGACGATCATCGGTGGGTAACGCTCGATATTTACGGTTCCCGGTTCAAGCCGGGCGCTCTTGTCAAGCTGGTTCGGCCGGGAGTCCACGAAGCCGAGCCGGAACGCTGGCAAGTGCTGGACGGCACGCATATCGTGGCAATTTTCGATACGCGAACCATGCCGCATGGCTTGTATGACGTGGTCGTAATCAATCCGGACGGCGAACGCGTTGTCGAGGCGGCGCGCTATCTGGTCGAGCGCGGCATCGAAGCCGACGTTACGATCGGTATCGGCGGTCCGCGCACCATCGAACCGGGCGAGCACGTAACTTACAGCGTATCGCTGCAAAGCCTGACCAATGTCGATACGCCATACGTGCGCTTCGATTTTGGCGTGCCGGAAATGGGTAGCAGCGAAATTATTCTGGGGGGCTTGAAGCTTCCGTACATCATATACTCCAGTAACGCCAGCGGAGCGCCGGATGGAAAAACGACGGCCGATTCGGCCAATGTTCAAGTATATGGTCCGACCCCGACCGATGGAACAGGACGCACGGACATTCCATGGGCAAGTCTCGACAACACGCAGAACCTGAACGGCTTCAACTTGACGCCGGGTTACGCGTTCGACGTGGCTGCCAACGGTTTTGTCGGCATGACTTTCGACATCCAGACTTATCCTGGTTTGCGCGAGTGGATAGCATACGACTTTGAAGGCTTGCGCGAAAAGCTGTACCTGATCCATCCGGACTGGAAGCAGCAAGGATTGCTTGATGACGGCGTCCAGGATCTGGACAAGATTTCCGTCGGACTCGCGGAAAAATTCCTGGGCCATAATCCGGACAATCCCCATATGACCAAGGCGGAGATAAGCGCCATACCGTTTGCGTTCAACGTGGTCGGTGCAGCTACGCCGCTGACCCGGGCCGAGTTCATCGCAGACCAGACTGCGCACGCCAAACGCCTGCGCGTCGCCATCCTTGCAGACAAGGATGCACCGACCAGTCTTTCCGTCCTCGCGGCGGACGAGGCGCAATGGGTAGCCGGCTGGCTTGGCGCTCTTGAAACGGCCGGTTTGTTGCGCCCGCTGGCTGAAGCGCCACCGATTCGCGACAATCCTGAAGTGGTCAGTCTTAATGCGACCCTGGCCGCCGGCATTTTGTTAAGCAAGGGCGGCGACAGCTATCAGACCCAGGCTGACATCCTTGGATTCTTCCAAAAAGTTCAGCAATGGTACGGTGACTCGGCGCGCTATGACAACGATCCGAATGCGATCAAGGCACCGGTTGAGTATTCCGAGCGAGGTAACCCGATTCCTGCCTTGGCCGATCCAGCGGAATTTGACTTGAATGCCGCGCACGAAGCGCACATTGTCAATTTCAACGTCTTTGCCGGCAACCAGGCGGAACTTGAGTACTTGCGGCATATCGGCGTGCTGGATGGCGATTTCAGACCGGTTGGTCCAGCCAGTCTGAATCTGGCCCAGTACCTGCAAAGCGCACAGACCACGACCGGTTCGGAGCTCGTCAGCATGCGCGGTCCCATGGCCGTGCTGGGAACCGACGGAAACAGTTATCTGCCGATCGAAACGCAGCTGCCTTACACCATTTCGTTCAGCAATTCTTCCGATGCCGCGATCGGCGAACTGCGCCTCACTACGCAGCTTGATCCGGATCTCGATGTTCGTACCTTGCGTCTGGGCGACCTGAAGATCGGCGACATTACTGTACATGTACCGGATAACCGCGCGAACTTCCAGGGCGACTTCGATTTCACGGCAAGCAAGGGATTCATCCTGCGCGTCAGCGCCGGAATCGATCTGTCGACCGGCATAGCCACATGGCTGCTGCAGGCGATTGATCCTGACACCGGTGAAGTATTGCGCGATCGATCGCGCGGATTGTTGCTGGCCGCCGCAAGCGGCGACGCCACGCAGCAAAAACGCGGTTTCGTCAGCTACAGCATAGCTGCTCTTGAAGGGGTGCCCTCCGGAGCAGAAATCGTCAGCAGCGCCAGCATTACGATCGACAAGTCGCCACCGGTGGCAAGTGCGGCGGTCAGCGCCAAGCTGGACACCAAGGCACCTGTAACGAACTTGCTGGTAACGTCGCTCGGCAACAACGGAGCCGGCGCGCCTGCCTTCGATGTCAAATGGAGCTCCACCGACGACGCCAGCGGTCTCAGATCCGTCACGGTATATGTTTCCGAAAATGGCGGCGACTTCAAGATCTGGTTGCGCCAGGTGGCGCCCGAGCAAACTCAGGCCGTGTTTACCGGTGAAACAGGAAAGCGTTACGACTTCCTCGCGGTCGGCACTGACAGGGCCGGCAATCGCGAGGCCGCGTCAGTGGCCAACGCAGTATTGCCGGACGACGGCAGCCGTCAACAGGTGCTGGACAGTCTGGGTATCAATGAAGCGCTTGAATCGTCCGCGCAAATGCCGGTTGCCGCAACCACCGACCGCAGCTATGCGGCGAGTGCCGTATTCGCTCAGGCCAACCAACTGATACAGGGTCGCGTAGCGGCCGGGTCAACTCCCGATTTGCGGACCGTGCTCGCACCGTTTACCCTGCGCGCCTTTGCCGACGGCTACGCGGCAAGCGCAGCCGACATCGGGGCATTGGCCATGGTCGAGTTGGCGGATCACAGCATTCTTGCCAGCGCCGGCGAAGAACGTAACAAGGTCTATCGTTACGGCAAGGATGGCGGCCGCAACACCGTGCCGCTATTCACGCTGGATGCGCCGGTGCTGGACATGGCGATCGACCTGGTTGGACAACTGTGGATCATGACCGGCAGCGAACTGCTGCAGGTTGATGTCGATAGCGGCACCATACTGGCGCGTTTTAAGGGACCAGGTGATGCGCCGTTGACGCATGCGCTGGCGATCCATCCGGAAACCGGACGCATTTATGTGTCGTCCGGTGATGGCATCGAAATCTTCAATCCGCAAGCCGCCGATCCCACCCAGGCGTGGACCCATTTCAGCAAGCAGCGAGTAGGAGACCTCGCATTCGGCCCGGATGGCCGTCTGTGGGCGGTAGTGTGGACCGGCAGCGAAATTGCCGGCGCCAGCATCAACCCGACTACCGACATTGTCAGTTTCCCGATGAGCGGCAAGTACGCCGGCCGCGCGGAACTGGAATATCGACTGGCGGGCGTGGTTGACAGCATCGCATTCGGCCGGGACGGCACGCCGCTGGAAGGTCTGCTGGTCGCCTCCAGCAACCTCAAGCAACGCTCGGTAACTGACAATTTCGTCCAGGCACCGCATCAGGCCGGCGTCTGGATGATTGAATTGGCTACCCGCCGTGCCCTGCAAGTCGCCAATGGCGGCACGCGCGGCGAAAGCATCGTTGTCACATCCGAAGGCCACATCCTGGTAGCGCAAACCAACCGCATCGATGAAATTGCATTGCTCGAAGCGCCGCAAATCCAATCCGTAACCATTGCCGATGGCGCATTGATGCCATTGCCGGTGAATCAAATCGGCGTGGTGTTCGACCAGGATATGTGGCTGGGACAAGACTACGAATCGGGCAGCGTACTGAATACCGATAATTTCATGCTCACGATGCTGGGTTCGGGCGCTGCTGTAGTCGTCAACCCGCTAAGCGTCCAATGGAATGCCGCCACGCGGACGGCATGGCTGGGTATCGCCGGCCTGCAAGCCGGACAGTACGAACTCGAAGTCAACGCCCGCTTGCAGAGCGGCGCCGGGATTTCGCTTGAGCAATCCTTCACAAGCAGATTCACCGCACTGCTCGAAATGTCGAGCAGCATCCGCCTCGATTTTGCCAATACCCGGGCTGACCGCATCACCGGTGAAATCAGCTACGACATCAACATTACCAATATCGGCACGGATGACTTGAATGGTCCGTTGACCTTATTGCTGGACCCGGGCCGCGTGTTTGGCGACCTGATCCAAGGCGCCGAGCAGGGCGCCGGCAATCAAGCCGATTTGTGGATTATCGATTTGAGCGCTGCGCTTGCCGCCACTGGCGGCAAGTTCCTGGTTGGCGCATCGTTGATGAATCAAACCATCACCATTACACCGATCAGCCTGTTCTCGACGCATCCGGGTCTGGCCGACCTGGTAAAAGCGGAACTCGGTCATGGCATCTATGCGTTGCCGCAGCAAAATGTGCCGCCGCGACTGATGGTGGAAGGCGCTGCCAATCCGGATTCGGAATCGGCTGTCGAATTGCCGCCGGCCGCCATCGGCCAGGAATGGACCGGCACTCTTGAAGCAATCGACTCCGATGGGACGCGCTTCTATTGGCAACTGGTGCAGGCGCCGGCTGGCGTCACCCTGACACCGTCAACCGGCGTGACACCGTCTCCAAACGGCTATCACTCGCGCGCCACCTTGCACTGGACACCGGCTGCAGGTGCGGCGGCTGACACTGAAATCGTGGTGCGCGTGCAAGACAGCCGTGGCGGAACCGCGACCAAGCGCTTCCACTTGCCGGTCACCGGCGGCAATCACGCGCCGGTAGTCGACATTGCCGGCAACATGGTCCTGGCCGAGGGCCAGACCTTGTCGCTGCCGATTGCGGCGGCCGATGAAGATGGTGACCGCTTTACCGTTACCTTCAGAAATCTGCCTCCTGGCGCGGTCTTCAATGCCGCCACCGGCATGCTGACCTGGACGCCGACTTACGAGCAGGCCGGCATATATGAAAACATCACGGTAATTGCAAGCGATGGCATCGAGACCGTCAGCAGCATCTTCCATCTGGCGGTCATGCAGGCTTATCCACAGCCGGTGCTGCCGGCCGTTGGAACGCAAACGCTGCGTGAAGGCGACCCCTTCGCATTGCAGCTCGCCGGCAATGTGCCGGGCGGCCTGGTGCAGGCGGATGGAACCACCGTCACGTTGCACTATGTCACCCCGTGGCTGCCTGGCGGTGCGCATTTGAACAACGAAACCGGCTGGCTGGAGTGGACGCCCGGCTTCAATCAACACCGGAGCTATACCATCCCGGTCACCCTGGTGGCAGACTGGAAAGCGCCAAATGGCCAGGTCACCAGCAGTTCCGTTACGCGGGACATTACGTTCAACGTTCTCAACGCGAATGGCGCGCCGCGCTTTGTGGAAACCGGCGACTGGAATGTGCTGGAAGGACAGCCGCTACGCATCAGCGTCTTTGCCTTTGATCCGGATAATCCGGCTTTCGCGCCCAAAATCCGTCTCATGGACAGTCTCCCGGCAACCGGCGGCTCGGTCAATGTCGCGCCTACCGTCAGTTATGACATCCAGGGATTGCCGGACGGCGCGAGCTTTGACCAGGAAACGCTTGAAATCGTGTGGGTTCCTGGACGGCAGCAAGCCGGTACTTATCATGTGACGGTGACCGCGACCGATACCGGCGACGGTACCGGCATGCCGGCTTCCAGTCATATCATCATTCCAATCACCGTTGCCAACGCCAACCAGGCGCCGGTGATCGGCGATATCCAGAATGCGTTTGTCGACAAGGGCGCGGTACTGGAAATCCCGGTCACCGCAGTGGATGCCGAAGGTAATCCGCTTACGCTGACGATCACTGGTTTGCCTGCGTTCGCCACGTATACCCAAAATGGGTCTGGCGCCAATGGTTCGGCGTCCGGCATAATCCGGTTCGCGCCAGGTGAGGGAACACGCGGCGACTATACGATCACCGTGACCGCGCACGACGATGGCGACGGCGACGTGAACCAGGTTCAATACAACGCAAAGAGTTTCATCGTTACCGTTCGCAGTTTGTCGGAAACGCCGGTACTGACGGCGCCGAAGCAAGTCGTCGCGGTAGTCGGACAGCAGTTGCAAATTGCGCTGAGCGCGAGCGATGCGGATCAGGATGCGTTGAATTGGAATACCGCTGGATTGCCGGCGGGCGCTGTATTGACCCTTGGCACGTTGTATGGCCAGGCGACGCTGACCTGGACCCCGACCACCGACAATATCGGCGATCACGATATTGAAATCATGGTGACCGATAGCGGTTTGCCACCAACCGGCGGCGGTTATGCGCAGCCGCAAAATCCGGTTCCGAATGTCCTGTCGCATCTGATGCGCATACGCGTGCGCGCAACCAATGCGGCGCCGGAAGTTCTGGCGGTACAGGTCAACGGCAACGTCGTTACTTCCGCGGTAGCGCCAATCAGCGTCAATGCGACAGAGGGCGTGCCGCTCACCGTCGAGCTGTTCAGCAAGGATAACGATTCCGATCTGATTACATGGACCACATCCGGTCTGCCGCGCGGCATGAAGCTCGAATTTCCGGCGATTGGTTACGCAAAACTGTCCTGGATTCCGGACGTATTTGCCGCGCAGGACGGCAATACGGGCACGCCCGGATTGTGGCGTTTCGCCATCAACGGTTCGGACGGCATATCCAGCTTTTCCCGCACGATCCAGATCGCCGTTCAAAACGTCAACCAGACGCCGCGACTGCTGCCGATTCCGTTGCAACTGGTACAAGAGGGAGATACGCTCAACTTTAACGTGCAAGCGGTGGATGCGGATAACGATGCCACACGGTTGTCGCTGATCTATGATGCCAACACGCCGGCCGGTGTGTTCTTTGATGCGAATACCGGCAATTTTGAATGGACGCCATCACTGGATACGGTCGACAACACGGCCCAGTCCAGCCACGCTTATACGTTTACTTTCCAGGCCAACGACGGCACCGCCATCGTTACCCAGACGGTCCAGGTTCGTGTGCTGGATGTGAACCGGACACCGACGATTACGACATCGAACCGGACTGTCTTGATCGGGAATACGATCACGATTCCGGTTGAATTCTGCGGCGCTGCGGGCGCCGGAATCACGGTCTCCGACCTGGACGGCATCAACCAGACCGAGGCGCTCATCGTCAGCTTTGCCAATCTTCCGGAGGGAGCGCAATATTACGCGCAGACGCGGCGTCTTAGCTGGGCGCCGGGCGCCGGGCAGGCGGGTGAATACGCAATCACAGTGCAGGTCAGCGATGGCCGCAGTGTCGTCAACAGCGTATTTGTATTGCGCGTGGTGTCCGATACGGATGCCAGCGCACCAAAGATCCTGATATCGACCACGCCATCGACGCCGGTCGTGCCGGGGCAAACTGTGATTGCCACCGTGCGGGCGGATGCCTGGAGCGGGGTTGCCGGCATCGCAGTCGAAGTCCGTGGACTGGATGGCGCCGGCCAGGCATGGCAAAGCGTGGCGCTGGATGGCGCGGGCCGGCTCAAGCTGATCCCGGCACAGCCCGGCTTGCTCGAAATACGGGTAACCGCCACCGATCGGGATGGCTTCGTTTCGACTCGCACGCAGATCGTGAGGGTCAAGGACCCGGCCGACACCGCGGCACCGCAATTGAACTGGAGCGGCCTGCTGACAGGCTCGACGCTATCTTCCGTTCCCGTCGTATTCAGCCAACCGTCAACGCTGACGGCGCACATGGTGGAGCAGCAAATGATGGGCTGGCGGTTGTTGATCTCGCCGGCCAATAGCGACGCATGGACCTTGCTGGCGCAGCAAGATGCGACCGGAACCCGGATCGATCAAGATCTCAACCTGGCTGCCATCGATCCGCGCCAGTTCATCAATGGCGTATATCAATTGAAGCTGGTGGCATGGGATGTTGCAGGCCGCATCACCGAGCTGGATACCCGCTTGGCCATCGATAGTACCGAGAAGAATTTCGGAACGTATCCCGCATCGGACGTCACTATCACGCTGGCCGGTCACGATCTCGCGCTGACCCGTGAATGGAGCGACCTCATGCAAGGTGGCGGCGACTTTGGCAATTGGGGCATGCCGCTGTTGTCTTCACGGCTTACCACGGACCAGCCCGCCACCGTGGCCAGTGGTGCTACGGCGCCGTGGAGCGAGGGTGCGCATGTCTGGCTGACGGTGCCGGCGGAGTTGTCAATTCCTGGCGTTGGACTGACAAGCCTGTCTTTCACGCTCGGCACGCAAGCCGAACAACTCGGACAGCTGGTCGGAGCGCCTCGGGTTTTCCATCCGGTATTCAGCAACGCGCAGGGTTGGCAGTTGCAAGCGTTCAGCGGCAGCGTAAACGCCGGAACCGGCGATACCGTGATTCGCCAGGGACAGTACCTGTATAGCCAGGCTACCGGCCAAGCCTGGGTGCCAAACGCGTATCTGCTTACCGGACCGGACGGCACCACTTACACCCTCGATGCACAAGGCGTGATCACGCAAATTGCTTTCGCCGACGGAGTACGCTGGCTGGTATCCGATGCAGGCGTTGCGGCGGCCAACGGCAGCCTGCAAGACCGCGTGGACTTCCAGCGCGATGCGGACGGCCGGATCAGCCGTGTCTCGTTCCACGACGATACCGGACAACCGGCTGCGATCGCTTACCGCTACGATTCAGTCGGCCGCCTGATACTGGCGCGCGACGTCAGCGATACAGGTAGCGGCACGCCCTACGCCTATGACAGCCAGGGCCGCTTGTTGACCGATGCGATCACGGCCAGTCTTGGCGCTGCGGTAAATTGGAGCGGACCAACCGCCACCAATTCGTGGAGCGGCGCGATCGGCGCGGACACGACCACCAGCCTGGCTTTTGCAGTGCGCGCCAGCGAAATTGCGTCCACGGTTCACGTCGCGGGCGGGCAGGGCGCGGTAATTTATGCGCTGGAAAGTGAATTGCCGGACGGCGCCGAGATCGAGGTAACCGGCGTTCAACTGGTCGGCACGGCTACGATTAACGGCAAGACGGTTCGCTTGCTGCGCGCGACCGTTGACGGCGTCAAGCTGATCCGTATTCACGGCGCGAACGGTATCGCCAGCGTGCGCATCAGCGTGGCCGGCGACCTGAATCTGGACGGAAAGGTTGACGGCGCCGATAGCCAACTATGGCAATCCGCGATGACTGCCGCCGACAATCCGGCTGACATCAATGGCGACGGACAATTCAATGCGCAAGACCGCCAGGTGCTGCTGGCAAACACCGGCTTTAAAGCCAATCGCGCGCCGGTTGCGGTGGATGCATTGTCGGCTTTCAAAACCCATGCCGGACTGGGTATCAATACAGCGTTGAGCAACGTCGCCGAAGATCTGGAGGGCGACAACGTATTCTGGCGCATCGCCGGCGTCACACACGGTACCGCCATCTTGAGTGCGGATGGCCGTACGCTGAGCTTCAAACCGGAAGCCGGTTATATCGGCTTGGCCCGCGTCACCTTGATCGCGGACGATGGATTCTCGCAAAGCGCCCCGATTGAAGTCGATATCGATGTCAGCGGCGCGAAGCTATTGGCAATTCATCTTGCCGATTTGCCGTCCTTGCGGCGCGGCGAAACGGTTGCGATTTCTGCGTATGCGGATTTTGAGGACGAAATCGGCGTTGCGATCGAAGATGGCCAGTATCTGACCGTCAGCGTGTCCGATATGGCCGCGCTCGGCGCTGTGGAAACGAACCCGGTCGAGATCGATGATGCGACCGATCGCATTCGCATCACCAAGATCAGTCCGGCGCATATCCTGGTGTCGCGTATCGACCTTGATGGGCGGACGATCCAGGCTTCCACCGTAATCAATCCTCAGCTCGTAACGATTCCACGGCGTATCGGTGACCTGCGCGAGGCCATGTTCGGCGTGCCGACTGTACTGGTGGACGTCTATCCCGGTACGCTGGCACTGATGCCGGGAGCGACCAGGCAACTGAAAGTGCACGCGGACGACCCGGTGACCGGTGAAGCGGCGGACGTTCATGCTGCGACGCCTGGCCAGTATATGGGCACGCGCTATCTGGTGTCCGACTCCGCGATCGCCAGCGTCAGTGCGGACGGCCTGATTACCGCCCTGCGCGAAGGCCGCGTGGTGATCTCGATCGTGCATTTGACCAGCGTGCTGGACGACAACGGCATAGTCGTGTTGCAGGCAGTGGGCCAGACCGACATCAATTTGAATGTCACGTACGCAAAATTGACGGATCAGGATCCGGACACGGACACGCCGTCCGGCATAACCATCACCAGGGAAGATGGCGGCGTGGTGGCATCGGCAACCGGTGAAACCGTGATGGTCGGCGCAGGTGCGTTGTCCGCGGATGCGGTTGTCTCCATCGAGCGCATCGCATTGGCGCAGCTTGAAGCCGTCACCGGGATGGATCTTGCAATGCCGGATGTGGTCAAGACGATCGCCGCGTTCAAGCTCGATTTTGGAGATGTTGTCAGCGAAGCACCGGTGCAACTGGCGATTCCGGTGCAAGACATGGAAGGCCTGGAAATTGGCGAGGAAGTTCTGTTCCTCAAGCGCGGCACGCTACCCGACATCAATGGCCAGCCCAAGGATATCTGGTTCGTGATGGATAACGGTTACATCGGCGCGGATGGCGTCGCACGTACCGCCAGCCCGCCGTATGACGGCGTCACCGCCGGCACATACAGCGTCGTCAAGCTCAATCGCCAGACCGGCGGCGGCACCATGCAAGTCAGCGGTACCAATCCGGCGATACTCGCTATCGCCAACATGGCGTGGATGTCGGCGCGGATGCTGAGTGGATCGGGTTCCCTGGGCGGGCTGATGACCGGTATTTCGCTCAACATTGCGGCCTATGCGATCAGCCCATTCTTCTCATACCTGGAGACGCTGCCCGGCGTGTACAACGTGCAGGAGATCACGAAGAACATCGATCCGGACGGCAACGTCACTCTGGTTATCTCGCCGCTACCTCCCGGCACAAGTCCGTCCGCCATGGCCAGCCCGGTCATCACCGGCATGCAAATCCAGGACGGCAAGCTGCATCTCGATCTGGAGAATGTGCTCAGTCCGGCTGCGCCGAATGCTCTAACCAAGCTGCGTATCTGGATCACGCCGGAGGATGCGGGTACCGTGGGTCTGGCCGGCAACGAGGCAAACCTGACGACCGAACTCTGGGACGGCAACACGACCCAGCAAAAAGGCATGCTGCTGTGGCGCTATACCGATGTGACTGTCACGGCATCGACAGCGAATGTTGACATTGAAATTCCGGACGGGATCGCATACGGACTGCATAACGTCGTCGTTCAACGCATGATCCTGACATCCGGCGCCACGCCGGAATGGGTGGGCAATGGCGATACCACGTCAATGGAGCTAAAAGGCCGCACCGATTTCAATGCGGTCGCCAAGCAGGACCAGGTGCAACTGATCCGGAATGGAATAGTCATCAAGGAGCTCGACTATCGTGGCGTCAATGGCGAGCCGAGCAGCCAGGGTCAATACCAAGCGAGCAATGCCAGCATGGCCTTCAGCGAAGGTTACCGGTTGCTGTTCATTGGCGGACCAAACGGCATGATCTACGTGGTGGATAGCTTGTCGCTGAAAATGGTAAATGCCTTCACGCTGCCGGAGATGGCGGCGGAGAGCTTGCGTCTGGTCGTATCGGGCAACTATCTCTATGCGGCGGAACATTCATATGACATGACCACGCCGGGACTGGCGCATCTGTGGCGCATCAACATCGATCCGCGCGACAAGGAGTTCTTGCAAGCAAAGGATATACAGTTGCCGGAGCCGGCGGAGGTGCAGGGGTACAGCTCGATCGCCTTGCTCGAGAAGGGACAAGACCGCTACCTCGCGGTTTCGGGGCGTACGCAGGTCAGCATTATCAATCTCAATGGACTTGAAAAGCCGGAATACCATGGAGCGTTGAAAGCGGTCCAGGACGACAGCTACGTTTCGTTGACCAAGTCGTCCGGTGTGGGAAATGTCGCCTCCATGGCAGCCCAGGAAATCCCGTTTGGCGCGATTCGCCAGCTTGCTGCGGTCGGCATCGTGGATGGAAAACTGCGGTTCACCGGCGTCGACCCGATGGGTGGCCGTTTCGGCTTCTTCGCCATCGAAGTAGCGGTGGGTAACGATGGCAAGTTGAGCAATCCGGAGGCCAAGGCGATTCGCATGTCTTCGCTCGGCGATGCCTTCGTAATCCCGCAAACCATCGTTTACGACACCAACGTGGGCATGCCGTTCGACGTGGTGACGGTGACATACAGGGGCGTGCTGTATGCGATCGTCGCGGATGCCCTGTCAGGCAACTCGGCGCCGCTCGGATCGCCTGCCTATCAATTGCAGCAGACTTCGGGCGGCAAGCTCGGCGTCATCAAGGATCCGTTCGGCGAAAGGCCGGAGTTCCTCGGCACCACGACAGCAATGCCTAATACCATGATGTACAACCTGCAACTGGTCGACAACAGCCAGAAGCTATGGGCAGCACTGCAGGGCGACGGGTTCGATATTCCGGATGGACGCCTCGAATGGAATGTAAGCGATCTGCTGATAGCCGCTGAACAGCTATCGATCGCCAACCAGCGGGTGCTGAAACCCGGTTTCGCGGCGATGCCATTCGATCGGGTATTCGGGCTTGGCACGTCGGCGGCGTTCCGGTTCACACCGGTCAAATACGAGCTGGAATTCGGCGACACCGTCTATGACATGGCGGGCAATACCAATTTCCTTGAACTGCTGTCGCCAACCGTAACAGCGGCAAACGGTTTGCCTGAATTTACCTGGACCTTGCATAACACGGCCGTGGAAAGCATGCAGCTGTTCGTCAGCATCCAGCCGGACGGCCAGGGCTTGTTCCCGGACGATTACCTGCTGGATCCGATAACCGGCAAGCTGATCAAGAACACCACGGAATACCAATTCGTGAACGATGAACTCACGATTAACGGCGTGGTAGTCAAGGATGTCAATCGCAACCGGATCCTGACCAAGAAATTCAATGCGACCGATGGCACGACCACCATTACGTTCCAGATGCCGGATGATCGCAGGTTGACCGCCGGACAAACCTATTACTGGGGTGTGCAGGCAGCCACCGCGGATGGCATCGTTCAGCGCGCAAGCAGCACGTTTAAAGTAACTCCGGTCACGTCCGAGACAAATTTCTCGTCTGTCACCGTGCTCACGCACGGATTCCAGCCCTTTGGAAGCAGTTCCCAGATATTGGAGACGGGATCATTCGAAATCGCTGCCCAAATCGCGATGAAGAACGGCGGCGTGATTCTGGTGCAAAACCCGAAAACCGGGATCTTCCAGCAAGCTTATCAGAGCGGCAAAAAAGCCGACGGCAGCCACATATGGAGCCTTTATCAATCCACTGCGGATCTCAATGCATTTGTCGGCAAGCCCTTGCTCATCGTGACAGACTGGGAGTCCGAGTCGTTCCTGAGCGACAGCGGATTTGCCGAGGCGGCGGCCGATGCCATTTTCGCCGGATTGTGGAATCTGAACCTGACGTCGGGTGGCAAGTTGTTCAATTCGCCGCTGCAATTCATTTCTCACAGCCGCGGCACCGTCGTCAACAGCGAAATCATCCAGCGGCTGGGAACGTTCAGGCCGGATATCACCAATATCCAGATGACGACGATGGATCCGCATGATTTTGTCCAGGATTCATTGTCGATTCCGTTGGCGGCCTTGCTCGATTACACATCGGTAATTCTCAAAGATGCCCTCGGCAGGATTCCCTGGGTTGGTCCGTTCATCAGGGCCGCAGGGTACGCGGTAGAGGGCGGAAAGATCGCCGCCAATGTGATGGCGATCAACAAGATCAATTTCGCGGATTTCAAGGATCCCGATGTGACGGTCTGGGCCAATGTGGGCTATGCCGACAACTATTATCAGACCTTGGGCGTCGGCGGCAAGATGAGTGATTACCAGAAAGACGTGATTCCAGCGATGGAGACACCGCAGGGAGGGTATACAGGAGGCGGTTTCCAGGGTATGACCATGACCCCGAACGGGCGCAAGATTGTCAACGCCAGTCTTAACATCAAGCTGGACGGGCGCGCCTTCTTCGAAAAGGATCAGACGATCTGGCTTGCCAATGGATTGTCATTTCCGCATTCGCGTGTCCAGTACTGGTATCTGGGAACGGTGGATTTGAACACGTCCAAGTATCCCGATCTGCTTGGCTTGGGAACAAATTTCGCTTGGCGCAACATGTCCGGTTTGATTGCGGAAAAGAAGGAAACTCCACCATGGTTGCAGGCGTTGGGCGCTTACGACTGGGCCGACCAAAATGCCGGGGCGCCTTGGTATCGCGGCGCACTTGATGCCACGCAAACCCCTCCGGCAATCAACCTGGATACCCAGGCAACCTGGGAGGGCATACTCAACGGCTGGGCAAGTTCGGTGCAAGGTGGCGGCGGTCCCGGCATGTGGACCGCAGTCACTGCCACGACTGCGGTTAACACAGACGCCGACAACGAGTACGGTGTTCACGATGCTGTGATTCCAACCGTTTTCAACGGTAACTTTGAGGAGAGCCAGAATGCGGTCCTCGGCCGATTCCCTAATTTTGGGTCGGGCGCCTGGCTGGAAATTCCGGGCTGGTCATTGCAAGGGGGAAGCGGAGATAAATTCCAGGGTCTCAACCTGAGTCCGAAACTGGATACGGAAAAAGTCTCGCAGTGGTGGGATGGCCTCGCGCCGTCCCAGACAACTTGGGACACGATCGAGTGGACGCTCGCCAAGATCACAGGCGAAATCAAGAAACAGATCGACTTCCTCGGCATGAGGAGTGCGCCGAATCTTTCCTTCGGCAGCGTAGCGACGGCGATCTCGAACGTTTTGACAACGATCAAGGATTTTGCTAGAGATCCGCGGTTTGTCGACGGGATGACGGATCTGGTCCGCACCATGAGCAAAGGTGCAATCTCCAGCGGCGTTGCCCAGGCAACTCTCAAGGGTATTACGACCGGCAGCCTGGACGAGTATCTTGGCATGGCGCTGAAATTCTATGCCAACTTCTGCACGTTTTCGTACAACCTGAATAATGGTGAAAGCCTTGAGCATAATCGCATGCTCTTTGCCCCGCAGTACGACACCGTCACCCTCGAGTTTACGCCGGCCGCGTACATGGAAACGGTCACCAACACCGGCATATTGATGCCGGGCGCTATTGTAGGGGCCGCCCCGAATACGCTGGTGACCAGCCAGGAGCTACGGACCTGGCCCGGAACATTGATTATTTATGGCAGAGACGCGGAGGGACAGCGGTTCATCCTGAAGACGGTCAGCATCACTGCCTCGGATGACCCGAGTACACCGAAGCTGATCTCGGTACAGCTCGGGGCGCTCAAGGGACAGGTGGGGCAGATCGGATTCGAGTACCTTGCCGGCACTTTGTCGGGCAAGATTCAGATCCAGGCTTCGTCGCTGGACAACATTCGTTTGACCAATGCGCCCAGGCCGACGATCGTTGCGACTATCAGCCGGTCGCACATCATCGAAGGCGATTTCGTGACGGTCAGCGGCACCATCACCAACGCCGAAAGCCTGGAGAACGGGCCGGTCATCTTGAACATCAAATGGAGCGACTCGGAGCCTGCCGTAGAGATCAAGCTGCCGAAAGCCGGCGGTGCATTCAGCTTCACGCATCAATATCGTGACGACGATCCAACCGGGACCGCCCAGGATACGTTCCAGATTGTAGTGACGGCGACCAACATTGAAGGCGGGCAGGCGGTGAAAGAGCTGCCGTTGACCGTTTCCAATATGGATCCGATACCGGAATTCCTGTTCCAGAGCACCTCGATCAGGGAAGGTGACGACGTCAAATTGACGTTGCGCCTGACGGATCCTTCATTGTCGGACGACTACAAGATATTCATCAACTGGGATGCCGACGGCACGGAGTCGGAAGAAGAGGAGATACTGACCCTCACCGGTGGTGGCCGCCGCGTGTTTGAACTATCGCACCGCTATGTGGACGACGACCCGACCGGGACGCCGCAAGACATCAAGCGCATCACGGTGCGGGTGCGCGACGACGACATGGAAGACAGCGAACGATATGTATCCGCTTCGGCTTTCATCACGGTGAGAAACGTGGATCCTGAAGTGACCGCTTCCGGTTGGGATTCGGGACCGATCGGCAGTATCTTCACGCCGATGGCGAGCGTAACGGATCGCGGTGAGGAAGATACCTTCACCTGCACATGGGTTATCTACGGGCCGGACGGTTCTCAGCTTGCGTCCTCGGAAGAGGAGCTGGCGGCAGGAGGCGGTCAGTTGGTTGGCCCGTCGGTGGCGGTTACCATGGCCGGCACCTACCGAGCAATCCTGACAGTGACCGATGACGACACCGGCCGGGTAACCAAAGAAGTCGTATTTACCGCGATTGAGCCGGCGGAAGGGGAGACAGACCCAGGCGTTCCTGAAATTTATACACCGGAATATGAAGTCTGGTCCCCGCGGGTAATGACGCAAAGCATGACGAACGCGTTTACGGAAGGCGATTCGATTACGTTCTCCGGACGAGTGACTGGACCGGTCTATGGCAACCTGTTCATGGATGTCGACTGGAATGGTGTAGCCCAGAGAGTGGCTGTCACTTTGGATACCAGTAACGGATATGCCGTGTACAGCGTCGACTTGCTGATTCCAGACGATTACCTCACGAATGCGCCAGTCGATGAAATGGTGATTGTCTACACGCTCGTGTCGGTAGCAGGCGGCGGACAGGAAACGATCGTTGCGAGCGGAACGCAGGTTATTGCCGTTCAAAACGCGGCACCCGAAATCCGCAGTATGTCTGCCCAAAAATTGGACGGCAAGATTGAAATGACGCTCAACGTGTTTGACCGCGGCGCGGGCGATACCTTCACCAGCGAATGGTATTTCGGCGGTGCGGCGTCGGAGAAAGTAAACGGCGTCACACTATCCCGCACGCTGGTAGAGGGCCTCAACTCCGTGATGATATCGGTTACCGATGACGACGGTGGAACCGATACGTTCTACGTCCTCATTACGGTCTCGAACGGTGAGCCGACGGTCGCGTTCCAGCGCCGCAGCGACGGTACCGTGATTCAAGCGTTGAACGCATCGGTGTCACAGGAAAAATTTGTCATGCAGGCAGGCATCGTCAACAACGCCGGCCTCAGTCCGACGCAGCTTGTTACGCTGGTCGAGGTGGCGCGCAGTTACTGGAATGCCGCCGGATTGACTGAAGAACAGCGTGAACGCTTGCTGGCGACCCAAATCGTGTTCGAGGACATGCCGGCCAACGCGCTGGGTTGCACCGGCATCAGCGCGGACGGTGCGTCGAGAATCACATTGGACAATGACGCAGCCGGCATGGGATGGTTCGTCGACGAGACGCCTTATGGCAACGAAGAGTTTGAACTGAATGCACACAGCGAACTCGTGGCCAAGACGGGATATGCGCCGGAAAGACGCTACGACATGTTGACCGTCTTGCTGCATGAGATGGGGCACGTGCTGGGACTCGACGATATCCCGATGATCAGCGGTCAGGGTAGCCTGATGACGTCCGAGATCGGGCAGGGCATTCGCCGCACCCCGTCATGGAACGAACAAGTTGCGCTGGTGGCATCGGCCGGCGTTGCAAAGAGCAGTGCTTATCTGCAGGCTTCCGGAGACGAGGGCAGCATCGACGGCCAAGCCGGCGCGGGTCCGCAGCAAGGCGGCTCAGGTGGCATCACGTTCAATGGCGTTCAATACCAGGGAACGCCAAACGCCACCTTGGTCAACAACGAGTTCAATTCGGTCGACGGCTGGACCGCAAGCGGCAGCGTCAGCATCGGCGGCGGCACTGCCGTACTGCAGGAAACCGCAGACGGCCAAACCCGCCTCAACCAGGTGTTTGTGCTGGGCGAGCACGACCGTTTCCTAAGTTTTACTCTCGCAAATATCGCGCTTGAAAACCAGGAAACAGGACCGGATGATGCATTCGAGGTAGGCCTGTTGGATGCCGATACCGGCGCTTCCTTGTTCTCCGGTATCGGATTGACCCGCACCGACGCGGTCATCAATTTGCAAACCGATGGCGCCGAGTTCAAGGCGCAAAACATCAGCCGCATCACCAACGCCGATGGCAGTCGAACTTATTTGCTGGACCTGTCCGGTATTGCGGCTGGTACGGCAATCAACCTGTCCTTTGACTTGATCGGTTTCGGCAGGACCGCGGCAAACACCAACAGCCGCATTACGGTCCGTGACCTGCGACTTGGCGTACCTCAGCCGATGGATGACGTTGTATCACTCATGGAGGACGCGCCGGCCTTGATTGATGCGCTGGCCAATGATCTCGACGCGCGCCAGCCCGGATTTTCGCCGTTCATCGTCAATGGCCCGGCACATGGTCAAGTGACGGTCAATCAAGACGGTACCTTTACCTTCACGCCGGAGAACAACTGGTTCGGTGAAGATAGCTTCACTTACAAGCTCAGCGATGGAAGAGTTGACTCCAATATTGCGACGGTAAGCCTGACGGTTACGTCGGTTAACGACGTCCCGGTCGCCGCCGACGATGGCGCCGGTGTTTCGGAAGACGGCATTGTCAGCGCCATCGGCAACGTGCTGGCCAACGATAGCGACGTCGATGCCGATACAGTGTTGACGGTCGCCGCTGCGGGTGACTACATCGGCACCTACGGTACCTTGACCTTGTCGGAAGACGGCAGCTACAGCTATGCGTTGGCAAATGCTTCCGCCATCGTACAGGCGTTACGCGCCGGTGAAGTGGTGACCGACGTGTTTGCATACGCGGCAACGGATGGCATTGTTGCCACGCCGGCTCAGTTGACCATTGTCGTCACCGGTAACAACGATGCTGCCGTGACCGTCGACGATGCGGCCAGCGTGGTGGAAGATGTTACCTTGCTGGCTTCCGGTAACGTGCTGGCCAATGACAGCGATGTCGATACCGGCACCGTGTTGACGGTTGCGCTGCCTGGTGCCTATGCCGGTGTCTACGGCACGCTGAATTTGTCGGAAGACGGCAGCTATAGCTATACCTTGGCTAACGACTCCGTCGTTGTGCAAGCCTTGCGCATGGGCGAGGTTGTCACCGACGTTTTCTTCTACGAAGCCACCGATGGAATGGCCAGCACGGCGGCCCAATTGGTCATCGCGATCACGGGCCAGAATGACGATCCGGTGACGGCTGACGATACAGCTACGGTTTCCGAAGACGGCGTGCTGATAGCCGGAGGCACCGTTTTGTCCAACGATAGCGATGCCGACGCCGGCACCGTGTTGTCCGTCATAGAGCCGGGTATCTACACCGGTGCCTACGGCACGTTAACTTTGTCGGCCGATGGCAGCTATAACTACGTGCTCGCCAACGATTCGGCAATCGTGCAAGCCTTGCGCGCCGGTGAAACCGTGACCGACGTGTTTGCGTACGCGGCCACCGATGGCATCATATCCACCCCGGCGCAGTTGACCATTGTGGTCACCGGCAATAACGATGCCGCAGTCGCCGCCGACGATACGGCCAGCGTGGCGGAAGATGTTACCTTGCTGGCCTCCGGTAACGTGCTGGTCAACGACAGGGATGTCGATGCCGATACGGTATTGACGGTGGCAGAGCCGGGCGAGTATGTCGGCATCTACGGCACGCTGATTCTGGCAGCCGATGGTAGCTACAACTATACGCTGGCGAATGACTCGACGATCGTGCAAGCCTTGCGTATGGATGAAGTGGTCACTGACGTGTTTGCCTATGCCGCAACGGATGGCATGGTATCGACACTGTCGAAATTGACAATCGTTGTTACCGGTATGAATGATGGCCCGGCCACGGTCAACGATGCAAACAGCGTTGCCGAAGATGGCGTGGCCGTTGCCAGCGGCAATGTGCTGGTCAACGATAGCGATGCCGATGCGGCTACCATCTTGACGGTGGCGGGTCCGGGTACATATGCCGGTACCTATGGTAGCTTGACCTTGTCGGCCGACGGCGGCTACACCTACGACCTGGCCAATGATTCGGCCGTGGTGCAAGCCTTGCTGGCCGGCCAGATTGTCACGGATGTGTTTGCCTATGAAGCCACCGACGGCATCACCAACACCACCGCCCAATTGACGGTGACAATCACCGGTAACAACGACGGACCGGTGGCCAATGAAGATGTCGGCGCAGTCACCGAAGATGGTGGGGCGGTCACGCTCACCGCCGATATCCTGCTGGGCAACGATACCGATGCCGACATGGGCGACACCAAAGCAATCATCAGTGTCACCGACTCGGCCGCTGGTGCGCAAGTCAGATTGGTCAACGGCAATGCCACAAATCCAAATGCTGGCACTAGCGTGGTGTACGACATCGGTACCTTGTTCCAGAACCTGGCGCAGGGCGAGCAAGTCACCGACACCTTCACTTACACCATGGTCGACGGACAAGGGGCGATGAGCACCACTCGCGTCGCCATGACGGTGACCGGCACCAACGATGCACCGCTTGCGATCGCATCGACCGTTACCGGCACAGAAGACACACCGTATGTGTTTGGCTGGAGCGATTTCAACGCCGGCGATGTGGACAACCACGCCGTGCTGTCGGTGGTGGTAAGTGCCTTGCCGGCCAACGGCCAGCTACAGCAGTTCACGGGTGTCTGGAGTTCGGTCGCGGCAGGGCAAGTCATTGCCCGCGCCGAGATCGAAGCAGGGCGCTTGCGCTTTGTGCCGGATGGCAATGAATCCGGCTCGTCGGCCTATGCCGCAGAAGGTATCGGCAATCGCAAGCAACACTATGCGCAATTCGCCTATCACATCAGCGATGGGCAATTGACCAGTGCCGACGTCACCATGACGATCGACATTACGCCGGTGAGCGATGCGCCGACAGTCCAGGTCGGTTCCGCAACCGATGGCTATGGCGCGACCAGCACCTTGTTCCGCACCAGTTGGGAAACGGTGGCTAACCAGAGTTCAGTGTTTACGCTGGAGAAAGCAACGCAGCTCGAAGGCTGGAGCCTGGTCAACGCTGCGGATAGCGGTCAGCATGTGTTTGAAGTGTGGAGCAGCGGCGACAAGATGCCTGACGGTAACGGCGCGCCAAGCATAGTGTATGCGGGACAAGGCAATGGTGAGAATTGGCTGAACTTGAATGATGGCAAAGGCCAGGGTCACGATACGCTGGGCATCGAGCGCAGCGTGGCTACACAGGCCGGCGCTACATACACCTTAAGTTTTGATTATGCCGGCCAAGTAGGCTATGGCGTCGACACCACCCGCATCGGCATTTATGTCGATGGCGTGAAACTGGCGACCTACGCCAATACCAGCCCGGCGGCGGGGTTGAACTGGCAAACGTTGACCTACCAATTCATCGGTAACGGCGGCGCGCAAAAGATCAAGATCGTCACCGAACCATCGACGACGACGGCCAACGGCCGTGGCGCAATGATCGACGATATTGTTCTGACCGAACAGTGGGCGTTGAACACAGGCTATGCTAACAGCCCGATCAAACTGTCGACCATCAATGGGGCTTTGACCGATACCGATGGGTCGGAAACACTGGTCTTGACGGTACAAGCCATCCCGGTGGGCGCGATCCTCACCGATGGCAGCCGCAGTTTCCTGGCTACCGCCGGGTCGACCACGGCCAATGTGTCAAGCTGGAATCAGGTCAACCTGAGCATTCTGCCGCCAGGCAACTTCACCGGCAGCTTCACGCTCAAGGTCACCGCCACTGCAACCGAGATGGCCACCGGCGAAACCATCAGCACGACCGCCGATCTGATCGTGACAGTCAAGCAACCGATGGCAACCTTGCAAAGTCCCTTGGTGCTGGACTTGAATGGTGATGGCATCCACACCACGGCGTTGGGGGAGACCGCAGGCACATTCGACTTGATGAATACCGGCATGGGCGTGCGATCCGGATGGATTAGCGCAGGCGATGCATTCTTGGCCGTGGACCGCAACGGCAATGGCCGGATCGATGACCGCAGCGAATTGTTTGGCGGCGCCATCGGCGACGGCTTTGCGCAACTCAACGAGTTCGACAGTAATGGCGATGGCGTGGTCGACAATCAGGACAGCCGGTTCAGTGACTTGCTGGTCTGGCAAGACAGCAACAGCAATCACGCCACCGACGCCGGGGAACTGCGGACACTGGGCAAGGAAGGCATTGCATCCTTGAATACCGGTTATCAATCGATCCCGCAAATGCAAAATGGCAACCTGCTGCTGGAGCGCAGTGTCGCCACCTGGGTTGATGGACGCACCATGGAGTTGGTCGACGTGTACTTTCGCGTGGATCAGCAGTCAATCACCGAACCGAGGGCAGAAGTTCGGCTGGCGGTGCAGCCAGCCGTGCCTGCATCGGCGAGCATCACGATCCAGTCGCACACCAAGCAAAAGCCGATCAAGGTGATGGGACCGCAGGGGCTATTATTCATGGCCAATGGCGTGGTCACCGCCGGCAAGCCACTCGCGGAAACCGAGACGCCAGTCATCGATTGGAGTGCATCGGCAACGGCCGGACAAGGCAACGCCAATGCGCTAATGGGTAGCGGATCCAATGAGCACTGGATCAGTGACTTCCTCGGTACCAAGACGAAACAAAAGGATCTGGCCAAGGCCACAGGACTGAAGGTCATGCTGAACGCGGGAGTACAGAAATCCATGTGATAACGTTAGATTGTTGGTACTCGGTGAACGGTGTGGGATTTCAAGTACGGCCACCGTTCACCACCTAAGGTGAAGGAGATCGGGCGCAATTATATTGCTTCATACATGTTTCGCGGGAAGTGGGCCATTCAACTCATGGGGACAACTACCGCACTGTTCTTGCTGATACTGGTTTCCACGCTAGCGCACGTTGGTTGTGAAGGAATGGCGGAGCGCTTAAACACAGCGTTATATGGTGTCGGAAATGAAATAGCTAAAGATCTAATTTTTTCGAACTGCAGAATTTGGCCGTCTGACCGGAGAACAAGAAGATATATTTTATTCAGCCTCCTCTAATTTTAGCCACGTGTCCGGTGCTCAAGGTACTGGACTGATGATCGATAGCGGTTGATGTTGAAGTCGAGCACTGCGTCCATTCCGGTTATTGCAAATGCCTTGCTGTGTACGCCAATCCACGCGTACTTCACAGAACATGCTCGCGAAATATCCTCTGCCCATTTTTATGGTTTCATTCTTTCGCTTCAATTGTGTTACCTCACCTAGCAGCCTGGACTATCCCATCCTTCGGCTCCATCATCATCGTCGTGATCATTTGGTCAAACCTAGATACGTTTGATAGCAAACTACTTGAACCAGTCTGCGCAGACTGGTTTCGATATCTTCTTCCTTTCTAATCTTTCTAAAGTAATGCGAATTTCATGTGATCTATGAAAGGCGAAGTTTCAGGGAAAGTCCGGTTCTGCAAGTTATTTCATTAAAGCCGTCACATCAACGTGAATAAAATTTCCAAATGGAAATAAAAGACATCCATGCACAGAAAAGCTCTGTTGTTTTCACTAAATATTTTATTTATCCCATGAATATGGTGTTGCCATACAGCTTGTTTATCCAGTAACTTCTCGTTACAACTTTAAAAATTTTATATTGCAGAGTGGCAATAATTCGTACATCGATTTCACGCAAGTCTTTTGAAATGTGAATAAAAAAATGGCTGCCTTTGTGTAGCCGCGAACCAGGGAGAAAAGACTTTGCGAAATCACTTCGAGTGCAAGGTCTGTGAGCGCAAAAAAAATAGACGCATGCAACCTCCCGAAATTCAATTCCAAATATAGATCGGTATCACCAGTTTTGCCATGCACTGGCAATTGCTGTCGGTCCGGCTGTTTATATGGCTTCTCAATTTGTGCAGTTAGCGGAACACGCTTCAAATCAATTTACACGGGTTCAACATGTCAAAATCACGGCTGCAAAACATTCCAAAAAAAAACAAAACAAACAAGGTGATGCCTCTCATTAAGGCTCTCCGCGACGCGTTTGTAAAAAATCCGAAGCCTGGATCCAGTACGGAGCCGGTTCGGAAAAAAGAGAATGCCGTGCCGTTGCCACCCAAGTCGATTCGCTTTGAATCGCTGGAGCCGCGCCTGTTGATGTCGGCTGATATCAATCCTGCGCAAACCATCACCGGTTCCATCGACGTCGCTGGAGAGGTAGACCAATATGGTTTCACGCTGTCCCAGGACACTCGCATCATTTTCGATTCGCTGACCAACAGCGCGAACATCAACTGGACTCTCACCGGGCCGAAAGGTACCGAGGTCTCCAGCAGAAATTTTTCCAATTCCGACGCCATCGATGCCGCCGACAGTCCGCTCCTGGATCTGGCATCGGGCGACTACACGCTAACCGTCGATGCGGTCAATGATGTAACCGGAAGCTATGGCTTTCGCTTGATCGATGTGATCAAGACGCCCGAAATTGTTTCGGGCCAGGTGGTGTCCGGTGAGCTTTTGAACGCCAATGAATCCAACGCTTATCGGTTCAGCGCGATCGCCGGCGAACGCTTCTTCTTCGATCGCCAGAGCTTGAGCGGGGATGTGTATTGGCGCCTGTTCGATCCGAACGGGAAACCGGTGTTTGGCCCGGTCGCCATGAACGATGTCAGCACGATCCCCTTGGGATCGGATGGCAGCTATACGCTATTGGTGGAAGGACGCGTCAACACCACCGGATCGGCAAGCTACAGTTTTTTCGTGCAAAAATTTTCGGACACCGTCTCACCCATGGCATTGGGCGAGACGGTGTCCGGCAGTATCGCGTACAGCCAGCAGCGCAGTATTCATACCTTTACTCTGGATGAATCCAAGCAGCTTTATTTTGATTCGCTTACCAATAATGCGAATCTAAGCTGGATGCTAGTGGGTCCGCAGGGAATGATCGCAAGCCGCAACTTTGCCAATGCCGATTCAGGCAGCATCGGCGGCTCTGCAATCTATGAGGCGGTTGCCGGGACTTACCAACTAATCGTAAGTGCACCTGTTAACCAGACACCTGCTTATAGTTTTCGGCTGCATGATATCGCCCAGGGAACGTTGATCACGCCGGGCACCCCGACAGGCGGCTCGCTCAGCCCCACCAATGAAACGGATATCTACCGATTCAGTGCGGATGCCGGCGACCGCTATTACTTCGACTATTTGAGCGCCAGCGGAACTGTGCCGACATGGCGTCTGTTGGACCCATTCGGGAATCTGCTATTCGGTCCGGCGGGCATCAATGCCGATATCGGGCTAATGACGCTCACTCACGCCGGGGACTATACCTTGCTGGTGGAGGGCCGCGTCGATGCGGCCGGTGCCGTCAACAACTATAGCTTCAATGCGCAGAAAGTCACCGACGACACGATGCCACTGGTTTTGGGAAGCACGGTCTCGGGAAATATTTCCCATCCGGGCCAGCGCGACTTCCATACATTTACCCTGGACGCCGCGACCCGTGTCCATTTCGATGCGCTGACCAATAACAGTTCTCTATTTTGGACGCTCACCGGTCCGCAGGGCACTGTGACAGGCAATCAGGTATTCGGCAGCTTCATCTACGACCTCGTGCCTGGGGATTACGTCCTTACCGTGGATTTACCTACTGACCAGATCGGCGCCTACAGCTTCCGTTTGTCCGATGTGGCGCAAGCCGCGGCAGTTACACCCGGTACCACGGTCAGCGGACAGGTGAATCCTGCAAACGAGACGGACTTTTACAAATTTGACGTCAATGCCGGCGATCAATTCCTGTTCGATTTCTTGAGCGTATCGGGCCCGATTCCGGTTTGGCGACTGCTTGATCCGTATGGCAATGAGGTATTCGGTCTGACCAGCATGAATAGCGACATCGGGCCGCTTACCTTGGATTACGCAGGTACTTACACTCTTTTGATTGAAGGATCGATCGCGTCGACAGGTACCAGCAATTACAGTTTCAACATCGACCCGCGCGGCAATGTCCCTGTCGTTACGCCAGAAGGCACACCGGTAATCCTCGGATCGGCTTCGGCCGGCATCATCAGTACATCAGGCGAGGAAGATTACTTCACGTTTAGTCTCGCGACCGATACGCGTGTTTATTTCGATTCCTTTACCAATAACGCCAATATGCGCTGGGCCTTGGCGGGCCCGAATGGAATAAAGGTAAGCAATCGCAGCTTCGCCGCCTCGGATTCATTGGACGGCGGCAGCGCAGTTACGTACGACCTGGTGGCGGGTGATTACGTATTGACTGTTAACGGAATAACCTCCACTACCGGAAGCTACAGCTTCCGCGTGATGGATCTGGCTCAAGCGACTGCGTTTGAGCCAGGCATTATCGTGAGTGGTCAGCTTAATCCTTCATATGAAACCGACCTGTACCGGTTCGAAGCAGTGGCAGGCGAGCGGTTCTACTTCGATGCGCTGGGCGCGGTGGGCGGCGACATTCACTGGCGGCTGGTCAACCCGTACGGCAAGGT
>MESE01000131.1 GCA_001770855.1 Burkholderiales bacterium RIFCSPLOWO2_02_FULL_57_36
AAGGTAGTGTTCGACCGCACGGCGTTCAGCAACGATGTGGGGATCGTGACGCTGGAGCTGGCGGGGAGCTACACGCTGTTGATTGAAGGACGGGTCAATACCACCGGCACGGCCAGCTACAGCTTCAACGTCGATCCGCGTGGCATTACGGAAGTGGTGGCCCCAACCGGTACGCCGCTTACGGTAGGCACTACAGTCACCGCTACGATCAGTGTATCTGCCGAACAGGATCGCTACATCCTTGACTTGGGTGCTGATGCCAGACTATGTTTCGATAGCCTGACCAACAACGCCAATCTCATGTGGACGCTTACTGGCCCGCAAGGGACGCTGGTACTGGAGCGTGGCTTTGCCTCCAGCGATTCGGCCGGGGGAACGCCAATTTTCGATCTCGCTGCCGGAGTTTATGTACTAACCGTAGCAGGAACAGGAAATGCCATCGGCGATTACAGTTTCAGATTGATCGATCTGGCGCAAGCCAGCGCCATTGCCGTTGGTACCGCAGTCACCGGGCAACTCAATCCAGCCAATGAAACCGACCTTTATCGATTCACTGCGAATGCAGGCGAACGTTTTTACTTTGATTACCTAAGCTTGACTGGCACGGCCGCATCGGCGACCTGGCGCTTGCTTGATCCATACGGCAATACCGTATTCGGCCCGGTCAACCTGGATAGCGGTGATATCGGACTGCGCACTCTGGACTTTACCGGCAGCTATACCTTGATGGTGGAAGGCCGGGTCAATATCACCGGCACTACGGGTTACAGCTTCAACGTCCAAAAGGTAACGGACGACAGTACGGCACTGGTGCTGGACAGCATCGTCTCGGGCGCCATCGGCCATGCCGGCCAACGCGACTTCTACACCTTCACGCTGGACCAGGCCAAGCTGCTGAGCTTCGATAGCCTGACCAACAATGCCAGCGTCACGTGGACCTTGAGCGGTCCGCGCGGCCCGGTGGTCTTGCCGCGCAGCTTCACCGCCAGCGATGCGAGCGCCGGCAATGCGCTGCTCGACCTGGTGGCCGGCGAATACACGCTGATGGTATCGGCACCGGCGGATCAGACCCCGACGTATTCATTCCGCCTGCTCAACCTGGCGCAAGCCACCGAACTCAATCCGGGCACCGTGATCAATGGCCAGTTGAATCCAGCCAATGAAACCGATGCATACCGGTTTGCGGTGAATGCCGGCGAACGTTTCTATTTCGATTACCTGAGTCTGAGCGGTACGGCCGCATCGGCGACCTGGCGCTTGATCGACCCATACGGCAACACCGTCTTTGCGCCTACCAATCTCGGCAGCGGCGATGTGGGATTAGTGATGCTGCCCTACAGCGGCAATTACACGCTGCTCGTCGAAGGGGCGATTGCCGTCGCCGGCACCACCAGCTACAGCTTCAACGTCCAGAAGCGTGGCATTACGGAAGTGGTGGCCCCAACCGGTACGCCGCTTACGGTAGGCACTACAGTCACCGCTACGATCAGTGTATCTGCCGAACAGGATCGCTACATCCTTGACTTGGGTGCTGATGCCAGACTATGTTTCGATAGCCTGACCAACAACGCCAATCTCATGTGGACGCTTACTGGCCCGCAAGGGACGCTGGTACTGGAGCGTGGCTTTGCCTCCAGCGATTCGGCCGGGGGAACGCCAATTTTCGATCTCGCTGCCGGAGTTTATGTACTAACCGTAGCAGGAACAGGAAATGCCATCGGCGATTACAGTTTCAGATTGATCGATCTGGCGCAAGCCAGCGCCATTGCCGTTGGTACCGCAGTCACCGGGCAACTCAATCCAGCCAATGAAACCGACCTTTATCGATTCACTGCGAATGCAGGCGAACGTTTTTACTTTGATTACCTAAGCTTGACTGGCACGGCCGCATCGGCGACCTGGCGCTTGCTTGATCCATACGGCAATACCGTATTCGGCCCGGTCAACCTGGATAGCGGTGATATCGGACTGCGCACTCTGGACTTTACCGGCAGCTATACCTTGATGGTGGAAGGCCGGGTCAATATCACCGGCACTACGGGTTACAGCTTCAACGTCCAAAAGGTAACGGACGACAGTACGGCACTGGTGCTGGACAGCATCGTCTCGGGCGCCATCGGCCATGCCGGCCAGCGCGACTTCTACACATTTACATTGGATCAAGCCAAGCTGCTGAGCTTCGATTCGCTGACCAACAATGCCAACGTCACCTGGACCTTGAACGGTCCGCGCGGCCCGGTGGTCTTGCCGCGCAGCTTCACCGCCAGCGATGCAAGCAGCGGCAATGCACTGCTCGACCTGGTGGCCGGCGCCTACACGCTGATGGTGTCGGCACCGACGGATCAGACCCCGGCGTACTCATTCCGTCTGCTCGACCTGGCGCACGCCACCGAACTCACTGTCGGTACCGTGATCAATGGCCAGTTGAATCCGGCCAATGAAACCGATGCATATCGGTTTGCAGTGAATGCCGGCGAACGTTTCTATTTCGATTACCTGAGTCTGAGCGGTACGGCCGCATCGGCGACCTGGCGCTTGATCGATCCGTTCGGCAATACCGTCTTTGCACCGACCAATCTCGGCAACGGTGATGTCGGATTGGTGATGCTGCCCTACAGCGGCAATTACACGCTGCTCATCGAAGGCGCAATTGCTGTCGCCGGCACCACCAGCTACAGCTTCAACGTCCAGAAGGTAACGGACGACAGTACGGCACTGGTATTGGATAGCACCGTCTCGGGCGCGATCGGCCATGCTGGCCAGCGTGACTTCTACACCTTCACGCTGGACCAGGCCAAGCTGCTGAGCTTCGATAGCCTGACCAACAATGCCAACGTCACCTGGACCCTGACCGGTCCACGCGGACCGGTGGTCTTGCCGCGCAGCTTCACCGCCAGCGATGCGAGCACCGGCAATGCACTGCTCGACCTGGTGGCCGGTGAGTACACGCTGATGGTATCGGCACCGGCGGATCAAACCCCGACGTATTCATTCCGCCTGCTCGACCTGGCGCAAGCCACCGAACTCACTGTCGGTACCGTGATCAACGGCCAGTTGAACCCAGCCAATGAAACCGACGCATACCGGTTTGATGCAACGGCAGGAGACCAGTTTTATTTCGACTATCTGAGCACAAACGGCGCTGCTGGTTCGACCACTTGGCGCTTGATCGACCCCTACGGTCAGGCCGTATTTGGCCCCACCAACTTTACCGCCGACATCGGCTTGCGGACGCTACCCGTAACCGGCCGCTACACGCTCCTGGTTGAAGGAGTAGTTGGTGTCGCCGGCGCCACCAACTATTCCTTTAACGCGCAACCGCTTCCGATAACGGAAAAAATCATTATTTCTGGATTGGGCAGTTTGCCGGGACCGGACCTCGTCGTGCGCAATGTAACGATCACGCCGGTTGAAAGCACGATCGAGTCAGGCGCCGAAGTAGTGGTGACCTGGGACACGTTCAATGCAGGCGATCTGCCTGCTTCTGGAGCGTGGCTGGATCGCATCATCATCCGCAACGTGACCCGCAACGAGACGATCGGCAATTACCTGGTCAATTACAACGACGTTGGCGCATTGGACCCGAACAGCACTCGCTCGCGCCAGGTCACAATCAAGCTGCCGGACGGCAATCGCGGCGCCGGCGTACTGTCGTTCCAGATCACGACTGATGTCAGCAATACGATAACCGAGCCCGGCTCAGGCGGCACGGCGGAACTCAATAACAGCGTTACCACCAACGTCGTGTCCGGACTCGGCTCCTATCCGGATCTCCAGGTCAGCAACATATCGGTCGAGCCGCCCGGCGCATGGGCGGCGGGAAGTCCTGTCACGCTGCACTGGCGGGTCAATAATACAGGCGTCGCCTCCGCAACCAAGGCCTGGACCGATCACATCGTGGTACGCAACGTTACGACCGGACAGATAGTCGTCAACGCAGAGCTTCGGTACAACCCGGTGATTGATGGCGCTGTCGGTTCGGGAGCTTATAGCGACCGTGCTTACAGCATGGTGTGGCCGTCCGGAACGGCGGCCATCGGTCAGTTCGAATTCGCCGTGACTACCGATTACTGGCTTGAAGTATTCGAAAGCAACCAGACCGAAACGGCTGAAGCCAACAACACAACAAAAATCAGCGTTGCTTCCGGTCCCGACCTGCGCGTGCAAAATCTGCAAGTCGCACAAGACACTGTCCAGGCCGGCGGACTGATTACCGTAACATGGGATGATTTGAATAACGGCGCTGTCGCGGTGCCTGTCGGATTCAACGATCGCATCGTTGTCACGAACAAGACGACCAACGAAAAGCTGCTCGATACGAGTATCGCGTATGATCCTGCGCAGCCAGGTGCCGGCCTGATCGGCGCGGGTGAATTCCGCAGCCGCAGCTTCACTTTCCGTATGCCGGACGGCACGCGCGGCGTCGGTGACATTGAAATCCGCGTCACCGCGGACCAGAATGCCGCAGGCAATGGCGCCTTGTTCGAGGCGAACGGGGCCGGCGATGCGGAAACCAATAACAGCGCCCTGGTGCATACCCAGTCTTCGGCAGTGCCGTATGCCGATTTGCGTGTGAGTAACGTAGCGGCGCCGGTCAGCGGCATCTCCAGCCGAACCATCAACGTGTCGTGGACGATTACCAACAACGGCACCGTACCGACTTCGTCCGCATGGGATGATCAAATCATCCTCAGTACCGACGGCGTTGTCGGTAATAACGACGATATCGTGATCGGCACGTTCCGGCATACCGGCGTGTTGCAGGCCGGCGAGAGCTATTCCCAGCTCAAGTCGGTGTCGCTACCGGTCAAGCCGGAAGGGACGTACTACTTGTTTGTCAAATCGGACAGTGGCCGCGAAGTGGTCGAGCCGGATACTCGTGGCGATAACATCAGCGTTGCATCGCCGATCAATCTGACCACACCGTATACCGACCTGTTGGTCGAATCCGTCACTGCACCGGCCAATGCGCTGAGCGGCGAAAACATCTTGATCACCTGGCAAGTGCGCAATGTTGGCAACGCCACGTCAGTGCTGGCGTTGTGGGATGACCGCATCGTGCTGTCGAAGGACGGCACGATCAGCGCGGATGACATCGTTCTGTCAAGTGCAGTGACACACGCCGGTCTACTCGACCCCGACCAAACCTATACCGGTCGTGCGACCGTCGCGCTGCCACGCGAGTTGCAAGGGGATTACTTCATTCTGGTCGATACCAATAGCGGACGCACGCTGTCCGAAAGCGGCCGTACCGGTAACAACCTCGGCGCATCTGCCGTCATGAGTGTTTCACTCTCGCCGACACCGGACTTGATTGTCTCCAACGTTACAGGCCCGTCCCAGGTATTACCGGGTGCAACCATCGGTGTTTCCTATGCCGTAACCAATACTGGCCAGATGACGGCCAATGCGCCATGGCGCGACCGCATCTATCTTGACACCGGCGCAGGCACACTGGTGGCGATGGCCGACAACTGGATCACCGACCCGCTCGCCATCGGCGCCACAGCGCAGCGCAGCATGACATTCCAGGTACCGGCGAACGTGCAGGAAGGCACTTTCCGCTGGGTGGTGAAGACCGATGTCGACAATGCGGTCTACGAACGTGCTCAGGAAGGCAACAATCAGACATCGGCGGCTGAAACCGTATTCGTGTCGCGAGCCGATCTTGCGGTTACCGAAGTGCGTGGCCCGAGTCTGGTCACGTCCGGCGATACCATTCGCATCGAGTGGAGCGTCGCGAACTCAGGCGGATTCGCACTGGGAAGCTGGGTAGATCGGGTCTACCTGACGAAAGGCGCCCAGTCGCGACTGGTGGCGGAAGTCCAGCGTAGTGGACCGCTTGCAACCGGCGGCTCTTACGAGTCTTCAGCGGAGGTCGTCGTTCCGCTGGAATTTTCGGGCGAGTATCAAGTCGTGGTGGTTGCCAACTCGACTTCCGTTCTTTCCGAGCGCAGCACCAGTAATAACAGCAAGTCGAACGCGTTGGCAATCGACCTGGCCGCTTATGCGGATCTGATCGTTAGCGATGTAACAGCGCCGGCAATCACGATCGACGATCCTGCGACGATTGAAGTGTCGTGGACGGTTTCCAATCAGGGCACCGGTGAAGGCAAGACTTCGGCATGGACTGACAGGGTCATTCTGTCCACTGACAGCATCGTAGGCAATGGCGACGATATTATCATTGGCGAATTCCGTCATCAGGGCGCGATGCAGGCAGAGGAAAGCTATACCCGAACTGAACAAATTCAGCTCGGCGCTGCAATGTCCGGACGCTACAAGCTGTTTGTGATTTCCGACGCGAAGTCGGAAGTCTTTGAAAACTTCCTTGAAGCCAACAACAAGCTTGATGCCGGTCACAATGTCGACGTGATGCCGATTCCCTATGCCGACTTGCAAGTCGAGTCGGTGATCACCGAAGGTGCGGCGTTCAGCGGCAGGTCGTTGCGCGTCACGTGGAACGTTGTCAATAACGGTATCGGGATTACCAACGCCAACTCATGGTCGGATAAGGTCTGGCTCAGCCGCAATGCGGACGGTTCCGGTGTCGTAGCCAATTTTGCATCGGCCAGTCACCTGGGCCAGTTGGCAGTAGGCGACAACTATACCCGTACTGTCGATGTCGTTCTGCCGGAAGGAATATCGGGCAATTACTACCTGAATGTTTCTACCGGCGGTCCGTACGAATTCATTTACGCGAATAACAACCGGGGAACGTCGCTGGCGGTCCCGGTCGAATTGTCGTTGTCGCCGGACTTGATTGTTGAAGGCATCACCGTCCCCGAAAGCGCACAAGAGGGTGCGCTCATCGATGTGTCGTGGACTGTCCTCAACCAGGGCGACGCAAATGCAGGCCGCGTCTGGACCGATACCGTCACGCTGATTCCCGCCAGCGGCACCGGTCCTTCATTCAATGTCGGCAGCTTTACCTATGACCGCGGCCTGGAGGCTGGCATTCGCTACACGCGTACCGAACAAGTGCGGCTGCCCGCCAAGATCGAAGGGCTGTACCGCATCCGGGTCGTGACCAATGCCAATACCGGCGTCTATGAGCACGGTGCGGCACGCACCAACAACAGCAACATCTCGGGCGACACCACCGAAGTCAGTCTGAACGACCGACCGGATTTGCGCGTGACCGGCATGATCGTGCCGGAAAGCGTCACCGCCGGCACGACCGCGGCCATCAAATTTACCGTAAGCAATCAGGGACCGACCGCGACCAGCGGTCGCTGGACCGACCGTGTTTACCTGTCGCTCGACGGTACGCTCAGCGGCGACGATTTACTGGTTGGCAGCTTCGGCAATGGGTCGGCCCTCGCGCCGACCGAGAGCTATTCCACTGAAAGTGCAGCGGTCAACATTCCGATCCGCTACCGCGGCGACGCATTTCTGATCGTGGTGGCCGACGCCAACAATAATATTGATGAATACCCGAACGAATCCAACAACGTCAAGGCGGCGAAGTTTTACGTAGAGCCGATTCCGTTTGCCGACATCGTCACCAGTGACATCGTGGCACCGGATCAGGCGGTGCATGGCTCCAGTATCGAAGTGCGCTACAAGGTCACCAACAAAGGCAGCAATACGACACTCGGTGAAGCGGCTTCTGTGGATCGCTGGACCGACACGATCTGGCTCGCGCGCGACAAGACCCGCCCTGGCGCATACAAGGGCGACGTACTGCTCGGCAGCATCACGCATCAGGGCCATTTGACAGTGGGGCAGGATTACCTGGGTACGGTTCAGGTTTCCGTGCCCGGAGGATTGTTGTCCGGGCAGTACTACATTACCGTTTGGAGCGATACCTACAACGTCATTCTGGAAGACACGCTGGCGTCGAATATCAACCCGGACGATCCCAACCAGTTTGACAATAACAACTACAAGGCACGTCCGATCAGCATCCTCGGTATCACACCGCCGGATTTGACGGTGACCGAACTGTCCGCTCTGACCGACGTGCAGGCCGGCGGCGATTACGGATTCAGCTACACAGTGCAAAATCGCGGTGATCTGTTCTCTGGACGATGGAGAGACACCGTCTACGTTACCAATAATCCGGATCTGAATGCTGCAACCGAGAAGTGGGAGATCGGAACATACGAGCAAAACCGCAGCTTGGCCAATGGTGAGCGTTATACGGTAAGCCAGTCGGTACAGCTGGGGCCGTCGGTCAAAGGTAGCTACATCGTGGTCAAGAGCGATGTCTGGAGTCAGATCGGCGAGCTTGATGAATCGAATAATGTACGCAGTGCCGACTCTGTCATCACCACGAGCCCTGCAGACCTGCAAGTCACAAGCATCGTTACTCAGCAGGAAAATTTCTCAGGTGAAGAAACCACGGTCACCTGGACTGTCACCAATACCGGCGCGGATGTCTGGTCCGGTACGAAAGGATGGGTGGACTCGATTTATTTCAGTCCCGACCCGACCTTCATTCCGAACCGTGCGACGGCGCTCGGTGCACTGGTGCACTCGAATGTCGCGGGATTGGCAACGGGCGGCAGTTACACCGCTTCAGCCAAGGTCAAGCTACCGCCCGGAACCGACGGTGTTTACTACATCTACGTGATCACCGACTCGGCGCACAGTGCGGACTCGCTGACAGATTCGCCAAATTACGTCGCCCAAGGCGAAATGCGGTCCGGTGGTGCGAATAATTACGCACGCAATCCTTTCTACGCCACCAGTGCGTATGAAGGAGCCCGCAACGACAATAACGTCAGGCGCGGTTCGCTCAATATCACCTACCGTGAACCGGATCTGCAGATCGATTCGATCACGCTATCCGACCCGACGGCATACTCAGGTCAACCATTGACCGTCACCTGGACCGTTACCAACAACGGGACGCGCGAGACGCGCACCAACGCCTGGTTCGATGGCATTTACCTGTCGCGCGACGGATCGCTGGACAGCGCGGATTATCCGGTGGTGGACCGCGGTAGTCAGGCTGAAACGTTTAATCGAGTGCGCCAAACCGTTCTGACAGAAAATTCCAAGCCGAAGTATCTCAAACCGGGTGAGTCGTATACCAATTCGGCGACATTCAACATACCGGAATCGATCAGCGGTGATTTCCATATCATTGTCAAGACCGACACATCCACCTACCGCGATCCTTATGGTTACGTGTCAAGCACGATACGCGACGGTCTGCCGGTAGTCTCCGGCGCCGGTCCGGGAGCAGTAGGCGAATTCAAGGATGAAGGCAACAACGTAGCGTCGACTCCACTGTCGATCACACTCGCCACGCCACCCGACCTGCAGGTAGCGAACGTCACCGCACCGGCATCCGTAGTGGCCGGGCAGTCGATGCAAGTCAGTTATCGCGTCACGAACACCGGTGGCGCCACTCCGTCCGATCAGCGGAGCTGGTACGACCTGGTCTATCTGTCCAAAGATCGTTTCCTCGACGTTAATCAGGATCGTTATATCGGTTACGTAACGCATGGCGGCGGCCTCGCCGCAGACGGCAGCTATGATGGGACGCTTACCCTGACGGCACCGCGCGATCTGGAAGGGGCTTATTACGTATTCGTGATTACCGACCCGGCCAATGCATGGGGCAAGGGAAGTTTCGGCAGTGTGCGCGAATTCGGCAAGGAGCAAAACAATTCGACGGCGGCGTTGCAGCCGGTACTGATCGAGACGCCTCCACCGGCGGACCTGAAGGTCGCCAACGTCGTGATACCGTCCAGTGCTGCGGTCGGCGACGATATTCAGATCCAGTACACGATCATCAACGATTCCATCAATCCGGCGTTAGGCCGTTGGACCGATGCAATTTATCTTTCTTCCGACAACGAGTGGGATCTCGGCGACAAGCTGCTTGGCAAGGTGGATCGCAATGGCGGCCTGAATGGCGGGGCCAGTTATACCGGTGCACTGACCGCCAAGCTGCCGCCTTTGAAAGATGGAAGCTGGCGCATCATCGTGCGCCCGGACTTGTTCAATGAAGTATATGAAGGTCCGATTACCTATACCGACACTGGTCTGAACATGGCGCCGGGTGAAGCGAACAACCGGCAGGCGTCCGGCGCAACCCTGGAAGTCAACGTACCGGTGCTGCCAGTGGCAAATCCGTTGCAAACAACATTGTCGGCAGGCCAGTCACGCCTGTACAAGGTGAGCGTGGCGGCAGGAGAGACACTGCGCGTGACGCTCGACTCCAGTGCTGCCATTGGGGCCAACGAATTGTACATCCGCTACGGCGATATTCCGACCGGCTTTGCCTATGATGCGTCGTACAGCGACCCGTTATCGCCGGACCAGGAAGCATGGATACCCAGCACCAAGGCCGGCGATTACTACATCCTGGTCAAGTCGCGTCAAGGCGCTGCCGGCACACCGGTAACTCTGCGCGCGGACCTGTTGCCGCTCGCTATTACCAAAGTCACGCCGGATCAGGGCGGCACCGGCGACGACAATCACCGCTGGGTCACGCTCGATATTTACGGCGCCCGGTTCCAGCCGGGCGCATTGGTCAAACTGTCGCGTCCGGGGGTATTCGAAGTCGAACCCGAGCGTTGGCAAATGCTGGATGCGACTCACATCCGGGCCGTGTTTGACTTGCGCAATGTACCGCATGGCTTGTATGACATATCGGTCACCAATCCTGACGGACAGCGCGTCACCGAAGCCTATCGCTACCTGGTCGAACGCGGCATCGAAGCCGATGTCACCATCGGCTTGGGCGGACCGCGCACCATGAACCCGGGCGAACGCGGCACGTATAGCGTTTCGCTGCAAAGCCTGACCAATGTCGATACCCCGTATGTGCGTTTTGACATCGGCACACCCGAAATGGGTTATAGCGCGGATGTACTCGGCGGTCTTTCACTGCCTTACGTCGTGTTCGGCACCAACGTTGCCGGCCGCCCGGACGGCCAGACCATCGAAGGCGATGGCAATACCCAAAGCTACGGCATTACACCGACCACCGGCACGCCGCGCAGCGACATTCCGTGGGCCAGCCTGGATGGCGTCAGCAATACCAGCGGCATCAACCTCGCGCCGGGTTACGCCATGGACGTGGCAGCCGGCGGTTTCGCCGGCATGACGTTCAATATTCAGACTTACCCGGGGTTGTCCGAGTGGATGGCGTACGACTTCGAAGGCTTGCGCGACAAACTCTATGCAATTCGTCCGGACTGGAAGGCGCAAGGTTTGCTGGACGGCGGCGTCGCTGACCTGGATAAAATCACGCCGGGGTTGGCAGCGAAATTCCTGTCAACCGATCCAAAGGTCCACATCGACAAAATCGAAAACCTGGCGATGCCGTTCCGCTTCAATGTGGTCGGTGCTGCCACGCCGTTGACCCGTGCCGAGTTCATTGCGGAGCAAACCGCGTATGCCAAACAGTTGCGCGCTGCGATTCTGGCCGACGCCGACGCACCAAGCAGTCTGTCGGTGCTGGCAGCTGATGAAGCGCAGTGGGTGCAGGGCTGGCTCGGTGCGCTGGAAGTGGCCGGCCTGCTGCGCCCGCTCGACGAAGCGCCGCCGATACGCGAAGACGCCAAGGTCATCAGTCTGAACGCCACGCTGGCATCGGGCATTTTGTTGAGCAAGGCGGGCGATACCTATCGTACCCAGGCCGACATCCTTGGCTTCTTCTCCAAGGTGCAGACCTGGTATGGCGACACGGCCAAGTGGGCAGGCGATTCGGGCGCGGCCCAAGGCGAGATCGACTACTTTGAAGTCCGCAAGGATCCCGAAGGCGGCGAAGTCGAAGTGCCCGTATTCAAGCTGGTTGATCCGCAGACGCTGGACCGCAACGCGGCGCAAGAGACCCACTTCATTAACTTCAATGTGTTTGCCGGTTCTGTGTCGGAAATGGAGTACTTGCGTCATCAAGGCGTCCTCAGTGGCAATCCACAAGCGCTCAATCTGACGCAATATCTGCAGGCGGCGGCGCAACAATTGGCCGCCGATCAAGCGACCGCTGCGATCCGCGGCCCGCAAGGTGCACTGGATGCTGCAGGCAACAGCTACCTGCCAGCCGATACGCCGCTGCCGTATAGCATCAGCTTCAACAATCCGGCCAATCGTGCAGTCGGACAGTTGCGTATCGTCACTGAGTTCGATGCCGATCTCGATCCACGCAGCCTGCGGCTCGGCGATTTAAAGCTGGGCGATATCAACGTCCACATCCCGGACGACAAGGCCAATTTCCAGGGCGACTTCGACTTCACCGGCAGCAAGGGCTTCATCCTGCGCGTGAGCGCCGGGGTCGATGCATCGACCCGTATCGCCACCTGGCTGATTCAGGCAATCGACCCGGATACCGGCGAAGTGTTGCACGACGCGACCCGCGGCTTGCTGGCGCCGCCAAGCGATCCGCTGCAAGCAGGCTCCAGCAAGCAGAAATTCGGTTACGTGAACTACACCGTGAAGAGCCTGGACCTGGCGGAATCAGGTGCGACGATCCATGCCAGCGCACGCGTGTTCTTCGACGATGCGCCGCCGGTCGATACCGCGGGCATCAGCCATACCCTGGATGCCAGGGCACCGGTAACGACGATCGCTGTCACGGATTTGGGAACAAATGTCCAAGGTGCGCCCAGCTTCGACGTGCAGTGGCTGGCAACCGACGACACCAGCGGCGTCAAGCACGTTACGGTCTATGTCGCCGAAAACGGCGGCGATTTCAAGATCTGGCTGCGCCAGGTCGGCGCCGAGCAAAGCCAGGCGATCTTCCTCGGCGAAGCCGGCAAGTCGTATGAATTCCTGGCGGTCGCGACCGACAACGCCGGCAATCGCGAGGCGGCAATGGTTGCCAATGCGGTGCTGCCGGATGACGGTAGCCGTCAAGCCGTACTCGATGCGTTGGGCACCAATGAATCGCTGACTCAAACACCGGAACTGCCGCTTGCCACCACGCGCAGCTATCCATCCAGCCAGTTGTTCGAGCAATCCACGCAATATCTGCCCGGCCATGTCGCGCCGGCATTGCCGGGCGATCTGCAAACCGTGGTCGCGCCATTCACGTTGCACGGCTTTGCCGAAGGCTTTGCATCCAGCGACGCCGACATCGGCGCGCTGGCCATGGTCGAGCTGGCGGATCATTCGATGCTGGTATCGGCAGGCGCATTGCGCAATGAAGTCTTCCGCTTCAGCAAGGAAGGCGGTCGCAGCACCACGCCATTGTTCACCCTTGACGTGCCGGTACTCGACATGGCAATGGATGCGAGCGGCCAGTTATGGGTGATGACCGGCAGGGAATTGCTGCTGGTCGATGCCGAGAGCGGCGCGATCCTGCGCACCGTGCTGGGACAAGGCGGCGAACCGCTGACCCACGCATTGACGATTCAATCAAGCAGCGGCGATATCTATGTCACGTCGGGCAACGGCATTGAAATCTTCCGGCCCAACGAGACAGATGCCAGCAAGATGTGGCGCCATTTCAGCAACGAGCGCGTCGGCGATCTGGCATTCGGACCAGATGGACGATTGTGGGGTGTACGCTGGAGCGGCAAGGACATTACGTCAGCAATACTGGGTGGCACCACCGACATTATCAGCTTCCCGATGTCGGGCCGCACCGTGGGCCGCGCCGAACTGGAATTGCGCATCAACGGCGTAATCGACAGTATCGCCTTCGGTGCCACTGGCACAGAACTCGAAGGACTGCTGTTTGCGTCGAGCAATTTGAAACAGCGCGCGGTCGACAGTGCCACGCCAGGGGCGACGCCGCATGGTGCGTCGGTCTGGATGGTGGAACTGGATTCGAAGCGCGTGTTGCAACTGGCCACAGGCGGCACCCGCGGTGAAAGTATCGTCGTCACCCATGACGGCCGCATCCTGGTGGCGCAGACCACGCGTGTTGATCAGATCTCGCCAATCAAGGCGCCGAATGTGACGGCGATCAGCGTGCCGGATGGCGCATTGCTGCCGCTGCCAGTGGGGCAGATTTCAGTGACGTTCGACCAGGCAATGTGGACCGGTGGTGTCAATACCTTCTCCACAACGGATCTCTCCAGCGTATTGAATACGGAGAATTTCCGTTTCGTGGCACTCGGTGCCAATGCTGGCAGAACCATCCTGCCGCAGAGTGTCGTGTGGAATGCTGCAGCAAGAACGGCGATGTTAAATATCGAAGGCCTTCCTGCAGGCCAGTACCAGTTGCAAATCTCCGGTGACCTGCGCAGCAGCACGCAGACGCGTCTATCGAACGGCTATATCAGCACCTTCACCGCGGTGCTGGACATGACCAGTCAGGTTCGGCTGGATTTCACCAATACGCGCGCCGATCGCGACACCGGTGCCGTCAGCTATGACGTCAGCATCACCAACATCGGCACCGACGATTTGCGCGGTCCGATGATGTTGCTGCTCGATCCCGGCCGCTACTTTACGGGAAGCGTGGATGAAAGCCTGCGCGGCGTAGGCGATCAAGCGGATCTGTGGATCATGGATCTGACCGCCGGTCTGGCGGCTCAGGGCAACAAGCTGGTCGCTGGCGGAACGCTTGCCAACCAGACGGTCAGCGTCGTGCCGGCCGACGTGTTCGGCACCGCGCCGGGTACCGCAACTCTTGTCAAATTCAACCTGGGCCATGGGCTTTATGCGGTGCCGATGCAGAACACGCCGCCCACATTGAAGGTCGTTCCGCTGGAAAGTCCGGCGATTGTTCGGGCCGCAGCGGAAAATGTGCTGCCTTCCGCAACGGTCGGACAGACGTGGAGCGCGGAGATTGAAGCGCAGGATGCCGACGGCACGCAATTCTTCTGGCAACTGGTGCAGGCACCGGCCGGTGTGACACTGACGCCGACCGGCGTCATCAACCCGACTGATGCCGGTTACCGCACACGGGCTTCCCTCAGTTGGACACCGACCACGCGTGATCGCGCCGATACCGAAATCGTGGTGCGGGTGCAGGACAGTCGCGGCGGCGTGGCAACCAAGCGTTTCAAGCTTGAAGTTGCAGGCGGCAATCAGACGCCGGTTATCGATCCGGTCAGCGATTTCATCCTCGGTGAAGGCGATAGTCTTACACTTCCCATCTTCGCCTCCGACGGCGATGGCGATACTGTGACGGTCACCCTTGATAACCTTCCAGGCGGTGCGTCGTTTGACGCTGCGACCGGCCTGCTGACATGGACACCGGATTTTGACCAGGCTGGTCTGTATGAGGCGATCACGGTGATCGCCAGCGACGGGAAGATTACCGTGCGCGAATCGTTCAACGTGAAAGTTACTCAGGGATACGCACAGCCGCAACTCACGCCGGTCCCGAAACAGGTGTTGCGCGAGGGCGATCGATTCGCTCTGCAACTGGCGGCCGATGTGCCGGGCGGCCTGACGCAGGCTGACGGCACTGCCATTACGCTCTCGTACTCGACCCCCTGGCTGCCCGGCGGCGCGATACTCAACAGTGAAACCGGCTGGTTCGAGTGGGCACCCGGCTATGCCCAAGCCGGAACCTACCGCATTCCTCTTGTCGTGACAGCGCGTTACCAGCCGGCTGACGGCGGAAAGGCGATCAGCACGAGCGTTACGAGGGAACTGGCACTCGAAGTGTTGAACGCAAACGGCGCACCGGTATTTGATGCGGTCGAGACGTGGAACGTACTCGAAGGACAACCGTTGCGCATCAGTGTTTTCGCGTTTGATCCCGATAATCCGACCTTCGAACCCAAAGTCAGACTGACGCCGGATTCGGTCGCCGCCGGAGCGGAAAGCACAGCGGCAACGGTCAGCTATGAGGTAACCGGCCTGCCCGACGGCGCCAGCTTCGATGCCGAAACGCTTGAAATCGTCTGGACCCCTGGCTACATGCAAGCCGGCACCTACTATGTCACCGTGGTCGCAACAGACACCGGCGACGGCACCGGCACGCCCAAATCGAGCCAGATCACCTTACCGATTGTCGTTGCCAACGCCAACCGCGCACCGGAGGTCGGCGATGTGGTCAACGCCTTCGTCGACAAGGGTGCGGTCTTGGAAATTCCGGTCAATGCCATCGACGCCGACGGCAATCCGGTCCAGCTCACCATCACCGGCCTGCCGCGCTTTGCCACGTATACCCAAAGTCCGTCCGGCGCGCCTGGCGCAGCCTCCGGCGTGATTCGCTTTGCTCCAGGCGAAGGCGACCGCGGTGACTACGCCATTACCGTGACTGCGCAAGACAACGGCGACGGCGACATCAACCAAGTCTTGCTGCAATCGAAGAGCTTCGTACTGACGGTGCGCAGCGCCACCGAAGCGCCGGTCATGACGGTGCCGCGCCAGGTCGTCGTACTGGCCGGCCAGGCATTGAACTTGCCGGTATCGATACGTGACGCAGACCAGGATGCGCTGACCTTCAGCGCCCAGGGC
>MESE01000132.1 GCA_001770855.1 Burkholderiales bacterium RIFCSPLOWO2_02_FULL_57_36
GGGCTGAAAATTCGGTGACCGGCACGCCTTTGAGCGCATAGTCCATGAAGTTGATCCAGACCGGCAAACTCAAACCACCGCCGGTTTCCCGATCTCCCAGTTTTTTCGGCGTGTCGTAGCCCATCCAGACAGCCGCCGTCAGTGTTGGCTGGTAGCCGACAAACCAGGTGTCGATCGAATCGTTGGTGGTGCCGGTTTTGCCATACAGGTCGGGCCGCTTCAGGGTGGCCTGCGCCTTGGCGGCGGTGCCGCTGCGGGCGACTTCCTGCAGGAGGCTGGACATGATGAAGGCGTTGCGCGCGTCGATACCGCGCGCCGACTCATCGAGCCCCGGCACCGGGCGCTCAACGACGACCTTGCCCTTCTGGTCGGTGATTTTGGTGATCAGGTAGGGGTTGACGCGATACCCTCCATTGGCAAACACCGAATACCCGATGGCCATTTGCAGAGGCGTCACTGAACCCGCACCCAGCGCCATCGTCAGGTAGGCCGGATGTTTGTCGGCGTCAAAGCCAAAATGGGTCACCCATTCCTGGGCATTTTTGGCGCCTATGGCCTGCAGCACCCGGATGGAAATCATGTTTTTCGATTTGGCCAGGCCGCGGCGCAGGCTCATGGGGCCCTCAAACGTGCCATCGTAATTCTTGGGTTCCCAAGGCTGGCCGCCGGTGACCCCGGCGTCAAAAAACAGCGGCGCATCGTTGACGACGGTCGCGGGCGTGAAGCCTTTTTCCAGGGCTGCCGAGTAGATGAAGGGCTTGAAGCTGGAGCCGGGTTGACGCCAGGCTTGCGTCACATGGTTGAATTTGTTTTTCTCGTAGTCAAAACCGCCGACCAGCGCCCTGACGGCGCCGCTGCGCGGATCCAGGGCAACAAAAGCGCCCTCGACCTCGGGAAGCTGCGTAATTTCCCAGGTGTTTTTAGGCGTTTTGCTCACGCGGATCAAGGCGCCGCGACGGATCCTGATGTTGGGCGGCGCCTTTTCGGACAAGCCGGACTGGGCCGGTTTGAGGCCATCGCCGGTGATTTCGACGGCCTCGCTGTTCTGGCGAATCGCCACGATTTTCTTGGCGCTGGCTTCCAGTACAACCGCCGACATCACATCGCCGTTGTCCGGACTGTCAGCCAGTGCGTCATCAATGGCGTCTTCGGTTTCCTGGGGGTCTTTGGACAACTCGATGAACTTTTCGGGACCCCGGTAAATTTGCCGCCGTTCATAGTCCATGATGCCTTTGCGCAGTGCCTTGTAAGCCGCCTGCTGATCAGCGGCGCGCAGGGTGGTGAAGACATTGAGGCCGCGCGTGTAGGTCTCGTCACCGTACTGGCTGAAAACCAGTTGGCGCACGGTTTCCGCCACGAATTCCGCATGCACCCGATCTGCATTGGGGCCGGATTTGACTCTGAGTTGCTCATTTTTGGCTGTCGCCGCTTGTGCCGGCGTGATAAAGCCGTTTTCTTCCATGCGATCAATGATGTAGAGTTGGCGCGCCTTGGCCCGCTTCGGGTTGCTGATCGGGTTGTAGGCGGACGGCGCTTTGGGCAGGCCCGCCAGCATGGCGGCTTCGGCGATGCTGACGTCTCTCAAAGGCTTGCCGAAGTAGGTTTCCGCGGCGGCTGCAAAACCATAGGCGCGCTGCCCCAGGAAGATCTGGTTCATGTAGATCTCGAGAATCTGATCCTTGCTGAGGAGGTGCTCAAGCTTGAAGGTCAGCAAAATCTCGTAAATTTTCCGGGTATAGCTTTTTTCGGTTGACAGATAGACATTGCGGGCCACTTGCATGGTGATGGTGGAAGCCCCCTGGCTCTTGGCGCGTCCCACGTTGGCCAGGCCGGCACGGATGACGCCAATATAGTCAACACCCCCGTGCGAGAAAAAGCGTGCATCCTCAATGGCCAGCACGGCGTCCTTCATGACTTTGGGAATGTCGCCTATGGGTGTCAGATTGCGGCGCTCCTCCCCGAACTCGCCGATCAGGACGGCATCGGCCGAATAAACACGCAGCGGCAGCTTGGGACGGTAGTCCAGCAAATCGGATACATCCGGCAAATTGGGGTAGGCGACCGCCAGCGCGATGGCCACCACCATCAGCAGCGACATGAGTCCGGCCAGCGCCAACCCCAGGCCCCAGGCAAAAATTTGAAGCGCCACCGGCAACCATGGCAGGCGGACGGCAAGGGGGGCTCGGGATTTGGAAGGCGAGGAGTTGGGTGGCATGGAGTTCATCGTAAGTTAGCGCCAGCATTATAAAAATGGCCTGCGCCGTAAGACTTTCGGGCTTGTCAAACACTTCGCATTTTGCATTTATTGGCAACCGCCCGGTTTGCGACGAATCCGGCCAAGCGGCCCAAACGTCTACTTTTGACAACGGTGATAGTAAATCAAAACCAAAAAATCCTTTGTGGTACAAGGATCTTGCTGCTAGCATTGAAGTGATTTCTTAAGTTTGCAGGGCTACACATTAGCCATCACCTGGGGACTGCCTTGATCTCTTTGGGATCCTTATTTGACCGTCAATCGTCCGCTTTGCTGGGTTTGGACATCAGTTCATCCAGCGTCAAGCTGGTGGAGCTGAGCCGCGACAAGGCTGGCAATCTGATGCTGGATTGCTGCGCCATCGAGCCCCTGGAAAGAGGCTGGATCACCGACGGCAACGTGGAAAAGTTCGACGAAGTGGCCGAGGCGGTGCGCCGGCTCGTCAAAAAAAGCGGAACCCGCACCAAAAATGTGGCGATGGCCCTGCCAGCGTCGGCGGTGATCACCAAAAAAATCATTTTGCCCGGCGGTTTGACCGAGCAGGAACTCGAAATCCAGGTCGAGGCCGAGGCGAATCAGTACATTCCTTTTTCACTGGATGAAGTCAGCCTGGACTTTTGTGTCGTCGGTCCCAGCGCCAGTTCGGACGGTGACGTGGAAGTGCTGATCGCCGCGTCCCGTAAGGAAAAAGTCAACGACAGGCAGGGATTGGCCGAAGCGGCCGGGCTCAAGCCGGTGGTTGTGGATGTGGAGTCCTATGCTTCGCGTCTGGCCACAGCCCGCCTGATAGAAAATTTGCCTAACAAGGGGCTGGACACCCTGGTCGCCCTGTTTGAAGTGGGCGCGCTGACAACCAGCATGCAGGTCATCAAGAACGACGAGGTGCTCTATGAGCGCGATCAGGCTTTCGGGGGGGCCCAGTTGACCCAACTCATTGTGCGCCAGTATGGCTTTTCACCGGAAGAGGCTGAGAGCAAAAAACGCAGCGGCGATCTGCCGGAGGACTATGGCGCCAGTGTGCTCAAGCCCTTTGTTGACAGCATGGCGCAGGAAATTGGCCGCGCCCTTCAGTTCTTTTTTACCAGCACACCCCACAACAAGGTGGACTATGTGATGCTGGCCGGGGGCTCATCGGCGTTGCCGGGTCTGACGGAGGCGGTGACGCAGCAGACGTCGTTTGCCTGCATGGTCGCCAATCCATTCGAAGGCATGGTGCTGGGCAGCAATATTCGGGAGAAAAAATTGAGGCGTGAAGCGTCGTCTTATCTGACCTCTTGCGGCCTGGCTTTGCGGAGGTTCTTCCAGTGATTCTGGTCAATCTGCTTCCCCATCGCGAAGCGGCGCGCAAGCGCAGGCGCGAGGTGTTTTTTGTCACTCTCGGCATTGCGGCCCTGGCGGGCGCCATGATTTGTGTCGCGGTGTACTCCTGGTACCAGACTCAAATCTCCGGGCAACAGGGAAGAAATGCTTTTTTGAAGTCTGAAATCACCCGTCTTGACAATCAAATCAAGGAAATCGCCGGGTTGCAGCAGGAAATTGCGGCTTTGCGTGCCCGGCAAAATGCCGTGGAGGAGTTGCAGGGCAACCGCAACATGCCGGTATATCTGCTGAATGAATTGGTCAGGCAATTGCCCGATGGCGTGTACGTCAGCAGCATGAAGCAGGACAACCAGGTGGTGTTGCTGACCGGGGTGGCCCAATCGAATGAGCGGGTATCGGAACTGCTGCGCAATCTGGGGAACAACAGCCCCTGGCTGACTCGGCCAGAGCTGATTGAAATTACCGGCGGAACGGTCACGCTGGGCGCCCGTGATCAGCGACGCGTGTCCAATTTTTCGATGCGGGTGACACTCAGGCGGGCGACCGATGTGCAAAAAGCAGGGGCGTCATCGGTTGCTGCCGCGGTTGGCGTACCTGCTTCGGCCGCCGCGAGCAAGCTGCCGGCCGCAAGCGCAGCTCCCTCGCCGCGGCCTGCAGGTCCGGCAGCGGTCAAGCCCGCACAGGCAACAAGCCCTGCCGCAGCCAAGAGCTGACGAACTGGTTCGGAACAAGCACAAAAACTATGGCAAGCATTCCTAAAGTCAAATTCGATTTTGCCGCGCTCCTGGATGAACTCAAAGCGCAGTTTGTCGGTCTCAACCCGAACGATCCGCCGTCCTGGCCGACGTTGCCACGCTATCTTTTGTGCATGTGCGTGACGGTTGCGGTGGTGGTCGCATTGTGGTTTGTGTGGCTCAGTGCTTCGGATGAAGAGCTCAAGGCAGAACAGGTCAAAGAAACGCAACTGCGGGAAGACTTCAAGAAAAAACTGGTGCAAGCGGTCAATCTGGAGGCGTTGAGAAAGCAGCGTGAGCAGGTTCAGCAATATGTGACCCAATTGGAGAAGCAACTGCCGGGCAAGGCCGAAATGGACGCGCTGTTATCGGACATCAACCAGGCGGGGTTGGGCCGCAGCTTGCAGTTCGAGCTGTTCAAGCCCGGGCAGGTCAGCGTCAAGGAATATTATGCCGAGCTGCCGATTGCGATCAAGGTGTCGGGCCGCTACCACGATATGGGGGCTTTTGCGGCAGATATCGCCAATTTGTCCCGCATCGTGACCTTGAACAACATGACGATTGCCCCTCTCAAGGACGGCATGATGGGTATGGACAGCACGGCCAAGACATTCCGTTATCTGGATCCCGAAGAAGTCGCTTTGCAGCGCAAGACGGCGCCTGCGGGAGCAAAAAAATGAGGCTGACCGGCATTGGAAAAATCGGCCTCCTGGCGTTTGTGCTGGTGGCATGTTGGGGTCTGACGGCGTGCAGCTCTTCGGAGCAGGAAGAGCTGCAGCGGTGGATGACCGAGCAACGCAACCTGACCAAGCCCAGGATAGAGCCTTTGCCAGAACCTAAAAGGTTTTCCCCTCAGGCTTATACCCAGGAGGGTGCGATCGAGCCCTTCAGCCGCCAGAAACTGACGCAGGCGCTCAACCGCTCCTCCAGCCAGGCGACCTCCAATGCGGCTCTGATTGCGCCCGAACTCAGCCGGCGCAAGGAGCCGCTGGAAGCCATGCCGCTCGATGCGGTCGCCATGGTGGGCAGTCTCGTCAAATTGGGTCAACCGGTGGCGCTGGTGCGGGTCGACAATTTGCTGTACCAGGTACGGGTAGGCAGCTATTTGGGTCAAAACTATGGCCGCATCACGAAAATTTCTGAAACCGAGCTCACCCTGCGTGAA
>MESE01000133.1 GCA_001770855.1 Burkholderiales bacterium RIFCSPLOWO2_02_FULL_57_36
CAGGGCGCCGGCACGCTCAGCAATTCGTTTGCGACCGGCTCGGTGACGGCGTCCGCCGGCAATGTCGGCGGACTGGTGGGGCAGTCCAGCATGACCATCACCGGTTCGCACGCCAGCGGCGCGGTCAGCGGCACCACCAATGTGGGTGGGCTGGTCGGTATTAATTCCGGCAGCATCAGCTCATCCTATTCAGTCGGCAGCGTGACCGGCAGCGGCAACATTGTGGGCGGCCTGGTCGGCGCCAATAGCGGCACGATTTCGAACTCGCTTACCTCCGGCGCGGTCACCGGCGTGAACTATGTTGGCGGGCTGGCCGGACAGAACACCGGAACCATCCAGACCTCGCATTCCGAAAATACCGTGACAGGTACCATCGCAGCGGGAGCAGGGCGTTTTGTCGGTGGCTCCACGGGTGAAAACACAGGAACCATGGCCGACAATTACTGGGACACGACGGTGTCCGGCACGCTGATTGGTAACGGTACGGGATCGCTAACCGGCGTGACGGGCCTGACCACGACGCAGATGCAAAACCCGGTCAATTTCAGCAGCGCATTCAAAAACCATTGGGTATTCAGTCCGGCTAACGACCAATATCCTACATTTGGGTCCAATGTCTATGTCCAGACAGCGACTGGACTGGCCGGCAGCAGTATTTATGGGGATGTGCTGTCGATTGGTTATTCGATTGTCGACCGCTACGGCGTTGCGGTGTCATTAGATTCCATCACGTCTTCCGGTCTGACTTACAAGACGATAGGAGGGCTGGTGATGACCAATGCCTTTAACGCCGGTACTTACAGCATTGGATATTCTTCCGGACTGTCGTTGGCAGGCTATCGATTTGCGGCTTACAGCGAGCCGGTCTCGTGGGTGGTCGCACCACGTTCGATTACTGTAACGCCCACGACTGCCAGCAAGACCTACGACGGTACGACGACCGCGACAGCAACGGCGACTTTGACCAGCGGCAGTTTATTTAACACCGATTCTCTCAGCGGCGGCACGTTCGTGTTCAGCAATGCCAATGCAGGCGCTGGCAACAAGACCGTCACTGTGAGCAGTGTTACTGTCAGCGACGGCAACAGCGGCGGCAACTACAACGTCAGCTATGCCAACAACACTACCAGCACGATCAATAAGGCCAATCTGACATTGAGCACTAGCGATGTCAGCAAGACCTATGACGGCGGCTTGACGGCTGCCGGTACGGCAACCGTGACTAGCGGTTCCTTGTTCGGCAGCGATGCGCTCAGCGGCGGCAGCTTTGCCTTCACCGACAAGAACGTCGGCAGCGGCAACAAGACGGTCACCACCAGCGGTGTAACAGTCGCCGACGGCAACAGCGGCGGCAACTACAACATCAGCTATGCCGACAACACCACCAGCACCATTACTGCCGCCAACCTGGCCGTCACCGGCGTAACGGCCAATAACAAAATGTATGACGGCACCACGGTAGCGACACTCGGCGGCACGGCCACTGTTGCTGCATTTGGTTCTGATGTCGTCACAGTCGGGGGAACCGGCAGCGGCGCATTTGCTGACAGCAGTATCGGTGCCGGCAAGGCGGTCACAGTCAGCGGATTCGCTTTCGGCGGCACGGATGCCGGCAACTACACGATTGTGCAACCGACCGGCGTGACGGCTGATATCACTGCCTTTGCCGCGCCCCCGCCTGCTGCAACACCGGTTTCGGGTGTGCTGACCCAGCAGCTACCGAATATTCTCTCGCCGCAGATGGGAGGGCAGTCCAGTACGCTTGGCATGTCGCCCACTATTACCGTTACCGGTACTGGCGCGGCAGCAGGAGCGGAATCTGGAGCGGATGAAGGCGCAACGGTCGACGTCACGTTGAGTCGCGACGGAACCGGGCCGTCGTTACATATCGCAAATGGCGGTGTGAGACTGCCCCGGAATATGCTCAGCTCGAAGGAATAGGCGGTCTGTATTGAAATGGCCGTTTTTTTCCTCTCGTTGCGCACGCGGGGCAGCATGCGAATGCCACACCACGTTTTCAGGAGCCGGCATTTTCGGATTGTGCTGATCGGAACTCAAGGTAATGATTATTTGTTTTGTGGATAATAAAGCTGGTAATACCAGGCATAAGCGGTCTCGATCTGCGACTGTATCCGCGGCGGAATATCGTGTCTTTTTGGCTTCGTAATTCGCTCTGACTGTTTGTGCGAGAATTTCATGCGGTAATGACTATCGCTTTCCTGGATCCCGACCTTCAGTTTTTCAGTATCCAACTCGAAGGGGGGCAGCCCCAGCCACGCATAGATGTGCGACATGCATGCCACCGGTTTTTCCAGCATGTCCTCGAACCGGACGAAATACAGATGTTCCTGCACTTTCTTCGGCAAATCCGTCACGGCATTCAGCGAAATCAGCGGCGCGCCAATTGCGGCGTCCTTGGCAAACAGCATGTCGGCACGACCAAACCGGTCAAAATCGGCCAGATGATCAATGAAATCCACCAGGATGGTGCGTTGATGCTGTGCTTCGATGGAGCCATAAATCTGTCCCAGGTCGCGCAAGCAAACAATCAGTTTGGCATTGGGCTCGATATGCAGAAGTAGTTCGATGGCATGCAGCCAGGCGCGATTCTTGTCTACCACCACCTGCTTGTCGCAGTCACTATGCCATCCGCGCAAGAATCCCTGCATTGCCGAAGCGAGGTGCGCATAGCTGGTATCGAACGTATTGTCGAGTTGGGCAAGGAAAAAACTGTCATCGCTGATCGTGCGCCGGATGCCAAGCAAGGTATTGCATAGCGGCGAGCTGTGGCCTTCACAATGGATCTCCGGATGCTGGGCCAGCAGCTGACACAGCAAGGTCGAACCCGCCCGCGGCAGTCCAGTCACGCCGACAAAATTTGGAATCATTGAATATTCACCTTTCCATGCCGATACTGGCCGAATCGTTGCTCACATTTGCGTGAACGTTTACTTTGTTCGATTCTATACTGGCATATGGGGAGCAGGGCGTTCTGCGACGAAGTCCAAGTGCGAATGCGTCGAAAATCCGACAGGAGCTACACAGGGCCATGACTGCCGGATGCGCCCCTTCAACAGATCAATGTGATGCTTGCGGAATGGAGTAGCGATCGACGGATCAGGCCTTCTCCGCTTCCCTTTCGGCCATATCCTCGTGCAGTTGCAGTGCTTCGAAACCTTGACTACGTAACAGCTTGACCGCGTCGTCCGACATCAAGCAGAACGGTCCTCGGCAATAGGCGATGATCGGTTTGTCTTTGGGAAGTTCGGCGATCCGGGATTTGAGTTCCGCCAGAGGCATGGAGCGCGCAAAGGAGCGGTTACTACCGTAAAGATGCGTTGATTTTCTCCAGCGCCGCCGAACCCGGGCACACCGCGTCGTCTCCCAGCGTGTTCAACGGCTTGTCCACCGTATTCAAATGCGCATGCATGTCCGACGCATCCGGATCGACATAGAGCAGGCCGGTGACGAGCTCGCCCAGTGCGTGATGCTTGTGCAAATGATTCATCGCGGCGACGCGGTCGCGCGCGTCATAGCCTTCATCCAGTTTGCGCAGCCGCAGTACCGTGCCGTCGTGCTGGAGCACTTCCTGCACGCTGCCCGGCGCATAATCGGCGGTAATTTCTTCGCCGGGAATGAAAAAGTCGATGCGATTGACCGCTTCATTATGCTCGCGCACATAGTCGTAGCTTTTGGTCGAACCGGCATGGTTGTTGAATGTCACGCACGGCGAAACCACATCGATGAACGCCGCGCCTGGATGCACCAGCGCCGCCTCGATCAGCGGAATCAGCTGCGCCTTGTCGCCGGAAAAACTGCGCGCGACGAAGGTTGCGCCCATTTGCAGCGCCAGGCCGACCAGGTCGACCGGCGCGTCGGGATTGGCGACGCCTTTCTTGGACTTCGATCCCTGATCGGCGGTGGCGGAAAACTGTCCCTTGGTCAATCCGTATACGCCGTTGTTCATCACGATATAGGTCATGTTGACGCCGCGCCGCATCACGTGCGCGAACTGGCCGATGCCGATCGATGCCGAATCGCCGTCGCCGGATATGCCCAGATAGATCAGGTCGCGGTTTGCCAGGCTGGCGCCGGTCAGCACCGACGGCATGCGGCCGTGCACCGTATTGAAGCCGTGCGAGCCGCCGAGAAAATAGGTCGGGGTTTTGGATGAACAGCCGATGCCGGACAGCTTGGCAACCTTGTGCGGTTCGATATCCATGTTGAAACATGCCTGCACGATGGCGGCGGATATCGAATCGTGGCCGCAACCCGCGCACAGCGTCGAGACCGCGCCTTCGTAATCTCGGCGCGTGTAACCGAGTTTGTTGACCCGCAGACTTGGGTGATGCAGTTTCGGTTTTGCGAGAAAAGTCATTGCGCGACCTCTTTGAGCGGGCTGAACAGGGCCAGACGCGAAGCGATGGCCCTGGTGATATAGCGGGCGGTGATCGGCGTGCCGTCGTAGTGCACCATCGAAATCAGTTGCGCCGAATCGAGCCCGCATTCGATGATCAGCATGTTGCGCAGCTGGCCGTCGCGGTTTTGCTCGATCACGAACACATGGTCGTGCGCTTCGATGAAATCGACCACGCTCGCATGGAACGGGAAGGCGCAGATGCGCATCGCGTCCAGGTACATGCCCTCGCGCTCAAGCGTGTCGAGCGCTTCCTCCATGGCCGGGCCGGTGGAGCCGAAATAGATTGCGCCGAACTTGGTTGGTTTGGATGCGGAGGTGACGAGCGGCCTGGGCACCAGTTCCTTTGCCGTTTCGAATTTCCTCTGCAGGCGTTCCATGTTGTCGACGTACACCGGGCCTTCCTCGCTATAGCGCGCATAGCGGTCCTTGGTGGTGCCGCGAGTGAAAAAGGCGCCCCTGGTGGGATGCGTTCCGGGGTAGGTGCGATACGGAATGCCGTCGCCGTCGACATCGAGATAGCGGCCGAAATCCTTGCCCGCCTCAAGTTCGTCATGCGTCATCACCTTGCCGCGGTCCATCCGTTTGCTGTCGTCCCAGGTGAACGGATCGCATAATCGCGTATTCATGCCGATGTCCAGGTCCGACATCACGAATACCGGTGTCTGCAAGCGGTCCGCCAGATCGAGCGCCGCTGCCGAGAAATCGAAACATTCCTTCGGGTCCTGCGGGAACAGCAGCACATGCTTGGTATCGCCGTTCGACGCATAAGCGCAGGCCAGCAGATCGGACTGCTGGGTGCGGGACGGCAGGCCGGTCGACGGGCCGCCGCGCTGCACATTGATCACGGTCGCGGGAATTTCCGCGAAATAGGCAAGGCCGAGAAACTCGGTCATCAGCGAAATGCCGGGGCCGGAAGTCGCGGTGAAGGCGCGCGCGCCGTTCCAGTTGGCGCCGATCACCATGCCGATCGATGCCAGTTCATCTTCCGCCTGCGCGATCGCGTAGTTGCGCTTGCCGGTAGCAGGATCGAGGCGCAGCTTGCTGCAATACTTGTCGAAGGTTTCCGGAATCGAGGACGACGGTGTGATCGGATACCAGGCGCATACCGTCGCGCCGCCCCAGGCGCAGCCGAGCGCGGCCGCCTGGTTGCCGTCGATGAAAATGCGCTTGCCGACTCTGTCGGCGCGGCGCATTTTCAGGCCCATGCCGGCGCAATCGAGGTTGGTCAGCGCGTGATCGCGCCCCATGTGCAGCGCCTTGATGTTGGACTCGAGCAGTTTTTCCTTGCCGCGGTACTGTTCCGAAAAAAGCTTTTCGAGTTCCTTCGTGTCGATATCCAGCAGGGCGGCGAGAGCGCCGACATAAATGATATTTTTGAACAATTGACACTCGCGCGCGTCGGTATATGCATCGTTGCAGATCTGTGTCAGAGGTATCCCGATCACGGTGACGTCGTCACGCATCCGGCTGGCCGGGATCTGCCGCGTGTTGTCGTAGAACAGGTAGCCGCCCGGATCGATCTCCCTGACGTCCGCATCCCATGTCTGCGGGTTCATGGCCACCATCAGATCGCAGCCGCCGCGCCGCCCGAGATAGCTGGACTCCGACACCCGCACTTCATACCAGGTGGGCATGCCCTGGATGTTGGACGGGAAAATATTGCGCGGACTGACGGGAACGCCCATGCGCAGCATGGAGCGGGCGAACAGTTCATTGGCGGAAGCCGAGCCGGAGCCGTTGACGTTGGCGAACTTGACAACGAAATCGTTGACCGCCTGAATTTTTTGAATCATTGCAATTCCCTGTTCATATTGTTTTGCATTCTTGTGCGGTATTCGTGTCACGGCAGTCCGCCCCCGCGTAGGCGGGATTGATCGACGATTTCTGCATGTCCCATGCACCGGTCGGGCAGCGCTCCGCGCACAGGCTGCAGTGCAGGCACAAGTCTTCATCCTTGACCATGACCCGGCCGGTTCTCAGCGACGCCGACACGTACAGGTTTTGCGTGGGATGCAGCGACGGCGCTTTCAGGCGAGTGCGCAGTTCGGCTTCCTCGCCGTTGTCGGTGACGGTGAGGCAGTCCATCGGACAGATGTCGAGACAGGCATCGCATTCGATGCAGCGGCTGGCGATAAATACCGTCTGCATGTCGCAGTTGAGGCAGCGCTGTGCTTCCTTTGCCGCCATCTGCGGCGTGAAGCCGCGCTCGACTTCGACCTTGATATTCTTGAGCGCGATCTTGAACTCGACCAGCGGCACCGCGTGCCGATGTTCGAGCGAGACCACGTTGTCGAAACTCCATTCGTGAATGCCCATCTTCTGGCTGACCAGGTTGACCGTAGGCGGAGGACGCAGCGCGATGTCTTCCTGGCGGCAGAAGCGGTCGATCGAGATCGCGGCCTCATGGCCGTGCGCAACCGCGGTGATGATGTTTTTCGGGCCGAACGCGGCATCCCCGCCGAAAAACACGTTCGGCAACGTCGATTGCATGCTGCTCGGGTCGATCAGCGGCATGCCCCACTTGTCGAACTTCAGTCCGATGTCGTGTTCAATCCATGGAAATGCGTTTTCCTGTCCGACTGCGATCAGTACGTCGTCGCATTCGACATGCTGGTCCGGCTCGCCCGTTGGAATCAGGCTGCGCCTTCCCTTGCTGTCGTACACTGCCTCGACCTTCTCGAACAGCATGCCGGTGAGCTTGCCGTCTTTGTGGGTAAAGGATTGCGGCACCATGAAGTTCATGATGCTGATGCCTTCATGCCGGGCATCTTCCTTTTCCCAGGCGCTGGCTTTCATTTCGTCGAAGCCCGAGCGCACGATGACTTTCACCTCGTCGCCGCCCAGCCGCAGCGCGGAACGGCAGCAGTCCATCGCGGTATTTCCGCCACCCAGCACGATCACGCGCGAGCCGATCTTGTTGACATGGCCGAAAGCCACGGATGCGAGCCAGTCGATACCGAGATGGATGTTCTTCGGCGCGTCGTGACGGCCCGGAACATCAAGGGCGCGTCCGCGCGGAGCGCCGCTGCCGACGAACACCGCATCAAAGCCTTCGGCCAGCAGCGCCTTCAAGCTGTCGATTCGCATTCCGGCACGGAAATCGATACCCATGTCGAGGATATAGCCGGTCTCTTCATCGAGCACATAGTCCGGCAGGCGGAATTTCGGAATCTGGCTGCGCATGAAGCCGCCGGCCTTTTTTTCGCCGTCGAATACGGTGATCTGATATCCCAGCGGCGCCAGATCGCGCGCAACCGTGAGCGACGCAGGACCGGCGCCGACGCAGGCGATGCGCTTGCCATTTTTCGACGCGATTTTCGGCATGCGGCCGCGCACATCGTCCTTGTAATCGGCGGCGGTGCGCTTGATCCGGCATAGCGCGACCGGTTCGGTATTCTCGGCGGTGTCCACGCGATTGCGGCGGCACGCCGATTCACAAGGGCGGTCGCACACGCGGCCCAGTACGCCCGGGAATACGTTGGCTTGCCAGTTCAGCATATAGGCGTCGCTGTAACGGCCGGTGGCGACCATGCGAAGATATTCAGGGACGGGAGTATGCGCGGGGCAGGACCACTGGCAGTTGATGACCTGATGGAAGTAGTCTGGATCGTTGGTATCTGTCGGCTTCACTGCGGTATCTCCGTTGAGCGCACCTGTGAGTCGGCCAGGAATTGCTAAGGAGGCTACCAGCGCATACAGTTCGAATCAAAAGGGCTGCGCGGCAATGCCGCAAGCCGCTCGCAGTGCCCCGCGCTGTTGCGCGTCTTGCTCCCGGCGCTGCATCCCTTCCGCTACAAACGCGCCCCCGAAACAGTTCACAACAGGCTCCAGCCAAGACCCGATAGCGATACGCGATCAAGGAAGGATGCGATGTGAAATGGGCGTGTGGAGCGCCTTGGTGCGTTTGGCGTCGAAGCGCTCCGTTCACGCAGCCGTCCGATCCAAATCATGGATTGACGGCCAGCAAAAGAAGTGTATGAAGCGGCGCAGCGAATTTCATTGATCTAAGTCAAAACGTTCAAGAAGATTTGACGTAGGGCGATAAAACGGCACGGCAGCCGGTGCACGAATTCGAACGATGCCGGATAGTCAGTCAGCCGGGCTCGCGCTTCCCTCGAATTGATTGCGCCGCCCTATGCAGGGTCGCATTGGCGCTATCGGCGGCAATCCTCGCTCGCGGCGCGCACTTCACAACAGGGCTTCGAACTCGTGCGCCGGCACCGGTCGTGAAAACAGGTAGCCTTGCGCGAAATCGCAGCCGGATTTTTTTAGCAGCTCGCTTTGCTTGCGGGTCTCGACGCCTTCGGCGATGACTTTCAGCCCCAGCGTGTGGGCCATCGCGGAAAGTTCGAGCGAATTATATTTTTAATGAAGACGCAAAAGGCGTCAGGAGTAAGACCATTCCGAACCCGATGAGCGGCACGCCCACCGCCCGGCCCAACCACTCGCCACCGGGCGCGAGCTTCTCGATCAGAATAAAGACAGCCAGCACGGCGACCCAAACCAGGTTCATGACACCGCCGACAAAGAGCAGAAGCATGAGTCCCCAGCAACAGCCCAGACAGTAAATGCCGTGACGCACACCGAGCGCGAATGCGCCGCGGTTCCCCGAGCGCCAATGCTCGGTCAGAAAATCAAGGGGCGAGCGGCACAGGCGAAGGCAGGAACGCTTCAAGGGCGTTAATTGGTAGATTCCAGCGCCGATCAACAACATGCCTGACAGCATTACGCTGGTCGATTCCATCATCGGCGATAGCAGGGCGGTCCATTCCAGGAAGAATTGCATAAGGACGGCGGCCAAGCTGAACATGCCCCAGATGACCAGGTAGCCGAGAACGAACAAGACAGGGGCGGACGGCGTCGTGTTTCCCGTTTTGCCGCGGCGGGCAATCGTGGTGTAGAGAAGAATAACCGGCGCCGCGCTCGGCAGCATCATCGCCGCCATCATCACCAGCCACATCACGAACATCAGGATCGCGTGTTCAGCGCTCCATGGCCACGCGCTCATCGGCATGAGCATGCCGCCCATTTCCCGCATCGTTCCTGCGCCGCTGAACAGATAGGCCCAGGATAGAAGCACGACGGTAAGCAGGCCGAACGCCATGATCAGGCGTTCATGCCGCATCACCCGGTCCAGGATATGGCCGCGGTTCACCTTGCAATCCCGGCTATTCGTAGTGCGCCTATGCCGCTACGCCTTCAGGCGTTTGCACCACGTGTGCCAGCGTGCTGTGCGACCCCTGGGTATCGAACTGAATTGCGCCGCTGCTGCGGATATTGGCCGAAGCCACCTCGCCCTCCCTATGCTCGAACCCCTCCGGCATCACAACCCTGATCCGGTGCGGCGCTCCGGTCACAGGGTTCTTGATCGGCTCGACCGTCGATTCGAGTGCGCCCGGAATGACGAGCCGTGCATTGCGCGCGTCCTGGTCGAACTCGAACTCGACGGATGCGAAGATTGGGTCGTGCATCTTGGTGACGATCATGCTGAAGATGTGAAATAACGTGCCTTCAGCGGAGTGTTTACCGGAAATGATCTCAAAAAGAGCGTTGCGCTGTTCCTGCGTTGCATTCTTTTCAATAATCGGTTGTGCCTCGCCGTTGCCTTCATGCAGTGCGCCGGGAAAATGCACGACCACGAAAAAGCTCAACCCATCGAGCTTCGTCTGTTCGAAGTTTCCTTTCGTGATACGCATGCCGAGAAAGCCCTTGCAGTAGCCCTTTGTCGGGTTCGCGTTGAAATCGCAAGGACATCCATAGGCGCAGCTACAGTTCTTGATCCATTCGCCTTCAAGACGCCAGTTTTCTTGTGCCATGACAGTCTCCTTTGCATTGCCGTAACGAGGGACGCCTTGTCTTGTGACGCTCCAGGGATTACCGCGGTAACGTGCATGCCCCGCAGCGTCCGATTGGATAAATTTCGAACCATCGGGTGCGTGGCTTGAGAATTTTAGTCTCGCATCTTTTATCGGGAATGCCAGCCGGGGACTCCGTGACTTTGTGCTGGATCAAGCCACAGTTTCCACTCAATCCATTTTTAGAGCAGCGGCTTGATTCATCCGGCGTTTTTGCTTTTCCGGAATCCGGCGAATGCCGGCGAATGGCGCAAACCGTGAAATTGAAAAAACCCGGCGGCGACGCTGCGGCATCTTGGTCCTGGCTCGGCGAACGGCATTGCCGGCCCGCACAGCGCACGCCCGCCGGTCGTCAGACGCAATACCGTCAGCGCAAGAAATCGATTGGCGCGTTGTCCGGTCCGAGAACATCGCGGAAGCGCCCGACGATACGCGCCTGCGATGCCGATGGGAGCGGCACGAAACCTGATTCAGCCGCCATATTGTCGCCTTGCAGAAAGACCCAATAGAAAAACTTCAAGGTCGAACGCGCCCGCTCGGCGCTTTTCGGCCGACGGTCGAGTAGTACGTACGTCACGTAGACGATCGGCCAGGAATCCGCTCCGTCGACGTCGATCAGAAGCGGCAACTGTTCTCCCGCGCGCGCGACTCCGGCATTGGTTGCCGTGCTCTGAAAGGTTTGGTTCCATGGCATCACGTATGCGCCGGAGCGATTCTTCAACTGCGTATAGACGAGTCCGCCGCGGAACGCCTCGTCGAAGTTGATATAGCCGATCGCGCCCGGGGTGTTCTTGACCTTTTCGCCCATGCCCTGGGTGCTGACCGCGCGCTCGACCGCGACAGGCCAGGCCGGCCGCTTATCGACTCCGGGGCCGGAGCCCCACGTCCGATTGCCTTTGGCAAGATGCATGGTAAAGGCCAGCGTGGTGCTCGCTGGTTCCTCGCGCGCAATCAGCTTGATCGGCAGCCTGGGTAACCTGAGACTCGGATTGACGCTGCCGATCCATTCGTCGTCCCACGTCCTGATTTTGCCCAGATAGATGTTCGCCAGCAGATCGGCGTTGAGGCGCATCTGACCGGCCTTGACTCCAGGGACGTTGATGATGGGTACAACGCCGCCGATCAAAAGCGGAAACTGGACCAGATCGTTTTTTTTCAATTCATCGGGCGCAAGAGGGATTTCCGAACAGGCGAAATCGACGCTGCGTGCAATGATTTCGCGGATGCCGACGTCCGACACCGCCGTCGCATAGCTGACATTGACCTTGTTTTCCTTGGCCGACAGGAAGTTCCATTGCGTCAGAATTCTTGTCGCCGCACTACCGCCGGTGCCTCTGATTTCCGTGGATTGCGCAAGAAGCGGCTGGCTGAAAACAACAAATAACACGCATGCTGCGCCGCCGCAGACGGCCGTGAGGCGCTGCTTCAATATTTGAATCATCATTTTCCCCTGTCATTGTCATGGTCTATGGCCTGGGCCTAGTTCGCATTCAAATGGCCAGGGCATATGATGGATTACATTTTTTGTGCAGGTGCAGCATACCTGATGGAAATTTTATTTACAACGTTGAAATGAATTCTCGCGGCCCGGCGCATGCCGCAAGCACGGATACCGAGGCATCGAGACCTTGCCGTCTTCAGTTATACAAACACGATCCGCTCTGCAACAACGACGCAAAATCGTCGGCTGACAACGCCTTGCTGAAATAGTGTCCCTGCATTTCATCGCAATCGTGCTCGCGCAGGAAGTTCAACTGCTGCTCCGTCTCCACGCCCTCGGCGATCACCCTGAGATTCAAACTATGTCCGAGCGCGATCACCGAGCGGGTGATTGCGGCATCCTCGGGATCGGTGGCGATATCCCTGATGAACGACTGGTCGATCTTCAGGCGATCCAGTGAAAAGCGCTTGAGGTAGCTGAGGCTGGAATAGCCGGTGCCGAAATCATCGATCGATAGCAGCACGCCCAGCCTCTTCAGCGCGCTCAGCTTGGCGATGAAACGCTCGGCATTGTTCATTACCATGCTTTCGGTGAGCTCGAGTTCCAGCCAGCATGCATCGAGTCCGGTATGGTCGAGCGCGCCGGACACGATGTTCACGAATTCCTCCTGCATGAACTGGCGGGCCGACAGATTGACCGCCACACTGATTGCCGGCAACCCACGGTCCTGCCATGATTTGTTTTGCGCGCACGCCGTTTCCAGCACCCAGCGGCCGATCGGCACAATCAACCCGGCCTCTTCGGCAACCGGAATAAAATGCGCAGGTGAAATCATCCCCAGTTCGGGATGACGCCAGCGGATCAAGGCTTCCGCCCCGATGATCCGGCCGCTGCGAAGATCCGGCTTGGGCTGATAGAAGACTTCAAACTCCTCGTGGTCGATCGCATGACGCAAGGCGCTTTCAAGCCGCGCGCGTTCCATTACGCGCGCGCTCATATCGCGCGAATAGAATTGATAGGTATTGCCGTGTTCCGCCTTGGCCTGGTACATCGCGGTATCGGCGTTGCGCAGCAAGTCCTGCAGATTGTCCGCATCGTCGGGAAACAGCGTGACGCCGATGCTGGCGGTAATGTACAAGTGGTGGCTTTTGAGGACAAAAGGCTTGGAGAATGCGTCGATTATTTTGTCGATGACGCTGATGAGGTGCTTCACTTCGGCAAGGTCGGTCAGCAGGATGATGAATTCGTCGCCGCCTTGCCGGGCCACGGTATCGCTTTCGCGAATCGCGCTCTGCAGGCGCATTGCGACCCCCTGCAACAGCATGTCGCCAAAGGCGTGGCCGATGCTGTCGTTAACCGCCTTGAAGCGGTCGAGATCAAGAAACAGCAGCGCCAGCAGTTTGCCGTTGCGGCGCGCATACGACATTGCCTGGGTGATTCGATCGTCGAGCAGATTGCGGTTGGCCAGATCGGTCAATGCATCATGGCTCGCCAGATACTCGATGCGGGCTTCATACTTCTTGCGCTCGGTGACGTCGCTTTCCACCGCATCGACGCGCACGGGCGCTCCGGCGGAATCGCGAATGATTTTCGAGCGATGCTCGATCCAGCGTACGCTGCCGTCCGGGCGGACAATGCGATATTGCTGCGCAATCGCGCCGTGTTCGAGCAGTTGCGAAAGCCTGTCGCGCACGTTCGAACGATCCTCGGGATGGATTGCTTCCAGCCACAATTTTCTGTTTTTTTTGAATTCGTCGATTGGCCGCCCATAGATTGTCTCTGCAATCTGATTGACGTAAAGCAGCGCGTCGGCGGAAGCCGACCAGACGATATTGTCGATCGAGCCGAGGATGCCGGACAAGGTTTCCTTGGTCGCCAGCAGTTCCTGTTCCACTTTGCGGCGCGCGGTTTTCGCCCGCAGATTGACCACGCCATAGGCGATGTCGGTGGCGAGCTCCTCGAACATCGGGACATCGATATGGTTGAATCCGTCCGGTGTGCTTTCATACAAGGTGATGGCGCCGAACACCCTGTCGCCATTCTTCAGCGGTAGGGAAATCGCTGAACGATAGCCGCGCCCGAGAGCTCGAATGCGCCATTCGCCCATATTCGATTCTGCTGCAATATCCGCTATCAGATACGGCAGCACCCGGTGAATTGCAATACCGGCCGGACACAGGCCATCCGTATTTTCCATCCAATAAACCGGGTAGTCCCGCAAAAAGCCACACTCCACTCCGGCATGGGCCATCGGCTGGATGGTGCCGTCGTCATTTGCATAGCCTATCCAGGCCATGTGATAACCGCCGGCATCGACCACGGTATCGCACATATCGCGCAGCAGCAGCATTTCATTCGACGCGTGCACCATCACGTGGTTGCATTTTGCCATCACCGTGCGCGCGCGCAAGGCTCGGCGCAGCGATTCCTGCGCCTCGGTGCGCTCGATGATTTCCGTTTCCAGTTTTCGCCGGCCGGCCTGAATCTCCTCATACAGAACCAGATTCTCGTGAGCGATCGCCAATTGAGTGCCGACGGTAGCGGCCGCCTGTTCATCGGTCTCGCTGAAGTGCCCGGAGCCGAGCTTGTCGACCAGGTACAGGCAGCCGTAAGATCTGCCCATGGATGCGATAGGCACGCCGAGGAATGAATGGACCGGCGGATGACATGACGGCAAGCCGATGCGCTGTGGATCGCCGTCCAGGCCGCTGAGGCGGCGGGGAAGCCGGGTTGCCATCAACGTGTCGAGCATGCCGGTGCGCGACAATGACGCGCCAAGTTTTTCGCGCAGCCCATCATCCAGACCGCGCGCGACGAAATGGCGCAGCCTGGTTCCATTGTCATCGAATATGCAGACGACAGCGTACTTGGCGACGCCGAGATCCTGGGCGACGCGGCAGCCGTTCGTCAGCAATTGCACCGGATCGCGTTCGGCGGCGAGCGTAATCCCGAGTTCGATCAGGGCCGTCAGACGCAGGCTGACCATCTGCAGGTTGGCCAGCGACAGCGACAGTTTCCGGGCCGCCTGGTCAAGCTCGCCTTCGAGAGCCGGGCCGCTGTTTTTGTCGACGAGTTTCAGCATCTCATTGCTGTTTATCCCGAGCTCAGCCAGGTAGTCGGACACCTGGTCATTGAGCCCCGCGTATGCGCCGTTCGTCCGCATCGCCATGGCAGGAGCGGGCGCCGCTGCCGGGAGCGGCAAGCCGAGCATCTCGTGGACCGATTGCAGGATGATTTCGGGTTCCGACGGCTTCGGCAGCACGTAGCGCACGCCGCAGTTGCCCGCCATGACATTGGCTTCGCGCTCCCGGTAGGTCGCCGTGTAAAACATGATCGGCGTATCGGCAATCGATGGATCGGCATGCACCCGGGACACGAATTCATACCCATCCATGTTGGGCATCAGGATATCGGTGATGATCAAGTCCGGACGGTCGGCATGAGCTATCTTGAGCGCTTCAACGCCGTCCGATGCCTCCAGCAGGCGATGGCCGCTGTAGCCGAGCAGCGTTGTCAGAAACTCGCGGTTCAAGACCTGATCGTCAACAATCAGAATGGTGGCCATTCCTAGCCCTCGTTCTCGTCATGTCTGCGCAGGCAAAGTTCAAGTTCGTCGATCAGCTTTTCCGGCTCGATCGGGCGCCTCAGGAAGCGCGATGCGCCAAGCTCAAGCGCACGCCTGGTTTCTTCCGGGCTGCTGGATGTCGCGGAGAGAAACAGGAATGGAATTCCATCGAATCTGGAATCGGCGCGAATTTTCCGGATGAATTCGAAGCCGTCCTCGCCGGGCATGTGCAGGTCGCACAGGATCAAATCGAATGCCTCGTCCCGTGCGCGTTGCCAGCCTTGCTGCACGCCGTCGGCGACGTGCAACACGTAGCCGAACGGCTCCAGCGTGCTGCGGATCAGCTCGCGATTGATCGGAGAATCGTCCACCACCAGAATCGACGCGCGTCTGACGGTGGCCGATCCTTGCACGCCGGCCATGGCAGGCGCCGGATCGAAGCGGGCGTGCGCGCGTAAGGCAACCGGCAGGAATTTTTCAATCTGGCCGGCAAACAGCTCCGGGTCGATCGGCTTGCGGATGTAACCGTCGAAGCCTGCATCCAACAATTTCTCGCGATCGCCGACCATGGCCAGCGCAGTGACTGCGATGACCGGAATATTGCTTAGCGCCGGATTGCCCTTGAGATGGCGCACGATCTGGTAGCCATCCATCTCGGGCAGATGCACATCGCATACGATCAGGTCCGGCAATGTGCGTTGCGCGGTCTCGATGCCCGCCGCTCCGTCGAAGTCCGCGTGCACCCGGTAACCGAAAGCGTCGAGCAAATAGGCCATCAGTTCCATGTTTGCCTGATTGTCTTCGATGATCAGAATACGTGCCGCCATGTGGAGCCCCTGTGTTCCGGTGCATTCAACGCGCGTGAACCGCTTCCAGCACCAGCTTGAAGGTGCTGCCCTTGCCGTACTCGCTTTGCATCAGCAACTGGCCTCCGATCAGGCCGGCGAGCTTCTCGCTCAGGTACAGGCCGAGTCCGGTGCCCTCGAAACGGCGTGTCGAGGTCGAATCCGCCTGGGAAAATGGCTGGAACAATTTGACATGGTCATCGGCCCTGATGCCGACCCCGCTGTCGGCAACGCTGATTTCAATCAACAACTTTCCTTCGCTATTGCGTTTGCGCAGGCCGATCGACACGCCGCCCTTTTCGGTAAACTTGATTGCGTTGTTGGCCAGATTGATCAGGATCTGGCTCAATGCGCGGCGGTCGACCAGTATCGCGATGTCGTCCGGAGGCAGGTCGAGCGCGAACGATAGTCCTTTTTTATCGGCTATCGGACCCAGGGTTTCGACCAGTTCCCTGATCACGTTTTGACATACCACCGGCTCGGGATTTATTTCGACTTTGCCGGACTCTATTTTTGCGAGATCGAGCAGATCGTTGATCAGCGACAGCAGATGGCGGGCGCTGGCCTGGATTGTCTTTAACTGTTTGTCCTGGTCCGGCGTAAGCGGGCCGGGCAGTTTCATCAACAGCGTACCGGTGAATCCGATAATCGCATTGAGCGGGGTGCGCAGTTCATGCGACATGCCTGCAAGAAAATTGTCCTTGGCACGGCTGGCCGCTTCAAGCTCGATGTTTTTTTCATGCAGGGCGGCTTCGATCCGCTTGCGCTCGCTGATATCGCGGATCGCGCTGGACACCAGCAATCCTTCTTCCGTTTCGAGCGGACTCAAACTGATCTCCACCGGAAATTCGCTGCCGTCGCTGCGTACACCGAAAAGTTCCACGCCCGCACCCATCGGCCGGGCGCGCGGATCGTTGAAAAAAACGTCGCGATAGGCTGGGTGCCGGTCGCCGAAACGTTGCGGCACCAATACTTCTATTTTTTTTCCCAGCAGATCTTTGCGCGAATAGCCGAACAACCTCTCGGTTTGCGTATTCACCAGGACAATTTCGCCTTGCCGATTGACAATCACGATGGCATCGGGCGCAGATTCCAGCAAGCCGCGGAATTTTCGCTCGGATTTTTTTCGATGGCTCAGGTCGCGGATCGCGCTGATTGCCATCGTGCCTTCTTCCGTTTGGAGCGGGCTCAAGCTGATTTCCAAGGGGAATTCGGTGCCGTCGCTGCGCATGCCGTACAGTTCGAGCCCAGCACCCATTTCACGGGTCCGAGGTTGAGTGAAATATTCTGAGCGATATTCAACATGGCGGCTGCGAAAACGCGGCGGGAGCAACACTTCCAAAAATTGACCGCGCAGTTCCCCCGGCCCGTAGCCGAACAATCTTTCAGCCTGCGAATTGACCAGGACAATGCGGCCGGTTGCATTGGCCATCACGATACTGTCAGGCATGGATTCCAGCAGATCGCGGAACTTTGCCTCAAGATACTTGGCCTCGCGTAGCGATTTCAGCTGCGTCACATCCTTTTTGCTGGAGAGGATGAATTCCAGCCTGCCTTGGGCATCGTAGATCGCCTTGCTGGAAGCGTCGATGTATAGCAGCGAACCGTCTTTCTTGCGGCACAGCGATTCATGGGTGTAAGAACCTGCGCTCTGGACTTGTTGCATGATCCTGTCGCCTTCGTTACGCCGGTTTTCAGGAAAAATCAAATCGCCCAATCGGGAGCCGACCGCTTCTTCCGGGCTGAATCCAAACAGGCGCTCCGCACCTTTAGCCCAATGCGCTACGATGCCATCCGGGTTGCAGACAATGATGCCGTCCGATATCTCGGCCAATACCAATTGATTGAAATCGGTAGTCATGATGTTTCTATTTTTTGCGCGCCAATTTGGCCGGCAAATCTGAAATGGCTGCGCATGCGGATGTCATGAACGCGGCCGTAATTTGAAATATGGATTCTGTTGGAACAGGCCAATTGCAATAAAGTTCTGTAATTAATCGTGGCGGGAATTTACAAATGATTGGAGGCAACGAGAAGCGGATGGCGCCGGTTCAGAATTCGCGAGTTTCGCTACATCGATTTGCCAAGATGTTCGATGTCGTGCCCGGAAGCCAGCTTACCGTTTTGCAAGAATCTCGAGCAGGTGCTGACGCGCCAATTCAAACTCCTGCTTGAGCAGTTCCAGCACGATCTCCGCGCCGGGAAAAGCATGCTCCTTGCCCATTCGTTCCAGCTTCCGGCATGGTTCGCGCATGTGATTTGCGCCAAGAAAGTCAATACTGGACTGCAGATAATGCGCGGTCGATTCCAGCAGCTTGGCATCCTGGTTCGCCACTGCCTGGGAGATGGTTTCCAGAATTTGCGGTGAGTCGTTCAGGAAAGATCCGATGATTTCAGAGAGCAGGCTCGGACTGTTTTCATCCTGGATTTCAAGCAGTTGGTTGATCCTGCGCTGATTGATTACTTCCGATATTTCCGGCGCGGCGGCGCGTGCCGCCGAAGGCGTGGCCGCGGTAAGCGCTCTGCGCAGATCGTCAAGTTCGACCGGTTTGGACACGTAGGCATCCATGCCGGCGGCAAGGCACGCTTCCCTGTCGCCCGGCATGGCATTGGCCGTCATCGCGATGACATACGGTGCGGCATCCCCTGAAAGGCGCGCCCGAAGCCGCCGTGTGGCTTCCAGTCCATCCATGTCCGGCATCTGAATGTCCATCAGGACCACATCGTAGTTTTGCCGCTCCAACGCTTCAAGCACCTCAACGCCATTGGCAACGATGTCGGCGCGATAACCGAGGTGCAGCAATAACTGTTTCACCACTTTTTGATTGATGGTGTTGTCTTCGGCAACCAGGATGTTGAGCGGAATGGTCTCGGCAAGCTTGACGGCGGGCGATTCCGCGCTCTGCAAGGCTTCAGCCTGTGCGCTCATTCCCATCGCGTGCAGCAGGGCGTCGAACAGGGCCGCAGGCTTGATCGGCTTGTTCAGGTAGGCGGAAAACTCAACCGCCGACCCATTCTCGCCGCGCGAGCGATGCACCACCGAGGTCAGCATGATCAGGGGCAGGGCCTGTACATCCTGATACTTGCGGAACTCGGCGGCGAGTTGCAGTCCGTCCATCTCCGGCATGCTCATGTCGAGGATGCCGACGTCGAAGGCATGGCCGTGGCGCACCAGGTCCAGCGCCTCGGCCGCCGATGCCGCGGCGGACGGAATCATGCCCCATAGCAGCGCCTGCTTGACCAGGATGCGGCGGTTCGTGCTGTTGTCGTCGACCACCAGTACACGTCTTCCTGCCAGTGCGGAAGACCGGTCCCGCAGCAGGTTCTGCGCAAGCTGATTGCCGGATGCCTCCGCCACGATGCTGAACGAAAAAACCGAGCCGCTGCCCACCGCGCTCTCGACCGACATGGCGCCGCCCATGATTTCGGTCAGCCGCCTGCTGATCGCCAGTCCGAGACCGGTTCCGCCGTATTTGCGCGTGGTCGATGCATCGACCTGGGTAAATGACCCGAAAATGTCGTCCATGCGGTCCTGCGGAATGCCGATTCCGGTATCTCTCACGGCAAACCGGATTTCATGGAAGCCGGTGTCAAGCGGCGCCGCGGATACCGATACCACGACTTCGCCATGGTGCGTGAATTTGATCGCGTTGGACACCAGGTTGACCAGAATCTGGCGCAGGCGGGTGGCATCGGCCATGATCGTGGCCGGCACGCTCTCGTCCATCATGTACGCCAGATCGATACCTTTTTCACTGGCGCTGGAAGCAAGAAGATCCAGTGCTTCCTCGACACAGCGCCGGATATCAAACGGGTGGCGCTCGATCTCGAGCTTGCCGATCTCGATCTTCGAATAGTCCAGCAAATCGTTGATGATCGCCAGCAAGGCCTCGCTGCTGGATCGGATGGTTTCGGTGTAGTCGCGCTGTTCGTCGTCGATCTGGGTATTGAGCATCAGGCTGGTCATGCCGATGACCGCGTTCAGCGGAGTGCGGATTTCGTGGCTCATGTTGGCGAGGAACATGCTCTTGGCCTGCATCGCGGTTTCCGCTTTTTCCTTTGCCGCCTGCAGTTCCCGTTCATAGGCATTGCGGGTGGAAACGTCGCGCAGTATCGCGGTATATACCCAATCGTTGGCGTCCTGAAACTTTGAAATCGATGCTTCGGCCGGAAATTCCGTGCCATCCTTGCGGACCGCATAGATGGCCTGGCGTTCCGCCATTTTCCTGGCCGCCTGCTTCGAACTTTTAAACGTATTGACGCGCCCGGGATGTTCCGCACGATAGCGCAGGGGCAAAAGCAGTTCGAGTTCACGTCCCATCAGTTCTTCGGCTTTCCAGCCGAAAATGCGCTCGGCGCCCTGATTGAAGAAAATGATCTTTTGTGCGCCGTCTGTACAGATGATGGCATCGTCCGCGATGTTTAGGATGCCGTTGAGCTGTTCGGAAGTTAATGTCGAATTGTGCATGGAGGCAGGTTACGGGATTGGCTGGAAGTCGAGGTACTTCCTTCATGCGTGACATGCTACTCCCAATTCGAATCACGCTCCGGGCGTTGCCGAAAATGCCTTCGAGGATGAGCCGGGCATTTCATGCGCCCGAAATTTTCAAAAAGATCCGGAAGGCTGCCTCGATCAGTGCGCAAGGCGGCATGGGCGTACCCAATCCGGGCCGTCTTTGTGTGGGCGGCATGAACAGCCGGTCCGCGGCGAAAAACTCTCTTGCGTTTACCTTAGTCCGAAGAACGACAGGATAAACAGAATGACGACGATTAAGCCGATGATGTAGATGATCGAGTTCATAAAATTACCTTTCTCTTGAACAGGAAATTAACAATCTGTTAATTAGTCAAGAGCATGACTTGAAAGTTCACAAGTTTGAATTCAATCAATGAATTTTTCAGCGGAAAAGCCGCTCAAGCTCTCATATGATCGACGTCATCGCGTTGGCCTGGAGCAAACGCCCGAAGCCGGTACTGAAACCTTGAATCGGCAATCGGCCGCAAGCCTGCCTGGCATGTGCTTGTTTGCGATCTGGATCAAATACATATTCTGGACTTTTCGAACTTCGCCTTATACAGTGATCCGGATACTGGAAGCGGAACGTCAAAATGTGCTGCAGTTCGAGGACGAATGTTTTGCCTGGCAAAGGAGCGACGTTGCATGAGCCTGCTCAAATACACGAAGATGCCTTTCTCATTCCATGAAGGCTGGGATCAGGTCTTTGCGGAGCGCCCTTCGGTGTTGAAAACCTTCCTGTTCCTGGTGTTGCCGTTTTCGATGATTGCGCCCGCAATGCTGATGTATGCGGGCAATCATCATGCGTCGGCATATTTAATGGATCCCTCGCTTGAACGCTGGAAGGCGGTTGCCCTCACGTTTTTCGTGGGCGAACTTCTCACCGTCCCGCTGATGGGGGTGATGATTCGCCAGGTCGCGGCGGTGCACAAGCTGACTGCCGATTTTCGCGACACGTTTTTACTCGCCGCCATCGTGAGCATTCCAATGTGCATGTCCAGTCTTGGGCTGGCCGTTCCCGATTTGTGGACCATGATCGGCATCGTCGTGCTCGGCTTCGCGATTGCGGCCGCACTTCTGTATCACGGCACGTATCATGTGCTGGAGCTGAAGGATCCGATACAGGCACAGGCTCTCAGCGCCGAGGTGTTCGCCGCCGGCGCGTTGATGTGGGCGCTTCTGGCGGGATTTGTCCTGTTGACGCTGATGCGTTGACGCAGGAAGGCGGTATTCGATAAACGCAGCCGCGGTATGCGCCGGTCAACCGCGCGCTAACCGGATGTCGGCCACCATTCCTCGATCTCATCATCATTGACCACGATCGGCGTGCCTCGATCGAGATAGAAAAAGCACCAACTGGCGAAGTTCCAGCGGACTTCGTGCTCGCCGTCCCTGGTCTTCACAATGCACCGCTGCCCATCCTTCAGGAGGGCGCGCGCCGTATCTACTCTCATTCCAATGTCCTGTCAGGTTCAGTCTTGCACAGCCGGGGCCTTGCATCGCCTGCGGCAGTTGCATGTTCTTTAAGTAATTTGCATTCGGCATCGATGACGCCGGGTTCATGCGCCAGACCAGGTTGATTCCGCCCTTCAGTCTGTGTGACGACATTTTTGTTTTTGCGCTTTCGGCTGGTTCGGCTCTTCATAATGACTTATACTGTACATCTATACAGCATAATATTGCAAGAAGTGCCAGCAAATGAAATTTCTACAAGGACATAAACTATTCGCGGTACGGGAAAGAATGGCGCTGGCCGTGAATGGCATCGTCGAGCGCCACCGGTCGGAAGGGCGTATTTTGACGTGGCGCCTGATTTACGAAATCGAGCGGGAAGCGCTGAGGAAGCTTGCCGACGCCGGAGACCTGGACGCCAGGTATATCCGCATGGTGCGTTCGTCGCGCTGGGGTTACGTTCCGCGGGTCGATGAGCCCGCCGACCTGGATGGCCCCGGAGAATTACCTATAGCCGTGATCTTGATCCGCAAAGCCTATCGCTCGCTGCATTGATTGCGGGCGGGCTTTTTCGTCCTCATGCGCGGAAAATAATCCGTCATCCCGTTACCGGACCAAAAGTGATGCCGCCCCTGCTCGGTGCGGCATCACTTTTTTCGCGTTCAATACTGACTTCTGTGTAAGATCAAGAGCGGCATCAAACATTTGGCTGGTCATGATCGCGGTTCCCAGGTTGAAGGAAATGTAATGTATATCGGAGAAATAGCCAGACTTACGGACGCATCGCCCAAGGCGATCCGTCACTACGAATCGCTTGGCCTATTGGGACGGGTTACCCGCGCCGGGTCATATCGTGTGTACTCGGAGAATGAAGTCAGGCAAATTAAACTGATCAAGCAGGCGCAAGCATTGGGATTTCGTTTGTCCGAGCTGCGCGCTGTGCTGGAAGGGCATTCGGGTGAACCGGACTGGCTGGGCCTGACGCGGCAGATCGATCTTAAACGAACCGGCATTCGGGAGGAAATCCAGCGGCTGCGCAGCCTCGATGTTCACCTGGGGCAGATCAATGAAGAGATACGTTCGTGTCTTGGCGATGAGGGCCGCACCGAGCCGAAGCCGGATCAATATCGAAACCGCATGCGCGATTCCTGCGAATCAAAATAAAGCTTGACTCTGCCCCTAGGGGCAAGCTGTACATTTCCTTTTCATTATTCAATGGAAGGAAAGCAGGCCATGGGAAAGAAAATTCTAGTCGTTCTCGGACATCCCTCGTCGGACAGTTATTGCGGATCTCTTGCCGACACCTATGCGGAAGCGGCGCGGCAAGCCGGCACGGAAGTACGGAAGATCCATTTGGGTGAATTGGATTTCGACCCGGTTCTGCATGAAGGATATACGCGTATACAGGCGCTTGAGCCGGACCTGGTTGCGGCGCAGGAAGCCTTTGCCTGGGCCGAGCATCTGGTTTTCGTCTATCCGATCTGGTGGGGCGCAATGCCCGCATTGATGAAGGGATTCATCGACAGGATCTTTCTTCCCGGATTTGCATTCAAATACCGCCCGAACTCTTCACTCTGGGACAAATTGCTGGCCGGACGTTCTGCGCATTTACTCGTCACGATGGATGCGCCGCCATGGTATTTCAAATGGATCAATCGCATGCCGGGCCACAACCAGATGAAAAAAACCATCCTTGAGTTCAGCGGCATCAAACCGGTTCGCATCTCCAGCTTTGGCCCGGTCATCGGGTCGTCTGCCGCGCAGAGAGAAAAATGGGCCGCCAAAGTCCAGCAGTTCGGACTTGACGCCAACGCCATGTGAGTTGGCCCGCGGCCACATGTTATCGGCCTGGGTGAACCTGTTTTCCGGGCCGCCCGCCCGTTAAGTTACCGATATCGGTAAACACGGGGCTGCGGCGATGACGCACGGAGAAACTGGAAAGACAGGTCGGTTCGCATTCACGTGCTTCGTTGCCGCAGCGCCGGTGGCGGCGTCGCAGGCAGGTAACGCCGCCGAGGCGAACCCGTCACGCGGCAAGCTGGCTTTTCAAATATGCGTCGCCTGCCGCCATCCCCCTTCCTGGAATGTCCATTGCGCTGCGTCCCGGCCAATGCCATGCCTTATCCGGGTGTGAAGGATGCGGCGACATGCCATGCAATTGCCGATTACCTGCAAACCTTGAAATAACTCCATGCCGATGACTCGGCAGATTTCCAATCCATTGATCCTGGGAGGCAGCATGCATATCAATGCAAACCATCTTACTCATTTCTATATCGACGGGCAGTGGGTGGCGCCTGCCGTGTCCGGTCCGCTGCATGAGGTAGTGAATCCGGCCACCGAAAAGTCGTCGTATGCCATCGCTTTTGCGAACAAGGCCGATGTCGACCGCGCGGTAAACGCGGCGCATCGCGCATTCCCGCTCTTCTCGGCAACTTCGCGCGAGGAGCGGGTCGATTTGCTGGGCCGTATTTGCAGCGCATATGAAAAGCGCATGGATGATGTCGCGGCCGCGGTGACCGAAGAGATGGGGGCTCCATTGCATGGATTATCGAAGGCATTTCAAGCGCCGCTCGGTCTCTGGCACTTTCAGACAACCGCGGCGATCGCCGACAGCTTTCCGTTTGAACAAGCGCTTGGCACGACCCGGGTGCTGAAAGAACCGGTCGGCGTATGCGCGATGGTGACCCCATGGAACTGGCCGCTCAACCAGATGGTGTGCAAGATTGCACCAGCGCTGGCCGCGGGATGCACGATAGTGCTAAAGCCCAGCCAGTACGCGCCGTTATCGGCAATTATCCTGGCGGAAATTCTGCATGAGGCCGGAGTGCCCGCAGGTGTATTTAACCTGATTCAAGGCGAGGGCAGTCAATTGGGCGGCATGCTCGCCGCGCACCCGCTTGTGGACCTGGTGTCGTTGACCGGCTCCAATCCGGCGGGAGTCGCTGTCGCCAAGGCCGCCGCGGATAGCGTAAAAAAAGTGTCGCTTGAGCTCGGCGGAAAGTCGGCGAATATCATTCTCGACGACGCGGATTTTCCGGTAGCGATCACGCACGCGGTACACCAGATGATGGCGAATTCCGGGCAAAGCTGCAACGCGCCATCCAGGTTGCTGGTGCCCGCGGACCGGCTGGAAGAAGTCGAACGGTTGGCCGTTGCCGCTTGCGCGCAGTTGACCGTCGGCGATCCGCTGAATCCGGCGACGAGTATTGGCCCGGTAGCCAATGCCCGCCAGTACCTGAAGGTCCTGAACATGATCGGCAAAGGAATTTCCGACGGTGCGACGCTGCTCTGCGGCGGGCCCGGCATGCCGGAAGGAGTGAGGCGCGGCTATTTCGTCAAGCCCACCATTTTCAGCCGTGTCGATAACAAGATGACGATTGCGCGGGAAGAAATTTTCGGGCCGGTGCTCGCGATCATCACTTATGAAAACGATGAAGATGCAATCCGCATTGCCAACGATTCGCCATATGGCCTGTCCGGCTATGTATTCGGCGGCACTTTGGAGCGCGCGCGTCATGTCGCAAAGCGGCTGCGTACCGGGATGGTGCATCTGAACGGCGCAACCGCGGATCTCACCGCGCCCTTCGGCGGCTACAAGCAATCCGGGAACGGCCGGGAATGGGGGGCGGCCGGATTGGAAGAGTTCCTGGAGACGAAGTCCGTGATGGGATGGGAACCGGCGGCATGACAAACCGCGGCAAACATCGTATGTCCGGATCGCATCGGCGCAAAGGCATTCCTGCCTTTTGCGATCGATGATTCATGTTGTTTGCATCGCATGGCAATTGAGCGCGCAACAATTGTAAGAAAGGACGCCGGATGTCCTCATCACACCCAATATTGGCCCTCAATCACATTTCCCATTGCACCTGCGACGCTAAACTATTTTTGATGGTTTGCCGCAGGTGCGAGCTTGAAATTAACGCATGAAGAATCTATCGCTCATGGAGGAGATGAAGATGAAAAAATTAACAACAATAATAACGGCGCTTGCAATCTGTGGCTGGACCGGTTCGTCATGGAGCGCGTCACCGCAGGATGTCGAGCGGTTGGGAAAAGACCTGACGCCGGTCGGCGCGGAAAGGGCGGGCAACAAGGACGGCAGCATTCCGGCCTGGGAAGGCGTCGACAAGCCGTTGGCCGGCTGGTCCTACGGAAAACAGCGTTCCGAGTTTTGGAAATACAAGGCGGAAAAAACGTTGTTCACGATCGATGCCGGCAATGTCGACAAGCATGCGGACAAGCTCACGCCCGGACAGATCCAGCTCATCAAGCAAAAGAAGGGCTACACGATGCCGGTGTATCCGAGCCATCGCAGCTGCGGCTATCCCGACTTCGTGACTGACAACACGAGAAGCGGCGCGGGAAAGTCGAAGATCGGCTCCGACGGCTGGTCGCTGGAGGATGCAACACTGCCCGGCGTGCCTTTCCCTGTGCCCGCAAGCGGGATAGAGGCGGTATGGAATTTCCTGATGCGCTATAACGGCATCGGCACCGATTTTCCGGAAGGCCGTACCGTTGTGTCGCCGGCGCCCGGCAGCGACAAGCGCATCCAGGTCGGCTGGACGCAGGCATTCTATTTTCCATGGGCGGCCCGCGGCGCGCACAAACCGAAGGATGGCAACAGCCTGCAGGCCGGCGTGTACTACGGCTATGTCGAGCCGGCCGCGCTGGCGGGGCAGGCGATCGTGCAGCGCTACTACTTCGGCAAGGATAACGAGTCGTTCTATTACTTTACCGGGCAGCGCCGCGTGCGCCGCCTGCCGAGCTATGCCTACGATGCGCCGCTGATCGGTTTCGAGAATCAGTATCCGGTTGATATGTCGGCGATTTTCAGCGGCAATCCGGACCGTTTCAATTGGCGCATCGTCGGCAAGAAAGAGCTCTATGTGCCGTACAACAATTTCGCGCTGCGCAATTTCAATGCGGACATCAACAGCGCGCTGATGCCGGACTTCGTCAGCCCCGATGTGCGCAGGTATGAGTTGCATCGGGTGTGGCATATCGAAGGAACCCTCAAGGACGGCGTGCGTCACGCAGCCGCCAGGAAGACGCTGTACCTCGATGAGGACAGCTGGATCGCGGTGGCCGGCGACGATATCGATGCGCAGGGAAAAATCTGGAAGACCAAGGAAAACGGCGTGCTGCCGAGCTGGGAAATCGGCGCATGCACGGGATTCGTGCAACAGAATTTTTACGACTTCAACAGCGGACGGTATGTGGCGGACATGGTGGTTTTCGGCACCGGCAAGGATATCCGTTCAATCGATAACGCTGCCTCCGATGCGCGCATGAAAGACAGCTACTACACGGCGGAAAGCTTGCGCACGACGAGCGAACGTTAGGTCAACGACGTGCCTTATACCTGGGAGAGAGACATGAAAACAAAATATTACAGTGGACTGGCCGCTGCCGGCATGAGCATGCTGATGCTCGCACCGGTGCATGCGGTACGGTTTGAGTCCGGTTCGATCGAGGGATCGTTCGACTCCAGCGTGACCGTCGGCGCGGGACGCCGCATGCAGAACCCGAGCTGTTCGATCGTCGGCGATGCAAATGCATGCGGCGCCGCTGCAAATACCGCGCAATGGTCGGGCGGCGATGACGGCAACCTGAACTACCGCAAAGGGGACTTTTTCACCGCCTACATCAAGGGCAATCACGAACTGCTGCTGAAAGGGCCGGAGGGATGGAAATTCATGGCGCGCGGAGCGTGGCTGAAAGACTTCAAGGCCGACGATACGCGCCGCACCGACCTGTCCGGCGACGCGCGTTCGCAGATCGTGAACCATGCGGAGTTGCTGGATCTCTGGATCAGCAAGGATTTTTCCGTCGGGGAGCAGAATGGGCGCGTACGCTTCGGTCGGCAGGTGATCAGCTGGGGCGAGTCGCTGTATTTTATCGGCGGCATCAGCAACAACGTGCTCGACTTCCAGAAGCTCGCCGTTCCCGGCACGCAGTTGAAGGAAGCCTTCCTGCCGGTGTCCGCGCTAAGCATCGCCAGTTCCTTGGGCAATGGCGTCAGCGGCGAAGCCTACATCCAGTTCCAGCACCGGCGCGCGCGCGTTGCGCCGGTCGGTTCCTACTTCAGCGCGTCCGACTATTACGGCAAGGGGCGCGTACCGCTGTCATACTCCGGCACCAACTTCAATGTGACTGGTCCCGACCAGTACACGGCTAGCGGACAGCGCCGCTTGAGCGATCAGGAGTCGATAAATGCGATTGCCGGCAACGGCAATTTCCCGATACCGATCGGGCCGGATGCCGGTCCGGGAAAATCCGGTCAGTTTGGCTTGTCCTTGCGTTACACGCCGAGCGGAACGGATCTCGATCTTGGTGTCTACGCGGCCAATTACCACGACCAGTTCCCGGTTATCAATGCGCTGAACGGCGGCACCGAGCTGCAGTGGCAATTCCTGAAAAACCGCCGGATGTATGGCGCGACCGCCAACTTCCCGTTGGGGAACTGGGCGGTCGGCACCGAGTTTTCCTATCGCCCGAAGGATGCGGTCACCTTGTCCAACTGTTTTGCCGCCGGCAGTCCGGAACTGGATGTGAATCTCTATGGCGTTGTGGGATTGAATAATTGTCCGCTGCATGCCGACAGCAAAAAATATCAGTTGAGTGTGACTGGCCTTTTGCAATTGCAAAAGCACGATGGCGCGCACAAGGTAGTACTCGATCTGCTGGGGGCCGATAGCGCATCTTTCATCGGCGAAGTGGCGGTAACCCGGTATCCGAACGCCGGCAAGCGCTTCACCCGCAACATCGAAGGAACCATGGTCGACCAGGTCGCGGCGGCGGGTTATTTCATTCCGCTCGTCCAGGGTTCCGGAGGCTATCCGATTGCGGCCCGTTTCGGTACGCCGACGTCCTGGGGTTATGTGATGGATTTCAACTGGACCTACGACGGATCGCTGATCTCGGGATGGCAGGTCACGCCGGGCGTCACTTTCTCGCATGCGGTGAAGGGCGACACGCCCAACTACGCGGTGCAATTCCTGGAGGGGAACAAGTCTGCCAATTTTTACGTGCTGTTCAACCAGAATCCGACCAAATGGCAGGCGGGCATCAATTACACCCGTTACTTCGGCGGCAAGAACGATCTTGTCGACCGACAGTACCTGAAGGATCGCGATTTTATCGGCGCGTTTGCGACATATCACTTTTAGGCAGGCGGATGGAAGTATGTCCGCAGCAAGTTGATGAAGCGGTCCTCCCTCGCCCGCGGCGGGAGAGCGGGGCTAAAAGCAGGCGCGAGCGAATTTGCGTTCGTGAGCCAACGCATCCTTTAAACCAGTGTCTCCGCCATGCCTCCAAAAAGCATGGTTTTACAGCCCGCTCGATGAGCGGGCTTTTCTTTTTGGTTCTTCCGGGTTTTGTATGAATGGGCAAAACGCTTGCAAGCGGAATCTGCACCATGCTTGTGTCGTTTGCGCGGCGCGCAAGTCTTCCATTCCGGAAGACGCTTTGTAGTTCACTGCTTTCTTGACATTAAGTGAGTTAGAGGAGAAACTTGGCTTTAATTTGTTTGTTCCTCTAACTCTGTTTTTAGAGGAAATTCTTGGAATACAACGAATTCCTCCTCTAAATATATGTATACACCTTTAATTGAAAATCAAATCCGTCAGCATATTGATGCTGAGCAAATACGAGCTGCATGGTTGGCGGCGGAAAGTCGCGCCATGAACTATCGCGGAAGTATGTACTGGAAACAAATTAAGGGGCGAGAGTACCTGTACCGCGAGTACAGTGACCGGACAGGTAAAAGTCTGGGTGCCAGATCACCAGAAACCGAGAAAATCATTGAAGATTTCAAGTTCGGCAAAGCAGCGGCGGAAGCGAAGTTTAAGGAGCTAAACGATGCCATGGCAACGCAGGCCCGCCTCAATGTCGCGCTACGCGTCGGGCGTACACCCAATGTCGTAGTTGGCATATTGGAGGAAATTCGAAAAGCTGGTTTGCAGGGTCATTTCATGGTGATTGGCACAAATGCGCTCTACGCCTATGAAACGCATGTCGGCGTAAGATTTACCGGTGACGTGACGGCCACTACCGACATGGATTTGCTGTGGGACTCTCGTAAGCGCATTACGCTGATCGTGGATGGAGATGATCACTTCAACCAGAATGGATTAATTGGCGTGCTAAAAAAGTACGACGCATCATTTGAGCTGCAGGAAGATCAAAAATTCACGGCAGCAAATGCGCAGGGTTATATGATCGACTTGATCAAGCGTCGTCCGCAATCCTTCTATGACGATAATGAGCAACAGCAAATGATTCCGCATCCTGATGATTTTTGGGCCACCAAGATCAGGAACATGGATTGGTTACTGAGTTCGCCAAAATTCACCCAGGTTGTCGTCGCCACCAATGGCAGCATGGCTGAAATGGTGACGGTCGATCCGCGCGCGTTCGCGTGCTACAAGGTATGGCTGAGCGAGAAAGAAGATCGCAATCCAATGAAAAAACCGCGCGACCTAGCGCAAGCCCGCGCAGTGTACCAACTAGTTCAAGACAAAATGCCGCAACTGAGTTTCGATCGCATACATGCTCTTCCGGAAAAACTGCGCAACCAACGCGTGCTCGACATCTTGCGCCCCGACACGCCGGGTGGGCAATCCCTTGCCTCACAGTTCGACGCAGTTCGCGCCTACGGCACGCACACTGGCACCATCGCAGCAATTTCAGAAGCAGAAGTCATCCAGCATATCGGACGTGGTCGCCATGTCGTGTGGGACCGTGCCGCACTTGCCGGCGTAGCTTTAAAGGTCGGCAGCAACGTCACTATTGAGCGTGGCGGGCGAGTGCGAGATACTCAAAAAAAGGGAACTTCACACGAACGATAGATTTTCCAACAATTAGCTGGCAAGGAAAAGCACCATGGCGATGACATACGGATTTTTCCTAAGCAGGTGGACAAAAGTTCTCTGACAAAATTTGATGCACCTGAAACGACCTGAGGGAGTTATCAACAGTCTTTTGACAATAAATGGGTGGGTATTGGACCCCTCCCGCCAATTATCTGTCCAAATCACATGGCACAAGCCACGACATGGCCGAGGGTAGTTTCAAACGACTCTTAATCGAGCACGAGCTTTAAGGTCATTTTGGTTGTTGCAGCCGTTTAGCCATCGTTGCAATGGGGAGAAATCGGATGCTGTGCAACATTCGGACGAAAGTTCATACCCTTGTTTCACCCAAGCTTCATCGTATTGAAACGACCAAACTCCTGTGTTCTCGGACAGCGTGCCAGCAAATGCGTTGTCGATATATGCACTCAGCTCCCGATTCATGGTCGGGCTCGCTTTCAGACCGTAAAGGTGCAATTTCGCTCCGTTATAGAACACGGCTTACCAAATTTACACTAAAAGAGTGAAATTAAAGTATTAGGCGGAAAAGTGTTCAAAATCGAGCTAAGAAAGTGATATTGACGCTTTAAGGCTATTTCGAATAAGGCGCGCCCGTAACAGTGCAAAAATACACTATTACGGAAATGGGTTCTCGCCAACATGCGTAGCTACCCCATCTCCTCGGTCGGCCGACGCCGCAAATTAACCCCCCCCCCTTTCAATAGTTGCCGCACTGGCCCTCGCTCACCCAAAAGTGTCCGTTCATCACCTGTAACGGCTTCGCGACAAGTCCTACCATTCCTGGCAAGTCAATCGACCAGCCATTCGTTACATCCCATTGAACCTTAGCGAGAATTCGTGAAAGCATTCGTCAGCCAGCTTGAAGATTTCCTGTTCCACCGCCGTGCAGCCGTCTTCGCCGTGCTGCTTGCGCTGACTGCCGTGATGGGCTACTTCGCGCTGCAGCTCAAGATGGAGGCCGGCTTCGAAAAGCAAATGCCGGTCGGGCATGAATACACGAATACCTTCATGCAGTATCGCGAACAATTGTTCGGCGCCAACCGCCTGACGATCGTGGTCAGGGCGCGTAAGGGAACGATCTGGACCGAGCAGGGCTTGACCAGGCTGTACGACTTGACGCAGGCGGTGGTGCACCTGCCCAACGTCGATCGGCTCGGCGTGCAATCGCTGTGGACACCCAACAGCTTTGTCAACGAGATCACGGAGGAAGGCTTTCGCGCGCAACCGATCATCGACGCTACGATAACGGCCCGGACATTGACTCCGGATGCGATTGCCAATGCGCGGCGCGCGACCAGCCAGGGCGGTTATGTCGGTAGCCTGGTATCGCGCGATCACACCAGCGCAATGATCACCGCCGATATCGCCGAGGTCGATGCGCAAGGGAACAAGCTGGACTACGTCGCTTTCAACCGGCTGATGGAAAAAAACCTGCGCCAAAAATTTGAAGACAAGGATTTTGAAATCCAGATCATCGGTTTCGCCAAGCAGATCGGCGATATCGGCGAGGGTGCCTCGACGGTGCTCGAATTCTGCAGCCTGGCGATTCTGCTTACCCTATTCGCGGTTTACTGGTTTTGCCGGTCGTGGCGTCTTACCTTGCTGGCGGTGCTGTGCTCTTTTACATCGCTGATCTGGCAGTTCGGCACCTTGCGGCTGATCGGTTACGGACTTGACCCGTTGGCGGTGCTGGTTCCGTTTCTCGTCTTTGCGATCGGCGTGTCGCATGGCGTACAGCAGATCAACTTCATCGTGCGCCGTCTCGCCCAGGGCCGGACCGCAATGCAGGCGGCGCGCGACAGCTTCTCCGGCCTGTTGATTCCCGGTGCTCTTGCGTTGATCGTTGCGCTGGTTACCTTCGGCACGCTGATGCTGATCCCGATTCCGATGATCCAGGAATTGGCGGTCACCGCGTCGATCGGCGTGGGTTACAAGATCATCACCAACCTGGTGATGTTGCCGCTTGCGGTGTCCTACTGCAGCTTCAAGCCGTCATTCGCCGAGCAGGCGATGCAGCGTCGCGAAAGGCGCACGCGGCTGGTCAAGACGATCGCGGTCGTCGCGCGGCCGCGCAATGCAGTGGCAATTACCTGCCTGTCGCTGGCGGTGCTCGGCGTCTCGATCTGGCAAAGCAGCGATCGCATCGTCGGCACGTTGCAGCCGGGTGCGCCGGAGCTGCGCGCGGAATCGCGCTTTAATCGCGACGCGGTTTCCATCGCGGGCGCCTACGACATCGGCCTGGACTGGCTGACGCTGGTATTCGAATCGCCCAAGGACGCTTGCGGCAATGTCGCGGTGGGTAAGTATCAAGACGATTTCGTGTGGCGCATGACACAGGTGCCGGGAGTGCAGACCATCCGGTCGTTCTCGGGGGAATTGCGCATCTATAACCAGGGATACAACGAAGGCAATCCGAAAATGGCGGTGACGCCGATCGATTCCCGCAACTACGCCGGACTGGCCGCCGAAATCGGCCGCAACCGCGGCTATGTGAACAGCGACTGCAGCATGACCGCGGTGCATTTGTTCCTGACCGACCACAAGGCAACCACGATCAATCGGGTGGTCGATGCGGCGATTCAATATCGCACGCTCAACCCGCATCCCGCTGTCACGATCAGGCTGGCATCCGGCAACGCCGGCGTGCAGGCCGCGATCAACGATGAGCTGGAAGCCAGTGAAATTCCGATGCTGCTCTATGTGTACGCCGCGATCGTGCTGTTGGTGCTGCTGGTCTATCGCGACTTCCGCGCCGCGATTGCGTGCTGTCTGCCGCTGACCATCGGCACCTTCATCGGCTACTGGTTCATGAAGGAGTTCGAGATCGGACTCACGGTCGCCACGCTGCCGGTGATGGTCCTGGCGGTCGGCATCGGTGTCGATTATGCGCTGTATATCTATAACCGCCTGCAGATGCATATGGCCGACGGCGATCCGATTTTCACGGCGATGGAAAGAGCGCTCGAATTCGAAGGCATGGCGACCATCTTCACCGCGCTGACCTTGGCGATCGGTGTCGGCATCTGGTCCTTCTCCGCGCTGAAGTTCCAGGCCGACATGGGCATGCTGCTGGCGTTCATGTTCATCGTCAACCTGGTGATGACGTTCACCGCGCTGCCGGCCCTGGCGGTGGTGCTGGAGCGCCTGTTTCCGCGCTCCAAGCCGGCCTATGCACCTTCGATCCTGACCCATTGAGCCTTCGATGATGAACAAATTCACTTCTCTTTACCGCCAGGCACTGCTTGCCTGCATCGTCGGCCTGTGCCAGCCGGCCATCGCGGCGGCGAATGGGCTCAAGCATGAACCGGCGCTGGCGGTGGCCGGCGCGGACAAGGCAACGATGCTGGCCGCGGTCGCCGCGGGCAAGCGCCTCGTGGCCGTTGGCGATCGCGGCACCGTCTTGCTGTCGGACGACAATGGCAAGAGGTTCAGGCAGGCACGTCATGTGCCGACCCGTGCAACGCTCAATGCAGTGCACTTCATCAACCCGCGCGAGGGCTGGGCGGTTGGACATTGGGGCGTGATCATGCATACCGCCGACGGCGGCGAGACCTGGACCATGCAGCGCGACGAGCTGGATGCCGATCAGCCGCTGTTCGCGGTCTGGTTCAAGGATGACAAGACCGGACTGGCGGCGGGCTTATGGTCGCTGTTGCTCAGGACGGACGACGGCGGCAAGACCTGGAACAAGCTGACATTGCCGATAGCGGAGGGACGCGCGAACTTCGGCAAAAACCTGTTCGGCATCTTTCAGGGCTCGCAGGGCGATCTGTTTATCGCAGCAGAACAAGGCAGCTTGTACCGTTCGCAAGATGGCGGGTCGCAATGGAGCGAGATCAGGACCGGCAATACCGGCACTTTCTGGGCCGGCATTACGCTCGATGGCGGCGCGATGCTGGTCGCCGGCCTGCGCGGAAAAGTCTATCGCAGCGCCGACGGCGGCAGCGTCTGGACAGCAGTCGAATCGGGCACCAAGAGCTCCATCACGGATATCGCGCAGCTGTCCGACGGACGGATCGTCGCCGTTGGGTTGGATGGCGTTTCGCTGGAGAGCCGGAATAGCGGCGCCAGCTTCATCGTATCGACGCGCCTCGACCGGACCCCCAACACCGCGGTGGTGGCCGGCGCGGACGGCGTCATCGTCAAGTTCACCATGGCGGGCGTGGAGTCGCCGGTCAAATGAATATTTCAAAGCCGGCGGTTTCGGAACATCACATCAAAGCAAAGGAGACGGACCTTGAAAAAATCACCAGAAATTCGCATGCCCTACTTGAAACAGCTCTTGCGATCTAACGCGACTTTATGATGAAAACACCCAATCGTGAAACCGCGCCGGGGCGCAGGGGGTTCCTCAAAGTGACCGCGGCCGGCGCGCTCGGCATCGCCGTGCTGGGTTACGTGGAGCGGCTGATGCCCGCCGCGCCGCTGGCCGATGCGAGCGCAAGACGCGTGACCAACCAGCTGTTGTCCGCGACCGAGTTCGACACGCTTGAGGCGGTGGCGCGCATTGTAGTCGGCGCTCCCGAGGGCCAGCCGAGCACGCGCGACGCGCACACCGCGGAACGCGTGGAGCTGGAACTGACCAAAGCCTGGGGCAAGCTGGCATCCGATGTCAAGGCTGCGCTGAAAGTGGTCGAGTACCTGCCGGTGTTCTGGGGCGAGGGCGCGCGCTTGACCCGCTTGCCGGTTGACAAGCAAATCCAGATGGTCGAGCGCATGCGACTGCACGACAACATGCTGGTGCGAAGCGCCTACAACGGGCTGCGCTTTCTTTGCATCTTTTTCTATTACACCGACTCGCGCACCTGGCAGCGCATCGGCTATTCCGGCCCGGCGGTTCAGGCCAAGTTTTACGAGGCGGGAAATCGCATCGTCAATCTGCCCAAGATGACTGGAGGTCCAAAGTGATTATCGAAGGTAACAAACACCAGACGCCGTTGCACATGAGGGCCGACGTCGTCATCATCGGCAGCGGATGCGGCGGCGCAACCGTGGCCAAACTATTGGCCGAGGCCGGCAAGAAGGTCGTGATCCTGGAGCAGGGCGGCTACTTCCAGGCGCGCAACGGCGATCTCGATCAACTTTCCGACAACATGTGGGCGCGCATCGATGGCGGACGCGGCCTGGACACCAGCACCAGCGGCGAAATCGCGCTCATGTACGGCAACTGCGTTGGCGGGGCCAGCGTGCACTACTGGGCGGACAGCTGGCGCATGCCGCGCGACCGGACCGAGCAGTGGGCTGCCATGGGCGTTTCGGGGCACGGACATGACGTGCTTACGCCGATTTTCGACATCATTGAAAAGGACTTGAACGTCCATTTGCCCTCGCCGGATTATTTCAACCGGATGAATACGCTGTTCGACGAAGGCGCGCACAAGCTGGGTTGGGAAGTGGAACGCGTGCCCCAGGCTCGCAAGGGCTGCGTGAAAAGCGGCCACTGCTATCAGGGTTGTTCCTATGACGCCAAGCAAAGCATGCTGGTCACCTATGTGCCCGCGGCCATCGAGAAGGGCGCCACGCTGGTGTCGGACTGCCGGGTCACCTCGGTCGAACGCAATGCCGGCGGTGCTGTGACCGGGATCAAGGGCCGGCTCGTCGATCGCGCGACCGGCGCCAACCGGGACATCGCCGTGCAGGTCGATGCGCCGGTGGTAGTGCTGGCGGCCGGCGGCTTTGTCTCCGCCGCGCTGTGGCTGCAATGGAAGCTGCCCAACACCCGCAACCTGGTCGGAAAAAATTTCTTGTGCAATCCGAATACATTCCTGTACGGGCTGTACCCCGAGCCGGTGGAGTTATGGAAGAACATTCCCGCGGCAACCGGCACCTCGCGTTTCCGGCTGGCCCAATACGATGCGCAGGGCAAATATGTGGAAGGCGGATATCTGCTGCATCCGAACCAGATCCAGGTCGAGTTCCTGGCGCTGACCGTGCCGGGATTTGGCGCCGATCACTTCAAGCTGATGGAGCGCCTGCCGTACATGGGCAGCGCGGTGTCGTGGATCGATGATGAAATGCCCGGCGAAATCACGCTGGACGATGCCGGCAACGCCAGCTACAGCTACCAGGTGCGCGGCGTCGACGAGCTCAAGGCGCGCGACAGCATGAAGAAACAAGCCTCCTTGCTGTTTGCCAGCGGCGCCACCGAAATCATCGTTCCAAACGTCGCCGGTACGCGTTTGCATGGCCTGCGCGACATCGGCCTGCTGGACAAGATTGATCTGAGCAACGGCAATTACCTGTTTGCGGCGCCGCACCCGGCCGGAGCTCTGCGCATGGGCGACGACCCGGACAAGGCAGTGGTGAAGTCCACGCACGAAGCGCACGAGGTGCCCGGCCTGTACGTGGCGGACCCCAGCGTTTTCCCGATGCAGCCGAGCGTCGACCCGTCGATGGTCATCATGGCGTTGTCTCACATCGCAGCCAAAAACATACTTGAAAGGCTTTCATGAACACGGAAAAACGCATGCGCGGCACCGGCGCGGGATTTTGGGGATGGCGTGCGCTGTTCCTCGTATTGACCGTCAATTTTCTGGCGACCGTCGGGGCTATCCTGGCCGGCGACTTCGACGAAGCGGGGCTGCCTCCGCGCATGCTGCCGATGGAAATTTTCAACAACGGCATCGAGGCCTTGCTATGGCTCGCCGTGCTGGTCTTGTCCTTGATGAAAAGGCCGCGCATCGCTCCGGAACTGTGCGTGTTTCTGGCCGGCTTTCTGTGGTTCGACGTACTCACCACGCATCCCTTGGTGATGCCGCTTCCGCCGGGGTTTCTATGGTGGGGATCGGCGTTGGCCGTGATCATGCTGGTCGCGGGCCGGACACTGGTGATGCGTCGCATGTACGCCGGCGATTCGGAACGGCGCGATGCGCTGCTTCCGTTTCCTGCAACCGCGGATGACTTTCGCAAGACCATCTGGCTTTTCGCTGTCCTTGCGTTCCTGTTTGCAGCCACGGTGTGGTCGCTGCTCAAGGGCGACTATGACCAGACCGGTCTCCCGCTCGTGGTTCTCCCATGGCACGCGGTCGCGAACGGCATCGAGGCACTGCTTTGGCTGGGCGCGGCGACGTTGATCTGGAAGGGTTCGGCGCGGGAAGCCGGCTGGGTGGGGTTGTTTGCCGCCGGGATGTTTTCCTGGGATGCGCTGACCACGGCCTTCTTGCCGAACATGCCGATTCCATGGCAGGCGGTGTGGAGCCCCGTCGTGATCTGCGTGATGCTGGCGGCAACGAACGGTCTGCGCAAGGTTTGAAATAAAAACGCTCGCCGGGGATACCCGGCGAGATATGCAACCGGCCGGAGACTTTAACGGTTTCGCTTTATCGGGGCTTGCCGTTCTGCACGCACAGATCGAGGCAAACCTGTTTCGCCCGGCTCACCAGCAGTTTCATCTTCGGCAAGCTGGCGTCCCCGAAGCAGGTCATTACCATCAAACCCTCAATCTGCGCCGCGATCAGCGTGCCTGCAACCGCGGCCTCCTCATCCTTGAATGCGGGCGTTATCTGGCGGACCACATTCTTCAGCAACAACCGGTAGTCGGCGGTCATGGCTTCGAGCAATGCGCGCACGCCCGGCTCATGCTGCGCCGAAGCCCACATCTGGAAAAAAAATGCGCGTACATCCGGGCGTTGCGTTTCCTCCAGCAGATGATCGACGATGATCTGCAATCGCTCGGTGGGACTAAGTTCCTGCGAATCAATCGTGGCTCGGTACTTTTCGATATAGCCGCTGCCCATTTCCCTCAAGGTCTCGACCAGCAGGATTTCGCGATTCGGGAAATAGTGCTGCACGGTGCTGAGTGAGACCTCCAGCTTCTTTGCAACGCTGCGTGCCGAGAATGCCGCGTACCCGTCAGACGCGAAGACATCGATCGCCGCCGCGATGACTTCGCGCTTGCGCTGATCGCGTGGTGTTTGCTGCTCAGGCGCCGCTTCCCGCGGGCCGCCGTCGACTTCGATTATCTGGAATTTCCTGGTTTTCATCTCCGGTTCCGTCGTATGTGATGTGGCGCGAATACAGCAAGTTTCTATCAATCCGAAGGCAAAGTGTAAGCCACTTGACCGCACTAGGTCAAGTGACTTACACTTTCTAGGTCATATGACCTAGAAAGTCGATTGTGCGACTTCAAGCCATTGTTTGCCACACTACCAGGATCCCATCATGAATTGGACAGGAAAAATTCAAGTATCGCTCGATGACAAGAGTTTCGCGAGTACCGAGGCATGCGTGATCGTCGGCTTGTTCGCCGAGCTAGGCGTGAATCGCGACATGTTGCTACGCGAGGCGGCATTGGCCTCGGATACGTTTTATGCGCCTCAATTCCTGATCACGCTACAGCAGCAGATGCGGCTGCATGCTGCCGGGCTGCGGTGCGGAGATTGGCCGGAATTCAGCCTGAAGGCGGGTTCGCGTCTTCATCTGACCGCGTATGGCATCGTCGGATATGCGATGCTCAGCAGTTCCAATCTCGATCATGCGCTGCAGGTCGCACGCGATTACGCGCCCTTGCTCAACATGAAGTTTGCCATTGATCATCGGGTCGTCGGGACTGATGCAGTCATCGGATTCAAAGACATCCTGCCTTTCGCCGGCAGCGATCGCCGCCATGCCATGGAGCTCGAAATCGCCAAAACCGTCAGGCTGCTGCGCGATGTTCTTGGTGACGATTTCACGCCGCATGAAATCCGGGTCGATTTTCCGTCCCCGGCACAAACCTGGTGCGAACGGCTGCTGGGTTGTCCGATGCGTTGCAACGCGGGGATCAATGAAATCCGCTTCGACGCCAGACTGCTGACAGGGTCATTGCCGCAGGCGCAGGCGTTTACCTATCACAACTGCCTGCAAATCTGCGACAGCATGATGGAAGGACTCGCGCAAGCGCGCGAACTGCCGAACCATATCAAGCGCATGCTGCTTAATGCGAATGGCCGCATCATCACGCTGCCCGAAGTGGCCGATCAACTATGCATGTCGCCCAGAACGCTGCGGCGCCGGCTCGAATCGGAGAATACTTCCTATCTGAAAATCGCGGAAGAAGTACGCAAGACGATGGCGGTTCGTTATCTGTCGACCACATCGCTTACGACAGAAATCATAGCCGAACGACTCGGCTATAGCGATGCCGCCAATTTTCGGCATGCGTTCAAACGATGGACCGGGCATTCACCGCGCCAGTTTCGTCTAACTCACGGCGCTGCGCCGCAGCTGCCACGGGCATTGCGATCGAGGACGACAGACTTTATCAAACCATCTCTTTCCGGTTTGGCGGCGTACTAAGGACTTGCTCAAGCCGACTCAGGCAACCTGGTGGCGTTCCCAACGTCCGTGCCTGGATTGCGCCGGAATCTGTCCGCACGCCACATTTTATTGACCCCGCTTCACCGTGCCAACGGCAGCCGCAACGATTATCGTTATGCCAATACTCGTTATCGGAAAAAGGAATGAAATGACAAAGATATTAATCATCGGCGCAACCGGCAACATCGGCAGCCTGACGGCAGCAGCGCTTGCGGCCCGTTATCCGGAGAAATCGCTGCGCTTGACAAGCAGTCGGGCCAGCGGCTGCGCGCAGTTGCGGGAACAATATCCAGCCGCGGAAATCATGTGCGCCGACTGGTACGACCTCACCAGCCTGACGGCGGCCATGCAAGGGGTCGAGAAAGTGTTCGTGGTGACGCCGGACTTTGTCACTGACGAACTGGTCGCGACGAACAACATGATCGGCGCGGCGAAGGCGGCGCCCGGCTTGCTGCAAATGCTGCGCATGATTACCATGCCGCCGGGCCTCACAGCGGCTGATCTGGAACCTGAAGTGTTAGCCACCCGTTGCGGCGCGAATTTGAGCGTCGTGGCCAAACCGCTGCTGGATGCGAGCGGCTTGCCGGTCACGTATATCAATGTCGCGTCCTGGATCATGTTCAACCTGCCATGGTTTCTCGCGGAAGAGGTGAGGGCAACGCGCCGCCTGGCAATGCCGGCGAAATCGAACACGCCGCGCCTGTGGCTGTCCGAAGCTGATATCGCGGAAGCCGCGGCGAAGATTCTGGCGGATGATGCCGCGCTGCATTTAGGCAAGGAATACATGATCACCGGTTCGCGGCGCTATGCATTTCAAGACGTTGCGGACATGTTGAGCGAAGTGCTGGGAGAGAACGTTTCGTATGCCGATGACGATGCGGCATTTCGCAGGACGATGGGAGAGAATTTCAACACGATCATGACCTATTTCAAACATGAAACGCGTGATTACGCACATCTCATGCCGACCGACACATTCAGGCAATTGGTTGGACGCGCGCCGGTCGAATTGTCCGACTACCTGCAAACCAACAAGGCCATGTTCATCTGACCTTGTCCGATCGGCTCGCGCGACCCGTACTCCGGCGGGCAGCATGCCGCCGGAGTTCCACGCCCCCTTTGCCGTACATCAGGTAATGTAGTGGTCTAATTTGCACGGACACCTCGATAGGTGGAAAATCCACCACCAGAGGAATCGCAAATGAGAAAACCACGTAAAACCGTC
>MESE01000134.1 GCA_001770855.1 Burkholderiales bacterium RIFCSPLOWO2_02_FULL_57_36
GCTTGCCGCATACGTGAACACATCGGCGACGACTTCACCGTCGCGTAGCGCCTGCACCGCCAACGAATCGTTGGCGAGTACGTAACGGTAGCTGCCGTCGTCAGACAAGGTCAACGAACCGTATCGGCCTGCATAGGTTCCCGGAGCGGTAACCGTCAGTACCGTTGCTGCATCGATATCGCGATCGTTATCGAGCACATTGCCGTTTGCGATGAGCGTGCCGTCTTCCTGCACGCTGGCCGCATCGTCAGTTGTCACCGGCGCGTCGTTCATGCCGGTCACGGCAATGCGCAGTTGCGCTGCCGTACTGGTGATGCCATCGGTTGCTGCATAGGCAAACACGTCGGTCACCACTTCACCGGCGCGCAATGCTTGCACGATGGCCGCGTCATTGGCCAGCACATAGGTATAACTGCCGTCGGCGGCCAGAGTCAATGCACCGTAGACGCCGGTGTAGGTGCCGGGAGCAGCGACGCGCAACACCGTATCGGTGTCGACATCGGTATCGTTGGACAGCACATTGCCGCTGGCCACAACCACACCATCTTCCGCCACGGCGGCGCCATCATCGACCGTCACCGGGCCATCGTTCTGGCCGGTGACAGCGATCACCAATTGCGCCGGTGTGCCGGCAATACCGTCGGTTGCTGCGTAGGAGAAGGTGTCAGTGACGACTTCACCCATGCGCAAGGCTTGCACGATAGCCGAATCATTCGCCAAGGCGTAACGGTAGCTGCCGTCTTCCATTAAGCTCAGCGTGCCATAGATGCCTGCATAAGTGCCCGGTTCTGCCACCGTCAATACCGTATCGGTATCGACATCGCTATCGTTGACCAACACATTGCCAGTTGCCAATAGCAAGTCATCTTCCGAAACGACCGCGGCATCATCCGTGGTCACTGCAGCATCATTCTGACCGGTGATCGATATCGTCAGTTGGGCTGGCGTGCTGGTGATGCCGTCGCTCGCCGAATAGGCAAACACTTCGGTCACCACTTCACCTGCACGCAATGCTTGTACTACCTCGGCATCGTTTGACAGCGTGTAGCGGTAGCTGCCATCGGCTGCCAACATCAGCGTACCGTATGTTCCGGCGAAGCTGCCAGGCGCAACCACCGCGAGCGCGGTTTCTGCATCCGCATCGCCATCGTTGATCAAGACATTGCCGCTTGCTGCAAGCACGCTATCCTCCTGCATGCCGGCTGCATCATCCATAGTGACCGGCGCATCATTCTGTCCGGTCACAGCAATGACGAGTTGCGCCGCCGTGCTGATGGTGCCGTCGGTTGTCGCATAAGAGAACGTGTCATTGACGACCTGGTTGCGGCGCAATGCCTGCACCGTCGCCGAAGCATTGGCAAGCGTGTACACGTAGCTGCCGTCTGCCGACAGATCCAGAGTCCCGTACAACCCGGTGTACATGCCCGGTGCTGCAACGGTGAGCACAGTGTCGGCATCGACGTCACCATCGTTGACCAGCACATTGCCGCCCGCGACGAGCGTGCCGTCCTCTTCCACTGCGCTTACATCGTCAGCTGTGACCGGTGCATCGTTCACGCCGGAAATCAGCATCGTGACGATGGCTGTGCTGGTCGCACCGGCTCCGTCCGCAATCGTGTAGGTGAAGGTGTCGGTAGTGCTTGTACCTTGCGCGAGGTTCTGGAACAGGTTGCCCAAGTCGTAGATCACGTTGCCGTCGACCAGGCTCACTTGTGCGCCGGAAGCAGACGTGCTGACGGCGACGATGGTCCTGGTATCCGTCGTATCCGCGTCTGTGTCATTGACAAGCAGCGAAGCTGCGTCAAACGTGACAGCGGCGCCATCTTCCTGCGCGGTACCGATATCGCCATATGCCACAGGCACATCGTTCACGGGGTTGACCGTGAGACTGACGGTGGCGAGATTGGAATCCACACGTCCGTCACTCAGTTTGTAAGTGAAGCTGTCTTCGCCAAACCAGTCTTTCTCCGGAGTAAAGCTGAAGGTGCCGTCGGCATTGACCGTTACCTGTCCATGCGCCGGGCCATTGACGATGAGCGGAGCAAAGCCAGGTTGGTGCGCATCGAGATCGTTGGCCAGCGCGTCGATGACGGCCGGCGTGTCTTCCATCAGTGACGCGACGTCGTCGATAGGCTGAGGCACGCCAAGGCGCAAATCACGGATCGTGATACGGCTCTTGGTCGTAGCCGCGGTATTGCCGAAGCCAATCAAGTCGAACGACAGGTTGACGGCGGTGCCGGCGGCAATGCTGGACAGGTCCAGCAAATAGGTACGGCTGCCGTCGGCGTTCGTGATGCGGTTGATGCCTTGGGCCTTGAATTCGGCACCATTGGTTTGCAAGTTGATGACGGCATCGGTGCGGGTAAGGCCAAGGTTGCCGAACAACGATTCTCCGGTATCGGCGTCCAGCAAACCGACTTCAAAGGCGTCGTCCGGGCCAATCTCTTGATTGTCCAACGCGATGTTTGCCAGCGTGAAGCTGAGGAAACGGTCATGCTCGCCAAGGATGAATGTCTGGCTGAGACGTGTCTGTACACCCGCATCTTCGGACAACGTGGCGACTTCGCCGGATATGCCGACAGTCCCCCGCGTATTCCATGCACTGCTGGAATCCAGGTTTTGGAACGGCGATGCGGATACGGTTGACGGCCCGCTATGATCGCCTTCGCCCTCCATCCCCGGCGCCCCATGCCACCTTTCCTGGTGAACCAGCGTGCGCAGGTAACGAAGCAGTTGATCAAGGTTTGTGGAAACGCCATTCTCGGGAACGGCCGAAAGCCCGTCGCGCAACGCAACTTTGAGCAAGTCCAGTTGTACGTGGCTTATTCCCTGACTATTCGGCACGCCCATGAACGTCGGGCTTGGCACCAGCAAGCCGCTGGTACCGTACTCATCGGGCAAACCAAGATTGTGTCCCAGTTCATGCGCGGCCAGCCATCCGAAATAGCGGCCCATCATGAGCATGCGCGTTGTACGATCGGCAGCGCTTCCAGCATAGGACGCGGCCTGCAGCAGCGCTTTCGAGACGGAAATCGTCGCCTTGCCGCTGGTGCCGGTGCCATCGCCGGTGCTGTCGAGGTTAAGCAAGCGACTGAGTACGTATTCCTTGGTCAGCGCGCTGACGTCGGATCGAACGGCGCCGTTCGCGTCAAACAGCATGTCTTCAAACTTGCTGAGCTTCAAGTCGAGACCAGCTCGACCGGCTTCAGTGGAGTTGCCGAACGAATCCAATGCGAATGCGACGGAATTGGTCCGCGCAACGTCCGCCGAATTTACCGTTCCGAAAGCAAGGTCAATCTTGCCAAGACCGCGCGCTAGACCGTAAATTCCGGTACCCGTATCCGAGCCGAACGCTTCTTTCAAGCCTTTTATCATCTGCTCGATGTCCGCGTCGCCGAAGTCGCTCGGCATGGCCCCCTTCAATCCGACCAGTGCCGCATACAGAACCTGTTCCAATGCACTGAGAGATCCGACCTGGTCCGCAGGCATATGAATAAGCGGCACGACGTTGCTGATCATTGTGCCAAGCGCCTCGACGTCGACATTGAGCTGCTGGCGCGGCACCACCGTGGCGCGCACCGCCGCTGTTCCGTACTCGACGCCGTGAACCTTGAACACGATTCCGCTCGACTGCACGCCGCTGCCATCCCTCGGCGCCCTCAGAGTCAGTACCGTAATATCGCCGTTCTGGGTCGCGGTCCAGAGTGAACCCGGATCCAGGACGAGCGCAAGGCGGTCCGGATTGTAAACGCGCAGCGTGCGCGTTTCACCTTCCCGCACGTCGCGGGAATTCAAGACGCCGTCAATGCGATTCACATCCGACAATTCGGCGAAATAGATCAGTCTGACGGATACCGATCCGGCGTCAGCGGTGCCCTCGGCCGTTTGCTGACGGGAATCAATACGCACATCGGTCGCCAGCAGTACCGCATCGTATGCGGCGTATTTCTTGCGCGCATCGTCCGTCAACTTGACGCTCAGCTCGATCTGGGTGCTGCTATTGGCGCCCAGCGCCTGATTGGAAAGCAGCAGCTTGTCTTCTTCGGTAACGGCCGATGTACGGCCCGAGCCGAAATACAGGAAATCGTTCGACAATGCGGTGACGTCATACGTGATCGCCTTGTTGGAGCCGTTGCGCACGGTGAGGCTGTGCGCATTCCGGGTATACATCTCCTCCGGCATCTTCCATTCCAGCGCCTCGGCAGCCGCGGTCGGCTCAACCAGAGTATCCCGGAAGAACACCAGTTGATCGTTTGCGTTGCGGCTGGTATCGGTAATCTCGATCGCCGCTCCCAGCTTGACGTTGTCGATGATCACGCGTTCGCCATTGGCGCCAATAAGCCGGAACTGAATCTGCGCCGACTGCAACGCATTGGCGCGCAAGGCCGGCGGAATGGCAAACGACTTGACGCTGGTGCTACCCGCCATTGAACCCAGGTTAATGTCGGCGACTTCGACTAACGAAGTGCCAGTACCGGACTCATCCGGCACCACGAACTCGACAAGCAGCCGCGCACTCGAGGTAGAAGACGCGATCGTATTGACTTCGAATGACACCTGCTGCGCGGACTTGGGCAAAACCATCCTGTTATGGGTAAGCTTGTGGTTCGAACTGGTCAGTTCAAAGCCCCACTCCGCAAACTGCTGAAGCGCTGCGCCAAAATCGGCTATCGACATCCTCGTTTCGGATGCAACCGGCAGCCCGTACAGTTGCGTTACTGCGCTCTTGACGATTGCCTGTACCTGGTCCTCGATTGCCTTGTCCAAGCTATAGGTGATGATTGGAACTACCCTTTTGATGGAGTCGAGAATGCCATTCTTGATAAAAAAGGTCAGGATATTTTCCACGATCGAAATCTGATTGATCATGCTGCCGAGATTTCCCAGCGTGAAATTCTCGCCATGCTTTATCTGGTAAAAAGTCAATGTCTCCCTGAAATCCGCAACTGAGGTTGCACCGGGCAGCGCAGCGGGATTCAACGCACTTTCATTGAGCTTCTTGAAGACCAGGTGTTTGGCCTGGCCGTTGTCCCGATTCGCATCTTGCTGCCCATTGTGCATGGCCCAACCCGGCAACTCGTAGCTAGTAATGAAACGTCCAAAGAATGGACGCACGCTGGCCTGGAAGTTACCGTTGAACACGCTTTGAATGACCTCCGAGCTTGCGCCGAATTCGGTGTTGTCGGTATCCAGCGAAATACGACTTCCCTCGCCAGCGGCAATCCGTTGGTCGACGCCGCCACCGAGAGCCGAGAAGAACCAGCCAGCACCAACGCCTTCCCAGGTGTGAGGTGCGTCCTCGTCTTCCGATTCCGCCACGGCGTCGGCCAATCCCGATTCAGCGGTGGAACCTGTCACCGTTCTACCCAGCAATTGATCCATGCGTTCCAGATACCATGGCGCTTCCTGGCTGGTGTAGCGACCCAGTGTCGGGTCCAGGAAAATATCCTTTGCCGTGCGCTGCGCCGGATTGATCTGCCGCTCATATGCCTGGTCGACCCGGCGACGGATGACCCAGTCGCGCTGTCCCTCAAGATCCGCTTTCCTGCGCTCCGTCGAGAAATAATCGAGTTGCGACGAAATCGTCCCCGCATACCAGCTATGCGGACGCGAATGCGCAATTGCGCCGGACCCCAAGAAATTCATCCTATCGTCCTCGGTGAATCCTTTCAGCCCGGTCAGTTCAAAGTCGAAATCGAAACCGTCGTCCGAACTCGATCCATTCATGCCGGCCAGCGAACGGCCGTTCGGAGTAACCGTCTGTCCAGGCTGCGCGGTTTCATCCGCAACTCGCTGGAAGTAGTTGTCGGCAAACGAAATACCTTCCCATGCCTTCACGTCGGGATCGAAAAACTGCGAGAAATTGATATTTTCCAAACCCAGATTTTTTGGGTCTACCTCAATCAACTTCGCGTAGTCCATTATCTTACCGGCCGTCTCCATATATAGAGTGGCTAATCCCTCATTGATCAGATGCCGCATGAAGTGATTGATATATGAATTCTCCGGGTTGTCCTCGGACAATGGACTATCCATCACTTTCAGCAAAACGTCGTAGAGCATCGGCGCCACGGAATCAATGAGGTTGCCCGGCTGAAGCATGGAGAGATTTGCCATCGCCGCCGACACCCTCGCATCCTGAATCAAAGAGGGCTGCTCGAAGTCATGCGGATCCAGCGTCGTCATTTGCAAGTCTTCCGGAGGCGCAATGCCGGCCGCGGCGGCAAACGAGAGGATGCGTTGAGCCAGCTCGGAGTTCACGACCGTGCCCCGGCTATGCGAGATAAGATGCAAGTTGCCCCGCAATAGCTTGCCGTCCACTTTGCTGTCTGCCTGCACCAGCGAGGCGTAAATCGCGTCCGCCGCAGCCTCCGAGAAGCCGGAGTCGCTCATGCCGGATTCGTACACCCAGTCGGTCACCAGGATCACCGGCTTGCCGTCGTTGATCGCATCTTCCAGATCTGGTTGATCGGGGTCGTCATTCAACGCCTCCCATAAGCCGGAATCGCGCAAGTAGCGATAGGCATACCCCCCCTGCTCTTCGGCAATCATCCGGGCCAGTTCCGCGGAGCCGGTAGACGATGGATCCGTGCCTCCCAGTACCTGGCTTAACATGGTTCCGCCGCGCGGATCGAGGCCGGAAACTAATGGCGGCTGATAGCCATGAGTAATGACGGTCGCAAAGGTTTTGCCCTGGTTCTCCGGCAATTCATATGCGCGTTTCGTTTTAAATTCCTGTGCCGCGCTGACCGTGTGCCCACTCTGGGTAACGCCTTCCACTCCCCACCAGTAAGTCTGCCCGGCGGTAAGCTTCAGTTTGGCCAGTTCATCGGAGTTGGCGAAATCCTCGAACCTGAACACCACTCCGGCCCTCAGTTTTTCGCCCTCATCCAACAAATTGTCGCTGGTGTAAATTCGTTCGCCGTGCGAAATCGAGTTATCGGGCGTGTCGATTGCGTAGGCGCGGCCCCACTCCGGCACCATGGGCGTATCACTGGGGAACAAACCTTCGCCCGGCGGGAAACTGCTCACGAAGATCCGCATATCGACCAGGGTTTGCGTCGATTTCCACTCGAACACGGGACGTGCATTGGCGCTGGTCGTCGGGCTAACCAGCTTCAACTCTCCGTTTGCAGGCAAGGTGCTGATCAGGAAGCCGTCCGGCAAATCGTCATAACGTCTGGCTTGGAAATCCGTATTGAGGTCAAACGGCTTGCGCGCACCTTCAGTGGTGTTGAAGTTCGCCTCTGCGGCTCTCACCATCTCCAGCGCATCGAATTGCAGGAGCGTATGGAAATTCCTGCTGTAGTAACCGTCGCCGGGTTCGCCGTATTCCTCGACCGAAGCCGTCGCCAACAGCGTCCGTCCATCTGCCGAAAGCGCCAGCTGGTCAAGCGACGCGCCTTCGATTGGCGTAGTCGCTCCCAGGAAAATCGCCGCACCGAACGGATCCTTGATGACGCCGATCTTGCCGCCAACCTGCTTCTTGATCAGGTCGCCATCCATGAATCCGATCTCATCGAAGATGTAATTCTTGTCGGCGATGAAAGCGTACTTCCCATCCGCCGATACCACCACTCCGGCACCACGCTGGATGTTTTGATAGAACTTACTGGTCCACCAGTTCGGTCCGGGACGCAGTTGCGGCGCCTTGAGGACCGGCGTGGTCCACTGGCCGCCTTCTTCCGTCTTCTTCACATACAGCGAAGCGAAGCCGTAGTTGTAGGCGCCGGAGCTGCTGATGACGAACTGGCCTTCTTCCTTTCCTTCGCTGATATAAACCGGCGCCTTTCCTGTATTTGCCTGTGGCAGCTGGCCGAAGTGAATGACTTGAAGGTCTTCGGACTCGATCCGGAATTGCGGGTCGGCATCCGGATTGTCTTCGAGATTCTCTTCCCACTTTTCCTGTGCTGCCTTCAAGTCGATGACCAGGACGTCACCCTTGTTTTGAATTCCGAAGCCGGTAATTCGCAGACCGCTGGTCGGCATCGTGACCCCAAGGTAACGCCCGCCGCTGACGGCGAGATCGATGAAGCCGGCCGTCGGCACATTGATCGATTCGGGCAGATATAACTGCTGCTGCTCCTGGAGGAAGCCGGCAGATTTGGCATTGATATTGACGCGCATCAGCCTGGCGTCGCTGCGTCCGGACGCAGCTGTGCGGTTGCCTTCTGACAGATATAGCCAGTCGCCCACTACCGCCATGGACGTGATGTTCATACGGGATCCGGCGATCGGCGCACTGTAAACGAATTTGCGCGTGGCCATATCTAGCATGTGAATTTTACCGGCAGCCGCAACGAAGGCAACCAGCGAATTGTGGCCGTACACCATTGCGTCGGTCTTGAAACCGGATATGTAACCGCCTGGAACATCGGCGGTTCCAATGATACGAACCGCCTCGTCATCGCCTTCATCTTGCGCGTCGTTCTCATCCGCCTCGACCTGACCGGTTCCCTGCGTGAACTGCACCTGGGTGCGCTCCAGGATCAATCCCACGCCGCCCAGCGGCTTGACCTGAACGCCATTGCTGCGATTGCCAGAGTTCAGGAACACGCCCGGAATGATTCCGTGTTCGTCTCGCGCCTGAACCACTCGCTGGACATAGATCTCATGCAGCGACAGCGCGATATCGGCGGGAATCTGGATGGTGGCAGAGGTCTCGGTGTAGCTGTCCATGCCGAGCTCTCGCCAAACCAAACCACGATCCGGCGTGCTGTTCGGTTCACCCAGTCCGTGGCCGATCGGCTTGATCCATACCTCCAACCCAGTGTGGGCGTCGTCCAGCTTGAAGTTTTGGCCGCCAATGGTGAACATGTTGCTGGTGCCGATCTGCTCGATGCTTGCGACAACCGGATCGGTCGGTACTTCCGGTGTGAAAGGTTCCGCTTCCGCTTGCAGCCCGTCAGGCGTGTCGACCAGGGACACATGGCGCTCATAAGCACCCGCCGTCGTGTATTCCAAGACGGTGATCGGACCCGGCATCAATGCCATTATCCCGATGGCCGCCGTAGCACCGCCGATGCTGCCTCCAACCGCCATCGCAAGATTCTGGCTGGCCATGTAAAGGTCGAAGGCCATCGGATTGAACGCGACCAGTTTTGTGACCGCGGCACCGGTGTTCTTGTCATAACTGATTCTCTTGGCCGCCGTCACATAGAGGCCAGAACGGGTAATGCCTGGATACGGCGGGCTGGCGGTCCTTGCCATGCCGTCCACGCCGACAAAACCGTTGTCCACCATCCACCAGGTGTCATGCACGACACCTTGGCCGTCCGTAATGGTGCCGCGCTCGAGAAGCAGGATTTCAGTGCCGGCTTCCAAGTCAGGGCTGACTGGAATCGCGAATTGCATCGGGACAAACGTCAGATTGTCGCCAATATTCAGTCTGAAGGCGCTCTGGAACTCCAAACCGGGAATGCTCGGTAGCGCCAGATCGAGGTCAGCTTCGGATTTCTCCTCGATCGAAACCGGCACCGGAAGCAAGAACTCGCCCGGCGGAATAGCAACCTGAATACCGGTGGCCGACTGCACGATGCCGCCGCTTTCGCCTACCTCGATACTTTGTGACTGCTCGCTCAGCACCTCTGCCGCGCGAACCATGACGGTCATCTCCGTCTGCACCGACTTGTACACCACATAAACCTTGGTCTGCCCGCCGGTCTTGGCGACGATTTTCCCGTCGAGATCAACTTCGGCCACGCGTGAATCGCCGACGAAGTACTGAGCATAAGGCGATGAAGACAATTCAGCGCCGCTAGCGACCTCCGTCACCTTGATCTGGCGCTGTCCGGCAGCGCCGGTGTCGCTTGGCGCGACCAGCGTCACGGTCCCCGGATATGCATCCAGTCCACCCAATGCAAGTCGCAAAGTTTCGGCGGACGGTCCGCCAACCTCAAATGTGCGCACACCAAGCAGGTCGCCGCGCGTCGCCTTGACGTAGCCGTAACCATCGCTCTTGCCACCGACGAAGCTGAACAATGGCGTACCGTACAAGGCCGCCGAAGGTGTCACGTCGTTGAAGTTGCTGATCGACCAGTTGAGGTACGAACCCGACGCTTTGACGTTCTTTTCATCTTCGAAGTCGGCAATCGCCACCAGCCTGCGCTGCTCGCCGGCACGCATCGGGCCGATATCGGCGATATTGATCGCGATCAGCTTGGAACCGCTCACCGTGATGTTGAGCTCAATCGGTGCACTGGCTGCAAAACCGTCGTCTGCCTGGACTACGACCGTGGCAATGCCGGCAAAGCCTGGCTCCGGGCTGAAGAACAATGTCTTCCCGCCTCCGCCCAACTGCGCGGTACCGTGAGTGCCACCCAGGACACGCCAGAATATGCTGTCGCCTTCCATGTCCTGCGCGACAGACGACAACGACACTTCCTTGGAAAGGTCGGTGTGAGTCTTGATTGCCGGCAGTGCCTCCGCGGCAACCGGCGCCTGATTGGCGCGCCAGCCGTAGTTGGCGTACAAGACTTGACGGTCAACCTGATTGACTACGCCATCGCCGTTCAAATCGCCGGCGCTGTCCGCATCCGCGCGCAGTTGCTCCCATGCCTGCGAGTCAGCGCCGTTGACGGCGCCGTCGCTGTTCATGTCCCCTGCAAGCGACACTCGAATGCTGGCCGAGCCGTTTCCGGTCAGCCGGAGGAGCTTGAAGCCAGCCTCGGTAACACGCACCAGCACTGTCTTCACTTGTCCAATCGTGCTGGTGCCGATTACCACGGCTCCGATCATCTCAAGAGAAGTCGGCTCGGCCGAATCCACTTCGATGGCAACGATCACCGCACCTTGTGCGCCAGGTGTCTTGACCGTTGACGCCAATTCGCTTTCTCGAATCGACAGCGCCAGGGTGGTCGCCTGAACGTCAAGCACGCCTTGCCACAGATTCGCGTCCGGCACGGAAGTCCAGCTCGCGACCGCGCCCAGATTGGTACTGATGACATCCGAGAAAACCTTGCCGTTCTCCTGATAGGCATACGGCGTACCCATGCCTCCCGAAGTCAGACTGCGAGAGAGAATCAATTGTCCATTTCCGTCATAGCGATAGGCAGTGGCAGTCTGGTCGGAGTCGACCGGACCTGTGATGCGAACGATGCGTCCCTGCGCATTACGCAGGAAATCAATCCGTTCGCTCGGGTCGGCCGCGCCCACCAGGGCAATGCCTGAATTGGATACCAGCCATTGCGCACCGTCGGCAAAAACGACGCCGGTCACCTGTCCCGCGGCATTGATTTCATAGCTGGTTCCATCCGCGGAGGTCAACGTGTACGATTCCGGCACCCATGGCATACCGCTTATCTGGCTGAACAACCGCTGGCCCTGGTGCTGCAACGCATTGCCGTCGCTGCGGTGAGCCGCCAGCGTCCAGCCCGCGGTTCCGGTGAAAACCGGTCGCAGGATGACCGGGGCGCCAGGCATCGACCCCAGCGCTTCCCGGATGGTCGACAGCGTGAAGCTGAGATGTTGCTGCGCGGCGCCGGGCTGCTCCAGGTTCGCCGGCACTTGCAACCAGATTCGGGCACCCTCCTGCCATGGGGCGACAGCGCCCTGCGCTGTCGTGGCGGGTTGGTCACTGGTTAACCGGAAATCCAGCGCCGGCATGCTCCAGTTGCCGAAGTCATTACCGTCGGCGCCAGCCGCGCCGGTTTCAAGCAACCGCGTCAGAGCAAATTCATGTCCGCCCAACGTGTAAATCTCATCGGTTGCACTTTGCGTGTCGAACGCTTTGTTCACCGTATCGACAATCACATGTGCATTCAGTTCGGTTGTGCGACCGACTAGATCCCAGGCCGACAACCGCAGCTTGTAGACGCCGTTATGCAGCATAGATGGGTCTATCGAAGCCAAGGTCAGCGTTTCGCTGATGTTGGATGCAGCGCTCAATTGTTCGGCAAGAGTTTGCCACTGCGAAGAATTTCCGAAGACAATCTCCACCTTGTAGCCCATCAATTGCCGGTCTTGCAGCGCTGCCTGCAACTGAGTCAACTCTGTCAGAGTTACCGGTTCCGACACGGCGGTCGCACCGGCCAGCGCGCCACCCCATTGCAAGGACGGAGCTTGGGTGTCCAGCGGGTCCTTGACGCGTATGGTATGGGCGCGAGTGGTGGCAAAGCCGTCCAGATCGATCGCGGTCACCTCGATGTCGATCAAGCCCGGCTGGGTCGGCGCCAGTTTCAGGCGTCCGGCGCTGTCCAGCGCGACGGTTTGCCATTGGTCCGCATCGGCACCCGCGCCAACAGCGATACCGCGCACTTTTACCGCTAGAGTCTGAATCCGGCTATAACCATCGGCCCGTATCGTCGCCACTACCGTCTGGCCCGGTTGCGTCGGTGTACTCGGAGTAGTCGAGATCAGCACCTTGGGCGCATTTGCTTCTGCTTCCGCGACAACACGCAAGACGAAGCGCTCCTCGGTGACATTGCGGCCGTCAAATGCCCGCGCGGTTACCGTAAAGTCGCCGATCTGGCCAGGGCCAGGTGTCCAGTTCAAGCGCCTCGTTTGCGCGTCATAGCTGGCGCCTTCCGGTAGATCGGCAAAGCTGATGACGAGTGCCACAGTTTGCTCAGCGCCGTCATCGTCGAGAGCGACGATGCCATTGGTTGCTCCGGCACCCAATTGAACCGGCAGACTCAGCGAATTTCCGACGACGATGGCGTGATTGGCGACCTGCAGGCGTGGCACACGATTGATATCGAAGACGCGTACCTGGACCGTGCGGTGGGTGGTGACATGGCCGTCGGAGGCTGTGAAGGTGAAGTTGTACGGCTGATCGTTCTCGATTGCATTGTTGACGATGTCCAAGCTTGGCGTCCACTCAAAGTACCCTGTGTTCGGCTCAAAGAATGCCCCGGCCGGTGTGGTGTCGTCGTGCAGCATCGCCAACTGAAGCGCATCGCCATCGGCATCGGCAGACGTGATTGTGAAATTGACAGTGTCGCCTTCATTCACCAGTTGTAAAGGCATCGACAGAATCTTCGGCGTTTGATTGGTGTTGGCGACCGTGACTTCGAACGTCTTCTCGACTGCGGCGGCACCATCGCTCGCCTTGACTGTGAAACAGTAATGCCCCGGCGGTAATGTGCCGCCGTAGTTACCGGTTTGCGCGGCAAACAGATTCGGCGTCCAGCGCAGCACCAGGCTGCCGGTTCCGGCCGGCCCATTTTGGGCGTCAACGGTCATGCCGGCCGGCAAATCAGTCACCGACCAGTTGATCAAATCGACGTCGCTGTCGCTGCCGATAACTTCGATAGCCAAAGGCACGCCTTCGACCGCGGAGACTTGAGCAACCCCGGCGCTCATTGCAATGGCGCTTCCATTGATCTGGATCGCCAGCAATTCCGGTGCAATGTTGGCGGTGCGCACCACAACCCGCACGGTTTGTACGGTGGTATTGGGCACCAGGACCGCATCCGGGTCTTGTTCATGCCCCGCGTCCTGGGGGCCCAGGCCGCTGTCGGTGACTTCGATGCTGATGTCGTGCACGCCGACGTCCGCCTCTGTCGGTGTCCAGGTCAGTACCGCCTGACCGTATTGCAGCTGCGGCGTCAAGGTTGCACCGACCGGCAAGCCCTGGGCGCTGAA
>MESE01000135.1 GCA_001770855.1 Burkholderiales bacterium RIFCSPLOWO2_02_FULL_57_36
TGAGTACATATTTCTTCGTATTCATCGTGATCTCCTTCGGGCAATTCCCGTTAGACCACTTCAAATCTGAAAAATATGCCGTGTCGGACTACTAGGTCGCCATGTAAAAAATGCAGGGCATTGAAAGATCAATCTGAAGTTCGGCATGCGCCAGTGCCTGCAGTTCCGCGAAAGCACCGTATTTGTTGCATGGTATGCAATCTGCATGGAGGCTCGAGCCGACTCGCTTACTCATCAGACAACATCCGCTGCCAATGCCAAGGCCGCGGCTCGATTGTTGCCGCCATTCATCCGATTTCAGTCATGCCAATTCATATCATCTTCGCTGTGCTGATCGCCGTTCCCGCCCTCGCTTACGGCGCAATACAGTCGACGTTCGATGCAAAAGGAAGCAATGCCGCGCAGATCCTTGAAATCACCTGGGTACTGTTCGTCGGCGGCGGCCTGATTTTCGTCGCGGTGATGCTGCTTGCGCTGCTCGCGTTGTTCGGTCCTCCTGCGGTACGCGCCGGGCTTGGACGGCGCGCATGGATCATCGGCGGCGGCATTGCATTCCCGGTGGTTGTGTTGTCCGCGCTTCTGATCCATACCTTCATGGTGGCCTCCCGCATGGTGCAAGCGCAGGATTCGCCTGCCGCGCGCGTTGAAGTCGCCGGAGAACTTTGGTGGTGGCGAGTCAGATATCTCGATGAAACCGGCAAGACGATCGTTGAAACAGCCAATGAAATCCGCATTCCCGCCGGCCAGCAAGTCGAACTCAAGCTGATCTCGAATAATGTGATCCACAGTTTTTGGGTTCCGAATCTTGCCGGCAAAATTGACATGATTCCCGGACATGTGAATACGCTGCGGATGCAGGCCGATGCACCGGGCGTGTTTCGCGGGCAGTGCGCAGAGTATTGCGGTGCACAGCACGCGAAAATGGCATTCCATGTCGTCGCACAAACGGCGGATGAATACGCCGCATGGCTTGAAGCACAGAAGCGAGCCGCTGTTGAACCCGAAGACCGGGTGCTGCAGCGTGGCAAGGCATTGTTCCTCAATAATCGATGCGGCTTGTGCCACACGATCCGCGGCACACCGGCCGACGGCGCTATCGGTCCGGATCTGACGCATGTCGGCAGCCGTTTGTCGATTGCGGCCGGGACGCTGCCGAACGGCCAAGGCGCGATCGCCGGCTGGATTGCCGATAGCCAGCATATAAAGCCGGGCAACAGGATGCCGGCCTTCAATCAATTTTCGGGCGAGGATTTGCGCGCGCTTTCGGCTTACATGGAAAGCCTACAATGACACTGCTTCGACACGGCGGCCGCCGGGGCTGACCATATGGATTTTTTCGATTTTAAAAACTATTCGCTATGGATCAATTTCGCGATCTTTGCGGCTTCCGCCATTGCAGTGTGGATCGCCGGCACCAAAGTCGCGCGTTATGCCGACACGATTGCCGTCAAAACCGGCATTGGCCACGTTGCGATTGGCATGGTGCTGCTGGGCGGGGTTACTTCGCTGCCCGAAGTGGCCATCTCGATTTTTTCAGCCATTGAGGATAATCCGACGCTTGCGGTGAACAATCTTCTTGGCGGAGTTGCCATGCAAAGGGCATTACTGGCCGGCGTGGACGGATTCATCGGTCGCGAGGCACTGACAGTAATCGCCGCCTCACCGGCTGTACTGCTGCAAGCTGCTCTGGGCACATTCATCCTGATCGTCGTGGCAGCGGCGGTGTCGATCGGAGATATCCAGATTTTCGGCATCGGCGCCTGGTCGTGGACGATTCTTGCACTGTACATTTTATCGATATGGGTGATTTCGGCTTCGAAAGGCCGCAAGCCATGGATTCCGCAAGATATGGAACCACACCCGTCGGAACGAGCCTATCCGAGCAAGCGTTCTCCAAAAAATCACGGCGACGGCGGTTCGCTTAAGTCCGTGATCGCAAAAACGGTCGCAGCCGCAGCGGTCATTCTCGTCGCCGGTTTTTTTCTCAGCCGTACCGCTGACGCGATCGCGGTGCAGACCGGCCTTGGCCTGAGCTTCGTCGGCGCTGTATTGCTCGCCCTGGCAACTTCATTGCCGGAACTAAGCACCGTCATCTCGTCAGTACGCTTGCGGCAATATGAAATGGCGATCTCCGACATTCTCGGAACCAACCTGTTCAATGTGGCGTTGATATTCCTGGTCGATGCCGTCTATCTCGGAAAACCGGTACTCAACGGAGCAGGGAAATTTTCGCTTGTCGCGTCGTTGCTCGGAGCCCTATTGACCATGATTTATCTGATTGGATTGGTCGAACGGCGCAATCGCACCATCGGCAGAATGGGCATCGATTCCCTGGCTACCCTTGTCGTGTATATTGCCGGCGTATTCGTGTTGTATCGGCTGCGATAGGAGACTCCATGGCAGAACGCGATAAAACGATTACCCATCTTCCCAACGCCACGCCAAGGGCTGATGCCGAACTAGAACAACTCAAAAAGATCTGGCAGCCGCCCTCCGGATTCAACTTCATCACCGTCGTCAACAATACCTACATCGGCGTGTTCTATGTCGGCACGGCGGTGCTGTTCTTTTTGCTGGCCGGTATACTCGCGCTGCTGATGCGCACGCAACTGGCCATCCCGGAAAACGATTTCCTCGGCCACAACCTGTACAACCAGATCTTCACGATGCATGGCACCGTGATGATGTTCCTGTTTGCAGTGCCTGCCGTCGAAGCGATGGGTGTGCTGCTGTTGCCCAACATGCTGGCTGCGCGTGACCTGCCCTTCCCTCGCCTGAGCGTCTATGCCTACTGGGCGTATGCGGTGGGTGGCCTGGTGTTCTTCGGCAGCCTGTTTTTCGATCTTGCACCGCGCGGCGGCTGGTTCATGTATCCGCCGCTGACCAGTTACGAATTCTCGCCCAGTCATAATGCCGATTTCTGGCTGCTCGGCATCGGCTTCATCGAGATATCGGCGATTGCCGGCGCGATTGAAATCGTGATTGGCGTGTTGCGCACACGCGCACCGGGCATGACGCTGGACAAGATGCCGATCTATGCCTGGTCGATGCTGGTGCTGGCCGGCATGATCATCTTTGCGTTTCCCGCTGTCATCCTCGGCACCCTGCTGCTCGAAATCGAACGCAGCTTTCACTGGCCGTTCTTCATTGCTGCGAAGGGCGGCGACCCGTTGCTGTGGCAGCATCTGTTCTGGTTCTTCGGCCATCCGGAGGTGTACATCATCTTCCTTCCGGCGGCCGGCATGGTATCGATGATCATTCCCGCAATGACCGGCAAGCCGCTGGTCGGGTACCGGCTGGTTGTGCTGGCGCTGATCGGCGCCGGCTTTCTCAGCTTCGGCCTGTGGGTGCATCACATGTTTACCACCGGGATACCGCAGCTGTCGCTCAGCTTCTTCTCGGCCGCGAGCATGGCGGTGAGCATCCCCAGCGGCATTCAGATCTTCGCGTGGATCGCGACGATTGCCGCGGCAAAACGGATGTGGCCGCTGAAGGTGCCGATGCTGTTCGTGCTCGGGTTCTTCTTCATCTTCGTGCTCGGCGGGCTGACCGGAGTGATGGTCGCGGTCGTGCCGTTCGACTGGCAGGCGCATGACACTTACTTTGTCGTCGCGCATCTGCATTATGTTTTATTCGGCGGCATGGTATTTCCGCTGTTCGCCGCGTTCTATTACTGGGCGCCCTTCGTCAGTGCCCAGCAATTGTCGAAACGATTGGGAAAGTGGGCATTCTGGCTGATGTTCATCGGTTTCAATGTCGCGTTCTTCCCGATGCACATCACCGGCCTGGCCGGCATGCCGCGCCGGGTGTATACCTATTCCGAGTATCTGGGATGGGGTCCGCTCAACATGATCTCGACCATCGGTGCGTACACGATCGCGGCCGGCGTACTGGTGTTTGTCATCGATCTGGCACTGAACTTCCGGATCAGGGGCAACAACGCCGGCAATGTATGGAATGCCGGCACGCTGGAATGGCTGCCGTCCGGTAATTACGCGAACCGGAGTATCCCGATCATCACCAGCCGCGAACCGCTATGGGATCAACCGAACCTCGCCGAAGACGTCGATGCAGGCCGCTACTACCTGCCGAATGCACCGACCGGCGGACGTGAAACCATCATCACCAGCCCGGTCGATGCGCGCCCGCAGTATCTGCTGCAAATGCCCGGCCCGGGCTGGCCGCCCTTGCTGGCGGCGTTCGGCACCGCCGGCTTCTTTCTGCTGCTTACCGTCAAGATGGTAGTACCTGCGATCATCAGCGGCGTGATTGCCGTCGCCATGCTTATGCGCTGGCTATGGAGCACCGATCCTGGCCCATCCCATCCGCCGGTGGATATCGGCGGCGGCATCAAGCTGCCGGTCTACCTCAACGGCGCCGCATCGCATTCATGGTGGGCAATGGTGGTATTGATCCTTGTGTCGGGATCGATTTTCGGCGCGCTGATATTTTCCTATTTCTTCCTGTGGACCGTGTCGCCGGAAATCTGGCCGGCAAGCGGAAATGCGCTGCCGGCCATCCGATGGCCGATTATATCGGCAGGCTTGTTGCTGGCGAGCGCCGGGACGATCGCCTATGCCGGGCGGCGGCTCCGGACGAAATCATCGTTAAGCCGTTGGCCTTTCCATACAGCGATGCTGGTTGCGATCATGTTGCTCACGGTTGCATTCGGCCTCGATTTGAACAGCCAGTCGCAGACCGGGCTGCGGCCGCAGCACAGCGCTTATGGTGCGGTGGTGTACATGATCATGAGCATGCAGGGATTTTTCGTGAGCATCATGATCTTCATGGGCTTGTACACCGTCGCGCGTTCGGCGGCTGGATTACTCAACGCGCAGCGGCGGGCCACATTCGACAACACGATGCTGTTCTGGTATTACACGGTGGCGCAGGGAATCATCGGCCTTGCGCTGGTCCACTCATTTCCGCGTTTGATCGAGTGACGCCGATGAGGGCATCTCCGTTTACCCATAATTTTCTGCTGATGTTTTCCGGCCCACTGATTTGGGCCGTGCACTTCGTCGCGATTTACGGCTTCATCGGCATTGTTTGCGCACGTCCGGCCATGAACCTGGTGTGGCTCGGCATCGGCATTGCGACTTGGGGAGTCATTGGCGCCGGATTCGCCGCGATTGCCGCGATCGCGGCAGTTTATCTCCGCATAAAACCAAGGGATGCCGCACCGGACAACCGCAGCTTCATTCGCTGGATGTCGCTCACGTTGAGCCTGCTGTCGGCCATCGCGGTCGTCTGGGAAACGATGGCGATATTTCTGGTGCCCGCCTGCGCATGAAATGCCGCATCATCGCTTGCTGATGACCAGCGATGGCCCAGCGGTTCCCGCCGACAGATATTTCATCCAGACCAGGAGATCAACGCGACAATGCGGCTGCCCCGGCCAAAGCCGTGTACCTCCGCAACTCATCTTGAGCGGATCTCTAGCCCGCCTTTTCCACCGTGCGCGCGACCAGGGTCGGTTTATCCACATAGCGCCGGAACAGTTTGTCATCCACTCCACGTCCGTATTCGCGTTGGATATCCTCGGGCTGCAATATGCGGATCGTGCCGGTGACCTTGACCTTCTTGCCCTTCCATGACTCATCGAAGCCCCAGCCGGCGAGCGGAATCGCGCCTACTACCAGCAGATCGTTATCGATGCCGCCGGGCGCTTGTGAATCATCCAGCTTGAATGCCCATCCCGTGAAAATTTCATCGACCTCGCTTACGATGGTGACGACTCTTCCGGCATAGAGATCCGGCCTCTTCATGATGTCGGCAACAGTGGTGTCGATGCCGGGAACCGCACGTTCACCGGGAAGCCCCTCGGGCGTGGGCGGCGTGGCGAGCCCCTGCCCTCCCTCCGGTGCGCCGACTTTCCCCGGCGGGATTACCGGTACCGCCGGCACCTCCGCTTTCTCGATCGCGGTCGGATCTTCTTTCCGCTGCTCGCACCCGGCGCTCGCGATGCTGGCGCCAATCAATACCATCGCCAAGGATTTCATTGCCCCTTGCCGAACCAGATTCCTTACAATTCCGTGATTGCGCTCCATTCGTTCAGCCATTTCTCATCGAACGGTCGAGTATCTCGAGCACGCCTTTCCTATTCTTGTGACGGGCCTCGTAACTTCGGAGTTTCTTCAAATCGCCGGAAGATAACGAGTCAAGCCGGCGTTTGATCTGCGCAATCGTCAATGTCTGGTAGTCCTCGACCGGCAATCCGCGATCCGGCGATGTGCCTTCGCGGTCTTTTCTCTTTTCTTCTTTCGTTTCGCCATATTTAGCTCTCTGCTTGTTGACGATACGGGCGGCGACTTCTTCTTCCCTGCCTGAATAACGACCGCTCTGCCTGAATTTTTTCTCTAACTGTTTGAACTCGTGTTCGCGTTTTTGGTTGGCACCAGCTGGCATGATTTCCTCCAATTCAAGAAAAATTGGTCAAGGCGGCGCGCGCCTCCGGCATCTGTACTCAGGAATGCGGCAGCCCGAAACGTCGATAAATACCAAACGTCGGACCAAGCGGCGGCGGATTTGCGGGATCGTATTCCGGACTGTTTTCAACTTCCTCACGAGTGATGTCCACCATCACTTTTTTCTCGGACCAGCTTACGTCGCGAATGCGCTCCGGTGAAATCAACACCGCCTTGCCGGGCAACCAGTTCTTGATGTCGATGGCAATCAGCTGAATCGACCAATCCTTGTTGTCATACATCAGATCATCCACATGCCCGAAAGTGTCATCGGTCGCCTGGATCTTGTACCCGGTAATTTCATTAAAGCTACGCAGATGGGGATCGACACCCTTCTGCTCCATGCGCTCCCTTCGCTGTTGCCGCTGCGGATCTTCGAACGGCTTCTCTTCGAAAACGCTTGGGAACACTGTCTGGCCCCACATGTATGGCCCTGCCCAATAATAAGGGTAGCCATAATGATTGTAGATGTCAGTCTCATGCTGGCGCGACACCGGTTTCGCGGTGTCGATGCCCGGACTGTCCTTGATCTGCTGCTTCGTAAGATTGACTCGCACGGTTTCATCAGGCCAATCCGTGCCCGTCAACGCGTGTAATGGAATCAGCACATTGCGTCCGCTGATCCATCCGCCGGTATCGACCACAAGGTAACGGATCGTCCATTGCGCATCATCAAAATAGATATCGTCAATGGTTCCGAGTTCGCCGTCGGTTGCCGCGATCGACAAGCCAATCAGCTCGTGCAAACTATTCACCATGATGTTCTCCTTTTCGACGGTTGGGAAAATACATCTGCAAATGAAATGCAAGATACAGGCCCGAAAACGTTTTCAACCAGGAAAATCAGGCCCCGGCGGATTGCCGGTCGTGACTGTGCCGCCGCGTTCCCGCCAGCTGCAATTCTTACCGTTGCTCTGTAATTCCTGCGGCCTTGCCGCCCTGCCGTGCCGGCGGCGATGTTCTTCAACTGATATCACCGTCACTTGCCGGCATCCAGCTTGAGCGGCACGAATACGGTATCCGGGCCGCGTCTGACCAACAGTGCGACCGTCTTTCCGGCATTCTGTTGAATCAGCGAATCAAATTGGGGCACGTTTTTCACCTGCACATTACTCACCGACAGGATGATGTCGCCAGGGAGAATACCGGCGCGGGCAGCCTCCCCCTGCGCATCCTGCACCAGCACGCCGTTTTCGATTCCCAGGACTTTGCGTTGTTCATCCGGAATTTCGATGACGCTCAGCCCTGCCTTGGCCGCCGATTTCGCACCGGGATCGCCACCGAGCGCGGCGGGGCCCTGCGCGGTCAGCTCCGTCGTCGTCATCTTGACTTGAACGGCCCGGCCCTTGCGCCATACTTCGGCGCTGACCGTGGTACCCGGCTTGGTTCCGGCTACGATCCGAGCCAGGTCGGCCGCACCCTCTATCTGCTGGCCGTCCAGCGACAATACGATATCGCCCGGCTGCATGCCGGCCTTGTCGGCTGGAGCGTCCGGCTCAACCCTTGCTATCAATGCACCACGCGGCTCCTTCAGACCGAACGATGCCGCGAGTTCGCGTGTCAACTCCTGCACCTGTACGCCGATGCGGCTGCGTGCGACTTTTCCCGTCTCGCGCAGTTGTTGCGCAATATCCATCGCGATATTGATCGGTATCGCGAACGACACACCCATGTAGCCGCCGGTGCGGCTATAAATCTGCGAGTTGATGCCGACCACTTCGCCGCGCATGTTGAACAGCGGTCCGCCGGAATTGCCCGGATTGACCGCAACATCGGTCTGGATGAACGGCACATAGCTTTCATTCGGCAACAGACGCCCTTTGGCGCTCACGATACCGGCGGTCACGCTGTTTTCGAAACCGAACGGTGCACCGATCGCCGCTACCCATTCACCGGCTTCGACACTGTCAGGCTTGCCGATTCTGACTATCGGCAGATCGCCGGCGTCTATCTTGAGCAGCGCGACATCGGTATAGGTATCCGCACCCAGCACCTTTGCCTTGAATTCACGCTTATCGGTCAGCTTGACCGTGACTTCGTCGGCCTCGGCAACGACATGCGCATTGGTCAGGATATGCCCGTCCTGATTGATGATGAATCCCGAACCCAGTCCCTGTGCCTGCTGCCCCCCTTGGCTTGGCGGCGGCAGGAAGCGGCGAAAGAACTCGAAGAACGGATCGTTTTCCGGAATCGGCATCACAGCCCGCTGATCGTCGATCTTGCGTGTGGAGCTGACATTGACGACAGCCGGACCCTGCTCTTTCACAAGACTGACAAAGCTAGGCAATTCCACCGACTTGACCGGTGCTGCCTGGCCCACCTGCTGGCCGCCTGGCGCAGCAGGTTGTGCTGTGCCGGCCAATGGATAGCCGAACATGAACGCCACGAAAAGCGCCGAAGCAAGTCTGCAATGGGGATATTGGAAATCGCGCATGTTTTTCTCCGGTGTAGTGTGGTGAGGAGGGACGACGAAACCTGGCGCATGGCAATCGCAAGGCAGCGCCTTCAGGCGCATGCCTTTGCCCGATGCCCGCAAGCCGATCAGGCTTTCTGGCAGTCGACTTTTATTGAGGCAAATTCATCGAACAGTCCCGTGCGCTTATTGATGTCGGCGATGCGCTGCCCCGGCTTGAGCTGTGCGACTGGATCCACGTAGCCGGGGTTGTCGTACACGCTGACCATCGCCTTCGGCCCGGTTTCGATGCTGTTGACTCTGTCATCCCAGTTCAGGCCGAACGGACCCGACATGTCCGCCAACGATATCGGTCCCGTCAGCGTCAACCGGTCGCCAAGAAAATTTTCGCGGTCGTAAATCCTGACCCAGCATCCACTTTTCACGGCACTGTCATTGGCTGCGGTTTCGGGTGTCATGATCACGTATACCGGCGGTGTAACAACGATCCTGGACTGTGCCGTTCGGCCCTGCCCGGCCTGACCGGATGCACCCGACGTGCCGCCCTGATCCGCCGCGCCGCTTTGGCTTGATGTGCCTTCCTGACCCTGCACCACGATCGGCGGATGGACGAATATCTCGGGCTGTGACGATCCTCCTTGGCTGGATGTACCACTTTGACCGGATGTACCGCCTTCGCTTGACGTACCCGCTTGTCCGGACTTATCCGTACCGGTCGAGGACGATCCATAGGCGCCGCTCTGGCCCGTTTGAGCTTGTGCGAGTTGCATCGGCACCGCTTCGGGATTGGCGTATGCCGTGCCGAAAGCTAGTGCCAGCGATGTTGCTACCAATGTTGATTTACAAATTCCGTTGAAGATTTTCATGCCGTTTTCCTTGTTTTCATGGATAAAAAAAAGCAAAGCCGGCTGCATGCCCGATGCATGCATGAAAAGAAATTGCCGGCCCTGTTCATTACGGCGATCAATTACTGCGCGCATGGGCCGGCGGATTTTCCGCCGCGATTGCGCATGTATCCGTAATCGGTACGGGCTTTGCCGCACCGATGAAAACAGATACGTGATGTACAACCGCACACTTTTCAGAAACGCTATGAATCCGCGGTGCGCAACATGGCAGAGGGGCTGCAAAAAGAATGCCGACATGCCTGACATCAAGTCATAGCCGCCTGTGATCGCGATATTTATCAGCCTGTTGCGGCGACCCCAACGCTGCAACCGCCCATTGCGAATCTCTTCTTTATCGGCAAGCAATCGTTTGGCAGGCTGAAAAAAATGATTAGCATCTTTCCGCACTGGCACCTCGCTCCGACCGCCAAATAAACAAACATTTATCTGGGGTGGCCGAGGTAACGGCGTTTCGCATCGTCGAATGGATCAAAGGCAACGTTGTGTGATGGCACGTTCAACGTATGTTTCTTGTCGGACGTTGTCAAAGCGTTCGTTGTCTTTCTCGAACACGATAGGCTCGGTATTTGCATTCTCTGTGGCAGGAAGCCGGCCGGTGCGGTTTTTCACCGTTGAAACGGGATGCCGTCGTGCATTGTCACCGTCATCCTGTGTGAAGGGCAGGACGCGCGCTGACCGGATTGAATCCCTGACGCCGCATGAACCGGCTCAAGGAGAAAATTTTGCAATCAATCGGAAAAAAACGCTGGGCAATCGCCGAAGGTTACATCCCACCCGACAGTACCGGAGAAGGCCCGGAATTTGTCAGTCACGAAACGGCCTGCATCCTGAATGCGGGCGGCAGCGATGCACGGATCAGCATCATGGTTTTTTTCAAGGACCGTGAACCTGCCGGCCCCTATCGGATTGCAGTGCCGGCGCAGCGCACGCTTCATCTGCGCTTCAACGATCTCACCGATCCGGAGCCGATTCCGCTCGGCACCGACTACGCAAGCGTCATCGAGTCCGACGTGCCGGTGGTGGTACAGCACACGCGGCTCGACTCAAGACAGGCTGAATTGGGATTGCTGTCGACCATTGCGTATGGCAGCGATCAATGAAACAAAAGGGTTCGATTGGTTCGATGCGAGTGAACTGCGCATCGTAACGTCAGGTTGCCGCTCCGGAATAATCGGCCGCCGGAGCGGCTTTTTTTTATCTGTCCGAGCAAAGGCAAAGGAAGCGCATGGAGCATTCCGCAGATCACGCCGCGCATGACCGGCATGGGCCGGAAACGGCAATGCGGTTGGATAGCCCGCATATGCAGCATATGTACCTGCAGCATCTCGACATGCTGTGGGCGCATTTCGCTTCCATGCTGCTCGGATTCTGGCTGATCGCATCGCCGTTCGTGCTCGGCTATCTCGATCCGGGCAACTTCGGCCCTCGGGTGGCGGAAGTCACCGCCGATCGGCAACTCGCGCCGCCCGAACTGCGGGCGCAGCTGATGATGTGGAGCGACTTCGTCAGCGGCTGCCTGATCGTTCTCTTCGCGGCGCTTTCACTGTTCTGGCGCCATCGCTGGGCGCAATGGGGAACCTGCTTCACCGGCATCTGGCTGTTGTTTGCGCCGCTGGTGTTCTGGGCGCCGGATGCGGTATCGACCAACAATAACCTCCTGGTGGGTGCGCTGGCGATTTCATTTTCCATCCTGGTGCCGATGATGCCCGGCATGAGCATGGATTCGATGAGTGCAAAAGAGGATATTCCGCCCGGCTGGGATTACTCGCCGTCATCGTGGTCGCAACGCCTGCCGATCATTGCACTGGCGTTTTTCGGTTTTTTCCTGGCCCGCCACCTGATGGCTTACCAGATGGGCCATATCTCATCGGCCTGGGACCCGTTTTTCGGTGACGGAACGGCCTACATCATCACCTCTGACGTTTCGAAAGCATGGCCTATCGCGGACGCCGGCCTGGGCGTCGTCAGCTACATGCTCGAAGGGCTGTCCGGCCTGATGGGCGATCGACGCCGCTGGCGCACCATGCCGTGGATGGTCGGTATGTTCGGCGTGCTGGTGATTCCGCTGGGCGGCGTCAGCATATTCTTCATCATGATTCAGCCGGTGATGCTCGGCACATGGTGCACACTATGCCTGATAACCGCCGCCGCGATGGTGATCATGCTGCCGTATACATTCGATGAAGTCGTCGCGATGATCCAGTTCATGATCCGCGCCAAGCGCGAAGGCCAGTCGCTGTGGCAAGTGTTCTGGCACGGCGGCGCGATTGCCGGCGCCGCGCAGGATCCTTCTCCGCCGCTGGAAATCGGTCCCTGGTACCTTACGCGACTGAAGGAACAGGCGCTCGCGTTGCCGAAAGGCTTGGTTATTTCCGCCGCGCTCGGTGCATGGCTGATGTTTACCCGGCTCACTTTCGGCACCGAAGGCGCGATGGCGAACAGCGACCATCTGGTCGGCGCGTTCGTGTTCACGATATCCATCTCTGCATTCGCGGAAGTGGCGCGGCCGCTACGTGCACTCAACATGCTGTTCGGCGCGTGGCTGATTATCGCGCCGTGGATCCTGGGCGGCGCGGATTGGCCGGCAAGCATTGCCGGCATGATCGTCGGCGTGTTGCTGATCGTGCTCGCGATACCGCGCGGCCATGTTCGGCATCGCTATGCGGAATGGGATCGTTATTTGCTTTAACGGCGAGGACATTCAGTGGCGAAGCGCCGGGATACCGGCATGCCGCCGAAGTTGCAAAAATTACATCATTAAAATCAGCCTTGAATTTACGGCCGACACCCCCATGTCTTCTGCTTCAGGCACCATTTATCCGGGACTACACGTGGCAAGGCAATCATCCGAGAAAGTCGACATTTCGCGCATACTGATCCACTCCGTGGACGGTTCCGCTTCGAGCGCAAGAGTAAGCTCCATGGAAGCAGCCAACTCCGTGCTGAAAAACTGGGCGCACGATCAGTCGGGCACCCTGCCTGCGGAATGCGAAGTGGAAATCCTCTTTGAGGATGGCGTACGGTATTGCAGTCATTACCGCTTGAAAGCGCAGGATAAAGGCATTTCGCTTAGCCGCCACGTGCGCCGGCAACTTGCGGCAATGTCCAAAACACAATGCCTGAAGAGGGTCCACCAGGCTGCGAACGATTCAATCATCTGCCCCAAGGAAAAAGACCCCGCCAAATGCGCCACGGCTCTGCTGGAACATTACAACATTTAACTTTCAGACAAGGTGCAACGGCGGCGGGGATTACATCTTTTTCCGCCACGGCTTTTCGGCGCTCCAGCGAAACGCCGCAGTCCCCGCATGCTCCTTGAGCATTTCACAACACGCGTCAGAAAGAAATGACGTTTAGGATGACATCTTTTCTTCCTCGCAAATTGCGTCCGCACTTGCACCGGATTTCCCCTTAGCCGCCCAAGTTTTACGGATAGCCAGCCGCATGCCGGCGTTTTTCATCTTGCCGAACGCGTTGAACCGACGTAACCCAAAATTCGCCTTGATATCAGTCAAACGATGACATGTTCAAGCGCACGAATGGGGAAAACCGATTTCTTATCCAGAAGCGCCACTATCCACAAGATGCGTACATGAAATGCAGGGCAAGGCGGCGAGCGCCGGTTTGCGTCTGATATTGGTTCGCTACCCCAATAACAAATACGCAAATACGGAAATAAGGAGCGATGCAATGAGCCTGACCCTCACGTCAACAGCGTTCGAACCCGGCGGCAATATTCCGGCAATCCATACTTGCGACGGCAACGATATCTCACCACCGTTGTCCTGGTTCGACATACCGGCCGGTACGAAAAGCCTGGCGCTGATAGTGGAAGATCCTGATGCCCCCGACCCTGCCGCGCCCCAAAGAATTTTCACGCACTGGGTACTCTATAACATTCCACCTGATGCGGGCGGCCTGCCGCAAGGAGTCAAATCCGCAGAACTTCCTTCAGGGACACGCGAGGGAATGAACGACTGGCATCGCCCAGGCTTCGGCGGCCCATGTCCTCCTATCGGACGTCACCGCTACTTTCACAAACTCCATGCACTGGACATCGTCCTGCCCGACCTCGGCAATCCCACCAACGGCGATCTGGAAAAGGCAATGCACGGTCACATCATCGAACAAACGGAATTGATCGGCCTGTATCAGCGAAATAAATAAGGAAGTAAGGGAGCCGGCATAAAGGAGAATATCGTGAAGCGAATATCGGAATCCAGTCAAAAGCGGTCCGGTTGGATGGGCGGCGCGCTATTGGGCGCATTGGCAATGTACCTTTCCGATCCCGATAAAGGGCGCCGGCGGCGTGCACGCGCGCAGGACAAGATACGCCACTACAGTCTGGCTGCAGCGCACGGTGCCGATCTCGCCGCCAGGGATTCCTACAATCACTTGCGCGGCTTCCTTGCACGCACAGTCAACCGGCTGTCGCGGCGCGGGCGATACGACAAGGCCGACGATCAAGTGGTGGCCGGACGTGTGCGCGCAATGCTTGGGCGCATCGTTTCTCATCCGCATGCAATTCGCGCCGAGGTGCATCAGGGGCGCGCCAGTTTAACCGGGCCGGTTTTGGCAAGCGAAAAAAAAGCCTTGCTTGATGCCGTGCGCTCGATTCCCGGGATAGCCGATATCGACGACCGGCTTGAAGCGCACAAACGGCCTGCGGGCGTTCCCGGTTTGCAGGGCGGCAGCGGGCGAACACCGATCCGTTCCGGATTAATGCAGGCGAACTGGACACCGGCGCTGCGTGGCTCGGCGATCCTTGGCGGCGGCACGTTGGGCCTTTATGGGTTGACACGGCGCACCCCGCTCGGTGCGGCAATTGCCGCCATCGGACTGGCGGTTCTTGCGCGCGGCGTGACGAATATGCCGATACGTCGCCTGATCGGTGCAAACGCAGGCCGCCGCGCCATCGATCTGCAAAAGACTATCGATATCGCCGCTGCGCCCGAAACCGTGTTCGATGTCTGGACCAATTACGAAAACTTCCCGCATTTCATGTCGCACATTCGCGAGGCGCGCGATCTCGGACAGCGACGCTCTCACTGGATCGTGCAGGGGCCGATGGGCGCACCGATGGAATGGAATGCGAGATTGACCGAGTGCATCAGGCCATCGGTGCTGGCCTGGAAAACCGAGCCCGGCGCAACGGTGGAACATGCCGGCATAATCCGTTTCGAATCGATCGAGAACGGCACGCGAGTCACGGTTCGGATGTCGTACAATCCGCCGGCCGGCGCATTGGGACACGGCGTTGCCGCGTTGTTCGGCCGCGACCCCAAGCGGCAATTGGACGACGACTTGATGCGAATGAAAAGTTTTATCGAAAACGGCATTCCGCCGCGCGACGCGGCCCAACCGGTTAACACGGCAACGCCAAGCCTGCTTTGATGCAACAAGTTAAAACTGCTTCTGTTGTTGCCAAGTGATCCACTAGCCGACGTAGTGCGGGCCGTCCACATTCTTTCCGTGCCGGTCCACGTGGTCGATGCCACGGGCGCTGGAGATGCTTTTGCCGGCGCGCGGATGCTGAAAAGGCAGCTTCAGCAAATCAAGCAGTTTGAGTTCCCTCGGGTCATGCGGGGACGGCACGCCGATTTCAATGTGATTCTGCGCAACGTCGGTTTTCAAGGTGCGATGCAGAATATCCCAGATCGTCAGGCCGCTGGAGAAGTTCGTGTCGGCTTCTTCCGCAGCCATCGAATGGTGGATGCCATGCAGCCTGGGCGTCATCACGAAACGGCTCAATGTTCGCTCAAGTTCGATCGGCAATCGTAAATTGGAATGATGGAACAGCACTTCAAGCAAGGTCAGCCGCTGCCACAATTGCAGCGTCTGCGGACGGATGCCGAGGATTGCGATCTGGCCGAGACGCCACGGTATCGACAAGAGAAACTCCAGCCAATGGAAACGCACCGCTGTCGAACTATCCAACACCAGGTCGGCGTGATGCACCACGTGAATTCGCCACAGGAAAGGCAGGCGATGCAGCAGGATATGCCACCAGTAGAGCGTATAGTCCAGCAGCACCACCCCCAGGATTTTTTCCGGCAGCGGTTTCAGCTTGAGGCGCGGCAGCAAGCCGGCCCGGCGCCGGTCTACCCGGCGCGCCAGCAGTTCCGTCAGGGGCCGCTCGCATAAGCTGACAACCGTTCCGGTGGCAGCCGCCATTGCAAGGTTGCGCGGGACGCGCTTCCAGTCGGATTCCGGTTTTGTTTTGCGTAACGGGTAGCGGCGTTCCAGCCAGAATAACGCGACGACGGTGGCGATGAATGCGATGGGGCCGATCCATGCGGATGGTTTACTGCGGGTCACGACTGGCCCTCTTTGAAATAAAACGCCCCCGATTGGCGTGACGACTGAAATTTCGCGCCACGCTCGGACTCACCATCTACGGCCCATCTGTTCGGCTCGCTAAGCCACCACCACCACTTCCGCGTTGCCTTCCTTGCGCACTACATTGATACCGACATTATTCGGGTAACGCTGCAATCGCAAATCGACCGTACCGCCACCGATCGCCAGGTCCTTGATCTCCACCGTTTCCAGAAACGGCGGCAGCTGCGGATGCCTGAAGCGGATTTCCGATTTTTCCGGATCGAATGACAGACCGAGGCAAGCCTGCAGCAGATAGTAGACGCTGGCGGCGGCCCATGCCTGCGGAGAACAGGCGACCGGATACAAGGTAGGGCCTTCTCCGGGACGCTTGCAAAATCCGCAAAACAATTCCGGCAGCCGATGCTGATCGACAAACTGGCTGGTGTCGAACAAGCCGGTAAAAATTCTCATCGCCTTGCCGGTGAATCCGTATCCAGCCATGCCTTTTGCAATCAATGCATTGTCGTGCGGCCACACCGATCCATTGTGATACGCCATCGGGTTGTAGCGTACTTCCTTGCTTGAAATGGTGCGAATACCCCAACCGCAAAAGAGGTCTTCGCTCAACAACTGGTCCGCTACTTTCTCTGCATGCTCCTGACTTGCGATGCCGGTCCATAACGCATGCCCCGCATTGGAAGAGGATACCGCGCATTGCCGCTTGTCGCCGTCCAGCGCGATGGCGTAGGTACCGATCTCTTCACACCAGAACGCTTCGTTGAAGTTTTTCTTGAGCAGTTGCGCCGCATCCTTGAGTTGTTGTGCAAGTGCGTTATCGCCCAGCAGTTCCGCTAGCCGCGCCGCGCGCAATTTCGCTTCGTACACATAGCCCTGCACTTCGCATAATGCGATGGGAGCCTTGGCGAATTCGCCGTCGCGATGAAATATAGAATCATGCGAATCCTTCCAGCCCTGCTGCTCCAGTCCGGTATCGCTATGGCGCCGGTATTCGACAAAGCCGTCGCCGTCGCTGTCGCCGTAATGATCGATCCAGTGCAGCGCGCGCTGGATATTGGGCCAGATCGAGCGGATGAATTCCAGGTCGCCGGTGCGCTCGAAATATGCGCCGGCCAAGCCGACGAACAAGGGTGTTGCGTCCACCGTGCCGTAGTAGCGGCGGAATGGAATTTCATCGAGCGCGGCCAACTCGCCGCGGCGCGCTTCGTGCAATATCTTGCCGGGCTCGGCATCGCGCGACGCATCTTCCTCGGTGGCCTGGGTCGCACTCAGGAAGGTCAGAACACCTTTGGCCAGGCTAGGATCGATCCACAGGCATTCGCGCGCAGTCAGGATGCCGTCACGTCCGAACGTGGTCGAGTACCACGGTACGCCGGCATAGGGGTAATCTCCTTCAGGCAGAGTCGAGGTCAGCATCACCAGATCGGAGGCGGACCGGTCAAGCCAGTGATTGACCATGGCATTGGAAGTGCTGATCTTGCAGCGGTTATTTAGCAAACTGCCGGTCGCCGCGGTGGATTGCGTCAGGGCTGAAAAATAATTGTCCGCGCCCGATGCCGCCGGCGCCTCGTGACTGTCCGCCTCGCACCGGATCGTTGCATAAACATGCGCTTCTCCTTTGGGCGGCAATGCGAGTTTGAATTCGGCGCGGTTCGCGTTCAAGTGGTCAGGAACCGGATCGAAGGTGATGCGGGTTTTGCGTACCGCATTGTCGCGTCCGCGGTACCCGAGCAATAGCTCGCTATCGCCGGTCTGGACCGGCATGAATTCGCCGCGCTTATCCCGGCGAAATCCGCGCACCTCGAAAATGTCCGCATAGTCGGCCCCGAATTCGAGCGACAGGCATGTGTTGATTTCTTCCATGCCGAAGTTGACGATGCGCACATGCTCGTGGCATGTGTTGTTCCACAACAGCTTGGCGCGAAAAATGTGCAGCAGCCCCTTGTCGATCTTGTTCTTTCCATCCACGTGAAGATCCGGATTCATCAGTTCGACGATGAGGAGACCGTTGTCGTCCTTCACTGTGGAGTTCAGGAACATCGGCCTGACGCCGTCGATCAGCAGTTCGTGATGGGAAAGAAAGCGCGTGTCGCCGCAATAGAGACCCTCTTCGGCCATGCCGATCGGTTGAATATCGCCGAAGCGGTCGAGCAGCGCGAACAGATCGTTGTGCTTGAGCACGCGCCGGCGTTCATCGGCAGGTGAAGAAGTCGCGAGAATATACCATTGCTCATCGAGCTGAATTTTTTTAACCATTGATTTCTCCGGCTGGTTTTCGGTGCTTGCGCTGGATGTCCCGATACAAGCTCACATAGTTTTCAGCCATGTGCGCCGCAGTGAAACGGCTCTCGAACGTATCGCGGCAGCGCCATCTGTCAATGGAATCGATTTTCGCCGCGGCTTGCATTGCCTGCTCCTGGTTTGCGACGATAAAGCCGGTTACACCGTCTTCCATAACCTCCGGAACGGCGCCGTGCCGATAGGCAATAACCGGTGTTCCGCAAGCGAAAGCTTCGATCATAACCAGGCCGAATGGTTCGGGCCAATCGATCGGAAATAGCAATGCCTTCGCATTGCCCAGCAGATCGCGCTTCTGGTCTTCACCGATTTCACCGATATATTCGACCAGTGGATGATTGAACAAGGGCTTGATGCATTGCTCGAAATATTCCTGATCTGTACTGTCGATTTTTGCCGCAACATACAAGGGCGTTTCGCAATGCAATGCAATTTCTATTGCACGATCAAGCCTTTTCTCCGGGGAAATCCGGCCGACGAATGCAAAGTAATTCCCGGGATTATTTTGAAAGAAATACAGGTCGGGCGGTAATCCATGGTAGACCGTGCCCCTCCAGTTTACCCATGGCAAGGGCGTGCGCTGGCTGTTTGAAATCGACACAAGCGGCACCGAGTCGAAGTGACGGTAAAGCGGAACCAGTTGGGGTAAATCCAGCCTGCCATGTATTGTCGTTACGTACGGCACCCGTAAGCTTTTTGCGACTGGAAAATGCAGATAATCGGTGTGAAAATGAATGACATCGAATTGATCCGCCATGTCGACGATCTGATCCAACATGATCGTGTAATACATGAGCCATTCCTGTTGGCGCGCATCGAACCGGCGGCTGTCATGGACCGCTGAAACCAACCTTGCGCCGGTGACCGAGTCTCCGGTGGCAAACAGGGTTACCTCATGCCCTTGCCGTATCAACTCTTCCGTGAGATAGGAAATAACACGCTCTGTACCTCCATAGGCTTTGGGTGGAACTCGTTCGAATACGGGCGATACCTGCGCTATCTTCATATGGAATGTGCAACGTCTCTTTGTGAGAAGGCGTTTCCTCGAAATACGATAAGCGGTGTATTTGCAATAGACGTGCCCGATCGGGTTTGGCGTCCGGCCGCCAGTTTTTCGATTGAAGATGCCGAGCTTCTAATTCATTCCGGATCGACCGCGGTAGCGAACTGTTGTCGGTGAAGGAGGCCCGCAACGCGGGATGAACCGCTCGCCTGCGCGCATGTGCGAATTGCGGTGGATGCATGATTGAATGGAAAGCGCCGACGAACCCTGATCGAATCGCGGCAACTCGCGCAGGATTCAAAGGCGCTTGATCGCACCAATGCATACCGCTGCCGGGGCCGGCTTATTCGTACATCGTGGGAAGCTTCGACTTCCTGATCGATGATTTCCTTGCCGCCACGACTGCTTTCAGCGCCATCGCCAGCATGCTGAGCCGCTGCTCGCGAGATATCAGTTGTGCCGAAACGCCGTAGGCGCGAACCGCCCGCTCAAGATCACGCAGCGCACGAAGTTCTTCATGAAATTGCGGGTCAAGCATCGTAACTGGCTCCGGAAAAAGTGAAGTAGATATCACTCTAGACCAGTGCTTTTTAAATTTGTTCCCACAAGGAAAGTATTTGGTTTAAATTTTGAATGGAACAGATGTCCCTTTCACAAAGCGTCTCTATGTCGCGATCATGCAAGCAGCGCTATCGAGCGGCTTCGGGATTGCTGTTCCGTCAAGTTCTTCGAAAGATGCCATCCGAAATTTCCCGTTTTGACACATTGCTTGAAAAGAGGATCATTCTCACAATGGTTTCTTTTGTGCACGTCAGCTCGATCGCATTTTTGTCAATCGAGCATCTTTTCAACTTGAATTTCGCCACCATTGGCAAACTTATCCAACAGAAATCCTGATGTAGTTTATTAACATCACGTTGCAAGCCCTTAATTGGTTGAAGAAACGCAATAACTTGCTACAATTCAACTGATGTTGCTCAACAAAGGGATCGGGATGTGGACGGATAGAGGTGCGGTTGGGATTTTCATTGCTTTTTTCATCATTTTTTTCCAGTTGCCAAGCGCGTCAGCGCTGGATAACAAACAATCGGCATCCAAAAACCTGAAGAAAAAAAGCGTGGCTGTCCGTAAAGCCGCGCCAGCCAGAAAAAAAGCCTCGGTCCGACGTGCGAAACTCAACGCCACAGCAGCCAAACGCCCGGTCGCGAAAAGAGCCGTTCGGGCAAAGAACAAAAAATCCGGCTCACTCAAGACAAGTGCAAAGCGCAAGAGCAAGAGCAGCCGGCCGCGCACGAAAAAAAGAATCACGGCGGCCAGGAAAAAAAACGTCGCATACCAGCGCGCCCGCGCCGCACGAGTCAGCTTGAGTGCCGGCGAGCTTGCGGGGTTGAATCGAACCCACGATCCTCTGAGCCTTCATTCAAACGTTGCCTACGTTGTCGATCAATTAACCTCCGAAGTCCTGTTCGAAAAAAACTCGGACGTCCCGCTTCCCATCGCGTCTTTGACCAAGCTGATGACAGGTCTGGTCGTTGCCGAAGCCGGCCAGGATATGCAGGAACTGTTGGAAGTGACGACAGACGATATCGACCATATCAAGAATACGTCCTCTCGGCTGCCCATCGGCGCGAAGCTCACCCGAGCGGACATGTTGCATATCGCGCTGATGAGTTCGGAAAATCGTGCCGCGTCGGCGCTTGGCCGAAATTATCCCGGAGGAATCGGCGCCTTTGTCCGTACCATGAACGCCAAGGCCGCATCCCTTGGAATGACCGATACATACTATGTCGAGCCGACCGGCCTCTCAAGCGAGAACGTCGCGAGCGCCAGCGACCTGGCCAAATTGGTCGAAGCGGCTTCCGGCCACGACCTTCTGCGCCTCTACTCCACGTATGACCATCATTCGGTTCAATTCGACGGCAAAGAACTTGATTACAAAAATTCCAATCGCTTGGTCGGCAAACCGGGGTGGGACATAGAGCTGCAAAAAACCGGCTACATCCGTGAAGCCGGCCGATGCCTTTTAATGCAGCTTAATCTCGATGACAGGCCGGTGACCATGATTTTTCTCGATTCCAAGAGCGCGTATTCACGGTCCGCCGACGCCGGCCAGATGCTCTCGTGGATCCAGGAAAAAATTGGCAATGACCAAACCGCTTCGGCGGAATGAATCGTGCGCGACGTCGAACAGCGGCGATGTCGTCATTGCCTCTTTCGACTGAGATCATGCGGCACTGATTCTTTGTGTTCGACGCTTTAAAAACGGCGCCGGCACCGGAGTTATTCCGCTTAGAAATCAATCGATGCGGACGCCTTTCATGGAAGCCGTCCTTCGTCGATTAGTCGACGTAATACGCGGCACTTCGTCTCACTTCACAAGCGGCAATCGTCAGCTTGCCGTCGGCAAGCGGTTTGGCCAATATCTTGTAGGTATCGATATCGACGACGTGTTTGACGGGAAGTTTTATTTTCCTGCGCCGTCCGTCCAGTGAACCAATGTACGACCATCGATCCACTACGTGGACTTGCCGCCACTGATCGTCCCTTTCCACGATAGCGATCGGGCCGCCATAGGGCCAGATCTCATCGTTCAGTTGTTCGAGCGCCGCGCGCAGGCGATTGCGATGCGTTTCCCGCGATTCATCTCCGATGCACGCGCCGCGGCAGCGCCCGATCTGCCGCGCAAAACAGGCGCGGCCATGGGTGGTGGTTTCGATGCCAAGCAATGCCGGACACAGCATATGCCGGCGCACCAGCGCCAGCAGTCCTTCTTGTGCGGCGCTGCGCGACGCGAATAGTCCATACAGGAACGCCGATTCATTCCACGGTATGTCGCTGCAAGCCGCCACCAGCGGACGCATGCCATCGCCTTTAAGGTAAAGCGCGAATGGCTCCGCCATGAATTTAAGCTTGACGTTATAGCCGGGTTGATACTCCTTGATCAAGCGCGATTCGAGCAGTAAAGCGCCAATTTCGCCGGCTGTCCGCAGGAAGTCCACTCTGCGCGTTTCCTGCAGCATTGCCGTTTCTTCCGGCGTGCGCAGGTGCGCCATCACCCGCGACCGTATGTTGATGCTCTTGCCGATATAGATCAGCGCGTTCGCGCGATTGCGGAAAAGATACACACCGGGCTTGGGCGGCAGCGCATCCAGGCTTGCCCGATCGATATGTGCAGGGTACTCAAAATCCGCTGCCGGAAGCGGCAGGATCAATCCTACTGAGGTGACTCTTGGACGCATGAAGACTAACTACCTGAAATATTGCTTGTCGGCCTGGAGAAGGCCGGACGATGCTGCACAAATTATAGCGGCAGCATCGGGTTGATTGCGGATGATTATGGTAATGAAGGAAATTCGATCCTGACCGCATCAGTTCTATGCGCACATGGATGGCATCTGTCATGAAAGAAATTGCCGAACATACAAAAAGTCTGACATGCTCAAAATCGCGAATACCCTCGGGTGCTGCCCTGGTTGGCGGTGCTGCCGACTTCGGATTGGCTGTCGGCGCTTTTGCTGCCGACACTGACCGTGATCTTGATGGCGGCGCCGCCACTGCTCTTGGGCGCTTCGATAGCATCGGTCGGCAGCGTGTCGACGCCTTGCAGATTGCTGTATAAAATTAATCCGGCCTTGGCGCCGTAGAGGGCGGCCAGGCGCTTGTCATCCTTTTTCTCATACGCGTTGGCGGCCTGCTCCAGTGCCTTGACCGCATCGACGATGTAGCCGCTGGCGCCGATGGTGCTGCCGGCTTGGTGCATGGCGCTGGTTTGCCGGATGAGGCTGGTGTCTTGCCCGGGGTCGAGATCGATGTTTTGCCCGATCAGCGTCAGGTCTTGTCCGGCACGCAGGTCGGCGCCTTGGACACGGATGTCCTGCCGGGCATCGAGGGTGAGATCGCGTCCGGCAACCAGGGCGCTGCGCACCGTATTCTGCTGGGTTTCGCGCGAATCGAGCGTGCTGCTTTCCTTGTGCACGCCGACCGTGCTGCTGGTGCCGGTGCTGCCCTTTTGACCAAGGTCGCCGACGGTCTTGCCGGCATGCGCTTCCTGGTGGCTGCGGCGGTCTTCGCCGCTGACGATGTCGATCTTGCCCAGGTGCGCCACGACATCGATGTCGCGTACTGCGGTGATGCCGCTGCCGGCGATGCGGATGTCGCCGCTGCGGCTGTTCAGCACGACGTCATTGCCGCTGATCATGGTGGCGCTTTGCACGCTGGCGGCGCTGTCGGCAGCGTCGCTGGTGTTGGTCTTGCTATACGGGAATTGACCGACTCCGCTGTTGTTGGGGCCGCCCGTCATGGCGCGGCCGGTATCGCCGATGCTGGGCGCGGACGTGCTGAAATGCGTGCTCTTGCTGCTGGCCTGCATGCTTTGCCGGTATTGGTCGGTGGAGGGCTGCAGCGTAATGTCGCGCTGTGCGTCCAACTGGACCAGGCCGCCGGCGTTGAGGGTCGAGCCGGTCACGGCGATGTCGCCATCGGTGGCCTTGCCGGCAGCATCTTTGGCGCCGTCGCCGGTGGCGCGCAAGCGGATGTCGCCGGCCGCGATCAGTGTGCTGCCGCTGTTGACCAGGTCGTTGGTGGTGGTCTGGCTGCTGCTCTGGCTGCGGTCGAAATTGATGGTCATTTGCGGCGAGGTGACGCCGCTGTGCATGATTTCGTCGACGGTGCCCTGGTAGCGGGCGAACTTGCCTTCCTTCTTTTGCACATCCTTCAAATTGCGTGCGGTGTCGACCATCGTGCCGACGACCGCGACCGTGATGCCGCGGTGTTTGGCGGCGGCGGTGGCGTTGGTGCGGCTGGTGTCCTGGCCCGGGTCGATGGTGATGTTTTGCGCCAGGATGTCGATGTGGCCGGTAGCGTCTTGCGTGTCGTCTTTTGCCTTATTGGCGATCAGGTCGCTGCCCTTGATCGCCGTGTCTTTTCCGGCGGTGATGATGATGTTGCCACCGGTGGCGCCGACGACGCTGCGGTTTTCGCTTTGGGTGGTGAGAACTCCATCGAAATTGCTCGTTTGCTCGTTCTTGCTAACGGTCACGCCGACGCCTACTTTGCTTCCGAAGAGACCTGACTGCTTCTCCTGCTTGAAATGGCTTTCCGTGCTGGTGCTTTCACCCGCCAGAATCGCGACATTGCCTTCTTGCGCAGTGATGACGACATCGCCGCTGCCAAGAACGGTGCTGCCGCGGATCGTTACATCTTGCCCGGATTGAATCGCAACGGTGTTTCCAATGACGGTGCTGCCGTTGGCAAACTGGTCCGCTGTCAGGCTGGATTTCTCGCTGGTTTTTTTGTTCAGAAAGCCGGTTGTTTTGTTGTAGCTTTCATTGGCGGCCCGGTATTCGGTGGTAATGGTGTCCAATGTGACATTGTTGTTGGCAACGACGGTGGCTTGCCCTTCTTTCGCGCTGAGGTAGGCACCGGCCAGCCGGACATCTCCGGTACCCGCAGCAGGTATCGCGCCGCCCCCTTCTTGAACGGTGATCGGCGCACCGGTGGCGTGTACCGTGAGGTTATTGCCGGCAACCAGATTGCCGCCCGCAAGCGCTTCGTCATCCGTCATCACTCGGGTATAGCCGTGACGGCGCACATTCTGGACGTCGATCAGCTGCCTGTCCTTGACGGCCTCTACCGTCACGTTTGCGCCTTGGACAATCACATTGTTCCCGGCGGTGACATCGGTGCCTTTTAGATGTACATCGCCCGTACCTGCCACCAGGGTGACATTATTGCCGGCCGCGAAGGTCGCAACCTGGTTGGTGATCGATTCTTCCTTGATGAACGCGCTTCGGCCCTCGGTATTGCCGCCGCGCTGGATATCGATTTGATAGCTGTCGGCTACCGCGCTAACTTTGATGTTGCGTCCCGCAGTCGCGATCAAATCGTTCTGCGAACGTACATCGCTTCCCGTGCCGATGAGGTCGCGTGCAGCATCGAGGCGAACATTGCCTCCCTGGACGGTGGCAATGCGGTCGACGCTGACACGGCTGCTCGCAGCAGTCGTCGCGCTGGTCTGGGTGCTGGTGGCAATCGTCCTGGTTTGCAACACGATGTCGCGGCCCGCCAGCAGCGTGACGTTGCTGTTGGCGCCGGCGCCCTGGATTACGCCGGAGAGATTCTTGAGGTCGTTGCCGGCGCGGGCCACGATGTCCTGACCGCTGATGCGCCCGCCTTGATTGAGCAAGTCGCGTTCGGCCAGCAGCGTGGTGCCGCGGTCGGCGGCAATCGTGCCGCTGTTGACGAGATCGGTTTCGCTGGTGATCCGGATGTCGGAGCCTGCGATCAGGGAGCCGCTTTGCTGCAGATCTGCGTCACGAGGGCGGCGCAGATAGACCTGCGGCACCAGCACCTGTTGCGTCTGCCCGTCCGCCAGCGTGACGGTCTGCTCGGTCAGCCAGACGATATCGGTGGTGAGCAGCGCCATCTGCTCGGGCGAAAGTGCGACGCCGGGACTGATCTGGTATTGCTGCACGAATGCGACGCCCGCATCCATCAGCGCCTGGTATTCGGCCTGCGTGTCGCTGTAGCCGGTCAGGAAACGCCGGCCGGTGAGGGCCAGGATCTGGTCGTTGACGAGTTTCTGTTCGTAGAAGCCGTCGCCGTAGCGCTTGAGTTGCCGCTCAGGGTCGCGGTTCAATGCTTGCAGCATGTAATCGGAACTCAAGAAGGTCCGGTAGTTGGTGAAGCGCGGGTCGGTCTCGACCAGATGGCGTGCGCCCGGCTGCGGATTGATCTTGAACAGACTATTCGAAGGCGCAGTCAGCCGTGGCAGCGTGCTGAGAATGACGTCGCGTGCTTGCGCGCCGCTGCCGGCAGCGTCCACGCGTACGATGGTCAGCGGCGCGGCGCCGGCAGCGGGCACGGTTGCGCCGGCCGGCAACACGGCGGTGACGGCGCCCGCGGAAATAATGCGATTCTGACCGATGGCAGACAGGTTGGCGGCAGCCGACGCAGTCGATGGCGCACTGGTCAGGACGCTCAAGTTGCGCGATGCCGTCTGATTGCCGGCATACGGCGTATAGCTATAGCTGGGCAACTGGAAAGTTTCGACATAGGGAGCGCCGGTGGTCGGCGACCAGGGGTGCAGCTCGACTTCGTAGCTATCACTGAAGCCGCCATGATGCTCGATGCGGCGGTAACGGACTTGCCCCGAATCTGTGGTGCTGCGCGTGCCCTCGGCTGCCTGGTTGATTACGCTGGCGCCGCCGATGTTGATCGCGCCGCCAGCAACGATCTGGCTGTTGTCGTTGAGTTTGGCGCCGCTGCCCGCGATGGTAATTGATCCGCCGGCAAGGATCTGCGCGGGGCTGGTCGAATCGATCACGGTTTCCGATGTGCTGCGCTCGGTAATCTGGTATTCGTTCCAGACTTCGAAAGAACGGCTTACGACATCGCCGTTGAAACTGCTGATTTGGCCATCCAGAAGACTTTCGGCGTTTGCAGTGCGTTGCGCAACGGTTTGATCATAGACAGACCTGGCCGCCCAATAAGTACCGCAAGCTCCGCCGGTAATTGGCGCAAAGATACCCGTTTCAAAGTCGGGCACCATGCAGTTGCCATAGAAATTTTCCAGGCTGGTGGGCGGCATGACCGGGACGACCAGGTCGGAAAAATTTGGTGGCGATACATTGAACAGAGCCCATGCCTGATGTCCGATCGGATAGTTATGCACTACAGGGCAGGGTTGGGCACCGTCAAGGCCGAAGTCGAAGCAAAGCGATTGGTTCGACAGCAGCATCTGTGTGGCGCCATATTGGGCAAACGGATATGTGGTGCTGGGCAATACGTAGCGGCCTGAATTTTCCTTGTAGTAAGGATCCCATCCGAGCACTGCAACGTCATATTTGGTCACTGAACCGTTCGGCTGTATGTAGGTCTTGTTGATTGCTTCGACCGATGTCGCGATGCGCGTGCTGAGCGCATCGTTGCGGTTGGTCAGGTTCGCCACTGCCATATCGATGTTGCCGGCAGCCTCAATGCGCGAGGATGCGTTAAGCAGTTGCTGCACTTCGCCAATCGGGTTGCCGCCAGCGTCGAGACTCCCAGCCATTGCAATATTCCCAAGGCTATAGATCAATGCGCCATTGGTGTTATTGACCTGCTGCGCACCGATCACCAATGTATCGCGCGCAGCGATGGTTCCTGATCCGCTGTTGTTGACGGTGTTGCCCTTGATGCGAAGCACGTCGCCATAGATGCGGCCGGTATTGTTGGTGATTCCGGCATTGATATTGGTATTGAAACCATCGATCAGTCCGGCGGCCGTATTGGTCAGCGTACTGCTTACATTGAGGTTGGTAGTGTGCGCGCTGATCTCACCGGAATTGGTAAGGTCGCCGGTATTCGCGGTCAGGGTATCGCCCGCCTTCAGCACGCCGCTGTTGATAATATTGGCTGCGTTGACCGTAAGGTTGCGCTGCGCGGACAACAGTCCGCTATTGCTGTAGTTGCCGTTGATGTTAAGCGTTACATCATTGGCAGATGCGATCGTGCCACCAGGCGACTGGCTGCTGGTGGTGACGGTCACGGATGTGTCGCCGACCAGACTGCCGCCAGCATTCGCGAGGCTGGTAGCGGCTACTGTCAGTACCTTTTTTGCACTGACAGTACCACCGCTATTGGTAAACGACGCGATGCTATAGTTTGCATCATTGGCGCTGCGCATTGCACCGCCGTTGTTGTTGAGCGTGGTGCCGGTGACGCTGAGGCTGCCGGCGTCAATTGAACCACCGACACCGCCGTCAATACTGTTGTCCAGCGTAACCGCCGTAAGCGTAGCATCACCGCTCGCCGCTACCTGGCCGGCACGATTGTCGAGCAGAGCGGTATTGACCGACACGTTACCCAAGGTACTGAGAGAGCCACCGATGTTGAGAAGATTGGCGGCGCTGATGCTGGTTCCGGCATTGGATAGAATCTGTCCGGCCTGCCCGCCTGCGGCCCGGTTGTCGATGTCGCCGGCAACCGTGATGGTCTGGCTGCCATTGCTGGCCACATAGCCCGCCTTGTTATCAAGACTGCCGGCCTGGATGGCCAGTGTTCCGCCTGCGATGATGCCACCGGCCGAACCACTGGCAGTGTTGACCAGCGCCTGACCCTGCGCGTCGATAGCGGCATTGCCAACCGCCTGCAACAGGCCGGCATGGTTGTTCAACGCTTGGCTGGTCAGCGCCAGATTGCCGGCTGCGATAATCTGACCCGCGTCGTTATCGACGGAACCTGTTTGCGCCGCAATATTTGATCCGGAAACCAGTCCGCCGCGGTTGCTGAAGCCGCCGGTTGTCAGCGCGACATCGCCTTGAGCCTGCAGCTTGCCGATATTGCTGGATAGTTCACCGCCATGGGTATCGACGGTAAGTTTGCCGCCGATGGATGCCGCCGTACCGCCATCATTTCCGAAGCGCGCGCTATCGATGCGCAAATCGCCGTCCGCTACGATCCGGCCGCCGGTATTGTCGAGCACGCGATTTTGCGTATCGACGGCAAGGGTCGATCCGCTCGCGATCACGCCCCCTACGTTGCGGATCTCTCCCGACTGCAAAATAAGTGCTTGCGTACCCTTCAGTTGGCCGCGTGTATTATCCAGCAGGCCGGTGCCCAAGCGAACGTCGGCACTGGTACCGGCGCTTACCGTGCCGTCCGTGTTGTCCAGGCCGGCCGCGGTGATGCCAACCATATTGCTGGATGCAATCACTCCACGCGCATTGACGAGCGTACCGCCACTGTCGATACTGAGTCCGCCGCCCGCAGTAATTCGGGCGTCGGTGGCCTGGATGCTGGCCGCCTGGATGGACAACAGGCCATTGGCGACCAGGCGGCCGGCACGCGTATCGACCGCGCCCGCATTGATTGCAAGAGCACGTTGCGCTTCGATCGCGCCGCCTTGATTGGACAACAGGCCACTGCCTGTCCCGATGCGAATATCGCGACCGGCACTGATACTCGATCCATCGTTGCTGAAACTGATCGCATTGATGACGACGTCGTTGGAAGCGGCGATCCTGGACGCCTGCCCCCCCGCTAGCGCATTGCTGCGAAAAGTTCCGGCTTGCACAGTGACATCCGCTCCTGCAAGCAGGTTGCCGCCATCGTTGATGAAGGTGTGAATTCCGGAATCGACACTGAGTTGGGCACTGGACGATAGTTCTCCGGCGGTATTGTCGAACGTCTTGCTGCGGATGCCGGTATCGCCCGCAGCAGTGATCAATCCACCGGCATTGGTGATCGCGGCAGCCGTCACGTTCACGCTGCCGGCGGTCGAAGCGATTATGCCTTGTGCGATACCGGACTTATTGTTGTCGAGCGTGCCGGTGTTTGCTGTCAATGCCCCGCGTGCGACGATGCGCCCGCCATTGTTGGCGATCGATTCGGATGCGACTTGGGCGGTGCCGTCCGTTGTCGATGCATCCGTACCGGATTGCAGCACTCCACCTGCATTGTCGATATTGCCAGTGGCAGTCATCTGCATCGCTGCCGCGGCATCAATGACGCCACGGTGGTTGATAATGCTCGCAGCCTGGATTTTCAACGCCTGATTCTGCCGTGCTCGCGCGGCGATAACCCCGTCCACATTGGACAAACTGCCGCCGGCGATCTCCAATCCACCGTCCGTGATGATGGTTCCGGCCGTGTTGGCAATCAAGCCTTGGCCCGTATTGAGCGCCAAATTTCCCTTGGCGGATATCAGGCCGCTCTTATTGTTCAAGGCATCATTGAGAGTGACAGTCCCATTGTTATCGGTAACGAGCTGCCCGCCTTCATTGGTCAGCGATAGTCCATTCAGGCGGACATCATGCACCCCGAGCAGATTGCCGCCGGTGTTGTCGATTGCGCCAGTGGCGTTGACATCGAGCCGGCCATTTGTGAGCAACGAGCCGCTGCGGTTGCTGACGGATGCAGCCGTCAGTGAGATGCCGCCGGGGGTTTGCCAAGTGCCGCCAGTGTTGGCAATGGCCGAGCCGGCCGTGGCAACGATGCCGGCAACTGCGCTAATATTCGCACCCTGCGCATTAAGTCCTGCGGTTGCATTGATGCGAGCGCTGCCGTCAGTCAAGATGCGCGTGCCCGTCAGGCTGATTTGCCCCGCCTGGAGATGGAGATCACCAGTTGACAGTAGTTGTCCGCCGGTATCGGCAATGCTTCCGGCAGTAATGCCGAGCGGGCCTGTGCTGAACAATTTTCCACTGTTGCTGAGTTGCCCTGTGGCCGTCATTGTCGCCCCCGCCCCATTGCGTTGCGCGATGGTGCCGGTGTTGCCGATAGCGCCGGCCGCCAGCGTCAGCCTGCCTTGGGCATCGATCGCACCACGATTGTGGAGCATGCTACCGGCACTGGCGTCGATGGCACCGTCACTCAAGGTCTGGCCCGTCAATTCGAGCTTGCCTGTACCTGTGATCCGTATATCCTGCCGTGCATAGGTATCCTGCAGACTCAGGTCGCCATTGACATCCAGCACCAGATTTCCCTGCAGCGCCGCCATGCGCCCGGTGCTGTTGACGCCAAGTCCCTGTTCGGTTGCGACCAGATAGATCTGGTTGGCGTACATGCCGCCCACATCCTTGATGTCGATGGCAAAGGCCGGTGAAGCACCGCTTCCGCCTTGCGCCACCCTTTCCAGCTTGCCGTACAAGACCTGATTGGCCCCGGCGATCACATTCAGGTTCTTGGCCCAGATTTCACCTTCGATGACCAGGCCGCGCGCGATCAGGTCGAGTTGCTCAAGGTTGGAAGCGTTCAGCCCAAGTCCACCGACGGTCAACTGGCCCTGACGTACGTCGAATCCGCTGAGCGAACCATCGGCGCCAAACTGCGGCGCGCCGGTGGTCAAGCTCGCGCGATCGGCGTTCAGGAAACCGCAGCCGTTGCAAGTGATGCCGTTGGGATTGGCGACAACGATATCGGCGCGATGGCCGGCCACCTCGATGGTGCCTCGCAGATGCGACGGATTACCGGAAACGACTTCATTGAGGATGATGCGCGCGGGCGTGACGCCCAATTGCGGATTGCCGGCAATCCAGCCGCCCAGCTGGGTCTGCGTATTGCCGCTGCTGTTGTTGAGTATCAGGCCGTTCGGATTGACGTTGAACTGCTCATACTGGTTACGGCTGACGCCGCCTGCGGAAGGCGGTGCGATCAATACGATCGGCACGCCGTTGTTGGCGGCGTCCATGATCGGGCGCTGGCCGGCCGGTGCGCTGGTGTGTGGCGTGGTCGGCAAATCAGGCGGCGCGCTCTGCGCGTATGCGGGCGATAGGACGGCAGCGTTCTCCAGGATCAGAAGTGCGAGGAGGGCCTTTGCCACGTTGCGCACCCACGGGCGCGCGGGCTTTTCTGAATAAGCGGATGGCGATTGATGTGCATCGGGCGCGCACTTTTGTGCACGCTTCTCTGCAAATGCCTGTTGCGGTGATTGATCTTGCAATCGCTTATTCATTTCATAGCCTCTTTAATACTGCTGGATCGTTTTTCCTGACCTTGGCTCGCGCTTGGATTAAAAGGCGTAGGTCAGTGACACATAGGGATTGACATGGCGGGTCTGAAAGCCTGCCGGTTTGTACAAGGGTGTCGCCAACGCGACATCGAGCTGCAGTGCTTGCCACCTGCTGCGCAGTCCGATCGCGGCGCCGGCCAGCTTGTTGCCGATGAGGTTGATGTCGCTCGGCCCCCAGACCCGGCCGATGTCCACACCGAAGTAAACCTGGCTGTCGATGCCGGCGACAAGTTTCACTGGCATAAAAAAATCGTTACGCAAAGAAAAGCCATTCTCGGCAAGCAGCACCGCATCTCCATCGAATCCACGGACGCTGTAGCGTCCGCCGATGGCCATCTGATCGACCGACAATGTGGTGTTGCCTGTGTGTTGCGCTCGCAACGCGGCGTTGTAGTGGAACGATTGCGCGCCTAACTTGAAAGGCTGGCTATAGCCCGCGGAAACGGTCCAGATTTTTGGACGCAAGGTCAACCCGTTTGCGACTCCGGCAGGGAAATCCTCCTGCGCCCGGCGCCACGGCATGCCGCGCCGATACCCGACCTCGAGGTCGAAACTCGCATTGCCGATCAACTGCCGGTATGTGATTCCGGTTTCCACATTGGTGGTGCGGCGTCGCTGCACGATCAGTTCTACGTCATCCAGAAAACTGTTCGCCTTGCGTGAGGACAGCGCGGCGTACAGACCGAACTTGGCGGACGACGTGCGCAGCATCGTATGATGCAAACGAAAGTCATCGCTGCTGCTTTCTCCGCTCGATAAAAAGCGCACCGTCGTTCCTTGCACGATCTGTGCAAAACGGCTGTGGCTTTTGGAAAGGGTCGCGGTCGTGTAGCCAAACGGAATACTGTAACTGCCCGACAGACTCTGGCTTCGATGATCGGCGCCGGGGCTTTCGGCATTGGTGCTGGCGCTCAGGCTCAGAACGTCGTTCAAGCCCAGCGGATTGTCCACTGTCAGATAGGTGGACAGTTGCGCTCGTCCCAACGATTTGCTGCCAGAGTTGTCGAGCGTGATGCCGCCGCGCAAACGGTCCGAAAAATCCCTGGTGCGGCGTTCGATCACCACTACGCTGGTATCCGGAGCGGCGCCGGGTTCGATCCGCGTGCTGATCGATTGACTCGGCAAGCGCTGCATCTGTTCGACGCCCTGCTCCAGATCACGAATATTGAGGATGTCGCCCGCACCAAGCGGAAAAGCATTCCACCAGGTTCCCCATGCATCATCGGACGATATGTTTTTCTCATTTGGAGATTGGCTTTGGCGCTCGGTCCTGATTTCGGAAACCCGGCCGACATGAAGATGCACGGAGACTTTCCCTGCACCCAGATTCTGGGCCGGCAGCGAAACACGCGTTGTGGCGAAGCCCGACTCGATCAGCATGGCGTCGAGAGCCTCTGCAATGCGGCGCAGTCCGGTAACGCCGATGCATTGACCGGCAAATGGCAGCAGGACTTCCTGCAGCCAAACGAAGCGTCCCGAATCGGGACCGGTCAACTCGATCTCGTGGATTGGAAAACACGGCGTCTCGACCGGGAGTTCCGTCAGGGGAATCCGCTTTTCCGGTGGCGCCAACACATCGGAACGGGTTTCCAGTTGCTGTTGTAGTTCGCGCTGCCGCTCTTCCTGACGCCGCAAGCCTTCCTCGCGCGCTCTATCGGTTGATGTTGCCGGCAGCGAAACACCTGCGCCGGATTGCGCTGATGCATGTGTCGAGATGCTCAACGAGAAGGCAAAAATGACGGGCGCGATGAGTAACCGTAGATTGGGCCATCGGAAATGGCGGCTGTCGGCAGGGACTTTATGCAATGCAATGTCGTCCAGCTTCGGCGGTTGATTCTCGATACGCACTGCGCTTCCTTTGATTTTTCATGGAACGGATTTACCCCAGGTTCGCGATGCGGTCTTCCGGGGCAAAATGTGCTATTTGCGCTCTTTATCGCATCCCGGCGGCGATCGTCAGTCAAGCGGTAGGCCACCGAAAATGTCGCACTGGGGACATTGTTGCTTTTTCAATATTTGCGGGATTGTATCGATTGGCTTGGGGGATTGTTACTCCAATAATGACTTGTAGTAAAATTTCTTCGTTGACAACGCTTCGCAATTCATGTTCATGGTATGGAATATCTGTTTTGGGAAATTTTTTTAATTTGAGCAAGGCGTCAATCTCTTCCAGGCACTCACCCTCACTTTCCAGGGGCAACCGCCTCAGCCACGCTTCGCTTGATTTCAGGCACCGATGGCGCGGCACCTGAGTAGTTAAAAAAATGAAGAGAATGTATGTATTGCAATCCTTGCAGGCTAATGACGGAAGGCGGGTTATATCTAATGGGCAAGATGGTACATCTGCTTCCATGTTCTGCGCCAACCCGCGAATATGGGAGCCGAGGAGACACGCGCCTTTGATACACGCAAATGCATCAATCACGATAATTTATGTGCGAGTGCTCAAAAGAGACGCAAAAAACGTTATGGCGCATATGATCAAGCCACGTGATCATATGGAATCTGGATCGCATTTAAGTAATGCTGTGAAGTTGAACGTCTGCTTTGGATTCAGAACTCGACCGTCCGGTATTGGCGATGTCTGGCTGCCCGGAAGAATCTGGTTTTGATGAAATCCGGCACCGCACGTTTGAGGAAATCTGAGCCCATACACATAATGAGGCGGACTCATACTGGCGCCAAGTGCGGTTGGCCACCGGGCATGTGGAAAATCATGGACGGCTATTGGTCCCGCAGATGCCTGCCCAAGCCTTTTTCCGGCGACATCACCGCATCCTGATTGAGCCCTTGATCATGTTGCTCCTGCGGCGACGACTCTTGCGGTGCATGGCCGAGCCGCATTGCCTTGTCGCGCCACCAAAGCTTCATGTCATGCCAGCGATGCGACGGACGCGAAAAGCCGAATGCGCGAAATCTTCCCGGCTCCACTTTCCCTTTGCCGGCGACAAACCGTGTAAACCGATCGGTCCACGCATCGAAAGCGGCAAGAAATTCGGCATCTTTCGCCATGTCTTCGGCCTGCGTATCGCTATAGATCCTCCCGTTCCCGAATTCCTGGTAATGCCATAGCGCATCGGGGACTTCTATTCCGCTGAATCGGGCTTGCCAGACCAATGGCGCGTAAGCGTCGCGCTGGTCAGCGGGTTCCTGATCCGGCTCGAAGTAATGCGCATGTGCGTCACTGATGTATCTTGGGCGCCGATTTTCATCGCGCTCTTCCGTCGCGTCGTCGCCATAGCAGAAAAATCCGGCGCTGCGCCCTTCCAGATGATTCAGCGAAATTTCCTTCCATTCCGGCGCATGTTCGAGTTTCATCGCCAACTCGGGGTTCTTGTGCTCAATCAATTCTTCGCGCGGATTCCCGCCATTCATGCACACCAGGCGATCGAACATCAGCTTCAAGTTAGAGGTGGGCGCATACCAGTTGACCGGACCGATGATCGCCCACGCATCGGCCAGATCCAGGCGCGCATATAGATCGAGATCCCACATCAGGTCCGGTTCGTCCGTACTATCCTCGTCGTAGCGTACTGTCGGCGATCCGATCCGGAAATCACCAGCACCCGGAATGGCCGCTCGGACGGCGGCAGCTTGCCGTTACTGTCGTTTGGTTTCATGGGGGGCTGGTATGCAAAATATTCTTTATCAGCGCGCAATTCGCACGGAGACGTGCGCCGACTCCATCGCGCCCCCGTGCATCACCCGCCGCACTGTTATTTCGACGACCGCGAAGTACCCTTCTCGCCTGAAGCACCGTAGGTTACCGTCCCGTCCCTACTGCCGCGCTGCGGCTCGGCATTTCTTCCGGTATCGAAGCTGGACAGATACCTATCCTGCTCCCTGCGGAATTCCGCTGCATTCAAGTCAGGCCACTTGTCTTCGTCGAAGCCGCGCGCCATGTCGATCTTTTCACGCGGGACGTTCAGCACAAGATCTTCACCCTTGTCGCGTGGGAAAGTAAGCACCTTGAGCGGCAGCGCCACCATCTTGTCGTCAGGACTCCATGCCTTGTCGAAATCCAGCACGACATAGCGGATCTGGCCATTCGTCATGTTGACCACCATGTCCTCGATCTCGCCTGCGTCTTTTCCGCCGCGATCATTGACGTCTTTCCCGATCAGTTCGCTGGCGCGCATCATTCGGCCGCCGGACTTGCCGCGCGCGGCGGCCCCCGATTTGAAATACCGGTCCACCTCACCGCGATAGCGATTGCTGCTCATATCGGGCCAGTTGTTCCGATCAAAACCAGGTGCATTCTTGAGCCGTTCTTTCGCAACGTTCAGCACCAGTTCATCCTTGTCCTGGCTAGCCTTGAATGCGCTTACCGGAAACGCAAACAGCTTGTCGCCCATGCCGAGAACACCGCCAAACGACAGCACCGCGTAATGCACTCGCTGCGCTACCGGATCGACAATCAGGTCTTGGATATCGCCCATACTTTCGCCTTGGGTGTTCTTGACTTCCTGGCCGATCAGCTTGCTGGCGCGCAGATCGCGCGATTGCACCTGCGCACTGGAACTCTGGGTGGTTGCTGCGGACGATTTTCCGGACGATGTCGTGTCGCGATCCTGTGCCAACGATGTCAGTCCTACTGCGGAAAGTACGGCAGCGGTAATCAAGTGCAGTTTGAATTGGTTTTTCATGATTGTGCTCCTTGAGAAAACGAACGTGATTAAAACACCGCCTGAATTTCCAGGAGAGACGACTCCCGGAAAAATTTCGGGTCAAGGCGATACTGGATCGTCGGGATCGGGTGGGATATTTTTTTGCGCACCTTCGCGATTGATGCGGACCGGCCTGGTGTCGCTGCCAATCCCGCGATCCGGCGCACTGCTGTCGTCGTTCAATGTGGCCGGTCGAAGCTTTTTGTATGTATCGTCGTTCGGCTGCGCACCAGCAGATGTTCGTGTCGCATGTTTTTCATCTCTTGAATCCATTGGACCGCCTCCTTTCGACTGGGTTGACGAACAGAACGGATCTCCAAGCCTTCAATCCATATCGGAAAAAAGTGTTGCGTGCATTTGCTCAAATGTTGCACGAATATTTTTTACAAGCGTTATCTTTTTGTCTTCTAAAACGTCGAATAGTTCCAAACTCGGGATTGCCGAGCGGAAGCATCACGTTGAATGACATGAGTTTGAACATCGATGGATTGGGACAAGTGCATGCCGTTGCATGGCTTGCCTGAACTCCCGATTCTGCGCCGCGTCGGAAGAGATGGGCGGTATAAAGATGGCAGGTCGCAATTGCATCGTCTGCAAAATTTTTTATCAAAAGAAATTTTGCAGAACATAAATCCAACTTCATTCTTGATGCATGTTGCGCCAGTAGTTTTACCGCTGCCTGGAATCAAGCCTCTTCGTTTTACACTTCTTGACTTTACACAACGTGATTTAGTAAGTCATTGAATATAAAAAGAAAATTTTTTGCACGCATATTAAGCATTTTATAGAAACCGGCATGAACAGGCGCTTTCAACGCAATTGATATTGCTTATCCACAAACTTGTCCACAGCAACTGTGTACATCTGGAAATATCTCTTAAGAATCCGTCACTTAAGATGTTTACCGGCAAGTAAAACCATTCCTGAAATTATTTCTGGAATTCTTTCATTAATGGATTTTATTGTTGCACGGCAAATGTTTATATTGCCCATGTTCGGCCATGTTGCGAGCCGCTCCACATCCTTTATGCAGCCATACCCGCATTAGCGACAACAATTTCGCCGCGTCGACCGGTTTGGTAATGTAGTCGGACGCACCCGCTGAAATGCATTTGTCGCGATCGCCTTTCATCGCCTTTGCCGTCAATGTAATGATCGGCAGCAGCTTGAATTTCGGATTGCGGCGAATTGCGCGCATCGTATCGTAACCGTCCATCTCCGGCATCATGATATCCATCAGCACAATCTCGATGTCTGGATTGTCTTCCAGAACCTCGATGCCGTTCCTGCCGTTTTCCGCAAACAGCACCTCCATGTTTTCGCGTTCCAGCACCGAGCTCAAGGCAAAAATATTGCGCAGGTCGTCGTCGACGATCAGCACCTTGTGTCCCGCCAGCACATCATCGGCGGCATGGACCGTGTCCAGTATGCGGCGCTGCTGCTCCGGCAAATTCGAATGCGATCGATGCAGGAACAATGCCGTCTCGTCGAGCAGCCGCTCTGGCGACCTGGCATCCTTGACGACGATGGTTTTCGCGATCCGCTTGAGCTTGGCCACTTCCTTGCGGTTCAGTTCCTTGGCGGTGTAGATCACGATCGGCAGGTCGCGCAACCCCGGGTCCTTGCCGATCGTATCGAGCAGCTCGAATCCCGTGACATCGGGCAAGCTGAGATCCAGCACCATGCAATCGAAGTGCGACTCCCTGAGAAGCCGCAACGCCTCCTCCCCGGTATCGACTGCCGCAATATCCACGTCCGAATCGCCGATCAAATCCAGGATCGTCTTGCGCTGCATGTCGTCGTCTTCCACCACCAGCAGGCGGCGCTTGTCGTAGGTCAGGAATTGCTGGATCCGGAGAAATTCTTCATGCAGGCGTTTGGCGCCGATCGGTTTGGCGAGATAGGACAGCGCGCCCATCCGCAGACAACGCGCGCGCTCCTTCTGACCCGAAATCACATGCACCGGAATATGCCGGGTTCCGGTATCGCGCTTCAGGCGATCCAGCACCATCACGCCGTCGGCCTCGGATGCATCGATATCGAGCAGGATCGCGGTAGGAACATAGTCGCGCGCCAGCGTCAGCGCTGAATCGCCATGGGCCGCCACGATGCATTTGAAGTTTTTTTCCCGTGCAAAATCGAGCAGTATCTTGGCGGCACGCGCATCGTCGCCCACTATCAACACCGACGGATCGCCCGGGGCAATCAGCGCACGATCATCAAACGTCGCTTCTTTTGGCGCTTGATGCTGCGGATTCGAGCTGAACTGTACACATTCCGCGGATTCGCGCCACTCCCGCTTCGAGACATTCTCGCGGGTCCAGGCAGAATCCACCTCAAGAGCCGGCGCTGGCGCATACGCATGATGAATCAGATCGCTTTTGCCAAAGTCGATACGGTTATAAGGAAGGAACAGCGTGAACCTGCTGCCTACGCCAACTTCGCTTACGACGCGGATTTCGCCGTTGAGCAACCGCGCCAGTTCGCGGCTGATCGACAGCCCCAGTCCCGTGCCGCCATACTTGCGCGCAGTACTGCCGTCGGCCTGCTGAAACGCCTCGAAAATCAGCTGCAGCTTGTCGGCGGGAATCCCGATCCCGGTGTCGGTTACCGAAAACGCGAGTACTGCATCCGCGACGCCAAGATTCGCATGGCCGGAGGTCCAGCCGGCACTTGCCATGCCGATCTTCAGCGATACTTTGCCGTGGGATGTAAATTTGAATGCATTCGACAGCAGATTTTTCAATATCTGCTGTAAGCGAGTGGTGTCCGTTCGCATTGCAATCGGCAGTTCTTTTGCGAGCTCGATCGAAAAATTGATCTGCTTGGCTTCGGCCATGTGACGGAACGTGCGTTCGACGTAATGGCGCAGGTTTTGAAAACGGTATTCGCCGATGTCGAGCGTGACCGTACCCGATTCGATTTTCGACAAGTCCAGAATGTCGTTGATCAATGTCAGCAAGTCGCTGCCGGAACCGTAAATTGTCTTGGCGAATTCGATCTGGTCAGGCGTCAGATTGCCCTTCGGATTATCGCTTAACTGTTGCGCCAGGATCAGCAGGCTGTTCAACGGTGTGCGCAGTTCATGCGACATGTTGGCCAGGAACTCCGACTTGTACTTGGACGACAAGGCTAGCTGTGTAGCTTTTTCTTCCAGTGCAATCTTGGCTTGCTCCACTTCCCGGTTCTTGCGCTCCACTTCGATATTCTGGTCGGATAGCAGGCGCGCTTTTTCCGCGAGCTCCTGGTTGGTCTGCTGCAGTTCCTGCGCCAGCGATTGCGACTGGGTCAGCAGGCTTTCGGTGCGACTGTTTGCTTCGATGGTATTGAGGACCGCACCGATCGATTCCATCAACTGATCCAGGAATGACAGATGGGTTTCGGTAAATCGGTCCAGCGATGCAATTTCGACGACGGCCTTGACCTCCTGCTCGAACAGGATCGGCAAGACCACGATGTTGGCAGGCGAAGCAGAACCCAGGCCCGATGAAATCGAAACGTAACCGCGCGGTACGTTGGTCAGCCAGATACGTTGCTTGTCGATGGCGCATTGTCCCAACAGCCCTTCTCCGGGCATGAAGGATGCCGGCGCTTCCCGGCGTGACTGATAGCCGTAACTTGCGGTCAGATACAGCCGCGATTCGGTATCGCGAGAATCCATCATGTAGAACACCCCATGGTGCGCCGATACCAGCGGCGCAAGCTCCGACAGGATCAGCGACGCCACCGCTTCCAGGTCGCGCTGTCCTTGCAACAGCCGCGTAAAGCGCGCCAGGTTGGTCTTGAGCCAGTCCTGCTGCGCATTCTTTTGCGTGGTTTCCTTGAGGTTGCGAATCATCTCGTTGATGTTGTCCTTCAGGAAGGACACCTCGCCGCGCGCTTCCACCTGAATCGAACGCGACAGATCGCCGCGCGTCACCGCGGTGGCCACTTCGGCGATCGACCGCACCTGTGTGGTGAGATTCGCCGCCAATCCGTTGACGTTATCGGTCAGGTCTTTCCAGGTGCCCGCGGCGCCCGGTACGCTCGCCTGTCCGCCCAGCTTGCCTTCGACACCGACTTCGCGCGCAACCGTGGTCGCCTGATCGGCGAACACAGCCAGCGTATCGGTCATCTCGTTGATGGTATTGGCCAATGTCGCGATCTCGCCGCGCGCCGCCACCGTCATCTTTTTCTTCAGATCGCCCTTGGCCACCGCACTCACCACACCGGCGATGCCGCGCACCTGCGCGGTCAGGTTGGCCGCCATGAAATTGACGTTGTCGGTCAGGTCCTTCCAGGTACCGGCTGCGCCTTCAACCTGCGCCTGTCCTCCCAGCTTGCCTTCGGTGCCGACTTCGCGCGCCACCCGCGTGACCTCGGATGCGAACGAGCTGAGCTGGTCCACCATCACGTTGATCGTGTCCTTCAGTTCCAGGATTTCGCCCTTGACATCGACCGTGATTTTCTTCGACAGGTCGCCGCGCGCCACCGCGGTCGTCACGGTGGCGATATTGCGTACCTGCGCGGTCAGGTTGGACGCCATGAAATTAACGTTGTCGGTCAGATCCTTCCAAGTGCCGGATGCGCCCGGAACATTCGCCTGCCCGCCGAGGCGCCCTTCGGTACCCACCTCGCGCGCTACCCGCGTGACCTCCGATGCGAAGGAACGCAACTGATCCACCATCACATTCATGGTGTTTTTCAGTTCCAGGATTTCGCCCTTGACGTCGACCGTGATTTTTTTCGACAGATCGCCGCGTGCAACGGCGGTCGTCACGTCGGCAATATTACGCACCTGCCCGGTCAGGTTGGACGCCATGAAGTTGAC
>MESE01000136.1 GCA_001770855.1 Burkholderiales bacterium RIFCSPLOWO2_02_FULL_57_36
ACCAAGGGCTTTCGCATATTTCTCAGCGACATCGCCCAAGGCTTCTTTGAAATCACACACAACGGTTTTGCCCTGCTGGGTTTGGCCGTCATGTTCGCAGCAGTCACCCTGACTGCCCGCCCAGAAATCCGTCAGGCCGGTGAAGTTCAGTTGATCAGTTGGCTGCAAAACCGTCAAATCGCCGTCACCGGCATGGCAACGGATGCAGAAGCCATTGATCGCACAACCGCAACCAACCTCAAGGACTTACCCAAACCACAAGCGGCTGTGGCTTATTGGCTCAGCAAAAAATACAGTGTGGCGCCCGAACCTGTAGGCGCACTGGTCTCCGAAGCATATGAGATCGGCTCCCACACCAAACTGGACCCCACGCTGATATTGGCCATCATGGCCATTGAGTCTGGCTTTAACCCGTTTGCCCAAAGCGCTATGGGTGCGCAGGGTTTGATGCAGGTGATGACCAAAATCCACAGCGACAAATACGAAGGGTTTGGCGGCAAATTAGCCGCCTTTGACCCTGTCTCCAATCTGCGGGTCGGAGCCAAGGTGTTGCAAGAATGCATTAGCCGTGCAGGCTCCGTCGAAGGCGGCCTCAAGTTTTACGTAGGCGCTGGCAATTTAGAAGATGACGGCGGGTACGCCAATAAAGTAATGGCGGAACATAACCGATTGCAACAGGTGGCCGCAGGACGTGGGGTTCCAATATCGACGCCACACACTATGCCCCCGTCAGTCCCGGCAATTGTGCCCAGCAAAACGTTGGCTCCACCTGAAAACCTAGCCAGTCTTTCCAACTCATAAGCCACGTCGGGTAAACTCAAGCCCGTACGCGACTGGCGATAGGCGCCGAACCAGCTTGGTTCAGTGCGCCGAGGTGGGACAACCACCGGGAAGCGTGCCGCACAACCCTTGCGGGAAACTGCGTTCAGCCGTTCGCCTGGGCAGCCCTGTGTTATTTCCAAGACCCACACAGGCCCATTGTCTTTAAGGACTGCCATGTACGACCGTAATATTCTCGTAGAACAAACCGACCCTGAACTGTGGGCCGCCATCCTGGCTGAAAACGCGCGCCAGGAGCACCACATTGAGCTGATTGCCAGCGAAAACTACGCCTCACCGGCCGTGATGGCGGCACAGGGGAGCCAGCTGACCAACAAATACGCCGAAGGCTACCCAGGTAAACGCTATTACGGCGGTTGCGAACATGTTGATGTGGCCGAGCAATTGGCCATCGACCGCGTTAAGCAAATTTTTGGCGCGGAAGCTGCCAATGTGCAACCCCATTGCGGCGCCTCGGCCAATGAAGCCGTTTTCCTGGCCTTTCTGAAGCCTGGCGATACCATCATGGGAATGAGCTTGGCCGAAGGTGGCCACTTGACCCACGGCATGGCACTCAACATCAGCGGCAAGTGGTTCAACGTGGTGAGCTATGGCCTGAATGCCAAGGAAGAAATCGACTACGACGCCATGGAGCGCAAGGCGCACGAAACCAAGCCCAAGCTCATCATCGCTGGTGCCAGCGCCTACTCGCTGGCGATTGATTTTGAACGCTTTGCAAAGGTCGCCAAAGACGTAGGAGCCATTTTCATGGTGGACATGGCCCACTACGCGGGCTTGATCGCTGCTGGGGTGTACCCCAACCCGGTACCCCACGCCGATATAGTGACATCCACCACCCACAAGAGTTTGCGCGGCCCACGCGGCGGCATTATCTTGATGAAGGCACAACACGAGAAAGCCATCAACAGCGCCATTTTCCCCGGCTTGCAAGGCGGCCCACTGATGCACGTCATCGCAGCCAAGGCAGTTGCTTTCAAAGAAGCGCTCACGCCTGAATTCAAAATTTACCAGCAGCAGGTGCTGAAGAATGCACAAATTGTGGCGGAAACCCTGACCAGCCGTGGGCTGCGCATTGTCAGTGGTGGCACCCAAAGCCACGTCATGCTAGTGGACCTGCGGGCCAAAGGCATTACCGGCAAGGAAGCCGAGGCCGTGTTGGGCAGCGCCCATATGACCATCAACAAGAATGCCATCCCCAATGACCCAGAAAAACCCATGGTCACCAGCGGTGTGCGCATCGGCACCCCGGCCATGACAACCCGCGGATTCAAAGACGAAGAGGCACGCGCCACTGCCAATTTGATCGCGGACGTACTGGACAACCCACGTGACGCAGCCAACATTGAAACAGTACGCGCTAAAGTCAATGCTTTGACCGCACGCTTCCCTGTTTACAAATAGGCATTGATTCGATGAAGTGCCCGTTTTGCAGTCACACAGAAACCCAGGTGGTGGAGACCCGCGTTTCTGAAGACGGGAACTTCATCCGCCGCCGGCGCCAGTGTGGGTCGTGCGAAAAGCGATTCACTACCTATGAGCGGCCTGAAGTCAATTTCCCTATCATCGTCAAGAAGGATGGCCGTCGGATTGAATACGATGCATCCAAGCTGCGGGGATCATTCTCCCTAGCTCTGCGCAAGCGCCCCGTCAGCACGGAACAGGTCGGCGCCGCCATAGACCGGATTGAAGAAAAGCTCCGCAACCTGGGACTACGTGAAGTTCAATCCAACTTGATTGGCGAATTGGTCATGCGTGAACTCAAAAAGCTCGACAAAGTGGCATACGTGCGATTTGCCAGCGTTTATCGGAGTTTTGAGGATATTGATGAGTTCAAAACATTGGTGGATGAGGTGAGGCAATAGTGGCTTAGTTTCGATCAGCACTACAGTGTGGTAAATAAACGCTATTAATTCGCATTTCATGATTGAAGCATCATTGAGTTTGGCAACTCACTCACTCCGTATAGCATCCCCAAATCCACGTGTTGGTTGTACATTAACTCTTCCAAATGGTACGATCATTGGACAAGGTCACACCCAGCGCGCTGGTGGTCCGCATGCCGAAGTCATGGCCCTACGAGATGCACAGTCCAAGGGTCATTCGGTTGTGGGTGCCACCGCCTACGTCACCTTAGAGCCCTGCTCCCACCACGGCCGTACCGGCCCCTGCTGTGACGCACTGATCCAGGCAGGCATAAAAAAAGTGGTGGCGTCTATTGCCGACCCCAACCCCCTGGTGTCTGGCCAAGGATTTGCAAAGCTAAGAGCTGCTGGCATTGAGGTCGAAGTACTGCCAGTTGATGACCCACTGGCCATTGCGTCGCGCGAGCTCAACATCGGTTTTTTCAGCCGCATGGTCCGTAAAACGCCCTGGGTGCGCATGAAGGTGGCTGCTTCGCTGGACGGTAAAACCGCCTTGCCAAATGGCGTGAGTCAGTGGATCACCTCACCTGAAGCGCGCGCCGATGGTCATGCGTGGCGCGCACGCGCTTGCGCCATCCTGACCGGCATTGGCACCGTGTTACAAGACACGCCGCGCTTGGACGTGCGCTTGGTGGATACACCGCGCCAGCCGCATGTGGTGGTGGTGGATAGCAACCTTCAAACCCCAATCGACGCTCCTCTTTTTATAGCGGGCCGCGCAGTATTTATCTACGCTGCAACCCAAAATGACTTGAAAAAGGCAGCGCTGGAGGCTGCGGGCGCCACCGTTATCTACCTGCCCGGCGTGCGCTTGGACGGCAGCCCCACTGGCAAAGTGGATCTGGCTGCCATGTTGCGGGACTTGGGTCAACGCGAGATCAACGAGCTGCATGTAGAGGCTGGCCACCAACTCAATGGTTCACTGATTCGTGAGGCTTTGGCAGACGAATTTCTGGTCTATCTGGCTCCCAAATTCATGGGTCAGGGCTCTGGCATGGCCGACTTTGGGCCACTGACCGATTTGAATGCTGCCCTGCCGCTGGAGTTCAAATCGACCGCCATGGTGGGCCCAGACCTGCGGATAGTGGCACGCGTGAGCGGGCGCGACCGCTTTTAAAACAGAAGAATTGGGGGCTTTGGCCAACCCAAGGCCCAAACCCTGCGAAAATACCCAGATGTTTACCGGAATCATCACCGGCGTGGGGCGCATCGTCGCCGTTCACGCCCAAGGCAGCTCTTCAACGCACGGCAAGCGCCTCACCATTGCGTGCCCGCCCGCTTACCTCGACGACGTCAGTTTGGGCGACAGCATTGCACTCAATGGGGCTTGCATGACCGTCACCACGCTCGACCCTGCGCAGCAGCAATTCACGGTGGACATCTCCGCTGAATCGCTGGACAAAACTGCGGGACTGGGGCAATTGGGCACCATCAATTTGGAAAAAGCCTTGCGTGCGCACGACCGTTTGGGCGGGCACATTGTGTCAGGCCATGTGGACGGGATCGGCACTGTGGCGCACTTTGGCCAAGTGGGTGAGAGTTGGGAGTTGCGCATCATGGCCCCACGGACATTGGCCAAATATCTGGCGTACAAAGGTTCCATCACGGTCAATGGCGTGAGCCTGACAGTGAACCGTATCCAAGATACCGACACCGGTTGTGAAATGAGCATCAACCTGATCCCCCATACAGTGCAAAACACCGCTTTGGGCACCCTGGGCGCAGGCTCTCAGGTCAATCTGGAAATCGATTTGATCGCGCGGTATGTCGAGCGCATGCTGAACGCCGACCCACAACAAGCCGGACAACCCGCGTCATAACTCGGAGCCCCGCCTCCTCTCCTATTTTGTGAAAGACATTTGCATGACAGCCCTCTCCCCCGTGGCTATTTCCCCTGTTGAAGACATCGTGGCCGACATGCGCGCCGGGCGCATGGTGATTTTGGTGGACGAAGAAGACCGCGAAAACGAAGGCGACCTGGTACTGGCGGCCGACCACGTCACCGCGGACGCCATCAATTTCATGGCACGTTTTGGGCGTGGTCTGATTTGCCTGACCCTCACCCGCGAACGCTGTGAACGCCTGCAATTGCCGCCAATGACGGTACGCAATGGCGACAAAAAGGGCACAGCATTCACGGTGTCCATTGAGGCCGCTGAAGGCGTGACCACCGGCATTTCGGCGGCCGACCGTGCACAAACCGTCCGAGCGGCCGTCGCAAAAGACGCAAAACCCGATGATTTGGTGCAACCCGGCCACATTTTTCCCTTGCAGGCGGTGGATGGTGGCGTGCTCATGCGGGCAGGCCACACCGAAGCCGGTTGCGACCTGGCGGCCATGGCGGGCTGCTCGCCCACTTCGGTGATTTGCGAGATCATGAAAGACGATGGCACCATGGCCCGTCTGCCTGATTTGCAAATTTTTGCCGCCCAGCATGGCCTGAAGATCGGCACCATTGCCGATTTGATTGAACACCGCAGCCGCGTGGAGTCTCTAATTGAAAAACAGGGTTCGCGCACGGTACACACCGCTTTTGGCGAGTTCACCGCCCACGCGTTTCGCGATACCACGGGCCACGGCGTGCACCTGGCCTTGGTCAAAGGCGAATGGACCGAGGGCGACACTGTGCCCGCCCGCGTACACGAGCCCTTGTCGGTGCTGGACGCCTTGGAAGTGGGCCGCACCATGCACTCCTGGAGTCTGGATGCCGCCCTGTCCTTTGTGGCGCAAGAAGGCAAAGGCGTAGTCGTGTTGCTCAATTGCGGTGAAAGCGGCGCACAGTTGCTGTCGCAGTTTGACGGCACCGCCCGCCCGGCCCAAGCCCCGGAACGGGGCCGCATGGACCTGCGTACCTACGGCATTGGTGCACAAATCCTGCGCCTGTGCGGCGTGCACAAAATGCGCCTCATGGGCAGCCCCCGGCGCATGCCCAGCATGACGGGCTACGGCCTGGAAATCACCGGCTACATCAGCAAATAATCAAAATTGATAAAGGTTTACCCCATGTTTGGTGCAGACAAAGGCAACGTTGCCTCTAACGACAGCCGTCTCAACGGCAAAAAACTCAGCATTGGCATCGTGCAAGCACGTTTCAATGCCCCCATCACCGACGCGCTGGCCAAGGCCTGCAAGGCAGAGTTGATGAGCTTGGGTGTGTCCGACAAAGACATCGACCATGTCACCGTACCCGGCGCACTGGAGGTGCCCGTGGCATTGCAGGCCATGGCCGAGAAGTCTAAATACGACGCCTTGGTGGCTTTGGGCTGCATCATCCGCGGTGAAACCTACCACTTTGAGTTGGTGGCCAACGAGTCCGGCGCCGGTGTGACCCGCATCTCGCTGGATTACCAGTTGCCCATTGCCAACGCCATTTTGACCACCGAAGACATGGCCCAAGCCGTGGCCCGCCAGGAAGAAAAAGGCCGCGATGCGGCCCGTGTGGCCGTCGAAATGGCCAATCTGCTGGAGTCTATTTAATGAGCGATTTCAATACTCCCTCCTCGCCCACCCGCCCGCCCCGCCAGCCACGCACCGGCGTGACCAGTACGGGCGCGCGCAAGGCGGGCTCCAAGTCGGACCGCAGCCGCGCACGCGAATTTGCGCTGCAAGGCCTGTACCAGAGCCTGGTGGGGGGTAACGAAGCCGGTGCCATCGACATTTTTACGCGCGACCTCGCGGGCTTCAACAAGGCAGATTCGGTGCACTTTGACGCACTCTTGCACGGGTGCATCGCACAAGGCGCCGAGCTGGACGTGTTGATTCTCCCGCTGCTGGACCGCCCCATGACCGAGATTTCCCCCATTGAACATGCGGTCATGTGGATTGGCGCCTACGAGATGAAGCACTGCCTGGATGTTCCCTGGCGCGTGGTCATCAATGAGTGTGTGGAGCTGGCCAAAGAGTTTGGTGGCACCGACGGCCACAAATACGTCAATGGCGTGCTGAACGGCATGGCCCCCTCCCTGCGCACAGCGGAGGTCGAATCCGACCGCGTCAAAAAGTCCCGCGCCTAAACACCGACCGCTTCCACCTCCCATGCAGATATCGTCCCGTGCACAAAAGATAGAGCCTTTCTACGTGATGGAGGTGGCCAAGGCGGCTGCCAATCTGGGTCAAGAAATTGCGCACACCGATGCGCCCATGGTTTTTTTGAACATCGGTGAGCCAGATTTCACCGCGCCGCCCTTGGTGCAGCAGGCCGCAGAAAAAGCGGTGCGCGACGGCCACACCCAGTACACCCCCGCCACCGGATTGCCCGCCTTGCGCGAACACATCAGCGCCTGGTATGCCAGCCGTTTCGGCGCTGACGTGCCTGCCAGCCGCATCATCGTGACGGCGGGGGCCTCCGCCGCCCTGCACTTGGCGTGTATGGCGCTGATCGAAGCGGGTGATGAAGTCCTGATGCCGGACCCCAGCTACCCCTGCAACCGGCATTTTGTCAGCGCCGCCGAAGGCCGCGCCGTGCTGATTCCCACCACCGCCCAAGAGCGCTTTCAGCTCAGTGCCGACAAGGTGCAAGCCGCCTGGGGGCCACGCACACGGGGCGTCTTGTTGGCGTCACCGTCCAACCCCACAGGCACCTCCATCCACCCGGACGAGTTGCGCCGCATCCACCAGGTGGTGCAGGCGCGCGGTGGCATCACCGTGGTGGACGAAATCTACCTGCCACTCAGTTTTGACGCCCAGTTTGGACAAACGGCACTGGCCATCGACGAGCACATCATCAGCATCAACAGCTTCAGCAAATACTTCAGCATGACCGGCTGGCGCCTGGGCTGGATGGTGGTGCCGGAAAAACTGGTACCGGTGATTGAGCGGCTGGCGCAAAACCTGTTCATCTGCCCCAGCACCATTGCCCAGCATGCGGCCCTGGCCTGCTTTGCGCCCGAAAGCATTGCGCTGTACGAGGCACGGCGCCAGGAGTTCAAGGCGCGGCGCGACTATTTCATTCCGCAGCTCAACGCCATGGGCTTGAACGTTCCCGTGGTTCCCGATGGCGCTTTTTACGCCTGGGCAGATTGTTCCAACGCCTGCGCCAAACTCGGCATCCAAGACAGCTGGGACTTTGCTTTTGCCATGATGAACCAAGCCCATGTGGCCATCACCCCAGGGCGTGACTTCGGGCTGGACCAGACCCACCATTTTGTACGTTTTTCCACCGCCAGTTCGATGGAACAACTGCAGACGGCAGTCGAGCGGCTTCGCTCGGTGCTGCTGTAAATTCATTTACCCAACCCTGCCATGAACCAAGACCTTTCGATTCTCCATTTGGTACTCAATGCCAGCGTAGTGGTGCAAGCCGTCATGCTGCTGCTGATGGTGATTTCCATCTCCAGCTGGGCTGCCATCTTCAGAAAGCTATTTGCCCTGAACCGTGTGAAATCGCTCAATGAGGTGTTCGAGCGCAACTTCTGGTCCGGCTCCAGCCTGAACGACCTGTTTGCCAACGCCTCCAAAAACCCCAGCGAAGGTGGGCCCATGGAGCGTATCTTTGCCAGTGGCATGCGTGAATTTCAAAAAATGCGCGAACGCCGGGTCACCGATGCCGGCACCCTGATGGACGGAGCCCGGCGCGCCATGCGGGCCAGTTTTCAGCGCGAAATGGACGTGGTGGAAACCCATCTGTCGTTTCTGGCCTCGGTGGGCTCGGTATCACCCTATGTCGGTTTGTTCGGTACGGTGTGGGGCATCATGCACGCCTTTACCGGGCTGGCGGCACTCACGCAGGTGACACTGGCCACCGTGGCGCCCGGCATTGCCGAGGCACTGGTGGCCACTGCGATTGGCCTGTTTGCAGCCATCCCCGCCGTGGTGGCCTACAACCGTTTTGCACGCGATATTGACCGCATTGCCATCCACCAGGAAACTTTCATCGAAGAGTTTTCCAATATTCTGCAACGCAACGTGAGCGCCCAGGCCGCCACGCCGCGTACCGCCTGAAGGCCATCACCCCATGCCAGCCCTTGTAAGCCGTGGCCGTGGACGGCGCACCATCAACGAAATCAACATGGTGCCCTTCATCGACGTGATGCTGGTGCTCTTGATCATCTTCATGGTCACCGCGCCGCTGATCACCCCCAGCATGATCGACCTGCCCAGCATCGGCAAGGCGTCCAAACAACCCGACCAGATCATCCAGATCATTCTGGGCAAAACCGACGGTGTGGTGGAAGTCAAGGTCAAAGACCAGAGCAGCACCCTGCCCCTCAAGGAACTGGCCAGCGCGGTTAAACGGGCCCAGGGCGCCAAAGACAGCGCTACGGCTGCCAGCTCTGCCGTGGTGATCAGCGCGGACAAAAACGTGAAATACGAAAACGTGGTCAAGGTCATGGACACCCTGCAGCGCGCCGGTATCCAACGGGTGGGCCTCTCGGTCCAGCTGGTCAACTAGGCACCCGGACCATGAGCATTGCCAGCGGTCGCCACGAATTTGCCCCGCCACCTCCGCCGGGTTTTTTGCGCGCCCTGGCGTTGGCCATTCTGGCCCACGGCCTGCTGGTGGCCATGCTGACTATCGGCGTGCAATGGAAACGTGACGCCACACCCGTGGCCTTTGAAGCGGAACTGTGGTCTGCGGTGCCCCAAGAGGCTGCGCCACCGGCACCGGAGGTGCCACCCGAACCGATTGCCCCCCCTGAACCGGTCCGGCCCGTCGTCCCGGTGGAGCCCCCACGGCCGGTGGTGGTGCCGCCACCGCCGGTGCATACCCCCGACGCGGACATTGTCCTGGCCAAGGAAAAAGCACGCCTGCAAAAAGAGAAGCAGTTGCGCGAAGAAAAACTCGAACAAATCAAGCTAGAGCAGGAAAAGCAAAAACGCGAACGCTTGGAGCGGGAAAAACAAGCGGAAAAACAGGCCAAACTACAGCAAGCCAAACTAGAGAAAGAGAAGCTGGAGCGCGAAAAAGAGAAGCAAGACAAGCTGGACAAAGCCGCACGCGACAAGAAGCTGCAAGAACAAAGCACCAAGGACGCCAAGGCGGCGGACGCGGCGAAGCAAAAAGCAGCGGCCAAAACCAAGGAAGAAGCCAAACAACTGGAAGAGCTTCGCCAACAAAACCTCAAGCGCATCGCCGGGCTGGCAGGCGCTGCCAGCGGCAATGGGGATGCACGCTCTACGGGTACGGCCGCACAAAGCTCGGGGCCTTCGGCGGGTTATGCGGGGCGTATCAGGGCACTCTTGAAACGCAATACCACCTACACCGAAACCGTCGTTGGCAACCCCACTGCGGAGGTGGAGGTGCGCACTTCATCCGACGGCACCGTCATCAGCCGCAAACTCCTCAAATCCAGCGGTGTGAAATCCTGGGACGAGGCCGTGATCAATGCCATCGACAAGGCGGGGGTGATGCCGCGTGATACCGATGGCCGGATACACCCTTACTTGCTCATTGCGCACAGCCCAAAAGATTGAACTGACCGGGGACATGCAGCGCTATTGTTGTAATTTTAAGTTGCAGTGGAAACTGAGGTTGCCCCCGCGCAAATCATTACTGCAGAATTACCACATAGGCCTTCTGCGTTTGGTATGTGACGAATATAAGCGTGCCTCCAGATTGGGATGTGCGTTAACGGGTAGTGGACATAAAACGCTTGGCAAAGCGCTGGAATCCGCTCCACGGCATTGGGTCGTTGGCTTCTGCGCATCAAAGCATGGCGCCAAGCGCGCTTAATCTCGCTGCATAGCTTCGCAGTCGATACAGGTTGCTCGGCACCGCCGTGGCAATTCATGTAGCCCTGTGAGCAGATTACATGGGCAAGACTTCAAGATCGCTACGCCACCTATTTTTGCCAACAAGTTGCAGCATTCCACGATCCTGAATTGCCAGTTACAGAAGTCACCCCTACGCCGGTAAGTGTGTAAATGTTGCACCCATCGCTGGCTTGGGCACCGCTGGGGGTGGCACTCAAGGTATAAGCCGCGCCATCGGAAACCAATGAAACCGCGTAGAGGCCTGAAGGGACCGTGCGCAAGGAAGCTGGGAGCACCAGAGGATATGCCCCGGTTGCCGTTTGCGCTTTTTCCATCCACAAAGCCGCCTGTTGCAACGCGGAGCGGGCTTCAGCGCGCCGACCGCGCTGGACGTACTGTGTGTAGTTGGGAATGGCAATAGCCGCCAGAATACCCGCAACAGCCACCACAATCATCAACTCTATGAGAGTAAATCCTTTGCTATTTTTCATCAGTGTTTTCCAAGTCAATACGCATAAAGCCTCCTCTCGCTGCACACATCAACGTTCCCGCCAACCTGTCACTGTTCCACCCCAGTGTTTATCCGTACCCAATCCAGAACAGTTGCCATCGCCAATACACTTCGTTCCCAGCAATTTACCCTGCCCCCCCCCCGTGCTGAAACTCACAGAATCGTCTTGATTGGAGACTTTGGAGGAAACCACCTCGCTTCCAGTGAACCCGCCACCATCGGTATCAAACACCGGCAATTTAGGTGGCGCGCCTTTGATCAGGTCTACAACGGTCAAGGAACCCACCTCCCGTACCGAGGTGAGGCTACATGTCTCGGTATTGGAGTCCGTCCCCGAAGCCGGAACGGCACTTGGCACCATCACGTAATTTCCATTAAACCAATAGGGGTTGCTGGAGGCACGCTCCCCCGAGTCGGTGAAGTTCATATACCACCCACGCCGGTTGGGGTTGATGCCGGTAGTTCCGTAGTTCACAGGGTTTGCGGCATGGGTAAAAAAGCTGCGCCCTGCGACGGTGGTCAAGACGACGGTACCCATGTTTTGCTGCACCAGACTGTCTTGCCCATCAGTCACCCGTTTGGCGGGATCATCGGTAACGGTCAAAGTCTGGTTCGCACCAAGCGCCAAAACGGTATTATCCCAGACACCGTAGAGCGTTTGCTGCGAAGTGTCTGTTCTATCCGCAGAGGTCAAGGTACGACCTGTGGTAAAGCCCAGCATGATGCCGCCCTTGGGGTGGGGTAACCATACGGGTGCAGTCATTATGGGCTGCCGAGTCCCCCCTGAATCGGCGGCGGTGTACAGAGGGTTGCCACCAAAAGACACTTTCCAATTGGATGGAGAGGCCTTAGAAACATCAAACTTCCAAAGATTGCCTTTCAGGTCACCCGCATACACCAAATCAGCCTTGCCATCGCCATTGATGTCAATCACCTGGGGATTGCCCAAGCCATTGCTCCCACCGGTCGCTGTCGACGCAATCAGTGGGAGCACTTCTTTGGCGCCGTCCAGGTACTGAATCAGCAGTACAGGCCGCTCATTCGTGCTGTTGACACCATTGCCAAGAATCAACGCCGGCCGGTCGTTGTTCATCATGGTGAACTGAACTGCACGCGTGGGGTTTGCAGGGTCTTTGCTCGGTTGCGCAAAGATGCTGCCAACATCGTCGTCCGTAGGCATGGTTTTGTCCAACACCACCAGTGAACTGGCATTGCTCTCCGCAAAATTAGTGGTGCTGGGGTCGGTAACGTCCAGCACAAAATAACCTTTTCCTCCGGCACCCATGAAACCTGCCAGATAGGTGCGCCAGGTGCTCCCCACCTTTACATCCCCGGAAAACGGACTACCGTCTACAAAATAACGGTGTGTATAGGCCTGCTGGGTATAGTTGCTCAAATTGGGGTAAGCACCCGCGGGAACATAGGCAATGCGTTCAGACCCTGCCGTGCGATTCGCGCCAGAAGACGCCACAAAGCCGTGCAGCATACCGTCATTGGCACCAACGTACAACATAGGAACCCGAGACGCGTTGGCAGAGGCGAACGCCGCATAGCCCGCCAATCCAGACGCCGAGGTCGGAGCACCCAGGTACCAAATATTGGAATTCACTATGTCACCCAGCACGGACGTCCGCGTTCTGAACGTGTTGGCAGCAGCTCCCTCGGTGGTCCTGACACCACGCAAATAATCCACCCGCTCGGCTCCGCGTGTATCAGCGCTGTTCAAATAGGTGCGTTGTATCGCAGGCGAGGAACTGGGCAGGGAACCCCAACGGAAAGGAATGCCGGCAGACCCATTATAGGAAAGAACCACCCGGTTGGCAGGGACAGCCGCGCTGAGCAATGTAGCCGCATCCCAAGAAGCGGTCGAGGAAACACCTGCGTTCGTCACTGCATAGGCCTGCAGGTGACCATTCCAAGCCGCACTTTCGTAGCCCGCCACATAAACCAAGGTATCAGTCTGAATTCGGGACGCATTGGCAGCCACCGACACCAGGGACGTGGAGGTGTCAATAATCACATTGTCCAAAATATCAGAAAACGCAGCAGTCAGCGCCTCAGCATTCCTGGCTGGATAAAACTTGCCGCGTCCATTCAGGGCCATATGCCAAAGCTCAAATGATCGATTGGACTCGGCAACAGCAATAGGGTTTTGCCAAGTTATATCGCCGTTGACCAGCATCGCGTAGTCACCACCATAGGTGTTGTCGGTTTGTGGGTCCCAGACTGGAACACCTGACCATGTAACCGCAGCATTGCCAAACCCAATGGTGTGCTGAACAATATGCTGCCAAGTGGCTGGGTCATTTTTCGAATTCCAGAATTCCTGCAACGCCGTGCTATGTCCATTCGCGGGGTTAATCACCGTCTCGGTTCCTGACTTTCTTATCAGCGGCCTGACTGAGTTGGCCATGTTTTGCGTGCTACCCGTTCCATCTTGCAAATCGGTCGCCCAACTTCTGAATGCAAAGTCTGCCAAGGTGCTGGGTTTGTCAGCCTCCGCACCAAAGCCGTCTTTGTAAACCCTGGATTGGCTGGACGTGGGACTGTAGCTGGTGATGCCATCACCCAAGGTCAGTGAAGACCCATCAGCATTGCCCGCTGTACGACCTCCATCTGTATTCCATGCGCCGTCTGTCATGAAGACGTGGTAGGTACGTCGGCAGGCCAGATAAGCTGTTGATTGGGAACTACCGGGGTTGTCTGCCCAAGGACTGTTGTCCCCCACCGGTGAACGCATGTAGTTGTATACGTTCTCCATCATCTTATGGGACGGGGTGCCTTGTTTTGCCCGCAGGCTGGTCACAAAAGAACTGAAGTTGGCGCGGTGTGTGCCACTGAATGGTTTCATGGAGTTAAGATTCCCTACCGTCAAATTACCGGCTTGATTGTCGTTCCCCCTCCCGTTATTCCACATGGCTTGCCAAGCCAGACGAATGCGCCCGTCGGGAATTTTCCCCTTGGTCGGCGTGGCCAAGGATGCGTCACCAAATTGTGAAAACAGCGCTGACTTTAACGAGGCCATCCGCGAGGGATTGGGATTGCTTTCCCTGGCTGGACAATTGCCGGCACTGGCACCGGCATCGAATCTGCTCCCGTAATAGGCGAAATCCCAGTCCATCGTCATGCAACCGTTGACATCCCACCCCATGCTGCCGGAGTCATCAATGGAAAGAATCACATTGGGCGCGGGCTCGCGCCCACCGGTACCAGCGGGTTGTTGTGCCAATGAATACGGGACCGCCAGCGCTGTTGACGCTCCCAACTGCGCCAACAATGCGGCCACCACTATTTTGGAGGCGACGGAAACACTGGACAGTTGGGTTGAAAGACACAAAGACGACTTGGCAGAGATTTTCAGCGACCGGTTCATGATGACTCTCCAATGAGGAACATAAGGACAAAAAACAGCAATGCAGACAGCAGAATTACTATGTCTAATTAGAGGTAAAAAAAGTCTGTATTACGGCAATGGTGTTGCCTTTGCCCTTGGCAACTGCGGTAATGCGATAAACGAAGGGCCTATTTATAGGAGGACACGCGCCTGTTCCTGCGGCACAGCCGCTTGCATTAAACAGTATCACTTCCACCCAGTACCATCCCGCGCTGGGATTGGCGGTAAGAATGGGGTTCCCGTTTGCCGCCGGCACAGCACCGGTGAATTGCCCATAGGTTGCAGCTCTGGCCGTGTTGATCGCCAACGTGGCGGGGGTCATCCAGAAGTTGTCTGGCAGCGCGTTCGTGGGCCAGACGGATGGCGCACAGATACCCTGTGCGCACTGGGCTGCCGCCAATGCCGCTTTAAGTTGGTCGTGTTCGGTTGTATTCTCAGGAAACGTAGGCTGGGCCAAACTTGGCGTGCCACTCGGGCGACAGCCATTAATGCACACCACACCGGGGGCCGATTGACCATTGATATCCAATTGCGCATCCTGTACCAATGCCTCCGCAGCCATGTACGCGCGGTTGTAGTCGGCTTCGTTACCCGTAACCGTCTCATTGAAAAAAGAGGATCGCGAGGCTCCCAGTGAGGTCAGCACCACCAGCACCATGATCAGCATGACCATGATCAACGATATGCCCCGCTGGCGAACACCACCGGCCCCGCACCTCGGACAACTAATTTTTCTCATGATATTGGCACCGAACGCAAACGCACCGCCTGGCGCACCACCACGCGCACCCGTTGGTCGTTAGGAATCACAACTCCATCGCAGTCGGTGTAATTGCCTACAGGCTCCATCGGCCGCTTTGCCGAGGCCAGCTCGAGACAAAGCTCCACCGCCACGACCCCATTCGCCGCCCCCCAACTTGGTACATTGGCCTGCGTGAAGTAACGCATAGTGGCTGCTGCGCCGGTGCCAATCAGAACACCGTACAGTACGCGCAAGCGCTGGACATCGCTAATAAGGGGTTGCGGCCCCGCCGCAGCATTGGTGCCCTCGCACATGAGCCGACTTGCGTTTACATAAAATCTGTTATTCACCACACCGCCCAACACCGGCGCCGCGTTTTTATTGCCCAAACAATCCAGCGTGGGATTTGGGGGCCCGGCGTCGCCGTATGCCACGCCAAAACTGTCGTTATCCTGCGCATCCCTAACCAAGCCCAACAAAGACGAGGTGCCAACAATGTTCCCTAAAGCGTCATAATTTGGCGATAGTGAATACGAGACGCCGGGAATAGTGGGAACGCCACTGGGAACCAACTCCACGGAGCTGGCCTGCCGCAACGCCGTGGACATAATGCGCATGGCCATATTGGCCTGTTGCTGCAACTCCAATTGGTCATTCACAGCCACCGTCACAGTGCGGGACACCACCAGGGTGCTAAAAGCAATCCCTATGACCGCCAAGCCCACGGCAACACCGACCAACAATTCAACCAGAGTGCTGCCGCGTTGCGCAACAACACTGCGCTTGACGTGCGCGCCACCCGTAAGCGGTTTAAAGAAAAGGTTGTACATAGACCAAATGACAAGTCAAACCAACAGGACAGAGCATTCCATTAACCGCAATTCCACCAATAGCGGTACCTTTGTTCACAGTCCTGTCCGCCGCATCCGAGGCCAAAGCATCCGACTTATTTTCAAGCCACCCCACCATGACCGCAAACTGACGGGGATCGCTGGGCGAAGGGGCAATGGCCGCCTGCCCGCCGGGCAAAGCTGCTGCAATATTGGCTTTCCAACGCCATATATCAAATGCCGCCAATTGGGCCGTTGTGCATGGCGCTGCAGTACAGTCGGTGGGTGTTGCCACCGCACCAAAACCAGCTGTGTAATTCGCAGGAACAAGATTGGGATTGATGCGCATACGGTCACCAATGTCCTGAATGCCCACAATGGCACGCGAGCGGCCTACACTGTCCCGCGTGTCCCTTAGCGTTTGCATTTGGAAGCCGATCAAGCCCAGCACACCAAAAGCCAACACAACCAGAGACACCATGGCCTCAATCAATGCAAAGCCACGTTGTGGAGAACACTGGCCCAAGGGGTTTTTTTTCATAGACCGGTACACGCAGCATTAGTCGCATCACCTTCAACCAAACGAAAGCGCCCCCCTGAACTTGCGCAGAGCGTTCTTACGCCATTGGAATTAATATCTTCACGCGGAACAATGTTTTGCCTAAACGGACCCAGTGGCGTGATATTGCCCCATCTGTCAAAAGTCACCTGGCTTACATTGCCGGCTTTGAACATATTGACCACGGTGCGAGCCGGCAATTCATCCACACTTCGCAAAGAAGGTTCGCCGTTCGACTGGACACCATCGCCATTGGCGTCAACATAAACAATCCAGCCGCATTGCCACTCCTGGACCGTGGCACAGTTGGCACTCACCCTTCTTTGAACAATCACTCTGGACCGACTGCTAACGGCCTCGCTTCGCGCCAAGACATAGGTGGAGCGCAATTCATCGTAAACGGCATTGGCCCTGTAGCGGTCCATTGCGTCCTGGAATGTCGGGGCAACCAACCCCGCCAAAACCCCCACAATTGCGACCACTACCACGGCCTCAGTGAGAGTAACACCGGTGATGAACTTGGGAGAAGAACGTGTTCCAAACATGGTTTAAATCATAGGCCGAACGCTCAAAACTGCGTTGCCATTGATCGCATGGGCGCCGCCGCTGGTCAGCCAAGACCATCAAATATGGGGAACGAACGGATTCCAATGCGATGGAGAAATCGCTCCTCACCCACGGCCCTGTTATTCGTAGGCAATCACCGCCTTCCCCTGGTCCGCCTGGGCGCGCCACTGCGCCAATGCAGCGTCACTGGGGTAAAAACGGGCGTCCTCGCCCAATT
>MESE01000137.1 GCA_001770855.1 Burkholderiales bacterium RIFCSPLOWO2_02_FULL_57_36
TGCGCCGCTGCATAACCCGCCAAAATTCGGCAGTCAATACGGCCTGCGGAAGACGCTTACGATGTTCTTCCCCGAACAGCAGGTGCGCGTGTTCCTGTATGGTCAGTCCGTGGACATGCGCCGCTCTTATGACGGCTTGTACGCGATTCAGGTGGAGCTAAGTGATTCTGCCAACCCGCACTCGCCTTTGCCGCGCTAAGCCCTAGTAGTTCGTCACGCTTCGATTTGCGGGTAGCGAAGCGGTCTGCCGCGTTGATCGAGGGCGAGTGCAAGGCGTCGAGCACAGACAGGGCGTTCCCCTGTCGCGCATCGGCAACGCCGCAATCGCCTTCGAGCAATGTGGCAGAACCCGTAAATTGGAGCGCGACGGACTACTAGGCGTCAATGAGCGACGGCGAATCGTGTCAGCACTTTTTCCGCAACCTTGCGGCCGAGTTGTAATCCGTCTTCGTTATCGTGCCGGAAGTGAATTCCTCCCAGCAGTCTAGACTCTGCGGCCTCCGCTGCCATGGTGTCGAGCCGCTTGGCATGTTTCGGCAGATATGCGCCGATGATGCGCGCTGCCGCGCCGCTGAATGCAGCATGACCGGATACATATGACGGAAACGGCGGCGTGAGAATCGCCGGAACAAGGCCGACTCCCAACAGTGACTTGGCGACGGTAATCGGCCTGGCAGACCAGTAATGATATTTGGTATCCCAGACGGCGATGAAAGCGTCTGCTTGCGCCATATTCAGATGCGCGAATAAACGTGCGGTCGTGACATCGTCAAGTTTGCTTTTGACGATTTCGTCGATTGCGATTGCATTCCAGTGGCCGGGAGGCGTGACGGACCCGGAACCATCCACCCAGAACTTGGCGATCTTGAGTTGTTCCGGCCGCAGATTCTGGTTAATTCGTACAACTTCCTGTAAGTCCTGAATATATTTCGGCGATCCATAGGCGGGAGGTATGGGGCGAAACTCGTCGGCACGGTCCAGCGCCCAAGTACGCCATGTCGGAGCAAACGGTTCATCAGGCGGGTAATAGAAATAAGGAGGAGTAGGCTCCCAGGTTCCGGGGCCGTAATAGCGGCCTTCACCGTACCATTGCAAGCGTATGCCGTTCCACCCCTTTTGTGCACCGTCGGTTTCTCCATGGCGAACCACATGCCGACCGATGGCATAACCCAGTTCGATTGCACGCCGTGCATCCGCAGGCAGCATCTCCCGGCCGGTCCGGCTTAATTGGGCCGCAACAGCGAAAGCAATCCGGTCAAATGCCTTTTCTTCGGCTGTGAAAAGGTAACCTAGGACCTGAGCCGCGGCCATCGACACCACCAGCTTGGCATTCATCTTTCGCGCCGCTGCAATATCGTAAGCGTCGTGCATGGCCACATGCATCAGCGCCAACCCGCGGGCACCGCGTGTTGGCATGATCTTGTGTTTCATGTGCCGCTCCAGCTGAACGCGGGTCCAGGGTACGGTTGTCTGCTCGGTCTGCCATGCTTTCACGATTTTTCCGGCTTCAGCATCGGCAATTTCCCATGCGTGAAATACCGATTGCGGCAACACCAATGAAGATGATTTGTCCAACTCCAACAGAGTTTCACGATAATCAAGGATAGGTTCAGCAATGGCATTGCCGCTCGGCGCCGAGATAAAGATGAATATGCAAATTATCAGAGAAATTCGGCAAATACGCCTGGTGAACGCGCAACCTCGCACATTATTCAATAGTGACGCGACGTATATCATTGCGGCCTCAGTGACAATGCTGCTTCGATCCTGCCGACAATGTCGTGGCGCGTGGCCAGTTTGGCTGCGGACAACGGCGTTTGACCAACACCGTCGGGCATGGCCGGTTTGGCGTTTGCCGCCAACAACATGTCGACAAGGGCTAATTTCCCGGTTTGAATCGCAGCGATCAGTGCGGTTGGCGCCTTCTCCGGGACGACGTTGACGTCCGCCCCTTTTTGCAGCAATGCCTGAACGATCGAAGTATGCCCCGCATACACAGCGGCAATCAAGGGAGTAACGCCGTGCCAATCCCGAGCATCGATGTCGGCGCCAAGTTCCAGCAACCGCGCTACGATACGCAGATGGCCTTGCGCCGAAGCATTATGTAACGCAGTGGCTTTTCTGATTGGATCGGCGCTGTTTACGCGCAGCCCGGCATCGATCAGCAAGTTTACCGTTACCAGATCGCCTTGCGCAGCATATTGCGTCAGCCGCTCAGGAATAATTTCGATTCTGATCTTCGTGAGTTGCTCCACTGCAGAGGGCTTGGTTTGCGCTACGCATAAGCCCGGTAATGCGGCAACGATCAACATCGCCAATGTCTTGGAAATGCATCGCACCGGGTGGTTCCTCGTTGTCATCACCGCCATCCCGCTTATTGACCAGGGGCGTTGGCAACGGGATTCAATTTTAACCATCCCTGAATCATGGATACCGCTTTCTCGGGCGGATTAGGGATTCCTGAGAATTTCCATGCGATCTTCTGCTCGCCTCTCATACCCAGCATGCTTGGAACTGCGGTTAGATCCAGCCCCTTGATTACGCCGGCATCATTTGCATGCATCCATCTAACGCCTGGCAAACTCGCCTTTTCGATGCTCAATTTTTCGATCATGGCGTCGCTGCCGACCAACAGGATGGTAGTCCGTTCATCCAATACGTCTTTTTTAGCAGCCAGGGCCGACAAGAATTTTTGTGCAGATGGCATGGACGAATCAAGCACGATCAGCACCCAGTTTCCATTCAAACGCAACTTGTCCGCATCGCTCGACCTGCCATCAACGTCCCGAAACACTATGCCGGGCAGGGTACGCTCATTTTCCGCACTCCTGGCATGCCTCGGCGACGGTGGTTTCTCGCCACGCACGTTGGTTCCACGGGGGGCAGGCACCGATTCATTCGTTCCATCGCCTTGCACGTGTTGGAATGGGACCGGCGCACCACTCGGGGCATCTTGTGCGCTCGCATAAAACGCCCCAACGGCACAAAGAAAACCGACTATCAGCTTGATCATGGGCTCACCACAAAGTTTTTGATATTAGCTCTATCTGCAGAACTCAATCCTTCAAACATGCCGGATTGCGTCATGGTCGATAAGGCTTCCGCCTGCGCCTGGGCTGCAGTAGCATCGCTGGCCGCTCTTTGTACGGCGAAGTGCAGAAGCGATACCGTGCCTCCCGCCGGGATAGTCACATTCCAGTCATAGCTGAATTGATCGTTGGGCGGATTGAACATCTGTGTTCCGGTCAATGGCGCACCTGTGCTTGCAAAGACATGCGCCAACGCCGGATCATAACCCTGGTCAGTTGTCACTGCATACCGGCCTCCGCTCTGCGTTGGCGATACGATCAGCCGCGTACCGGAGTCGGAACCCAGGTTGCCGTCAACCTTGACGGCGATGGTGATATCGGAAGCCGTAGGATTGCTTAGCGTATCCAGATAGCGTGCGTAGCCGCCTGATGTCGGCACATACACTCTACGGGAAACCTGCAAATTTTCCATGATGTTTGGCCCGATCAAGACTTCCCTGCCGCCGTTCGAGAGCGGAGCAACCGAATTGCAAGGAAAGGAGTTTCCGTTGACCTTAAGATAATAAGCGCCGTCGTAGGCATCACCGCGATTGGCGAATCCGCCGTCCGATAATCTTCCATCGCAATACACATCATAGCGGGAAGTATCCGTTCCACTAAATATGTGAGGCAGGACAACAGCACCGCCGATCGTAACATTCAGCGTAAGCGCGGTATCTGCGACGGCGGTGCCATCGACGAAGCCGGCGATTCCGCCACTGTTGGCGACCAAGCGGAAATCTCCCGCCGGCACGTTGGAAAGACTGAAGTTGCCAGACGCATCCGCAGTCGTATTGCGCGAGATTGTGCCGAAGGGGCCATACGATTGTCGCGTGGATAACGAGACTGACGCGCTACTGACTGCGCCGCCGGCCTCATTGAGAACTTGCCCGGCGACGTTCGTCGCATTGTTCGCACGCAGATCGAGCGTCAGCACCGATCCCGCCTCAGCGATCTGCCCGCTTGCCATCGCGATGAGCAACCCAGGATACGGACCTCGCGCCACTACAGTTATGTTACCTAGCGCCACCTTTTCGACACGGTACACACCATTACTATCGGTAGTAGCGTAGCGGTCCACATCCACCGCGCTGCTGCGCACATAGACCTCCGCATTTGCAATCGGTTGATCGTCCCGATCCCTGAAAGTCCCCGTAACCGTACCGGTCGGCGGCATGGTGACATTCAGCGCGATGGACGTGCCTGGATCGACCAGATTGCCGGAAGCGGTGGCACTTAATCCGGAATCATTGTCTTCAGCCCTGACCGTAAATGCGCCAGCGGCCGCACCGTAGATCCGGTACTCGCCCAGCTCGTTGGTTTCGGCATATAGGAACTGGGTCTCATTGGTCAAGGTCACCGAGGGCCACGGAATTGGTGTGCCGTCAGCGAGCCGCACCACGCCTTTTACCAGCGACACCGTCAGCACGACATCGGTACGTTGTCCCTCCACCACATCGAAAGTGACCGGTCCCAGAGGTGCGATGTAGTCCAGATTTCCAGTTATCGTGGCTTGTCCCGCCGGCACTGCATCGAATGTGATGCCAACTCCACAGTTTTGCCAATTCATTGTTCCCGACTGACCATTTGCAGCTTGAATCGTCAGATTGCGGCACGAATAAGGAACGGGCTGATTGTCTGCGTCGAGTACCCGTACGAATACGGAGCCGCCTGACATATCGAGCGGCAGATTCAACACTCCATTTTGTCCATGGCTTGCCAAAGTAGTGTTTCCCGTTCCGACAATGGTGGTGAACCCGGTATACACACTCGTGGTAACCGTGATATCGCGTCCGACCGGAATATTCGGAATGCTGTATTCGCCGGCCTGGTTGGAGTAAACGTATTTTTGCGTCGTGTAGTTGTTGATGTCGTCATACACATACGTCGCAACAACCTGGACATCAGGTATCACGCCTCCCGAAGTACGGCTGACCACGCCGGATACCGTGCCGATACCTGTCAATTGAATATCGCGCGTAACGGTTTCACCAAGCTGTAGTGTCGTTCGCAATACAGTCAAGACTGCAGTGTTGGGCTCCTGAGCCTGCAACAATATTTCTTCGCCTACAGGAAGCGCAGCAAACAGATAATTGCCTTGCGAATTGGTATACATGGCGCCGAGAGAGTTGTTGTTTGCAGCCACCCTCGCCCGCACGTATATGCCGCCGACCGGCTCCCCTGCACCGTTCAACACCCTTCCCTGCACACCGGCCGCTGCCAGAGTTAACGTAACCGGTATCGTTTGCCCTTCAGCACCGGTAATCGCGCTTGAAGCAGAAATGGATGAATTGTTTGGATGCACCACGCGAACCGTTGCTTGATCGCCGTAGACAGCCACCGTCCTGACTGAACTAATTGTCTCGCCGCTGGCAAAAGTTACCGGCCCTTCTTGGCGAGTGCCCCCCATGTCGGTGACCTGGAAATACAGCTGGCTCGGAATGGACAGGCCGCCTGGAATGGATACCTGTACCTGCAGGGTGGTTTTTGGCGGGATACGCAGATCCTTGGTAATGATTTGCGCCGCGGCGCTGATCGCATCGGACGCGGATGCCAATACGTTTTTGCTGGTCGCATCCAGGGCTGAAACAGTAAATCCGCTGACAGGAACGCCGCCGAACTGATACAAGCCTGCGCTGTCCGTTTCGGTACGCATCGATAGCCGCAACACGTCATCAGTCTGAATCTGGACCATCTGGCTGACTGCCGGCGAACTATCCGATTTGGTGATCGTACCTTGGACAGTACCGCCATCCAAATATGTCGGAATCTCTACCGCCACACCGTTGACCCGGACTTGAAGACGATAGCCGCCAAGATAGGACACGTTGGAGTAATACGGATTGACCGCGATGGTGTAGTTGCCGGTATTGGACGCAACTATATTTTGCAAATTTCCGAAAGCGTTGTACTGATTATAGTTGGAACGGGAATCGTAGCCGTAACCTTCTGCTACCCGCACTTTGGTCGTATCGAAAACTTGCACATTGGTGAGATAGGCCGACGGCCCGGCATTGACCACGGCACCGGAAATACCCACGCTGATCACATCGTTCGCAGCAGCGGCGATTGAATACAGGTGCCGTTCGCCTACATACGTAAAGACGCCCAGCTTGTCTGCCGTAGCAGTAAGGCTTAAGGTTTTTTCCAGTGTTTGTCCATCGACGCTCGCGTCAATGACTCCGGAGGTCACCACAATACGGCCTTCCTGGGTACGTGCAGTAATTGTGTAAGTGCCTTCCTGGACATTCGGAATCAACAGTTGGCCGGAGCCGTTTGTTGAGCCCTTGCCGCAGCCTGACTCACAGGCCGAATCGGTTAAGGTAACTTGCGCACTCACAATCGGCGCATTGCCCGCGTCCTGATCAACCACCGTGACGCGCACGGCGGCATGTGCACCCAATACAAGGGTGGCATCCCTGCTTTCATTGTTGGTTGCGATCGTGCCGCTCGATTCGACCCACCGTCCGCTGTTGTAACCGTCCAGTGGATGCGCCACGCGAATGGTGTAGGTTCCTACCGGTACCAGGATCGCCAGTCGTCCTTGCGCGTCGGTACGGCCCTTGTAATAAAACGAACTGTTGACGGCTGATGATTGCATGTACACGTCAACATTGGCGGCTGCCGTGCCTCGAGCAAAATTCACCGTCAGCTGAATTGAACCGGTGCCGACCAATGTCAGGTTTTGCACGGTAACCTGGTTCTGTGTAACCGTGACCACTGCAGAAGTAATCGCCGAAGTCCGTGCATCGGATACCGATAAGGTATACACACCGACCGGTACGGCGGAGAAATTGAAACGCCCGAGAGAGTCAGTCGAGCTACTGCGCGACAACGACCTTGCACCGCCATTCATCGTCAGTGAGATGTAGCTGGCTACCGAAGCTTCGCCATTGGCCGTAACGACCGCGCCGCTTACGGAACCGGTCGGCTCGATATTGATGTCGGCCACCGTGGTTTGTCCGGCCGTTACCGTTGCATTGAGTGGAATACCCAGCAACTGGGCTCCCTGATTATGGGGAACCGTGGACGTCAATTCCCGGCTTCCCACGGGCAAGCCGGGAAACAGGTATGCGCCATCGTTGGCGATGGTCACCGCAACCGTATAGCTGCTGGAAGAGTTGACGTTCGCCGGCATTACGGTGCGCACTGCGCCGCCGCCAACACCATAATCCGACGGACCGACGACCGTGCCGGTCAAAATACCGGTATCGAATACCACATCCTGTGTCGCCTCATTCGCCGCATCGGCGAATGCCGCGGTGAAGGTTTGCGACGGCACTCTGGTCAACGGATGACCGAGCCCGCTTAACGAGTAGCACCTGGTTTGCGCCGCCTTGACGCTGATGTCGGAACCGACAGGCAATGGAATTGAGCCGACGTCCTGAAGTATACCGGTCAGGCTGTACGCACCGGTAGCCGTTGAAACCAAAGACGGTACACCAATCGTTCTATCGCATGGGTTGGTGTTGGAGCGCATCCAGGTACGTCCGAACAAAGGATGGCTGCTGCGAATTTCAATCGATGCGCTTGGCACAACGGTTTGCCGGTCGCCTTCATACACCACTCCGGATACGCGGCCCAATAAGCTCGGCAACGCGGCAATGCTGCTCTGACCGGCGCCAGGCAGCGCAAAGTTGGAGATTGCCGCAATTTCTTCACTGGACAATGAATCCAGCGCTTCCGGAGGCAACTGCTGCAGCCGCTCCGCAGCCGCCATTGCGCTTGCACGATTGATCTGCTGCACCTGGAAATGCATCAGGATGACACGTCCGTTGGCGGGAACCGTCACGTTCGACCAGCCGGCGATCAATGAGGTCCCGCTGCTGTAATTCATCTCCAGCTGATCGTGCGGCATCGTGCCGTCGCTTGGTCCGAGAACCAAGGATGTCGCAGGTTGCGAACTGGTCAGGAATGGATCCGCATCGGTGCCGTCGTCCGTCACAACCCATGTATCGCGTTGCGCACCGCTGGCCTGCAACTGGGTATCGCCGGATGACGTGTTGACTACCCCGGTATTGGTATTTCTAAACCTCGACTTGACCTTGACAGTTACATCGACCGGAGACGAACCCGGATTTTCCAGCACCTCGAGATAACGCGCGAAATAACCTCCACGCGGCACGAAAATCTTGCGGCTGACATTCAGGCCCGCCAGAGGAGTCTGCTGCGTAATCGCGAATTGGCGGCGTCCTGCTTCCAGGAATGCGCCGACATCGCCGGCAAACGCCGTGCCATTGATCTCCAATTGCGATCCGCTGTTTTGAAAAACGCTATAAGTTGTCGACCAGCGAGCGCGCCAACCTGCGCCAATGGAACCGTTCTGCTGAATATCAAACAAGAAGTCGTTCGCATCCCGCAAATCAGCCGGCAACGCGATGCGATTGTCCGCCAACCTGAGGTTGACGGTGGTCTCTTGACCATCCGATGCAAGGGTGGTTTCCGCATAGGCGAATTTGAATGTGGCCCGGTCTTCCGCCGATACGCTGTAGGGCGCCAACGGCAGACCGTTAAATCGATAAACGCCGGCCGCATTGGTCGATACGGTGCTTTGAGAAACAGTACCATCCTGACGACGTACTGTCACGCTGACGCCGGATGCGGGTGTCGATCCGTCAGGACGCAGTAACGTCCCAGTGATCGAACCGGCAGGCGGCAGAGCCAGCGTGATCTCCGCCGTGCCGCCATTCCCGGCAATAGTAGCTGTGCCGCTGACCATCAAGTTCCCGTTGTCCGGATGCCTTGCACGAATCGTCAACGCAATGTCGGACGGCGCCGAAAAACTTACCTGCCCGGCGCCGTTGGTGGAGCCACCGGCACGGCCGACGAGCTCAACATACGCATTCACCGCCGGTACGCCGCGCTGATAATTCACTTGAACGCTCACCTGCCCGGTCCCTGCGAGCTGCAGGTTCACGACTGCAGCGGTGTCCTTCACTACATTCGCGGTACCCGTCTCTTGCAATCCATTGTTGCCGCTGGCCCTTACCGTATGGCTGCCCAGGCGGACATCCGTAAAGCGGTAATTGCCGCCGGTGTCGGTTTGCGTATAACGGTAAGCCCCGTAGATGGATGGATCAAGCTCGACGCCGGCATTGACAACCGGCTCGCCGTTTGCCGCACGTACCGTACCCGTAATTTCCCCGGTTTCCTCCATGGTAATGGCGACTACCGTGGTCGTCCCGGACGGTACGCCTATCGAACCACTGGCGGAACCATTCAAGGCTTGGCCTTGAGGATGTCCCTGCGTGGCGGTTGCAAGATAATCGTCCGATGAAATACCAGTGTATTTAAACGATCCGCTGGAATCGATACTGGTCGTCAACGCCTGGGTGCTGGTGCTCCCCGGGAACCGGTACGGAATACTTACTGTGCCGCTGGTGACCGCAGCACCCGTGTGGCGCTTTACGGTGCCGGTCAGGTTTCCTGTGCCGATGAAAATCAAATCTTGCTGAACACTCGTTTGGCCAGCGTCGAAATTGCCTGCCGCAGGCGCCGTCACGGCACTAGTGCGCGGATGTGTCGCGGTCGCGGCAAAACGGTCTTGTGCAATCGCCACCACGTTGGACTGGCCAAAACGTTGTGAACTCAGGCTGAAGCTGCCGCTCGCATTGGCGGAAGTACGATGAACACGGCCGAACAGAACATTCTCGCTCTTTAGCGCGACAGGCGCATTCGCGATCGGCGTCGTACCATCGCCGGCGAGTACCGTTCCTGTGACAACTGTATTCTCCAGATTCGGCAGCGGCTGCAGCGTGCTTAAGCCATCCACAGGCATTTTAAAGTTCAGGATGATGGCACGCTCGTTCGAGGTCAATCCCTCCAACGCTTCGGGAGGCAGTTGCACCAAGCGCTCCGCTGCCGCGCGTGCCGGAATACGTCCGAGTTGCTGCGAATTGAAATGTATGAGCGCAGCGCTTGCGCCAGGCGGGATTGTGATGTTGCTCCACTGCCAGCTCACCTTTGCAACGGTGCTGACTGCCGTTACCGCTGCTTCGGCCACGTTGATGTCGGCGTTCACGCCATCAAATACCATTGCCACGGACGGATTGCCGCCTTCTTCAAACGGATCGGCATCGCGATCGTCGTCCAGGATTGCCCACCGATCACGGCTTGCGTCTGCGGAGATGTCGAGCACGCTGTCATTGCTGGAGGTATCCACGACACGCGCACCGACGACACCAGGAGCGATATTCGAAACAAGCTTTACGCCAACGGTAACCGGATTGGCCGTGCGATTTTCGAGTACTTCCAAAGTCCGGCTGAAATAGCCGTTCTTGGGGATATAGATGCGCCGCGTGACATCCAGGCCGGAAGCCTCATGGAAATCGTCCACCTCGAGCAACTGTCCCAACTGCGTCAGACGGCCGATCGTACCGTCACCGTTCTGGAACGGCACCGCCACGCCATTGACGACGATTTCCAATCGGCTGGCGCGCGCGTCAGCGACCGCATTGCCGTTGAATACATTATTGATGCCGGTCCTGACCGAACCGTCACCTTGCAGGTCGAATCGGGCACCGTTCGCATCGTAAAGGTTGATGGGCAGATTGACCGCGTTGTCCACCAATGTGAGATTCACCGTTACGACATCGGCATCGAAGCGCACTGTGCCGCTATTTTGCGCCTGCAGCCTTCCGTCGTTGCTCCGTGCGCGCACCGTGAAATTGCCTGCTGGGACATTGGCGAAGCTATAGCTGCCGTCCGCCTGCGTGGTGACGCTCCACGAGCCGCCATAAGTAGGATCCGGATTGCTTAAGGTAACGTAGATGCCCGGCTGTGCCTGGTTTTGCGCATTGGTTGCAAGGCCCGACACTGTGCCGACCCCGATCAATACAAGATTGCGTGTAACTGTTTCGTTGGCTGTGCTTAGCGTCACGTCGCTGCGCGCGCGCACCCGATTGTTGATGAGCGCGGTGACGCGATAGTTTGGCCCCACCTCGACCAGATCGAACCGGTAAGCGCCGTCAGCGGCGGTAACTACCGACCTGACCGCGCCGGTATTATTGTTGGAAAGACGTACTGTTACCCCGGATTGCGGATCGCTGGCCAATCCTTTGGTGACGACCCCGGCTACCGCCCCTACCGGCTTGTTCAACAAGGTCAACGTGACCTCAGCCGTAGCGCCGCCAACAATGGTCGTGGTGCCGAAACCGCTGATACGGTCGATGCCGGCTCCCTTTTCGCCGGTGACATTGACATCGCCGTTAAACACAGGCGAGAACGTGACCAGTCCGTCGGCGCCGGTGACGCCCTGGAACGTGCCACCGAACTGGCTCGCACTGCTTGCAGCGACAGCGACGCCCTGTATCGGTTGATTGGCGCCGTCTATAGCGCGAACCCGCACCGCACCTTGTCCAAGCAAACGAATGTTGACCGCACGCGCCTCATTCAGTGTAACCAGCCGCGATACCACCTGGCCCTTGTCGCCATTGGCCGGATTCGTGGCCAACAGGCTGAAGTCGCCTAATGGGACCACAGGGAAGTTGAAATTGCCTTCCGCGTCAGCCGTCGCTCTCAATCCGGCGGTGCCGCCGATATTGAATTCGACAATGGCCCCCGGGACCGCGGTCGCATTGTCTTGGCTGACAACCTTGCCGCTCACGGATCCAGTGGCAGCCAAGGTTACGTCGGCCGTTACTACATCGTCATTTTCAGCCAGGCGGCCGCGCCCAAACCCAGCAAGGTTGGTGCTGGCATTGCGCGCATAGACGCTGAATTCTCCGACAAATACGCCATCGAAGCGGTAACGTCCCTCGCTGTCTGAATTCGTGGTGGCGGTGCCGCCAAAAAGGCTGCTGCTGGTCAATGTCACCGGAACACTCGTCTGAATGCTGCCATTGGGATCTCGCACCGATCCCTGAACCGTGCCGCGCGCCAAAAATACGACATTCAGTGTCTTTGGATCGCCCGGCGTGATTGCCGTGAGCACCACCGAGGAACGGCCGCGGTTGCCGTTGGCGTCAGCCGCTTCGACGGTATAAGTACTTGGTTGAGCCACGCTGAAACCGTACTGGCCCTGCGCATTGGTTTGCGTTGTTGCGTTGCCGGGCTTCAGTGTGACCGCTACGCCCGCACCAACAGGGGTAACGCCATCTCGGTTAAACACGGTACCGACAATGCCGTTGGCTGCCAGTTGCAAATTGATCTGCAGATTCTCGCCATCGCTTGCAATATTGCCGCCGCCGCTGCCGACTTCGCCGCTACCGGCAGACGCGGTAAGGCCGAATGCACCGACCGGCACGCCATCGATGATGTAGCGGCCTTGCGCATCGGACTTGGTGCTGAATGCAAAGCGTTGTCCTACCAGCGACTGTACGGTCACCGTCGCGCCTTCGACCACGCTGCCGTTGTTGCGTGTGACCACGCCGCTGACCATGCCGGCCGGAGCGAAGACGATATTCCGGGCAAGTTCCTGACCTGCTTGAGTGAGGATCAAGTTCGGCACCCGAGCGCGCAAACGCCCATTTTGCATTGCATCCAGCGTGTAAGGGCCGTTGGATAATGGGAGTGCGTCGAACCGGAATTTTCCGTCTTCACCCGTGACGACCTGTGTGACGATTCCGCGCACCGCGGAAACCAGGCGGACCTGGATGCCGCTTTGAACGGTCGTGCCGTCTGTTGCATATACCACGCCTGCAATCGCGCCAACCGGTTGCAGTTTTAAAGTCACGTTCGCGGTTCCGCCGACCAACAAGGAGCCGAGTGCTGTGCCCACCAGATTCGTGGCGGTGTCCCGGGTGGAAACCGTGAACTGCCCGGCAAGGGCGCGTTCCAGGACGACCTGGCCGGATGAATTGGTCTGCAGCGTCCGGATATCACGATAGCCGGTTAAGCTGGTGAAGGTAACCAAGGCATTTGCAACCGGCGCATCTGCGCCATTTACAACCGTCACATTGACCGTGCCCTGACCATTCAACCTCACATCGATCGTGGCGATTTCTCCTTCGGTCTGCAGCATCCCGTCGCCGCGTCCAAGATCACCGGTGTCCGGCTCAATCACGGAAACAGAGAATGCGCCGGCGCTCACGTCGTCCAGCACATAGTTTCCACCGGCGTCGCTGGTCACGGTTCCCAACGACTCGCGCGGCTGGTTGCGGATGACCGTAACCCGGGCGCCGGTAACCGGAGTCGTACCATCCGCACGATAGATGCGCCCGCTAAGGCGACCGCGCGGACCGACTTGCAATACGGTGGTACCCGCCACACCTTCATTTTGCGCAGTCATGACCACGCGCGCAGCGGAACCGCTGGCGAACTGGGCCACCACCGATGCCAGACCTGCGTCGTTGACTGTAGCGATGAGCGGATTGCTGGATGTGTATAGCGTGCCTTTGATGCGTGCGGTCAAATCTACGGTGGCCGCATTGGCTAGCACGCCGGTCGTTGTCAGCTGGGTGCTCTGGTTGGCGGTCAGTTTATTCTGTGCTGCCGTCAACGCTACTCCGAGCGGGATCGGCGTCGCCGGACGCCAAAAGATCTCGCCGGTATAAACGGCTGTAGAACCAAACTCGGGGAAAGCCAGTTCCGTTTCACCCACCGTACCGTCGGAGCAGACGGCGCGCACACGGAACGGCGGCGGCGGCGTCGTGTTGCCGATGTTTTGCGGACCGATCGCGGTGGCGGCCCCGGGAATGTTATAAATCGTGAAGCTGTAATCGCCTTGCAAGGGGGCGGTGCGGTTCATCGCCGTGACGGTGCAATTGGCGTCGGGAGCGGGAGGGGTACCCTGCGATGGAGTCTGCGCCAAGGAAGGGGGCGATAAGAAACATCCGATAAAAGCCAATGCAAATACTAAAGATCTGCCGGCAATCGATTTTCTTAAAGCGCGTGCGCCATCAGACAAGGAGCGCAGCGTTAATTTTTTTTGTTGTAGACGAAAATCCATGAAACTCCCCAAATTATCCCCTGTGCCGATGTGTCAAACGGCACCCTGATAACACGCATTAAATATATCGAAGCAACCGAAGAAGGCAAAATCCAAGAAGAGCGACGCCAAATATCAGCTGTACCAGATTGCCATATTTGATTTCCCGCACCAGCGCGCTCTCGCCAGGATTCTTTTTATAGACATACACATCCAATGCTTGGCCGGGTGTGTATGTATCCGAGCGCTTTCGTAGTTCTTCGCGATCAAAGCTGGACTGCCCAACAAAACAGTACCCTCGTCTTATTACAGCTCGATAGGTATAGTCATACTCGACTCGCACCTGATACCAATTCATTCCGCTACGTTTGTCATATTCTTCAATTACTGCACGGTGAACATGTCCGATCACCTTGTCCCAATTGTGTCTTGACATGCTTGCATAAAATATCTTTGCATGAACAACTACAAAGGCAATACCAATACTGCCTCCAATCAATAACGCAAAAACTTCCAAATCCTTGTCTCCGATGGCAAGCTATTTCAATTCCCGTTTTCAAAGGAGAAAATTTCTTGGCACTTCAAGAAACCCCGCGGCATTATCTGTTTTCATTCTGTCGCCGGTCATCTTTTCACTTTGTATCAACCGTGATGGTCTTTTATCCGTAAATCAGAAGTCACTTCTATGATTGCCTCATCAGTCGATAAGAATGCTGTAGCCAGCAATAACAAAGTCTTCAGTTTCTGCGTCTCATTGAACCCCGCATACAGAAGAAACAATGCAATCAAAATAAAAAATAACGATTAACGTCGGCTGCCATTTTCACTTTTTTACTAAGGTATTTGCTGCCCTTTGAACTCGACCAGATGGCGCATTCCAATACGTTAGTATTGGGTCGTTAGCCAGTTCTTGTGTGAGCTTCCAGTAATTTCCTTCTTTGGTTAGCGCCACGGTATCGGAGAACTCTTTCTCAGTTGCATTCATGGCTTTGATTCGGTACGCAATTAACACGTATCGCCCATAGTTAACCCAATGGGTTAATTCGACGTCGCGTCCCGCAAGCATCTTCTTCCACAACCCAGTCCAGTAGCTCGAGTCTCTGTTTAATTCCCGGTTTTTCTTAGTGATCTGGTTGGCCGATTGAGAATCCCACGTTGTCAGAAACCATTCAAAGTTCAACTCTGCCATTGCGGAAAAATGGGCTTGCAGAGTTTCCTCCGGATGGCTGTAACTCGCTTTTGCTTGATCGGCTAGAAGTACTAATTTTTTATTTGGCGAATACTGTTGAACCTTTAGCGGATACACGGTTTCAACAATCATATTTTTATATAGGGCGGGCGCGGCGGGCGAGGCTGGGCCAATTTGCGCGACGACGTTGGTCAAGGCACATATATATAAGAAAAATCCTAGGAGAAGAGTTTTGTTCATATGAAAATTCAATACAGTGATTAATGGGGGGTTAAGTTCCAATACGAAACCCACGAATGACATAGCCAATGACAACAAGTATTAACGAAAGCCCCAATCTTTCTGACCAGTCCTTTGGCACTTGGGTCAATCTGCCCTGCTGCGGCGTTAATGGCGAAACATTCACCTCAACCGTCGGTAATGCATTTTTTTTACAATCAAAGTTCGCCGGCATTTCAAAGGTCACCTTTGCCGACTTTGCGGTTTGTGACGGTGGCGCATAGTTGATCAAAAACTCCACCATGGGTGTATCACTTCCAGGCAATCCCGCAGCTGTCGCGTAATACTGCGTATATGTACGACACTCGATTACCTTTGAAACATACGTTCGCTCGGTGAAGTAAATTGTGATATCCCATATCGCCCACACTAATCCACTCAAAATGAATACAGTGCCTAAGTGTGGTTGTTTAAGGTTGTACATAACGTATGCGGCGCGTATTAGTCGACAAAACCAAGCATGGGGAGATTACCGTGCGCATCAGTTGAAGCGTAAAAATCAATTAGTCCAATTTTAAGATTGAACACTTCGAATTCGCTTTTCGCATATACAAAACCCTTTCCTTTGCAAGGCAAAAAGCCTAGCGCGACCGGACAGGCGACTCCTCCGCCGCCACCGACTGTGATTGCGTTTAGCTTTGCTCCTAACGTCTCGAGTTTTAACGTTCCCTCAACTGCTACTGACATTGTGACTTGTCCAGATCCATTACTAAAAAGTGGAGAACATTTTGGACTGTAGTCGAAACGAATCGTACCGGTGGCTTGTGCTTTTATCTTTGTGAAAAGTCCTACCTCGATCGCTCCCGGAATATAAAGCGAGTAACCCGGAATAGGAATATCAGGTGTGGAAATCTCAACGGCTGGGCCGACCTCAATCTTTTTATATTCGGCTACGTCGCCAAGAGACTCACAACATTTCTCCCTAGGGCTATAAACTCCATCTACCTTGAATTTTTGTTTGGTAAAGGCGGAATGAACTGGGAGCTTTTTCAACACGCCAGTAATAAATTCACCAATCCCTGTCTTGGAAGCATCAAACCCAAAAATGACTGGTTGCCCCTTAGGTTGATCTTTGTTCGGATCGAATTTGAATTTGCAAGTCGGGCAGTCACCAGAGTTATCGATTTCTTCACAATATTTGCATTTTGGCGCATCCTTTGCACACTTATCCGGGTCGTACACGCACGCACCACCCCATCCTGCCTTGGTGATGCCTGAACCTGCATCAGTCAATAAAAACGCGCCGTCTTCAGAAACCGTAGCTCTTCCCATCGGCACATACTGGCCAAGGTCGTGATCCCACTGCACGATCGGGATGTTGTCGCCGGCAGGGTTGGCGCGCGCGTTGGGCATTTGCACTTCAATCGGCGGATCGAAGCGAGTGCCGGCAGGCTGAATTGTCCAGGCAGGTATGCCGAACGCCGCGCCGCCGGCCGGCGGCGCCATCGGCAGCCTGTCCGCCGTCACGGGACTGACGACCAGCGTGCCGACACGCGATCCATCCGGAAAGGTCACGCTGTTGGCTTTGACCTTCATCTGGAAGCCTTCGACGCCCGGCATCTTCAAGATCACGTCGTCATTGCCACCCACGATTTTCGCTTCGCTCGTCAATAACGGAGGCAGGTAAATCGGATGCGCCAATACATTGTCCTGGCCCTGCACGGCATACGCTTCGAAGTGCAGGCTGGGCCATTGCTGACGCGACGGATCGTTGGTCGGATTGACGGTTCGCCCGTCGATAAACAAATCGATCCGGCCTGGCGGCACATTGGCTAGGTCGAATCGGCCTTGATCATCCGTGGTACCGGCCAGGGCAGTACGTCCGATCGACACGCGCACGCCTGGAAGAGGCAAGCCTTTATCCGTATAGATCGTGCCCTTGAAGCTGGCCGGACCATCTTTGGCTTGTTTTGCCTGAATGTAGAAGGTGGCATTGCCGGTCAAGTCCGAAGCATTCTCGATATTGCCGGTCGCTTCCTTCAGCGCCTTGGCGACAATGCGGACGGTGCTGGCGTCGTTGCCGATGGTGGGCCGCAATGCAGCCATGCCGTTTTTGTCAGTGTTGAGCACGATACGTTTACCACCGTTTTGCGCCACGCCGCCGAGGTTATCGGTGAAATATGCATTGCCCTCTTCAATCGTGAATACGACCGGAACGTTGGGCAGCAGATTGTCGTCGCGGTCACGCACGACAACGCTCAATAGCTCCAGCGGCTGGCTGCCGGTTTCGGCAAACTGGTTGGTGCCGAGATCGGCGTTGATTTTGAATACCGCACCGCGTTCGGTGGTCGCGGTAAAGGTCACGTCCTCCGTCAATCCGGGATGATTTGCCTTCACCACATTGGCGCCGGGACCGCTTTGTTTGCCGGTGGTGAGCCAGACTTGCGCACGACCGCTTGCGTCCGAAGTGATGACGAGATTGCGGGCAGGCACAACTCCGTCCGGTTTGGTAGCTTGCCCCTGTGTGGTGCTGATAGAACCGGTGCCACGCAAAACGTCGAATCGGATCGGAAGATTGGCGAGCGGCTCGCCCGCAGCGCTCAGCGCCACCACCACAAGGGGTTTGGGTAGCTCGGTGTAACCCTTGGCACTTTGGTTATTGCCGCTTAACAGCGTCAAACGATCACTGCCTACCGCAATACGGCTGACCTTCAGGTCCTGACTGCGCGCATTGCCGAACTGGTCGGTGGCGGTAACCGTCAATGTGTTCTCGCCGATCTGCAGCGGCACGTCTGCCACCAGATAGAATCGGTCGGCCACTTGGCCGGCTTTGGTTACCCCATTGATTGTCACGGCGACTTGCGGCTCGGGTGCACCGATGAAAGCTTCCACCGCATCGTTGACCATGCCGCGCACATCGATCCTGCTATTGGACGTGATCGCATTCGTCAGCGGCGCTTCGATCGTCAGGATCGGTGCGGTCTGGTCGACGCTGACTTGGATGGCCGCGCTACCGACGCGGCCGGATGCATCGGTCGCCACGGCGGTCAACATGTTCATCCCTTCACGCAGGAAGAAGTTTTCGAAACGGAACTCTGTGTTGCCGTTTGATAGGGTTGCTTGCTGCTGATTGATGGTGACTGATTGCACCGCTTTGCTGATCCGTCCTGTAATCGTGACCGGGCGCTCGACATTGCCGGTCAGATTTCCAGGACTACTTGTGTTGGCGCGGCCCAGCATGGCCTTGTCGGCGGGACTGGTGATGCTTACCTTGGGCGGCGCATCATAGGTTACTTGCGTACTTGTGCTACGAACCTCGCCGTCGTCGAAAGTCGCTTGTACCGTGATCGTGTTAATGCCATCGATCAGATCGACTGTGCCGGTGTATATCACCCTTCCATCGTCGGCAGTACCGGTAACTATCATTTCCTTCCCGTTCACTACCAGGCGGGTGGGATAGGTCTTGTTGGCTTGGGCGTTCGCAACGACCTCCAGCTTGTGGCTTGTCACCGTTTGCGGACCGGCCGGGCTGGTGATGGTGACGTTATAGATCTTTTGCTCGTCGACTTCAAAACCCCATACCGCACTGGCAGCGGCATTGGTGGTGTTGGCCACTTCCAAATATACGGTATAGGGGCCGGATGCCAATGGCTGCGCCGGCGTGTAGCTGATGCCTGTGGCAGTGACTTGCGCCAGTGATGTTACGTCGTCGCTGTTGACCATCAAGCGTACGCTAGCCAGGTCGATCCCCACCCGGCTGTCTTGATAACTCGCGGTAATGGTGGGACGGCTACCCACGGGTAGCATGACATCTTTGGGATCTGTGGCAATGATTTCGGGTGGCTGCGCGCTGCCGAACTGCCAATCACTCGTCGTCGAATTGCCTGCCTTGTCGGCAACAATGAGTTTGACCTGATGCGTGGCGTCAGCAAGGGCTTGTGGCACGGTGTATATAACGTTGCTTGCCGAAACCACTGCCTGTGCAGTGACGTCGACGCCATTAAAGAACAGTTTGATTTGCGTGGGATCGATGCCGCTGCCCACATCGCTGTATGTGGCCGAAATGGCTGGCGTGGCGCCGCCAGACACGAAAGTATCCTTTGGGGTCTGCTCGGAAATAATCGGCGCCGTGGCAGTCTTGAACTCCCAGGTTTGGATCGTGGCATTTCCGGCGTTGTCGACTACCGTCAGCTTGACGACATGATTTCCTTCAGTAAGCGCTTGCGGCGGCGTGTACGCAATGCCCGTTGCCGTGGCCTGCGCCAGCGCCGTCACATTCTGGCCGTCGACTTCCAGCACAGTCTTACCGGAATCCACGCCGGTACCACTGTCCTGAAACTGAGCGCTGATGGTGGGAATCGCATCTGCGGCCATCGTGACGCCGGCAGTTGGCGTGACATTCGTGACTGCGGGGCCGGTGCCGTCTACACCAAAGCTCCAATTGGCGGTCATCGGATTACCCGCGAGATCTCGTACTGTCAGCGCCACGGTATGATTGCCGTCGGAAAGTGCTGCGGCCGGTGTGTAGCTGATACCGGTTGCCGTGATGGTTGCCGCACCGGTCACATCCGCGCCGTCGACCACGAGCGTGATCTTGGAAGTATCGATTCCGCTACCGTCATTGTCCACGTACTGTGCAGTGATCGCAGCGGCAGGACTGGCGCTGGTGGTGTTGTCCGGCGCTTGCGCGGAAATTGTCGGCGCAATCGTGTCTACGTTGAAGGTCCAGGTCTGGACAGCAGTATTCCCGACCACATCGATTACCGTCAATTTGACGGTATGTCCGCCTTGCGCGAATGCTTGCGTTGATGTATATGAAATGCCGGTTGCCGTCACTTGGGCTTGCGCCGTCACGTTCTGGCCATCGACTTCGAGGCCAATGATACGCAGATCAACGCCGGCGCCGCTATCCTGGAATTGCGCACCGATAGTTTGCGCCATGCCTGCCGCCAAAATCGCGTTGTTGGCAGGGGCGAGATTGCTGATCGCAGGCGCGATGCCGTCCACGCCGAAGGTCCAGGTAGCCGAGGTGCTGTTGCCGGCCATGTCTTGCACCGTCAACACCACGACGTGGTTGCCGTCAGCGAGTTTGGTTGGCGATGTATATGCGATGCCCGAGACAGTCTTGACGGCAGCCTCGGTCACGTCGGCGCCATCAACGGCCATTTGTACTCTAGAAATGTCAACGCCGGTCCCGTCCGTGTCGGCATATTCCGCCGCAATAACTACATTGGGGCTGGCACTGATTGTATTGTTTGGTGCTTGGCTCAAGATGGCCGGTGCAATCGTATCGACCGTGAACGTCCAGGTGGCGCTCGCCGGATTGCCGCTTTTATCCGCAATCGACAGCAATACCGTATGCGTGCCTTGCGCCATCGCGGCGGGCGGCTGGTAGGTCATGCCGGCCGCAGTTTTGCTGACCTGAGCGGTAACGTCGACGCCGTCGACGTGCAAGGTGACTTTGGTCAGATCGATGCCGGAGCTATCTTCGCCGTCTGCGTAGGCCGCACTTACCGTGGGTGTGGCGGTCTTTTGATTTCCTTGCGGCAGCATGTCGCTGATGGTAGGAGCGGTGATATCAGGCCGGATGACCATCGCCCATTTGAAGAAATGCCGGAACTTCAGATCGTAGAACTGGTTGGCAACATCATCGCGCCAGTCGTCCACTTTCTTCGCCAGCCCCGGCACGTGATCGTCGTCGTTATCGCGGCCGGACTCAAGGAATTGCCAGCGGCCATCGCGCAGCTCTTTTGGATCGAGACGGCGGTCGAAGTGTTTTTTGGCGCGAATGGTAATGGTGTCGACACTGGACTTGGTTTGGCCGGGCATGACGACAGCAAAATTTGCGGCAGCGTCAATAACCGTCAAGGAACCCAGTTTGCTGGCGACGGTTCCGGCGACATTTGCAGGAATCGTACTGTCATTGCGAACATCGACGCGATAGACGTAATCGTAGACCTGCTTGTTGGCAGGCGTACCTGCCACAAGCGTTTTGGATACCGGCTCGTAATGCGTAATGGGAAATTGGGAGGCCGATGGGCTTGCGCCTGCCGCGACGGAAATGCCGGCGCTCGTCATGGCGGTAGCAGCCAAGGTCGCCCATATGATTGGACGGATCCAATAGGCCAAAGGGGCGCATTGCGCGCGCAAGCTTCCGAACAAACTCATCACAAAGAACTCCCTGCGTCACTTAATAAGTTGTAACTTGTCGAATGGAAATTGATTCAAATCAATTTTCCTTTTCAGTCCGGGAGGTTATCAGAATTGCTATTTTGTTACAAAGTTTTTGATTGGCTTTTTACAATACTGTTGCATATTTTATAAAGTTAATTAAGGGAAAGCTTACACATTGTGTTTTACGACAATCGCTAACTTTAAATTTTGAAATTGTTGTTAAGGCAATTAAGACCGTGGTAGTCTTTCGCGCTGGAAAGAAGGGGATCCGGGGTGAAAATATATGCACTGAAATGGAAACATGCCATATGCGTATTAGGAGCATATGTTTGCACAATGGCTTCAGCTGCCGATGTTTTTCGCTCTGTTAACCCTGATGGCAGTTTCAAATATGCAAGTCAGCTTTTGGACACCAGCTATTCTCTTTATCTGAAAAGTGAATCCAGCGTAACGTCCGATGTACCTAAAAGCATTCCTTGGGTTATTTCCAAGAAAGAGAAACAGCTTGAGCCGTTAATTCTTCAGTTTGCACAAAAACACGCGGTCGATCCGGCCTTGGTGCGTGCAGTCATCGCTGTCGAATCCCGTTTCAATCCGCATGCCGTATCCGCAAAAGGTGCAACTGGCGTAATGCAATTGATGCCGGCGACCGCTGCCCGGTATGGCGTTACCAATCGCGCCGATCCTGTACAGAATATTGAGGCGGGCGTACGTTACCTGAAAGACTTGCTGGCGCTGCACAAAGGCAATGTTGCGCTGGCCTTGGCTTCCTATAATGCCGGAGAAGGTGCCGTGGCCCGGCACGGCCGACGCATCCCGCCCTATAAAGAAACCATGCTGTATGTACCCGCGGTACTGACCCGGCTGGAAGCCGCCCGCAGCACCACTGCCCCGTAGAAAACGATTCTGAACATGCCTACTACTTCAACTTATTCCGACGTCGTCCGTTTCAAGCGTTCAGGCGGCTTTACCCTGCTCGAACTGCTGGTAGTCATCGTCATCATCGGCTTGCTTGCCGCCTATGTCGGGCCGAAGTATTTTTCGCAGTTGGGAAAATCGGAAGTGACCGTCGCCAAAGCGCAGATCGAAGCGTTCGAAAAAGCGCTCGATACATTCCGCCTCGACGTTGGGCGCTATCCGCTGACCGAAGAAGGATTGGCCGCACTGCTGACCAAACCAGCCGCGGCCACAAAGTGGAATGGCCCATACCTGAAAAAAGACGTGCCCCAGGATCCATGGGGACAAGCCTATCTATATAGAGCGCCGGGCAGCAAGGGCGACTACGACATCCTGTCCTATGGCAAGGATGGCCAGCCCGGCGGTACGGCCGAGAATGCCGACATCACCAATTAATCGCTCCGCATCCTTGATCCGAGAACCATTTTATGCAGTACGATGTCCGCGCCCTGTCCGCTGATCACCTGATGACGCCGCTCATCATCGATGCGCATGATGAGCTCGACGCACGGCGGCAAGTCGAAGCGCGCGGCTTGTTCGTCGCCTCCGTTGCGCCGGTGCGGCGTTCCCTGTTGGACGGATTGTTTTCCCGCACCGCGCGCTCGGGGCATCTGTCGCTGGTGCTGTTCAGCCAGGAATTGCTTGCGCTGCTGAATGCAGGGTTGAGTATCGTCGAATGTCTCGAAGCCCTGCTGGAAAAAGAAGCGAATGCCGCTACACGCTCGGTATTGACTCGTTTGCTGGCCGGACTGCGGGAAGGCAAACGTTTTTCTACGGTACTGTCGGAGCAGTCGGACTTGTTCCCGCCGCTATACATCGGCATCGTCAAGGCGGCGGAAGGCACCAGCGATTTACCGCGTTCACTGACGCGCTATATCGATTATCAGCAACGCATCGATGCCGTACGCAGCAAAATCATCAGTGCCGCGATCTATCCGTTGATTCTGCTGTTTGTCGGCGGCGGCGTTTCATTCTTTTTGATCGGTTATGTCGTGCCGCGCTTTGCCGAGGTGTATCAAGGCGCCGGGCGCGACCTGCCCTGGATGTCGAAACTGCTGTTGAGCTGGGGTCAATTTGCCGGCGCCCATACCAAAGGATTACTGATCGGAATCGCCATCGGCGTGATTGCGCTTTTCATCGCGCTACGCCGGTTTTTCGCGCAAGGCGGCATTGCGCGCTTGATGTCGGCATTGCCCGGTATCGGTGAGCGCGCACGCATCTACGAATTGTCGCGCTTGTATTTGACCTTGGGGATGCTGCTCGAAGGCGGGATTCCAATCGTACCTGCGATGCAAACCGTCCATGGCATGGTGTCGGCCGATATCAAGACCAGCCTGAAAAACGCCACGGAAAGCATTCAATCCGGCACACCGCTGTCCGTCGCGTTCGAAGCCAACCACCTCACGACACCGATCTCTCTGCGCATGCTGCGCGTCGGCGAACGCTCCGGAGAACTGGGGCAAATGCTGACGCAGTCAGCCGCGTTCTATGACGGTGAAATCAGCCGCTGGATCGACCGGTTCACGCGCACCTTCGAGCCGCTGTTGATGGCAGCCATCGGACTGATCGTCGGTGCGATCGTGGTGTTACTGTATATGCCGATCTTCGATTTGGCCGGGAGCTTGTCATGAACGCCGTGGTGCAACCGTTGGTCCCTGCCGCGCTGGATGCGGCAACGCTGCAACGCGCCAGAACGCTTGCATTGCAATCGAATCGCCCGGTGATCGCCGAACTGGAAGCGCTGACCGGCGCCGATCCGCGTCAATTGGTGCAGGCAATCGCGCAGCCGTTCGGCCTGGCCGTCGTCGAAACTGCGGATATGCTGGCGCTTGCCCCCGCCTTCGATCTGCTGCCGCTATCCAAGGCGATGCAGCGTCATTGCGTATTATTGCGCGCGCAGGATGGTCAGCTGGTCGGCGTGATTGCCGATCCATTCAATCCGGATCTGCAGACATGGCTGGACAGCCACGCAAAGGCAACGGTGCAATACCGTCTGGCCTTGCAAGCGGATATCCAGGCCTATTTATCGAAGCAGGAAGAATCAGTGCGCGCGGTCGACCATCTGGTGTCCGCTGCAAGTGACGATAGAAGAGACAACAAGACGGCGGCAGTGCTGTCGTTCGCATCGGTTTCCGAAGCAGCCAGTCCCGCGGTCAAACTGGTGAATTCAACGCTGTACGATGCATTGAAAGCCGGCGCGTCGGACATCCATCTCGAAAGTACCGCAGGCGGACTGGCAGTCAAATACCGAGTCGACGGTGTGCTGGATCATGCGACATCGGTCAATGGTATCGAAACTGCCGAGCATGTGATTTCACGCCTGAAAGTACTCGCGGAGCTCGATATCGCGGAGCGCCGCGTGCCGCAGGACGGCAGCTTCCGCGTGGAGGCCGGTGGACGGGAAATCGATTTGCGCGTATCGATCATGCCCAGCATTCACGGCGAAGATGCGGTGATTCGTATCCTGGACAAACGCGCAATGATCGAGGCGTACGGTTCGTTGACGCTGGAAGCGCTTGGCTTCGATGCGCCATCGCTTGTGTCGCTACGCGGACTTGCCGAAGAAGCGTACGGCATGCTGCTGGTCACCGGCCCGACCGGTTCGGGCAAGACCACGACGCTGTATGCGGCACTGACCGAAATCCACAACGGCCGCGATAAAATCATCACGATTGAAGATCCGGTCGAATACCAATTACCCGGCATACTGCAAATTCCCGTCAATGAAAAAAAGGGGCTGACCTTTGCCAAAGGATTGCGTTCGATTCTGCGCCACGATCCGGACAAGATCATGGTCGGCGAGATACGCGACCGCGAAACTGCGGAAATTGCCGTCCAGTCGGCATTGACCGGCCACCTCGTGCTCACCACCGTGCACGCCAACAATGTATTCGACGTATTCGGCCGCTTCACCCATATGGGGATCGATCCGTATGCATTTGTATCTGCATTGAACGGGATCTGGGCGCAACGATTGATACGCTTGAATTGCCCGCATTGCAGCGTGCCGCATACGCCGACCGAAAGTGAACTGGCGCGCGTGAATCTGACGCAAGGCAACGTGGCGGATTATCAATTCAAGCAAGGCAAGGGTTGCGGCGACTGCCGCGGCACCGGTTACAAGGGACGCCGAGCGATTGCGGAGATACTGACCCTGACCGATGAGATCCGCGAACTGATTATCGACAAACGCCCGATCCGCCAGATCAAGGAAGCTGCGCGTCTCAACGGCACGCGCAGCTTGCGCGAAGCGGCGCTGGAACTGGTCAAGCGCGGCGAGACCACGCTCGATGAAATCAAGCGAGTGACGCTACATGCTTAACCCTCTTCGACATTCATTGCGCATCGGCATATCGCGCACCAGGATCACGCTGCTCAAAACCAGCGGCTTGCTGCGGCCGCGCGCCAATCTACTGGCCAACGCCCCGATCGCCGAAGAAGCAGCCGCAACACCCGAACGCCTGGGAGCGCAACTCGACAGCATGCTTGCTGCGGCAAACTGCTCCCGGCTGGCAACCACCATTGTCTTGTCCGACGATTGGACTCGTTTGCTGATGGTCACGCCGCCGAAGAATTCCGGAAGCCTGCAAGATTGCCGCGCGGCTGCCGACATGCGATTTCAGAATCTGTACGGCGAACCAGTGTCGGGATGGATGCTGGAAGCGGATTGGGATGCGCGGCATGCGTTCCTGGCATGCGCGATTCGGCGCCCGTTGCTGGATACGCTGCAGCAGACCGCGCTCAAAAATCACCTGAAGCTGATTTCAATCACACCGCAATTCATCGCCATGTGGAATCGCTGGAAACGCAAACTGCAGGCCAACGCCTGGTTCGGTGCGGCACACGCGGATATGCTGACGCTGGGCGCCGTCGACGGCCGACGGCTATGCGCAGTGCGCACGGTAGCAATACCGGCCGGCGCATGGCAGGAAAAACATTGGTTGCCGGAACATCTGTCCCGAGAAGCGCTACGCTTGAATTTGCCGATGCCGTCGCATATTCAGCTGTGCGGCTCCGTGCCCGGCCAATGGGCCACGCAGACCATGGGGGCGCTGACGTGCACCAGGCTTGATGCCTGCCTGCCGTTGACGGAAAACGGATCGATCGCTGACGGCAGCAGATTAGCGAGCAGCGGGATGCGCTCATGAAAACCATCCACATCGATTTTGCGCCACATTCGGTGACGCGCATAATGGTGCAAACGCGGCCGGCAACATGGCTGATCGGCTTCATCGGTGTTGTGCTGTGCATCGTCGTTTCCTTCAATGCCGTCTCGCTCACTCGCGAAAAAAATTCCCGTCAAGCCGAGTTGCAGCTTTTAAATGTCAAACTGACGCAACGCGTATCGAGCACGCCTTCCATCATTCCGATCTCGATAAGCGAACTCCAGGGTACTGCGGTCAATGGCGCAATCAACCAGCTCAACTTGCCATGGCGCGACGTGCTCGATGCGATTGAAGCCGCGACGCCGCCCGCGATTGCACTATTGGCGTTGGAGCCCGACGCGAAAAAGCATCTGCTCAAAGGCATGGCCGAAGCGAAAACCAGTGACGACATGATCGCCTATATTGAGTCGCTGAAGCAGCAGGCGTTTTTCGCGAGTGTGGCACTGACCAAACATGAAATCAATGCGCAGGATCCGAACCAGCCATTGCGTTTTCAGTTTGAAGCACATTGGAGCGCGGCCACGCCATGAGCACATCCAACTTCGCCGGACACGGATTGCGAGCGCGCCTGGCATTAAGGCGCTTCGGATGGGCCAACAGCGTTGCCTGCCTGCTTTGTGCAATGGCCGCTGCTTCATGGGCATGGGGCATCCCACATCTGACGGCCCAGTTGCAAGTGCAACAGCGCGCACTGGCCCATACGCAGCACATGCTGGAAGCCGCAGAAATTGCGCCGCCGGTTGTGCAAAAGCCGCTGGCCGAAGAACGCTTGACAACTTTTTACAATGCGCTGGGCGAAAAACACTACGCCGAGCAACAGATCAAGACGCTATTTGCAATAGCGCAAAAAACCGGGCTGGCGCTCAATCAGGCGGAGTACAAATCGGCAGTGGACAAGAATGGCCGCTTTCACACCTACCAGATCGTGATTCCAGTCAAAGGCTCTTACGGTGCGATTCGCCAGTTCTGCGAACAAACGCTGCTGACGATTCCATTTGCCTCGCTTGATGAAATGGGTTTCAAGCGCGAAGCAATCGCAAGCCAGGCCGTGGAAGCACGCTTGCGCTTCACGCTGTATCTCTCGGATACGCCTTCGTCAGTGCCGCATATTGAAGCAGCCACAGCATCGGATACCAGGTCATGACCAGGCGCCATTTTTTCATGGCGGTTGCGGTCGTGATCGCGGGCTGGCTTGCCCTGTTCGGCGACAAGACGCCGACATCGGGCATCGCGGAACCGGCCGCGCGCTCAGCAGCACCTGCCAATGCACCGGCTCCCGCCGCAGTGGTGCGGGTAGCGCAAACAGGACCTTCAACGGGTTCAGGCAAACTTAAACCGGAAGTTATGATTCTTGCCTTGCAACCGCGAGAGACACTCATCGGCGCCGGCGAGATCGGCGCCGCGGAACGCACCAACCAGCTGTTCGCGAACCAAACCTGGACGCCGCCACCGCCCCCACCGCCGAAGCCATTGCCGCCCCCACCGCCGACCGCCCCTCCCCTGCCCTTCACCTATCTGGGCAAGAAAATTGAAGACGGCATATGGGAAGCGTATCTTGCGCGCGACGACCAAACCTTTATCGTGCGCGACAAGACTGTGATCGAAAACACTTACCGTGTCGATTCGATCAAGCCACCGACCCTTTCACTTACTTATCTGCCGCTGAACCAGGTTCAAACGGTCACTATCGGAGGCACCGACTGATGCCAAGTCGCCCAGCAATTTTTTCTTCCCGCACGCCGTCTGTTCGCCGTCTGTTTGGCAACAGGATTGCGATCGTTTGCACAAGCATTCTCATCACAGTCGTGTTGACCGGATGCGCAGCACAATTGGCCTATCGCGATGGGAAAGACCTTGTCGCACAAGGCAAGGCTGAGGAAGGCATGGTCAAGTTCCAGGAAGCCTTGGCTCAGGAGCCGCGCAACGCCGAATACAAAGGCGCCTACATTCAGATACGAGACCGCCTGATTGCCGGCTATGTTGAACAGGCGGACCGGCTTGCCGACGCGGGCAAGCGGACCGATGCGGAAAAATTATATCAACGCGCACTGGCGATCGATCCCGCAAATGAGCGTGCTCGTGCCGGACTGCGCGTCCTCGAAAACGAGCAGCGCCATGCACAAATTCTCAAGGAAGCACAAGGCGCATGGGAAAAGAAAGACATCGATAATGCGCAGTTCAAATTGCGCACTGTCCTGAATGAAAATCCGCGTCATGCAGGCGCGCTGACACTCAAGCGCACCATCGTCGAAGCGACCATAAAACCGCCGGTTGAATCGGGCCTGTCCGTCGCCTACAAGAAGCCGATCACCATCGAGTTCAAGGATGTCGCGCTCAAGCAGGTGTTCGAAGTCATTTCCCGTACATCCGGCCTGAACTTCCTGTTCGACAAGGATGTAAAAACCGACCAGAAGACCTCGATCTTCCTGAAGAACAGCACCATCGAATCGGCAGTTCATTTCACGTTGCTGACCAACCAGCTCGAACAGCAAGTGCTCGACGCCAATACCGTGCTGATTTATCCCAATACGGCCGCCAAGCAAAAGGACTATCAGGAGATGGTCGTCAAGACTTTTTTCCTGACCAACGCCGATGCCAAGTCGGTTGCGAATACATTAAAGACCATCGTCAAATCACGTGACATCGTCATCGATGAAAAGCTCAACATGCTGATCATGCGCGACAGCCCGGAAGCGATACGACTCGCCGAAAAGCTGGTGACGCTGCACGACGTCGCAGAACCGGAAGTCATGCTCGAAGTCGAGATCCTGGAAGTCAAACGCACGCGCCTGCTGGAACTGGGCATCAGATGGCCGGATACGCTGGCGCTCACACCACTCCCATCGGCTGCGGGCGGGGCATTGACGTTACGTGACCTGCGCAATCTCGACAGCACCACTATTGGCGCTGGAATATCGCCGGTGACCATCAAGGCCCGTCAGGAAGACTCCGATACCAAGATCCTGGCCAATCCGCGCATTCGCGCCCGCAACCGCGAAAAAGCCAAGATACTGATCGGCGAGCGGGTACCGAACATCACCGCCACTTCCACCTCGACCGGCTTCGTATCGGAATCGATCAATTATGTCGATGTCGGCCTCAAGCTGGACGTGGAACCGACCATCTATCTCGACAACGAAGTGGCGATCAAGATCTCGCTCGAGGTCAGCAATATCGTCAGCCAGATTAAAACCAATGCCGGATCGGTCGCATTCCAAATCGGCACCCGGACCGCGTCCACCGTATTGCGGCTGAAGGATGGCGAAAACCAGGTATTGGCCGGATTGATCAACGATGAAGACCGCCGCAGCGCGAGCAAGGTACCTGCGTTAGGCGAAGTGCCGTTGATCGGCCGGCTGTTCGGCAGCACCGCTGACGACGGGCAAAAAACCGAAATCGTCCTGTCGATTACTCCGCGACTAATCCGCAACATTCAGCGTCCGGAAGCGTCCCTGTCCGAGTTCCGTGCCGGAACCGACAGCAGCTATCGCGTACGGCCCGATTCGGTTGCAGGGGCACCTGTATCCAATGCCGCCGCTGTAAATCAGCCGCCAGGTCCCAGACTACCGGTAGTCAATGCGCCGTCCCCCACGAACAACGCACCCGTTCCGCCCGGCGCCGGAACGGCAGCCAATCCGAATGTTGCCAATGTAGCGAATCCGCCTATTGCAAACGCTCAGTTGCTCTGGCAGGGCCCGACTCAGATGAAGGTCGGCGATACCTTGACGCTGCAACTGGTGATGCAATCCGACCAGCCGATTACCAGTTTGCCGATGGCCGTAGGTTTTGATAACCGGGTGCTGCAAGTCACGGGCATCACCGAAGGTGATTTCCTGAAACAAGGCGGTGCGCAAACCAGCTTTACCAGCCGTGTCGATCCGAACGGCCAAATCCTGATGACCGGCACACGCACCGGCGACGGCGGCGCAACAAACGCGAGCAGCGTTGCGACAATTACCTTCCGTGCGCTGGCTCCGGCGGATGCATCGCGAATACAGTTGTTGACCATTGCACCGGTCGGCCTGGCCGGACGTTCGATTGCCGCGGCGCTTCCGATGCCGCACAACGTTCAGGTACAGCCGTGATCGAGCGGTTGCTCGTCCGGGAATGATAAATTCATGAGCGCCGTACTAAGCCCGTCTAACAAAATACCTTGTCATTCCAAGGAGCAAGGCGAAGAGGCGTCTCAAACGCTGGCACAGATCATTTTGTTAGACGTTTTAAATCATGCCAGGCGTCCGATACGCAGAAATCCGCTACGGACGCCACGATTTTACGCTCGGGGATTTACGCTGATCGAATTGTTGGTCACGCTCGCCATCCTCGGAGTATTGGCAACGATCGCAATCCCTGTCGCGCAAGTATCAGTGCAACGCAGCCAGGAACAGGAGTTGCGCCGTTCATTGCGGGAGATCCGTCGCGGCATCGATGCCTACAAGCGCGCCAGCGACGAAGGCCGCATTCCGAAAGATGTCGGGGCTACCGGTTATCCGAAAGACCTCGACATTCTGGTGGAAGGCATTCCGGACCAGCGCGACCCCAAGCGCAACAAGATTTTCTTCATGCGACGGATTCCGCGCGATCCTTTGAATAACGATACCAATCTGTCGGAAGCGGAATCATGGGGCAAGCGCAGCTATGCCAGCGAAGCGTCCGATCCGCAGGAAGGCGACGATGTCTACGACGTGTATTCGATATCGTCCAAAATCGGATTGAATGGCGTGCCTTACAGGAAATGGTGAGAACGTGAACTCCGATAAACAATCAATGCAAATCATTGGCCGGCAGTTAGGAACGCTGCGACACGGCATCTTGAAGCGTGGCTTTACCTTGATTGAATTGCTCGTGGTCCTGGCAATCGTCGCGCTGTTATTGACCCTGGCGGTACCGCGTTATTTCCAGAGCATCGACACCGCCAAGGAAACCGTATTAGCGGACAACCTACGCATCACCCGCGAAACCATCGACAAGTTCTATAGCGACACAGGCCGCTACCCGGAGTCTCTTGAGGAATTGGTAGAGAAAAAATACCTGCGCGCATTGCCGGTCGACCCGATCACCGAAAGTGCAACAACCTGGATCATCGTGCCGCCGGAAGATGCGGATCAAGGCAACGTCTACGGCATCAACAGCGGTGCGCCCGGCAATACCAGAGATGGCAAACCATTCGCAGAGTTGTAGCTCAAGCCGTGATCCAACACAGGTATTCACATGATGTTCAACAAATGCGCCGTAATTCGCATAGCGCGGGATTTACGTATCTAAGCCTGCTGATTCTGATAGCAATCATCGGCATCGTAACGGCCACGACGCTCCAATTAGGATCGGCCCTGCAGCGATACGCGGCAGAAGAAGAATTACTGGAAATCGGGACTGAGTTCAGGAGCGCGTTGATCAGCTATGCGAATGCCACGCCGGCGGGACAGAGTCGAACACCATCCTCACTGCAGGACCTGCTGAAAGACCCGCGCTACCCGAATCCACGCCGCCACCTGCGCAAACTCTACATCGACCCGATTACCGGAAAAGAGGAATGGGGCATTGTCGAACTGTCAGAAGGCAGCGGCATCCTCGGTGTGCACAGCCTGTCGGACAAGCAGCCGATCAAAGTGGGGAATTTCGATGCGATGTTTCAGGATTTCGAAGGCAAGTCGTCTTACCTAGACTGGAAATTCATGCCGCCGATACAGCAAAAAACTTCCCTAATATCTAATTAAGAAAATTCTCCTTTCACATCCAGTTAATTTTCGCGAGGATTACCGACTCAGTCGATTACACCATAATCCCAATCTTCAACATGTGCGCCGCCATAAATTGCACACCCTCCTGTTCCATAGGCCGATAGGTAGCTTCCGGTAGTTTTTGCAGCAAGTGCCGTCGCCATGATTGCTTTCCCACCTGGCGTAGTGCTATCGAATGCCAAAGCATTGGCATAAGCTGGATGAATGCATGTTGCAGGGGTCCCGCTCACCTGCCGATCAAAAATGACCATTCCCCTCCCAGATTTATCAATTCGAATTTGCGTTACTTTGGCATTGCTGATAGAGCCATTTGCAAATGCGTGCATTGCAATCAAAGTACTGACAACTATTAATAGTATTTTTTTCATGATTATTTTTAATTAATTAATAGGAAAATATATGTTGAATATTTTGAAGAAAAATCAAGACTGAACGCCAATGGTATAAAGGCGGCAGGTTTTGTCGGACGATCCTGGCCACAAATCGCTGTCTTCTGCCCAGACGACTACTGTTTTTCCTGACGCTTGAGCAGATAAGACGGCTGCAACAGAAGTCTTAAAACCGGGGTCAGTTTGTTTCATAAAAAATCCCCCTTCACAATTAGGTACTGAAATATTTGTCTGGAAAACGAAGTCGCCTCCTCCGTACTCGGGATATGAATACATTAATTTGATTGTTGTCGACCCGCTATAGACTTGTGATGCCTTGGCCATTGACGGAAAAAAAGCATCGTTATAGAGAAATAAAAAAATAAGGTGCGAAAGAATTTCATATATTTATATCTTCCAAAAAGAACACAAGCGATAACGAGATAGCAGTAATTACTGTTTGAGCACGGGGTGCCCACGCTACCAGACTAAAAATTAAAATATTGCTTCGACATTGCAAGTGACGACAACAAAGAGCACTAAATACGGAATATGCTTAAGTGAATTTTCTTTTGCTCGCTTCCATAAAAATCGGTCTCGTGTTTCACACGCAATCAACACTTTGCAGTAACAGCCGGAAATTATTTCCAATAAAGTTTTATTTTGAAAAATAGATATTTCGGACAGTAACGTAGCCGTTATGGCAGGTATCGTAGGTATCGATAACTACCCGCCTGTTAGTTAAGTAGGCAGACGTAGCGAGTGCGAACGCACTCTTTGATACCGCTCTGCTAAAGTCCCAAGCGACACGGTCAGCAGGAACAGTGTGGCAACTAGGCAGGTTGGGAATATTTTGGTCCGCTTGAAGCCAAAACCACCCGGCCGACGAGCCGTCATCCTGGGTCCCGATCGTTAAAATCACGCCATTTATACTTCCTGCCGACACATTGCCCACCCCGCATAAAAACAACAAAGTAAAACACCGCAAGAAAAAGTTTTTCATTTTTTTATCTTATCTATCCAAAATTCATCGAACCGAAATTTGCTTGACTTGCCCCTCTTGACGGCTCTCTTCATAGTCAGAATTTACCCAACAATGGGGGCACAGGCCTGAGTGAACTGCCATAACTGACAGAATGGGTGCGCCCTATAGTTCTGCAAAATGCAATCGTGCATGTATTAGGATCCGGTGCATAAGCATTCCAGTTGACAAACGTTTTAGCTTTTTTCCGACTTCTAGATCCCATCATTGCGCACGTGCTTTAGCCTCTCATTTCTTAGGCCGTCTACCAACAAATTACTGCCACGGCCACCCCGTAGTTGAAACGCCGACTGCAAACAATTTCCATTGATAAGAATTTTCAGCCGCCGTATAACTAACGCATGCTTTTTGCCCTACCGCTTTCAGGTAAAGAAACTGCGCCTGAAAAACCTTTGCAACCTCGTTCGCCCCTTGGTAGAACAAATACGTCGATCCACCAAGTTCTTTCGAGTAGACGTATAAACTAAGAGTACCTGCCTGGTCGGCCGCCATCTGCACCCCATCAATCGAAGAAATGCAAACTTCGGTCGCGGCTGATGATCGCGCGAGCAAGAAAAGACTTGCGGCCAGGACCCAGGATACCAGCATAATTTTCTTCATTTTTTCTCCCTAAGTAATTCGATGCACATATCAACGAATGAGCGAAGCATGTGTATTTCACGCATTAATATTGTTCGGACCGGCGATACTAATCTGCTACAAAAAAATCCGTGACAACCGAGTTTTCACATCTCAACGTCACCTTCTTCCCTGCCAAGTAAGCACCTAGCAGCATCGCCCTTTTGAATCTGCTCGCATCCGATGACGTTAACGGCAATCGCCAAATCGATTCGCCATCGGGTGTGCCGCATCCGCCGACGCTACTGTTAAGGATAAAATCGGTAAAAGAAAAGTAGCTTCTTATTCCTGTAATCGTCGTCCGCTCACTCATCCCATTTACGATATCGGCCGCTACGGCTTCCGTGCCAATAAGCATGGCAAAGACCGAAGCCGATACCACCTTTCGAAAGGTCATGCAGTGTCGTGTTCTATCTTGATATATGGTCATGATTTTTTCCGAGTGGCGCTGCCGAAATCTTAATCTCATTGTTTTCATATCAGGACATACGCGTGAATCGCACTTTGCGATTGGCAGCTCCTGCGTCAAGCCAGTGGATGTAACCGTGATAGCCCTCCTCGGCAAAAAAGCACGGCGCGCGACGGGCACATCGTTGCACGATGCGCTGCAGATGATCGGCAAGTTTGATGCGCGGTCATCGTGGCATGGGTCGTCCATATAAAATTAAGCGATGCGGACCACCTTTAATTACTCATATACTTCAGGCCTTAGATTCACTACGAGCTGTCTTCCATCCGAGCCAAATAAACCAAGCACCTGCCAGAACCCAAACCAACAACATCATCCAAAAAGCTCGAGGATTCTCGGAAAGGTAAACCATAAAGCTGCCTTTATAGCGGTTCGGCATCATTACATAACCTTGAAAAACATCCAAAACAGTAGAAATCCAGATTGCGAGTCCCGCAACAATAGATAACCAGCCGATTATTTTGTAGATCATTCTGCACTTTCTGAGGCTTCGAACAAGTGATTACGAGTGAATAAAAACCGCAAAGTGTCCTGATGTCAGGATGGGCCGTTTAGTGGTTCTGTTGGCCTGACATTGGCTGAATCTCGAGTGTCTTCGTGGCCGTAGAAACACCAAACTCTACAGCTGCCGCACCAGATGCCTGGCCCATACTTGATCCAATGGTGAACTTTCCAACGTTCGCACTCCTTGTAGTCTCAGCTATGTGATTAAGAATCCCATCAGAATTTTTAGCCAAGTTTTCCATTCGCTTTATCCCGGCAGCTCCAATCTTGGCGCCTCCACCCGCCCCCACACTCCCTCCAAATGCATTGATTCCAGCATTCACATAATCAAGGGGCCTTCCGTTCGCAATATCCGCAGACGCGGAGGTTGCAGCACCTATCGAGCCTCCCACAAAAGCCGTACTTCTAATCGCCTGCCCAGTGGTAATCGCCCCCATAGCAGCTTGACGTGCAAAGAGCATCCCTACACCGCCGGTCGCTGCTGCTCCGAGCCCTGCAATACCAGCTTGGAACAAATCAACATTACCATTCACAAGGTATTGAGTTCCAGCATCAATTCCAAAACCAACAACAAAGGCAATTGCATGAACAGGCGTACGTCCATCCGGATCGACAAACTTGTACGGATTATTGTTAGCGTAGGCATACCGATTGAAGCTGTGCAGGTTGTTGGGATCAAACCCAATCGGATCAATGCCCATGAACCGCCCCAGCATCAGGTTGTAATACCTTGCTCCGGAATAACTCAAGCCTGTACTCTTGTCGAACGGTTTGCCGGCAAACCATAGCTGGTTGTTTTCCCCAGCCGCCGGCTTCTGTACTTGTTCGCCGTACGGGCGATAGCTCTCCTTCCATGCCACATCGCCACTGCTATTCGTAGCCACCAACGGCGAACCTAGCGCATCATTGTGGAAGTACGTGATTTGTTCGCTGGCGCCTGCTTGCCCCAACAACAACATGCCGAAGGCAATCACGCCCCAACGCTTCAAGCCTCTTTTAATGGCACCGATCATGATTGGTCCTCTGTGATATGGGTTAGTGGCGGTCAATCTTCCAGCAACATCAAAATCGGCACTAGCAGTGCATTGATGTCGTAGGTCGTCACTGTCACCGTCTGCGTGATCGTACTGGGCTTGTTGCTCGCGTCACCTGGATATTCGGCCGTCAGTGTGTGGGTACCGAGCACGCTGAAACTAATACCCGGAAACGACGCGTACGATCTTCCGCTAGCACCGTCATACACGGCTTGTGCGGTTCCCAGCACGCCAGCACTATTTTTTAAAGTCACCACACCGCTTGGATTCGTACCTTCGACTTGCACTCTAAGACCATTGAGCACTTTATTGATCTGCACCGACGATGGGAGACCGGTAAAACGGGTGATCGATACCGTCTTATCGTTGACAATCTGATTGAACACAGATGAAGCGCTGGCAAAGTTTGCATTGTCGCCACTGTATTCAGCTGTGAACGTATGGTAGCCAATCGGCAGTGCCGAGGAAGACAGCGTGGCGGCATTGTTGACCAATGTGGCGGAGCCAAAAAAGCTGCCGGCATTTTTGAATACCACAGTGCCGGTTGGCGAGCCTGGCCCAGAGACCGCGGCATTGACAGTGACCATATGTCCAATAATCGCTGGATTGGGAGAGGCCGTCACTGAGGTTGAAGTGGCAAACTTAACAGTTCGCGATAAGACCGCCGAAGTACTAGACCAGTTTGTATTATCGCCGGCATATCTGGCGTTGAGGTTACGCGTGCCGGGACTGTTGAAGACGACATCCAGTGTCGCCTGGCCGTTCGTCAATGGCAAACTCCCTAACATGGTGGTGCCATCAAAAAATAAGACATTGCCAGTTAGATTGGCCCCGGTGACTGTTGCAATGAGCGTCACTGGTGATCCGATAGCTATCGGATCACCAGTGATCGTCAACGCCGTGGCGGTGCCATCCATATTTTCGCTGGCATGCTGGGCGATGCGCTTGCCGTTCAAATAAATATAATCGACATGGCGCTTGCTTGAACCCGGCGTGAATTCCTGCAGCAAGTTGCCATTGGCTGCATGGAATTCATAGGTCTTGATGCCGGCCTTGTCGGTGACCACACGCATATTGCTGCCGTCGTACTGGTAATCGATCTTGCTTGTGGGGTTGCTGCAGTTGAAGCAGCGCAGATTGGGCGCATCATCGTAAGCGAAGGTATTGTCGTCACCTGATACGACGTTGCCGTACGCGTCATAAGTAAAGCTGGTAGATCGCGTTCCGGATACACTTGCTAACCGGTTACGGGCATCGTAGCTATACGACAACAAGGAAGAACCGAAAGTTTGCTGAGTGATATTACCCGAGCCGCTGTAGCCGATCGAGCCACTGCCCCAGAGTCCACTGATGCTGGTCAGACGATTAATATTGTCATACCCCATTGAGCGGTTATAGCTGCTGTCGACAGAATCGATAATGCCCATCAGGTTACCCATGCCATCATAACTGTAACTGTTGTTGACGTAAGCGGTTGCATTTTTCTGGGTTGTAAAACTGCTGGGCCACAAGCGTGAATTTTGGCCATAGCTGCTTACAGTGCCATTGCCGTATCCGATTTGTTTTATTTGTCTGGAAGGCCAGTAACTCACATTGCTGATATACCCGGATGCCTGGGTAGGACGGCCTAGCGCATCGGGCGCATAATCAACAATGCGATTAGAGCGAGGATAGGTGATTGAACTGAGTTGGTCATTGCCGTTGTAACCATATCCGGCAGTGAGCGTCATGCCGTCTACCGTCAACACCTCTGAAGTCAGGTTGTCATTGTCGTCGTAGACATAGGCTCGTGCGGCCACCGCAGAATTCAGCGATTTCAGCTTGCTGGTTTTCGAGTAAGTCTTGGTGACTGCGGAGGAGTTGCCAGGATAAGTGATACTCGACAGGCGATTCAATCCATCATAGCCATAGCTTGTTGTGCCGGACGCGCCGACGGTCTTGGAGGTCAGGTTGCCGGCGGCGTCGCGGCCATAAACGGTCGTGCCGGTTTCGGGATTCGTCGCCGAGGATATATAGTAATTGCTGTTATATCCGTATAGGCGCGTGAGTCCATCCTGTGTAACATCAGTCACCAGATCTCTAGCATTGCGAGCCAATGAAATATTTGCCGACGGCTCGGGCGCCGACACGCTCATTAGGAAGCGTTGATTTGGATCTCCATACGATCGGAAGGTAGAGGTCGTAGCTTGCTGACGCTCATCCATTACTGTCATGCTGCCAGCAGCATAGGAAATATTCTGGAAAGTGCTGTCGGCATTGGTGATCTTGATCGGACGGTTCAAAATATCATAGCGATATGCGGCGCCAAGCGCACTGTCTGGGTTGGAGGCGAATATTTTTCGTCCCAGCGGATCGTATTGATAGGTACGCGCAATGCCGCCAAGTGAGACATTGATTGCATGGCCAAACCCGTCATAAGTAACATTTTCAACCAATGGACTGCGTGTAGTCTTCTTAGAATTGGCCGTGTAGGAAATAATCGTTGGGCTTCCTTTTGGATAAACGATTCCAGTGAGACGATTCAGGCCGTCAAAACTATAAGTGGTGGTACGGTTCTCTCCATTGGTTTCGGAAGTAATATTGCCTGCGTCATCAACAGCGCGTGAAATAGAGATGCCTTCTGGCTGTGACTCGTTCTGCGGAATGCCACGTTTGTAATTGGAATAGGTGTGCACCAGGTTGCGCGGAAAGGTAGTAGTCGCAATGTTGCCTTGGCTATCATAGGTATGGCTCGTGGTAACACCATCTTGAGTAATGGACAACATATTGGCGTTGCCATCGAAGCTGCGGGTAATTGCACTGCCAGGAAAAGTCTCGTCCTTGACTTGATGCAAAATCCATTTGGCGGGATCGATGTGATAGGTATAACTCGTGGTGCGGTTGCCACCGTTTGGACCTGACTCCGTGATTGAGCCTGGATTGCCGTATATGTCACGTGCACTATAGCTCGTTGTATATGTGGCTCCGTCCATCGTAATCGTCTTGCTTTCGAGATCAGGAAAATAAGTGTATTGATCTCGCATATAAATCAATCGTCCGCGTATAAAGTTAACTCGAGAGTTAATATATCTTGAGTTCCAGCGATAGACTTCTTGATAGTTGGTGCCTTTTGAATGCTCGACCAGAAGGCCATAACGCCACGCGCCTGTTACACCAGGCCCACCACACCAATGTGTTATTGGATCATTGGCGGCATAACTAGCGGGAGTGAAATAACCAAATCCCATGTGTTTATAAATCTGCTGGCCCGATGGAGCATCTATGGTGGTGATATCGTATTGGCCTTCCGACAGGCCCGGCGCATACGAATACTGCCAAATGCCACCATCCGATGAAGTTTTACGCTTGAGCCGCACCGTCTGATAAGCAGTTGGTTGTGCATGCATTGTCAAATCTGGATCGTCGCAAAAAGCGGGATCTCCGAAAATGTTATACATTTTCGAGACTTCATATTCATAGTTTAGACTTCCGCCAGTTGGAAATACGACGGATTTGAGCCGAAAGCTTGACGCTTCTTGATTTGAAAAAGGAACTCCGTGCGATCCATTAGCTGCACTAGCAACGTCATCCCAATAAGAGTATTTCCAGGAAGTTTGATCCGGCCTAATTACTTCAGACAACAAAGTATATGGGGTACTAGTCGTTACCTGCGTGTACTGCCAGACTTGACCATTTGATGCTTCAATTCGCATTAATTTGGCTGGACTGCCGGTATTGTATGAAGTAGATGCTAGGCTCCCTGGATCATAAATCAAGGAAATGGTGCGTCCATCGCTTGCATTTACTTTAATGGGTAAGTAAGTATGTCTAGGTTCGTTCACCCCATACGAAGCATCATGCGCGCCGAAAGGGGCATATCCAATAGAGATCCAGTTGGCGTTTTTGTCAACAATTCGTGTTGTTTGAAAAACTCTTGATTGTGTGTGTGTGTATGGATATAAATAAGTATTACTTCCTAGTTCATACATCGTCCCATCAGGTGAGTAAAGTCGATGCATACCATTTGGACCATCACAGGTGAGTTTCCAATTTGTCTTTGTAAGCGCGTAGTCGAAAGTATCCCCAACAAAAAAAACCTCGCTTTGGCCGTTAGGAAGTTGCAAGGTGTATTGCACCTCTGCATAAGTCCATCGCTTTTGACATAAAGTATCGTCACCGTCCTCTACAGTCCCATTAACTGGACTATCAGGTCCGTAACCTGGAGAAAAGACCACTTTTGGCGCTAAGTTGAGTGACCATCCAATTCCCAAACCAACCCAGTTAGCAGATGCAATAAAGCTCCTTCTATCTAAAGAGTTCTTTGTCGAAATGAAACGGGCTGTTTGAAGATCCACATCTAACGAAAGAGCACCAAGGTCATAAATACGGTTAACGGTAATATCGAGGCCGCCATTACCAGGAAGGACGAGATCTTGGTATGAAAGCTTCATATTGCCGCTAAAGGGCTCAAAGGAATCGACTGGATGAGAAGCAACATAATTTCTTTGCGCTTCTTTATCAACTTCCGGAGCCGACCTATTCGTTTCCGCTAATGTAGCGGTAGAGCAAATCAGAGCAAGAATGGCAATCACTAAGTTACCAAAACGTTTTCTAAAATCTTCCAAAAAATTCCCCTAAGACTCTCATCTATGACTCAACAACGAAGCAAAAAAAGCATATAAAATTTTTAGCTTTTAGTAGTAATAATAAAAAATAGAAATTGTGGGACTGATGTCACACAGCCCGTAGCGTTTGAGGTTGTTAATAGGCTAGTAGACCATCACTCTTCAATTTTCGGATAAAGGTACTTCAATTTCATTCGTGCATCGGCGGTGCGGA